>NZ_WINW01000002.1:148353-520028 GCF_009827885.1 Apibacter sp. B3546 | reverse complement strand
CACTACTTAAAGTGAGACTTAAAACTAACTACTATGAAAATTCACTGCCTTATGAACATTTATTTTAAAACAAAATTCATGCCATAATTTTATGAAATTGTTATTTGTATATAATATTTATTTTATAATAATTAAATGTTATAAAATTATGGAAATTATGCAATTGTATAAGATAAATTTTTAATTAAGGTAATAAAAAAGCCCTATTAATAATAACAGGGCTTAAAACTAACTACTACGAAAATTCACTGCCTTATGAACATTTATAGTAAAACAATATTTGTGCCATTGAGTTGTGCAAGTAATTTATAAATTTTAAAATTTAATGTTTACTACTATGAAAATAGTAATAATTATATCATAAGGTGTTTTGTAAAATAAATACTATCAATATTTTAAATATATAAATAAAAAAACCCCATAATTAATGGGGTTTAAAACTAACTACTACGAAAATTCACTGCCTTATGAACATTTATAATAAAACAATATTTGTGCCATTTAGTTGCGCAAGTAAATTAAATATTTTAAATATAAGGTTTAAAATATCCTTAAAAAATTATAATTGAATGATGAGTATTGTTTAAATATAGAATTAATGTTTTGTATTAAATAAAAAAAGCCCTATTAAAATTACGGGGCTTAAAACTAACTACAACAAAAAATTCACTGTCTTATGAACGTTGGACTTGCACACTCAATAGTGCCGGTAAAGCCTATTGGTTTAAAAATTGAAGCAAAAGCCTGCCAAAAACTTCTCCAAACACTAAAGAAACAGTACCTAAACGCATTGATATAGGACTTAGGTAACTGAATATTCGCTATTTTGGACAACAAGTTAAATCTACTTGCCAATTAATTTAGCCGTATACCCATTTGGATATTGCTGCCATTTTATTAAGACAGCACTATAAACCCGCTAAAAACCGGTTAACGGTTGTTGGTCGTTATTATTATCGTCCGGCCGGTGGTAAGCATCAGTATATTATCAACAGCAAGTAAAAAAAACATCGGAATTGTCTCTTATATCAAGATATTAAAACTATTTTCTAGGAACTTTAGTCAGAAGAATAGATATTACCTTCATTTTGCTGATACTCGACTTATTATATCTTATAAACAAAAAAATTGAAAATATAACTAATTTCAGCAGTTCACTAAAAGTAAGCTTAAAGTGAATTCTAATTAAGTAATGTTACCAAGTCTTAGTTTCCATAAAATAAATATGGATGTACATAGTAATGGAATACAAATTAAATTAACTAGTTGCCAGCCAGATAGGTACATTAAAGCGCCGGCTGAAAATGAAGCAACGATATTACCTGTATATACAAATAAGGAGTTTAATCCTTGAGCTTTTGTTTTCATGGCTGGACTGTATGTTTTTGTCAATAGAAGTGTTCCACCATTGAACATAAAATTCCATCCTATACCGGATAAGCCGAGTTCAATCATATAAATTTCAAGAGTTTGGTTAGGTAATAAAGTTAATAAGCAACCTAATGCACTACTTAAAACTCCGATGGTAACTAGCCCCTTAAGCCCAATAATTTTCACTAAGCTAGGATTAAAAAAGGACGGCAAATACATCATAATAAAATGTACCTGCAAGACAATAGATGCAGTCGTTAAAGCAAAGCAAGATTTATGCAATGATAATGGTGCGGCATTCATGGTTAGAGTCATTACAGCAAAAGCAATAGTACAAATAATACTAATCTGAATAAAATTCGAGCTTAATAACTTATGTTTGTGATCTGATGTTTTAATTACATCTGGAGTAGGGCTAACCGTACGTCCTAAATCACTGGAAAGGAATAACTGTGATAAGGCTAAACAAACACAAACAGTAATGATAGCTACAAAAGAACCAGCATAGGGTACCGGTGAAAATAACTCGGAAAAGTGACTACTGAGAAAAGGACCGGCAATACCACCTATCACCCCGGCCCCCATTACAACAGATATTGCAGAAGCATGCTCCTTTGAGTTTTTAGCGGCATCAATTGCTGCAAACCGATAATATTGACCAAAAGCACTAAAAATACCTAATAACAAAGCTCCTAGGACGAGTACATAAAAATGATTCAACAACAAGGCTGAACAGCATATTATTCCTCCTAAAATTCCCACACCGGCTTTAAATATAAATCCACCTTTACGACCAAGTATCCCCATCAACCATGAGGCAGGATATATCATCAATAAAGTACCAATAACTGTAGCAGTTACTGGTAGTGTATTAAGTGAAGGGCTGGGTGATAAATATGAACCGGAAAGGCTTGAGACTGTTGTTAGCATCGAAACAACAGTTGTAGTTAATGCCTGACCCACAGCCAACACAATAATATCTTTCGATGGAAGATGCATAATATTCACTCCTTTTATATGAAATTGATTTAATAAATTAATTATGTTTATTCAATTATGCATGTTATTTAAAGCTTCATTTATTAACTCTTCAGTTGGTATAACTCCCGGCTCAACCATACATAAAGGCTGTTGTGAACCAACTAACCAATCAAATAAAAGATATGACTCACCTGACTCAAGCTGAACAGGAACAACATTAATTACCTATGTTAAACCTTGCAAAGCTTTCAAAAATAATATTTTTGGATTGAAGACAACCCAACAAAATATGTTGAGACACTAGGCCTTAATATAAATAGCTGGTTTATCCTTTTAATCTCGTTTTTCATGTACTGTTAATCTTAATGTTTTTCTACCTGATAAGTTAATAGTACCGGCACTTTCATCATTCGAATCCATTATATGTAAGGCAATATATTTATGAATTGATTTCCAAGCTACATTTTGTATAAAAGAAATAACATCTTCTAGAACCTCCTCATTTTCTAACAGTGCCGACCATTCGGTTTGGTGGCGATTAATTATTAAACTATTAATAAAGGTTCTAATTAATTGATTTCAAGATAAAAAATCCATTCCCTCTTCTAACCATTGTACCACTGCTGCCGGCAAATTAATCCCGTGAGGTAATTAATATTTAGAGAGAGGTTGATGATGAATCAAATAAATTATCCCAATCAACATTTAGTAAAATTGTATCAAACTTTTCTGCAGCCATTTAATTGGTAACATTTGAAAGAACATTATTTAAAAATTAAAAAGTACTTCCCTATCACAAGCAATAACAGAATGACTATTTCCTCCCACAACATTTGAATATAATACAAATTTGATAATGTTTTAGTTAGATATATTAGACAAAATTTATGCCATTATATCATTATAAATACTTAATATAATATAAATTCGGGTGAGTTGAAAATGTAAAAGACAATTATTAATTGCCATTCTTTATAAATCAGTATAATATATTTATTATGTTTCTATGATTCAATATACTATTTCTGAATATAATTTTTATTTAAGTTTTTAATTAAATAATTATATTAAGAGTAACAATTAAATTATTAAATAAAAACACTTTAAATATTCTTGTATTATATTAGCTATTTCTATGGTGATTGGTAAATTATTTAATAATTTAAAATTTAGGTTAATAGATTTAATAGATTTAATTGTAAGATTATTTTAAAATAAAAATTATTTATTATCCCAATTTTTATAAGGATTTTTCATAAGCATTGAATTGTAATATCTGGGATCAGCTGTGACTTCTTTCCCTAACCAATTCGGTTTCTCAATATTTTCATTTTCATCATCTAATTCAATTTCTGCAAGGATTAGTCCTTCGTTCTCACCATAAAACTCATCTACTTCAATTATTTTATCTCCAAAGGGAACAATATATCTTATTTTATCTATAATACCTACTTCACATAATTGTATAAGTTCATTAGCCTCTTCTTTTGTGATTTCCTTTTCCCACTCAAATCTGCTTATACTATTTTTTTTATTTGAACCTTTAATGGTTAAAAAACCTTGATTGTCTTGGATTCTAACACGTACAGTTCTTTCAGGTATTGAAGATAGATATCCTTGTTTAATTTGTAAACTTTTAATAGCCTTCGATTTAAATTCTCCTGTAATTAAATATTTCCTTTCAATTTCTTGTCCCATAGGATGTAATAAACAATTTTATTGAATATTTCATTTGTAAATTATAAAAAAATACAAATTTTTGAATTTAATTTTTATTCTTTTTAGCTTTCCAAAGTTGATCTAAATATTTATATCTGTCGGAAACATATTGAGAATACATTTTAGAAATAATATATCCCTCTTTTCCATCTAAAAAACCAAATTGAATAATATAATGATGGAGAAAACGATATATAGGTTTAATATGGTGATGTAAAAAATTAGATTTTTTACCCTTTTCAAATAATTCTTTTGCCTTTAGTCGGGAATATTTATCTAACTTATCCAAATATTTTTTTTCAGAATTAAAAGAATAATGGTCCAATCTATTTTTTAAATAACCCGGTTCGGTTTTACATTCTATTTCTTCATGAACAAGTTTACTGCTTTTATATAAGGATTTATCTTTTTTAAATAAACGTATTACTTTATCATTCTTCCATCCGCTATGTTTCAGGAGTTTGTCTTTAAAGTAAAAATTTCTTTTTATCCAATAGGCGTCTTTAGGGTTAAGGGAATTTACAGTATTTAAAATTTCATTAATTAAAGGAGTGGGGATATGTTCGTCTAAATCAAAAAAGACAATCCATTCATGAGTTGCGCGTTCAATTGCAAAATTCTTTTGATTAGTGAAATTATCAAATACTCTTTCAATGAAAATTACATTAGGATATTTTTTGAAACGTTCCTTAGTTTTATCTGTGCTAAATGAATCCACTACAATTATCTCATCGGCAAAAGAAATGTCTTTCATAAAACGATCTACATTATCTTCTTCATTATATGTGATACATAAAGCGGTGATTTTTGGTTTATTGTCTTTAATTTCTTGAGGTAAATAGGAATTTGTTTTCTCAATTCCTAAGATATTTTGTAAAAAATGATCAATTTTGCCAAGTAACATTTTCGGTTTCATTAGTTTATAAAAAGGTTCAGGCTTACGTAAAATTTCTTTAAGAGGATATTCCGTATAAATTTCAGGATATATATCCATAAGATGAAAACTCTTATGAATAAATAAATTTTCATAGCATCCCCAATCTTTTCTGAACTTGTGCGGGGAAAAAATTGAAAACGTGGGCTTTTGTATAGCCTTTGCAATATTAACAGCTCCTCCCTCGTTGGCTATAAGTGCATTGCAATTAGATAAAATGGAAGCAAATTCTCGAATATTATTTCCAAGAATGGAAGTAAATATTTTTTCTTTATGTTCAATTTCTTTTAAAAGATCATCCGCTTCTTTTTGCTGACTAGGAATATAATTAAATAAAATATCTATATCATAATATTTTAACAAGTAATTGATTAACTCCGCCATATACGATAGAGGCCAAGATTTTTTTAAACTGCTTCCCAATATTCCAACCATTAGGACCGGTTTAATAAAACTGACTCCGGAACTGATCATTAATTTTTTAGCATTATTAATTTCTTGATCAGTTAAAAATATTTCGGTTTGAAAATCAATTTTTGTAATATCATCTACAAAAGGAGAAAGTAAAAGGCATCTATTTTCAATAGAAGTACAATGGATAAATTTAGGAAACTTTTCCTCTACAAAAACATCCGTATAAAAATATTTAAAAAAAGGTTTATCATAACTAATTTTCCTCTTAGCTTTAGAAAACAAAGTTATGAAACGACTTTGTAATTTAGCGTAAGGATCTAAAAGTATATCATATTTTTCATTTTTAATATATTTTGTATACTTCCATAAAACAGAAAGCTTTTTTAATTCAATATCATCAAACTCAATTATTTTGTCGATATAAGGATTGTTTTGAAGGATATAAATAGCATTGTTATAACAAAAAAAATGAACTTCGATGTTGGGAAATATTTTTTTTAAATTTTTAGCAAGTACACTGGCCACTAAAACATCCCCGATAAATTTATTTTGTATAATTAATGCTTTTTTCAAAAATATAATATTAAGTTATAAAATAGTTCGGCAAAATTAGAAAAAAAAATTATTCATAATTAAGAACATAGGTCATGTAATAATTATTTATTTTTCTATAGTAGGCATAATATTTAACACTCGCTTTTTCATCAATAATCCAACATACAATAGGTTTATCACTTTTCAATTGAAAGGGTTCTACTCTATAGTGATTTAAAAAAGACCATAAGTTTCCATGGTGTATTTTATATAGGGCTTCTTTTAATCCCCATAAAATATGATAATAGTCCTTTTCCTCACCTTTCGGTATGAATTCAAATTCATCCTTTCGAATAAACTTATATTTTATATTATTAATTTTTTCATCTCTTTCCAATTCAATATCTACTCCAATATTAAAAGACGAAGCACCAACACAGACTACTCCGTGTGAATGAGATACGGAAATATTGTAAGTTCCTTCAACATAGGGTTTACCTTCTTTAGTATATTTCACGGTACTATCTAAACCTAAAGCCATTAAACAAGCTCGTAATCCCAAATATTCTCGTTTTCTTTTAGGGGTTAACGAATCATATTTACCTTGTCTTATGTTATCTAATTTTAATATCCGTAACAATTCCTCATTAGTTTCACTGACTTTCCAAGTAACTATTCTCGTAAAATAATCAGGTATAATAAAATCTACAATAGGCATTTAAGATAATTTAAATAGATTAGTAAGTAAATATATAAAATTATAATAATTCTCTTATAACTCTGAATTGTAAAATACTTTGTAATAAAACATTTTCTTTTCTTCATCATACCCTTGCTCAAGAAAATCTTCGGAAGCTTCAGGTCTGTTAATGTCTAATTTAATTTGAATATATGTATCTAATTTGATATCAGTTTTAATTTTTCTTTTTTCCCTAGCTAATGCATTGGTTGACACATCAAAAATTTCCGAAAATTGAACCCCTGAATTTTCTGAATAATCTTTTTTATATGATTTGAATTCATCAACCATATCATAATTTTCCAATAATTCCTTCTCTAAAATTTCTTCTGTTATGGTTTCATTTTCATTAAATACTTGAAGACAATTACTGATAAATTCAGTTTGAATTTTTTTTCCTTTTTCCTCAAAAATTACTTGTTGTGAAAAATCAGATAATAAATTAATATAATTTTTAGTCTGATACGAATCATCTTTAATATAATCTACTTCCAGAAAAGACTTTTTCCAATATTCGGATTCAACATGAGCATCATCATGTACCAATATTTTATAACCACTTTCTTTATGTGTATTAAGTATTAAACAACTCTTATCAATGGATGAGTCTAATCTAAAACCTTTCTGTATGGCGCATTCAACAATGTCAGAATGTTTAAATCGAAGAAATTTGTTTTTATTTTCTAGCTTGAATATCCCGATGCCGGAAATTTTAGACTCCTGTCCAATATCAATATCATTGAATAAAGCAATAAAAATTTCGCCTTTTTTAATTTGTGGGTGATTGGATCTTTCGTAAAGGTGATCCAAAACTTTGTCTGAAAAACTTACAAAATCTATGGAATCTTCAAAAACATCTTTACATAAAGAATATAAAATATTAAAATTTATGTCTTGTGTATAATGAGTAAATTCATAGTATTCCAAATTTTTTTTAAAAGGGGAAAGGAAAAAGGGTTGCATAGACTCTTCTTCTTTTTCATTTAAATGAAATAAATCACCGGCATAAATGTTTTTTTCTTCACGAAGTTTATTACCGGAAAATTGTAAAGTTAATTTGGAAATTACAGCATGTTTTAAATTAATCGTCATAAATTTGCCTGATAAGAATTACAAAAGTAATTCATTTAAAAATATCAGTAAATAATATTCATTACTAATTTATTTTGATTATTGAAATAATGTAATTTACACTAAACAAACTCCTTGTTCTAAAATAAATTAGTGAAATCCAAAATCAAAAAATCTTATTTTCATTTAAAATGATATCAATATTTTTTAGAATTCAGTTAAAACTATTTTAAATAAAAATATTTATGAATTAACTTTAATATTCTTCTAAAAAATTTGAATCGGATTTTTATTAATTATTTATCTTATTCATTATAAAAATTCTACAAAAAACTAATCAATTACATTAAAATTAGAAATTTTAAATAGTTTATATTTGCAAACATTTAATAATATATGGGAACCACTCTAGAAAAAGAAATTAAAAGAAGGAAAACTTTTGGAATTATATCCCATCCGGATGCTGGTAAAACAACCTTAACAGAAAAATTACTTTTATTTGGTGGAGCGATTCAAGAAGCAGGAGCTGTAAAAAGCAATAAAATCAAAAAAGGGGCAACCTCAGATTTTATGGAGATTGAAAGACAAAGAGGTATTTCGGTTGCTACTTCCGTATTAGCCTTTGAATATAAAGGAAAAAAAATAAACATATTAGATACACCCGGGCATAAAGATTTTGCCGAAGATACCTATAGAACACTAACTGCCGTAGATTCAGTAATTGTAGTTATAGATGTAGCCAAAGGAGTTGAAGAACAAACCGAAAAATTGGTTCAAGTTTGTAGAATGAGGAATATTCCTATGTTGGTATTTATCAATAAACTCGATCGCGAGGGTAAAGATGCCTTTGATTTATTAGATGAAGTTGAACAAAAGTTACAATTAAGGGTTACACCATTATCTTGGCCCATCGGTATGGGATTAGATTTTCAAGGAATCTTTAATATGTGGGAGAATAATTTTAAATTCTTCACCGAAGAAAAAAAACAAAAAGTAGGAGAGAGTATTGAGATTAAAGATATAAATGATCCAATAGTAAATGAACTTATTGGCGACCAAGCAGCTGAAAATCTTAGGAATGAACAAGAATTAATACACTCGGTTTACCCAAAATTTTCAAAAGAAGAATATTTGAACGGAACCTTACAGCCGGTATTTTTCGGTTCCGCATTAAATAATTTTGGAGTTCAGGAATTATTAGATGCATTCGTTGAAATTGCACCCAATCCGCTACCTAAAATGAGCGATATACGATTAGTTAAACCGGAAGAAACGAGTTTTACGGGATTTGTATTTAAAATTCATGCCAATATGGATCCTAAACATCGGGATCGTTTAGCTTTTGTAAAAATTGTATCCGGAACTTTTAAACGAAATACCAATTATCTGCATGTACGTCAAAATAAAACCATGAAATTTAGCAGTCCTGCAGCTTTTTTTGCAGATAAAAAAGAGGTTGTGGAAGAAAGTTTTCCCGGAGATATTGTTGGTTTGCACGATACCGGTAATTTCAGGATCGGGGACACCTTAACAGAAGGAGAAAAATTAAATTTCAAGGGAATTCCATCGTTTTCACCGGAACATTTCCGTTATATAAATAATGAAGACCCTATGAAAACCAAGCAGTTGGCAAAAGGTATTGATCAATTAATGGATGAAGGAGTTGCGCAATTATTCACATTGGAAATGAATAACAGGAAAATCATAGGAACAGTGGGTGCGCTGCAATTTGAAGTAATACAATATCGTTTAGAACATGAGTATTCAGCAAAATGCAGTTATGAACCAATTCATATACATAAAGCATGTTGGGTGGAAACAGAGGATGAAAAATCATCGGAATTTTTAGAATTTAAGCGGGTGAAACAAAAATTCTTAGCTAAAGATAAGTTTGGGCAATTAGTCTTCTTAGCTGATTCTGCATTTAGTATAACCATGACTCAAGAAAAATTTCCATCGGTAAAACTTCATTTTACGAATGAATTTTAGGTAAAATATATAAAAAGCATTGTAAAAGAGAGCTAAATTTTTTTTAGCTCTCTTTTTTTAACGAATAATAGTATCTGTTACTATTATCTTAAAATATAAAATGCTATGCCTTCATATCTATATATATTAATGGGAATATAACTTTTACCTTTACCTAAAACTAACGAACCATCCTCGGATATCCAGATTTTAAGTTCATTTTTGTTGGTGGTGAGCAAATGATCCGATTTCTTTTTATATGATTTGTAAAAACGATAAACCGGAATTGTATTAGGTTTTTGAGTATTGAATGCATAACCGGATATGCCTTCAAAAATCCATCCTCCTTGTCCACCGTTTTTTAATTCGTTCCAATCAAGTGTAGATAAACGATCACCGTTTAAAAAATTATAATATCTGTATATAGGATAAGATCCTTCAACTTGATTAGCATAAATTTTTCCTAATATCCCCTCAAAATGTTTATTTCCTAATTCATTATAATTTGATGTATAAAAATGCTGTCCGTTTATATTATATCTGTAGAAATTTTTTGTTTCCACATATGCATACCTGCCGGGATATTGTTCAGATATAAATCTTTTATCCATTTCGGAAAGTGCGGTATTCCAACCGCTTGACCACCCATTTAAAGTTAAAGATGCAGGAATAGAATAAAGCATGATTGATTGACTGTCAAAGGAAGAATAATTAGTAGTAGTTGAATTATATTTATTTAAAACATTACTATCAACATACGCTTGGTTCCAATAATTAGGTTCTCCGGCATAATATTCATATACTTTCTGTCTATTCCACTGAATATTAGCAGCGGGGCTTTGATGCTCATGTTGTAAACCAAGTGCATGTCCGAATTCGTGAATTATTGTCCTTGAAAACTCGTAATCAGGAGTTGAATCTGTAAACCACCCGAAATTCATGGTAGGAATACGTTGAGTAATAGATCTAGCATCAGTTCCAATATAAGACCAAGACTGACCACTATTATCAAAATTTATTTTTATATCAGCATATTGATAAGCAGGAACATATTCAAAGTTTAAATTAGCATATTTCAACCATTCACCGGCAAATTGTTTTACTTTATTCTGTAAATAAGAGTTTCCGTTTAAAAATTTAATTTTTATAGTTTGTCCTGTATTCCATTTATTAAATTTATTAATTACTCCATTAGCAATAACGTCTTGAGTTGAATCTTGGGGTTGAATAATGTCATTTGGTAAATAAGCATCTAAACAAAAATGTTCTTTTTGAGCTGTACTTTTGTCCGGTACAATATCAGAATTTAATGAATCTTCAGTACAGGAAACTATATATACAAATAGACTTACAATTAATAAAAATAAATAGGTAAATTTTTTCATATTTAAGATTTTTTAAGGTTTTATAAATCCAGGATAAATTTTTAAGAATATTACTTTATATAAAACAACTGAAGTTATATAAAGTGATTTTAAACATTTATTTACTTCTTGGATATTGCTTAGCAATAAATTTCTTGTCTGTAGAAGATAATTTATAATTGGGTTGACTATGCCAATAATTTAAGGTAAATGAAGCAGGAAATGAAATAAGCATGATAGAATGTTTATCAAATGCCGAATAATTAGTTAAAGCCTTGCTGTATTTATAAAAAATTTCAAAATCCACTTTGTCCTTATTCCAATAATTAGGTGCACCTTCAAAATAAGCATATACTACCGGTTTATTCCATTTTATATTTGAATTAGGGTTTTGATGTTCATGATGTAATCCAAGAACATGACCGAATTCATGAAGAATTGTTTTAGATAATTCATTTTCAGGAGTAAAATCCGTAAACCAACCAAAGTTCAAAGAAGGACTTTGTTGAGAAATGTATTTTGAATCGGTGCCCACATAAGACCATGATTTTCCGCTGTTATCAAAATTAATTTTAATATCGGCATATTGATCCGCAGTAACATATTTGAATGTTAAATTAGCGAACTGAAGCCATTCACTTGCATATTTTTTGACTTTATCTTGTAAATACGAAGAACCATTTAGAAATTTAATTTTAATGGTATCTCCGGGGTTCCATTTTTTTATAATGGTAGTTACACCATAACCGCAAACTTCTTTATCCAATTCTGAGGTCTGAAAATTATCTCCGGGTAAAAAGGCATCCACACAAAATTTTTCAGTTTCTGAGGATTTGTTTTCAGGATAAATGTCAGAAGTTAATGATTCCTCATTACAAGAAACCAAGAAAGCAAATGAAAATAATAGTAAAAAAAAAGTAAAATTTTTCATAATCATAATATTTATAAATTTATCAAATATAGGAAAAAATATTTAATTTTATATTCTGAATTAAAATTAAAAGTATATATAATATTGTGATTATGTGATATAATTGTGTTTTTAAATTATTATATGATAATTATATTTGATTAACCAATTGTCTTTTATAAAATTTTAAATACTGCAAAAAGCAGAAGTTGAATAAAAATTTAATTATTTAGATTTTATAAAAAGATAAAAAAATAAGTTTATTATAATTCAAATAATAAGTAAGTTTGTCTATCAGTTTAATAGGAATTAAACTTTGTTGTTTTTTATATTGAATAAAATAATATTGCTTGTGAATAACCAATTATATAAAATAGATCTTCGATTTTATACTTTGTTTTCTAAATATGTATATGTGCTAATCTTTCTATTTAGTATAACAATTTATCAATCACAAACTCTAAAAAAAGGCGAATTAGCGGTTGGTATTGACCTAACTTATGCTCCCTATGCCTATTTAGAAGGAATTCCCAGAGGTTTTGACCCAGACTTAATGAGATTAATAGGAGAAAAATTAAATCTTAAAGTAGTCTTTAAAGATACCAGAATAGAAAATATAATTATCGGCTTAAATGCCGGACATTATGATCTTATAGCATCAGCATTGTATATTAATCCGCAACGAGCTCAACAAGTTTCGTTTTTACCCTATCTACAAACCGGAGGTGTATTAGTTGTTAGAAAAGACGAATCCTACCGTCCGTTATCCTTACAAGACTTATGCGGAAAGAAAATTTCTTCCATGAAAGGGGCGGCATGGATTCCTAAATTGAATGATGTTACCAAGAATTTCTGTTTTAAGAATAATAAACAAGCAATTGAAGTTAAAGAATACCCCAGCGCTCCCGAGGCTTCACATGCGTTATTATCCAAAGGCGTGGACGTACAATATGAAGATGCGGCAGTAGCTAAAATGTTAATTGACAGATTAGGAGATAAATTGGTAATTTCTACACACGAAATGATAGATCCCGTATTAATAGGTTTAGCATTTAAAAATGATAACATAGCCTTAAAAAATAAAATCGCACAAGTTATACAAGAACTAAGGAAATCGGGAGAATATCAGCAGCTGTTGGACAAATATAATTTGGCTTATCCAAGTCAAGAATTACTACATAAATATAAGATAGATGAAGAATCGATTTCATCTCAAGAAAAGAATACAATTTTCGATTGGAAATATTTTAAAAATCAATTTATTAACACAGATTTTTGGAAAGCTTGTTTAACTGTATTCGAGTTAAGTACATTAACTTGGTGTATAGGAGTAGTTTTAGGCTTTTTAGTAGCATTAATGGGACAGAGTTCTCATTCATTTATAAGAACTATTTCCAAAGGTTATATTTGGTTTTTCAGGAGTTTACCTTTATTGGTATTATTAATATTTATATATAATCTACCTCAAATTTGGCCTCAAAGCTCGATAATACTATCCAATCCCTTCATATCCGGTTTAATAGCCTTAGTTTTAAGTGAAACAGCCTATATAGCGGAAATACATAGAGGAGCATTACAAGCTATACCCAAAGGACAATATGAGGCGGGAAAAGCACTGGGTTTATCCTACTGGGGGATCATGAGATTGATTGTTGCCCCTCAAACATTTAGGATAGCCTTACCGTCACTCGCTAATCAATACGTAACCATAGTTAAGTTAACCTCATTGGTATCGGTGATTTCCTTGACCGAAATATTGATGGTTGGACAGCAATTGTATACACGTAACTTTCTGGTTATGGAAACCCTGTTAGCAGTTGCTATCTATTACATATTAATAGTTACTTTAGTAACATGGATTATTAACAAATTTGAAGCAAAATTTGATGTCCATAAAAAAAGCACAGACATTGATAGTTCAATACAAGTTGATTTTGAAAAATTAAGAGAATACTCGAAGATAAAAAATACGAATAAGGGTTCAACCGCTTTAGAATTAAAAAATATAACAAAAACATTTGGAGCTACATTAGTATTAAATAATATATGTTTAAGCGTTCCTTGGGGAAAAGTAATTAGTATTATAGGTCCATCAGGATCCGGAAAAAGTACCTTAATAAGATCCATAAACGGTTTAGAAACAATAGATGAAGGAGAAATTGAAATGGGAGAAGTTTCTCTAATAGCTAAAAATAAAAGTAAATTTCATAAATCAAAAAAGAAACTTCAGGATATGAGGATAGGTATGGTTTTTCAATCGTATAATCTTTTTCCACACAAAACGGTATTAGAAAATGTTATGTTGGCCCCTTTATATCATAAAAAAAATAAAGATAAACAGCTGCTGCGTATGTACGCATTGGCAATGTTAGATAAAGTAGGTATGTTGGTTCATGCCAATAAATACCCTCACCAATTATCAGGAGGACAGCAACAGCGGGTAGCCATAGCAAGAGCATTGGCTATAGAGCCCGATATTATGTTATTTGATGAACCAACATCCGCTTTAGATCCCGAATTAGTTCAAGAAGTATTGAAAGTTATAAAAGAATTATCTACTGAAGGCATGACTATGATAATTGTTACTCATGAAATGAAATTCGCATTTGAAGTATCAGATAGAATTGTTTTTATGGAATCAGGAAAAATTTTATACAATGAAGAACCTCAACAAATGAAAAAATCCAAGGATGAAAGATTGCTAAAATTCATTGGAAATGTTGCCCCCATCGATTATACTATTTAAAATAAACATAAGTAAATACAAGTATGAAGAATCAAAAAGAAGAAATAGGTATTTTACAAAGAAGAAAAATTGAAGCAGAAATAATAAAACCTATATACGATATTTTAAAGAGAAAATATGGATTTGAACAGGCAAAATCGATTATTGAAGAAGCCGTTGCTAATGCAGCCATTCAGGCCGGAAAAGATTTTGCCCAAAAAGAAGATGGGCCAACCTCAGTACAAAGTTTTGTAGCTCTCCAATATCTATGGGAAAAAGATGATGCATTAGAAACAGAAGTGGTTGTTAATAATGAGAACCAATATGATTATAACGTGAAAAGATGTCGATATGCAGAAATGTATCATGAAATGGGTTTGGGCGAAATTGGATTTTTACTTTCCTGCAACAGAGATGCTAAATTTATTGAAGGATATGCTCCAAATGTAAAATTAACTCGTCCCCATACCATAATGAACGGAGACGGTTTTTGTGATTTTCATTATAAACTTGAAAAAGGGAAAACAGATATTTCCAATGAATGATAATTTACATATAAATTCTAAGAGACTACAAACGTGGTTAGCCGATTTCGCTACCATAGGAGGTACGCCAAATGGAGGGGTACATCGTTTAACGCTCACAGATTTAGATAAACAAGCTCGTGATTTGTTTGTATCTCTGGCGAAGAAAGCCGGGTGTTCAATAAAAATAGATGCAATGGGAAACATTTTTGCCAGACGATCCGGTGAAAATAACCGTTTGAATCCTGTCCTTATAGGTTCTCACATAGATAGTCAGCCCTTAGGAGGTAAATACGACGGGATCTATGGGGTATTAGCAGCCCTGGAAGTTGTTTACTCATTGAATGACCATAATATAAAGACTGATCGCCCCATAGATGTTGTAAGTTGGACCAATGAAGAAGGTTCACGATTCGCTCCTGCCATGATAGGTTCGGCCGTTTTTTCAGGGTTAACTACTTTACAAGATGGTTGGTCGTGTAGAGATAGTGAAGGTAATACTATTAAACAAGAATTAGAAAGAATCGGATATGATGGAAAAGATAATTTTTCAAATTATAAAATCCATGCTTCGCTGGAACTGCATATTGAGCAAGGGCCGATATTAGAAAACCATAATGAAGTAATAGGAATCGTGACCGGCGCTTTAGGTCAAAAATGGTACGATGTAGAATTCACAGGGATGGCCTCTCATGCCGGAACAACTCCTATGGAAGTACGTCAAGATGCCTTACTTGGGCTTGCCGAGGCAGTTCTTGAAGTCAATACGATAGGAAAAAATGAAAAACCGGAGGGCAGGGCAACCGTTGGAATGATAAAAATTACCCCAAATTCCAGAAATGTTATTTCCGATAAAGCTTGGTTTTCAGTTGAATTTAGACATCCTTCAGAAAAGGGATTACAAAGGATGGATCAACAATTGTCCGAAAAAATACATCAAATAGCCGAGAAATTAAATCTAACCTATAACATCCGTCCTATATTATCCTTTCCTCCCTTACCTTTTGATGATACCTGCATTGAAGTGGTACGCCAAGTAGCTCAGAATTTAAATTATCCCCATAGAACAATGGTTTCAGGAGCCGGACATGACTCGTGTAATATTTCTAAAATAGCCCCGACTTCCATGATTTTTATACCTTGTATTAATGGAATAAGTCATAACGAAAAGGAAGAAATTAAACCGGAATGGATGAGTTCCGGTGCTAATGTTTTACTAAATGCAGTAAAACATTTATCTAAGAGATAAAGAATAAGCCAATTTATAGATTAAATAGATTAAGTGGGTAAGGTAGAGCATTAAAGTTCTACCTTTTCAATTACCATTATAGATGAAATTGTAAGATGAAGTAAAAATGCTTAGACAATATGTCAGCTTGAAAAAAATTAATTATGACAAATGTTTATATAATGCTTCATGGCATAATCATTGAAATTGCATAAACAATTATATAAGTAATAGTAGTATTTAGTATAATTAATAACCATAAGTAATTAAAGAAAAAATATAAACATGAGTAAAATTATAGGAATTGATTTAGGAACAACGAATTCTTGTGTAGCTGTAATGGAAGGTAGCGATCCTACCGTTATTACTAATGCTGAAGGAAAAAGAACTACTCCATCCGTAGTTGCTTTTATGGAAGATGGAGAAATTAAAGTGGGGGACCCTGCTAAAAGACAAGCAGTAACCAATCCACACAATACCGTATATTCCATAAAAAGATTTATGGGTACTAGATTTTCATCAGATGCAGGTGAAATTTCAAGAGTTCCTTATAAAGTAGTAAAAGGTGATTCCGATACTCCAAGAGTAGATATTAACGGAAGATTATATACTCCACAAGAAATTTCTGCTATGATTCTTCAAAAAATGAAGAAAACAGCAGAAGATTTCTTAGGAGAAACTGTAGATCGAGCAGTAATTACAGTTCCTGCTTATTTTAATGATGCGCAAAGACAAGCAACGAAAGAAGCAGGTGAAATTGCCGGTTTAAAAGTGGAAAGAATTATAAATGAGCCTACCGCGGCAGCCTTGGCTTACGGATTAGATAAAGCTCATAAAGACCAAAAAGTAGCAGTATATGACTTAGGTGGAGGTACTTTTGATATTTCTATTCTTGACTTAGGAGACGGAGTATTTGAAGTATTGTCAACTAATGGAGATACACACTTAGGAGGGGATGATTTTGATGATGTAATCATTAATTGGTTGGCAGAAGAATTCAAATCTGCAGAAGGTGTAGATTTAAAAGCAGATCCAATTGCATTACAAAGATTGAAAGAAGCTGCTGAAAAAGCGAAAGTAGAATTATCTTCATCTACTCAAACAGAGATAAATTTACCTTATATTACCGCTACAGCTTCCGGTCCAAAACACTTGGTAAAAACGTTAACAAGAGCAAAATTTGAACAATTAGCAGCCGATCTTGTTAAAAGATCTATGGAACCTTGTAAAAAAGCGTTAGAAGATGCAGGATTAAAAACTTCAGATATTGATGAAGTATTATTAGTCGGAGGTTCAACACGTATACCGGTGATCCAAGAAGAAGTTGAAAAATTTTTCGGTAAAAAACCTTCCAAAGGAGTAAACCCTGATGAAGTGGTTGCTATTGGAGCTGCAATTCAAGGAGGTGTATTAACAGGAGATGTAAAAGATGTTTTATTATTAGATGTTACTCCTCTTTCCTTAGGAATTGAAACTTACGGAGGTGTATTTACCAAATTAATTGATGCCAATACCACCATTCCAACTAAAAAATCTGAAACGTTTTCAACTGCAGCAGATAATCAACCGGCAGTTACTATTAGAGTAGGGCAAGGAGAACGACCTATGTTCAACGATAATAAAGAAATCGGAAAATTCGATTTAGTGGATATACCACCGGCACCAAGAGGAGTTCCACAAATTGAAGTAACCTTCGATATTGATGCTAACGGTATTTTAAGCGTATCGGCTAAAGATAAAGGAACCGGAAAAGAACAATCCATAAAAATTCAAGCATCTTCCGGATTAAGTGAAGCAGAAATTGAAAAAATGAAGAAAGAAGCAGAAGCTAACGCTGAAGCAGATAAAAAGAGAAAAGAAGAAGTTGAGAAATTAAATTCTGCGGATGCAATGATTTTCCAAACAGAAAAACAATTAAAAGAATTTGGAGAAAAATTACCAGCAGAGAAAAAACAACCGATTGAAGATGCGTTGGCAGACTTGAAAAAAGCACATGAAAGCAAAGACATTCCGGCAATTGAAACGGCAATGGAAAAAATTAATGCTGTATGGGCTTCCGCTTCAGAAGATTTATATAAATCCGGTCAAACAGCTGAAGGAGCAAATCCGGGAGCTCAAGGCGGAGGAGAAGGATCATCAAGTAATCCTAATCAAGGGGGAGATAATGTTGAAGATGTAGATTTCGAAGAAGTGAAATAAAAATAGAAATAATACACAGTATAATTGGAAAACCTCAGAATTTTAATTCTGAGGTTTTTTTAATGTATATATAAGAGGAAAAAACAAATTGTACATTTTTGATAAATTAAAAAATTAGGAAAATTCAATCTAGTAAAGGGTTTAAATGATTTTGAAAATATTGGCTAGAAAAATAAAATTTCTACTTACTACCATTAAAAATGCTTAATACCTCATCTTTATTAATAAACATTCTAAAAATCCTTGAATCCTATAGAGGCATAATTTAAAAGGGTTTATTTAATATTTAAAACTAAAAAAGAGTATGTATTATCATAACTCTTTTTTTATTTGTTTTATATGATAAAGAAAAGTTGGTTAGTCTATTAATTAGTCAAAACATGAAAAAACAGTATATTAATGTATGAATATTGCTTTAAAATGGTAAAAAAAGCAGAATAATAAATTATTCAAAGTCATAATATATTTAAAAAAAATAACTGACTATGGATTTAAGTAATTAATAATCAGTCATTTGTTTTAATTGTATTAAAGTTAAATGAGTATATTAAAGTAAATTTTATTATATGAGATAATTGATAGATATGATCTGCATAGTTAAGTGGGGTTGTTAACTTATTTGGATTCAATTTTATATATAATACTAAAAAGATATCAGGCTATAATCATTGCGAAGACTTTTTAGCATATGTTACTTTTGATGAAAAAAAGCAGATGCAATCCTTATTTAAACTTGTAAACAAGAATAAATTATCATTTTATTATTAAAGCAAAATATATTATACAAAAAAAGCCTTTTATTTTTAAGGCTTTTTTTGCGTTTTATGTACAATTTGTTTTTCTAAAATGACACATTTTATTTTTCCAATTATAAATTAAAACAAATAAAAAAAATGTTAAAAATTGTATTTGGTATATAACCAATTAAAAATGCAGCAATATTTGTTAAAAAAATCATTTTAAATTTTTATTTACAAATATTTTTTCTTAAAAAATTAATATTAATTTAATAGAAAACGCAAAATTTGCATGTAAAAAAATAAATTAAGTATCAAATTACTTTATAAGAGAGTATTTATTTATATTTGCATGCTAAATTTAGATATTGTTTATAAAAATATAACTGAATAATTATGCAAAGTTAATTTATTTGTATATTGATCCAATATAAATTAATAGTAAATATGATGTTTTTTTTAACATAATGTTAACTTTGGCACGGTATTTAGTATAGTTTTAACACGAAATTAGCTAAATTTAGGTTCTACTACGTTTTTAAGTGGAAGAATTAGAATTAAATAAATTTTGAATTAAATTATTTTACAAAAAAGAAAATTATGAAAAAGTTAGTGTTGTTTGCAGCAGTAGTTTTTGGATTATCAACTATGAATGCACAAAAAAACAGTATTTTATTAGGAGGTAATGTAGGTTACAACCACACCGAAAACAAATTTGGAGGAAATTCAGGAAAACAAAAATTGGACACTTACGAATGGGCTCCTTATTTAGGATATCAATTTACTGATCATTTAACTATTGGAGCAAAAGTAGCTTTTACAAAAGCGGATTTAGATAGTAAAGCACTTCAAGAATCTAATTTACTTGATGGAGATACTAAAACTTCAAAAATCGGAGGTTTTATACGTTATTCACAACCATTAAGTGAAACTTTTGCAGTATATGCTGATTTGGGTGCAGGTTGGCAAGAGCAAAAAACCAAAGGACATGATGCTTTCGCAAAATATGAAAATAAAGCAGATGGATTTTACATAGGATTTAACCCTGCACTATTCATTAATTTCAAAAATAATTTTGGATTGAATTTTAGCATTGGTGGAGTTGAATACAACCATTTAAAAGAAAAAGGAACAAAAAATAAATCTAACGGGGTTGATGTAACGTTTGGAAATGCTTTCAATATTGGTATTTCTAAAAACTTTTCACTATAATTTAATTATAGGATAAAATTATTTAACGAAAGTTATATAACTAATTAAAAAGAAAAAGCATGAAAAAAATTATAATAGCAACCCTTACCCTTTTTAGTGTGTTGTCTGCTCAAGCTCAAAAGAATTCTATCCTTTTGGGTACAGATTTTAGCCTTAAAAGAGTTAATGGTTATAATGAAGAAAAAACCAATAATGTTACTTTTACACCTGTAATAGCTTATGAAGTAGCTGATAATTGGTTTCTAGGAGCCAAAACCAGCTTATCTTATGATAAACATACTTATGAAAAGCTTCCAAACTACAGTATTCAAGATAAAGCATACGAAAGTAGAATTGGCGGTTTTGTTCGTTATTATAAACCTTTTAGTGAAATTTTTGGTGTATACGCAGATTTAGGAGCCGGGTATCAACAATACCGTTCTGACAGCAAAAAAACTCCAGGTAATTCTATCTACAATGAGGCAGATATGTTAGTTGAAAATAGAGTTAGAGGATATGGATATTACATCGATTTTGCCCCTGCTTTATTTATAAACTTTAAAAATAATTTTGGTTTAAATGTTTCTTTTGGAGGAGTTGAATGGAGCGATACAAAAGAAAACGTAGCCTTGGATTATAAAAATTATAACAAAAGCAAAGATTTTGACTTAACGTTTGGAAAATCTATTCACGTAGGAGTTACTAAAAAATTCAGTTTTTAATTTTATAAATTAAAAAAAATAATATAAAAAACCTCTGATTTATTTCAGAGGTTTTTTTGTTGATTACATGTGATAAATAAGTAAATTTGCTAGTATTTACTAATAAATAAATGTATTATGGCATTATCTAAGATTAATCCAACAGAAACCCGTGCATGGCAATTATTAAAAGAACATTACGACCAAATAAAAGATAAACACCTTCGTCAATGGTTTAAAGAAGATCCTCAAAGATTTAATAAATTCTCAATACAATTTAATGATATTCTTTTTGATTATTCTAAAAACAGAATTGAAGAAAAAACATTGAAATTATTAATCCAACTGGCTGAGGAAACCCAAGTTAAAGAAGCAATTGAAAAGCAATTTAGTGGCGATAAAATTAATGAGACAGAAAATAGAGCAGTTTTACATACAGCATTAAGAAATCGAAAAAATACACCGGTTATAGTTGACGGGGAAGATGTAATGCCTAAGATAAACAAAGTCCTTTCGCAAATGCAAAAATTTTCTGAATTAGTAATTTCAGGCGAATGGAAAGGGTATACAGGAAAAGCAATTACTGATGTGGTTAATATTGGTATTGGTGGTTCTGACTTAGGACCTTTAATGGTTGTAGAAGGGCTAAAATATTATAAAACCAGACTCAATTTACATTTTGTATCCAATATTGATGGAACTCACATAGTAGAAACATTGAAACCGTTAAATCCGGAAACAACAATGTTTATTGTGGCATCTAAAACATTTACTACTCAAGAAACTATGACCAATGCTCAAACAGCAAAAGATTGGTTCTTAAAATCAGCAAAATTAGAATCTGAAGTAGCTAAACATTTTGTTGCCCTATCAACCAATCAAGAAGCCGTTACAAAATTTGGAATCAACCAAGACAATATGTTTGAATTTTGGGATTGGGTAGGTGGAAGATATTCTATTTGGTCAGCTATTGGACTGAGCATATGTTTAGCTGTCGGATATGACAATTTTACCGAATTGTTAGAAGGAGGAAATGAAGTTGATATACATTTTAGAAATACGGAACTAAATAAAAACATACCGGTAATTTTAGCTTTATTAGGTATTTGGTATAATAACTTTTTTGGCGCTGAAGATGTTGCTTTACTTCCCTATGAACAATATTTACATCGGTTTGCAGCCTATTTTCAACAAGGAGATATGGAATCCAATGGAAAATATATAGACCGGAGCGGTAAAAAAGTTGATTATCAGACCGGACCAATAATTTTCGGAGAACCGGGTACAAATGGACAACATGCATTTTATCAATTGATACATCAAGGAACAAAACTTATTCCTTGTGATTTTTTTGCAGGTGCCCAAACACTAAATAAAGTCTCAGATCATCATGAAAAACTTATATCCAACTTTTTCGCACAAACAGAAGCTTTAGCTTTTGGTAAAACGGAAGAAGTAGTTTATAAAGAATTAAAAGATCAGGGAAAAAATGAAGAAGAAATTAATAAATTAAAACCATATAAAATATTTGATGGAAATCGTCCAACCAATTCCTTTTTATATAAAATTCTAACACCTAAATTATTAGGAAAATTAATTGCTATATATGAGCAAAAAATATTTGTACAAGGAGTTATCTGGAATATTTTCAGTTTCGATCAATGGGGCGTAGAATTAGGCAAACAATTGGCCAACAAAGTGCTGCCTGAATTATCAGGAGATCAAGAAATAACTACACATGATTCTTCAACTAATGGGCTGATAAATGCCTATAAAAAAATGAGATAATTTTATATATGTCTAAATAAAAAAAAGATCGTCTCATCAGACGATCTTTTTTTTATTCGTAAAATCAAAAGTTTACGGTTCACTATAAAAAACAAATTACAGCTTTATCATAGGTTTTTAAAATAATATAGAGTTAAACGCTTTAGGTCTGATATTTGCATTTTATAAATACAAATCAAATATTAATAAATAGAAAACTAAAAATTTAAAATTATGATCAAAGAACAAAACGTAGTGAAAAGCACTTACAACGACTCTTCAAAAAACAAAAAATTAGGTAAATTTTTTGGTGAAATTTTTTCATATAACAGCAGTTTAAAACTATATCATTGGCAAGTAACCGGCAAAGGAAGTTATGCAACACATATTGCTTTAGATCAGGCTATTGATTCAGTATTAGATGTAATTGACCGCTTGGTTGAAACAGCTTATGCTCAATTTGGAGATATTGAAGTAACTATCAAAGAAACTCCTACTCCTAAAGATATTATTAAACATTGTGAGAATTTTTACCTATTACTACAAGACGGTAGAGAATTATTTGTCGATGACTATGCATTGTCCATTTTTGATGATTATCAAGAAGCCATTCAACAATTATTGTTTAGATTGAAAAGGTTACAATAATCATTTATTTATTATTATAGAGTATGTAAAACCTATAAAACATAAATTTATTTTGAAAACAAAAACCAAAAAACCTGTGTCTGAAAAAGTAAGGCACATAGAAGCCAACATAGGGCTTAGTGAAGAAAATAAACAATTAGTGTCCGATGCACTAAACAGATTGTTAGCCAATGAATATTTTCTTTATACGAAAACCAGAAAATTTCATTGGAATGTAGAAGGTCCACATTTCAGATCTATACATTTATTATTAGAAGAGCAATATAAAGAAATTGCAGAAATTATTGACGAAGTGGCAGAAAGGATAAGGAAATTAGGTCATTATGCGCTTGGATCATTTAAACAATTCAGTGCAGTAGTTGACTTACTAGAACATGACGGAGAAGAAGTAGATGACGAAAAGACTATATTAGTAGAATTATGTCAGGATCATGAAACGATCATCCGTTTGATCCGGGCAGAATTTATACCAACTGCTGACAAAAATAAAGATGATGGAACCAGTGATTTTTTAACCGGAGTTATGGAACAGCACGAATCTATGGCATGGATGCTACGTGCCTCAGCTAAATAATTATAAATTAAGTACAAAAAACCTCTTTTAAAGAGGTTTTTTTTGTTACAAACCTGAATATTTAGCTATAATTTTTTCAAACCACAATTGTGGAATTATGGTTTTAACCCAAATAGATAATTTTTGGATAGCTGTTCCAAAATAATAATGGGGTTTTAATTTATTTTTTTGAGTAAATAATTTTTCTATAAAGGGAGCAATAGTCTCGGGGTCTAAACCATTTGAAACATCCGCATTCATATGATCATATACTTTATCAAAAACTTTAGCATAGTCAACCGAAATATCACTTTTAATCCTATGAGCTGCTATATCTGTTCGTATGTCCCCTAAATTTACTGTACATACCTCAATACCCGAATTTTTTAATTCATAACGCAACGATTCTGTAATCATGTCTAAAGCAGATTTTGAACCCGAATAAAAACCTCTGAATGGTAGACCCATTTCACTTCCAATCGATGATATATTAAAAATTTTACCTTTATTACTTTTACGCATAATTGGTAAAACCTTTGAAGTCAGATAAGAGGGTGCCACAATATTTAGGGTGAATAAATCTATAATTTCATTTTTTTTAGCGTTTTCAACAGGCCCAACCATACCTTTACCTGCATTATTGATTAACAGATCAATGGTTGAATTTTTAGCAAGAATTTGATCTAATGCATCATCAACTTCTTTTTCATTAGTTATATCAGTTGGAATAGTAGTAAATTTAGCATTTTTAGGTACTGAACGACTCAAACCGTATACATTGTAACCCTTCTTAAATAAATAATTTCCCAAAGCCAATCCCACGCCGGATGAGGTTCCTGTAATTATAATTGTTTTAGACATTTTTATAGTTTAATACTAAACAAAAATAAAATTAATTTTAAAATCTAGCTATCCAAAAAGAAAAAAGGAATGACATACTCATTCCTTTTAAACCAATTAAAATTCAAATTTTAAGTAAGTCTATGAGTACAGATATAGTCAATTAGACCATCAATAGGTCTTCGTAAAGCTATACCTAATTTCATTCCATTTTCAGATAATTTTTTCTCTAATTCATCTTTTAAATAAAAACCGATAGAACCATTAAAATTGATTGGGACTTGAGTACAATTATCGTATTGTTTTATATATAAATCGATAAAGGTTTGAATTTGTTTATCAATGATTTGCTGGATAAATTCATGATCTTTGTTTTGAATAATAAATTTAGCAAATGTGGCAAGATAAGCATTGGGATTAGGTTTTTTATATAGATTTTCTTTTATAAAATCTATATCCATATTATACTCTTTCGACAATTTTATTGATAATTCATGAGGAAGTGTTTTAAAATTATAGGCACGAATCAAATCTGCTCCTAATTTATTACCGCTGCAATCATCCATTAAAAGATATCCTAGAGATAAAACTTTTTGATGTAAAAGTTCTCCGTCATAATAACTGCAATTGGATCCGGTACCTAAAATACATACTATGGCTTGAGTTCCCGGAGGCGTAGTAGCATAAACGGCTCCATAGGTATCTTCTTCAACCACAATTTCTTCAGCATTAGGGAAAGATTCTGTTAAAGCATTTCTTACAATATCTTTCATATTATCAGTTCCACATCCTGCCCCATAAAAAAATATTTTTTTTACAGCGGGTTTATTTTGGTAAATGTCAAAACGTTCATTTAATCTTTTGATCATTTCCTCTTTATTTATGGCTTCGGGACTTAAACCTTTAGTTTGTGTTGAGAATATACGATTGCCATTATTATCAATGGCTATCCAATCGGCTTTAGTAGCCCCTGAATCTGCTAGAAGAATCATATTTTTTGTTTTTAATTTTAGTTATGTTTCAAAAGTACAAAATAAAAATATTTATAGTAAAAATAAATATTCTATAAATGTTGGTTAAATTATCTTATTAGTAATGGTTAAGATGCTCAATTTATTACAACTAATAAGTATATATACTAATGTTTGAAATAGCTTAACTATCTCTTTACAGACTAAAATTAATAAAAGATATCATTGAAACTGTAAATATTTATCAAATGTTGATTTAAATCATACGATTAGGTATAAAAAATAAAATAAATTTAAATTTATGCATATTAAATTTATAGATACCCTGTTCTGCCAATAAAATATGGAGAAATTAAAATTTTGTTAAAAAATTAACATTTACTTCAAATAAGTCAATGAAATGGTAAGGTTTCCAAGTATCAAAAACACCATTTTAACCTTAAAATTAGATAAAATTAATCATTTCTAAATATGATATTAATCAATTAGAATATTGTTAATTATATGATAATGATATATTTAAATGTATAATGATTTAAGGTTAGCTTACATATCTTTGATAATTTATATTATCATAGGATATTTAATTTATATTTGTATAAACACGTAAAACTTACATGTTTATAGTAATTTTTATAAAAAATAAATTAAAAACTACATATATGAGAAGAAAGATTTTTACTACTTTAACAATCTTGTCTCTTTTTTTTTCAAAAGCGCAGCAAAAAGAATTTATTTTAATCGATAATGGAAATGGAGTCAATTTAGGGTATTCCCCATTATCAGGTGTAAAAATTATAACTGTTGACGGTTTGAAATTCAAAGACCTTAATAGAAACGGAAAACTTGATAAATATGAAGATTGGAGATTATCCGCAGATGAAAGGGCTAAAGATTTAGTTCAAAAAATGTCCTTGGAACAGATCGCAGGATTAATGCTTTATAGTAATCATCAAGCTATACCTTCAAACGATAGTGGATTTGCATCTGGAACCTATAATGGAAAAATCTTTTCTGCCAGTGGAGCACAACCTTGGGAACTATCAGACGCACAGAAAAAATTTCTGCAAAAGGATAATTTAAGACATATATTAATAACTTCGGTTCAAAGCCCTGAAGTTGCAGCACGATGGAATAATCAAATGCAAGCATACGTGGAGGGGTTGGGATTAGGAATTCCGGGAAATACAAGTTCAGATCCCCGACATTCTGACCAAGTTACCGGAAATATAAAATCTGAATTTAATGCAGGAGCAGGAGGTGCCATATCACTTTGGCCGGATGGGTTAGGCTTAGGAGCAACATTTGATCCGTCACTTGTACAAAAATTTGGTAACATAGCAGCACAAGAATATAGGGCTTTAGGAATAACTACAGCTTTATCTCCTCAAATAGATTTAGGTACAGAACCCCGATGGTATAGAATCTACATGACATTTGGAGAAAGCCCGGAACTAACTACAGATATGGCCAGGGCCTATATAGATGGTTTCCAAACTTCTTTTGGTAAAGATGAAATTGCAGACGGATGGGGATATAAAAGTGTTAATACAATGGTTAAACATTGGCCGGGTGGAGGACCGGAAGAGGGCGGTAGAGATGCACATTGGGCGTTTGGAAAATATGCAGTATATCCAGGAAATAATTTTGATACACACATGAGCCCTTTTGTTAACGGAGCTTTTAATCTCAATGGCAAAACTTCCAAAGCTTCAGCAGTTATGCCTTATTACACCATTTCATATAATCAATCAAAAGACGGAAGTAATTATGCAAATGGCTTCAATAAATATATCATTACCGATTTACTTAGAGATAAATTTGGGTATGATGGGGTATTATGTACAGATTGGCTGATAACAGCCAATGAGGGTAAAACTCCGGATGAATTTAAAGGTAAGCCTTGGGGATTGGAAAATAAAACCATAGCTCAAAGACATTATATTGCCTTAATGGCCGGAATGGATCAATTTGGAGGCAACAATGTTATGCAACCCATATTAGAAGCCTACAAAATGGGAGTGAAAGAATACGGTAATAAATATATGAGAAATCGTTTTGAGCAATCTGGAATTCGATTATTAAAAAATATTTTCAGGCTAGGTTTGTTTGAAAATCCCTATTTAAACGTTGAGCAAAGCGTTAAAACAGTTGGAAATCCTGAATTTATGCAAGCGGGTTATGAAGCACAAATAAAATCAGTGGTATTGCTTAAAAATAAAAAACGTATACTACCTATAAAAGATAAAAAAACGGTATATATACCAAAAAACTATCAACCTTCCATAAAAGATTGGTGGGGGAAATGGTCTGAACCAAAATTAGATTATTCGGTTAATATAGAGTTAGTTAAGAAATATTATCATGTTACAGAAGATCCTGAAAAAGCAGATTTTTCCATAGTCTTTGTTTCAAGCCCTCAAACTAACAACGATGGAGGGGGATATGATATAGCCGATAGAAATAATGGAGGGAATGGATACGTTCCCATCTCCTTACAATATAACAGCTATACGGCTACAAATGCGCGTGAGCACAGTATAGCAGCAGGAGATCCCGTAATTGACCCTTCAATTAAAGATCGAAGTTACAAAGATAAAACAGTGACCGTTTCCAATTCATCCGATCTATCTACCATATTAACTACTAAAAATCAAATGGGAAATAAACCGGTCATAGTAGTAGTAAATATCAGTCGTCCTATGATTTTTAATGAATTTGAATCTAGAGTGGATGGGATAATAGCAAGATTTGGAATTGGAGAACAAGCCATAATGGATATTATTTCCGGGAAATACGAACCCTCCGGATTATTACCCCTTCAAATGCCTGCAAATATGAACACGGTTGAAAAACAGAAAGAAGATATTCCTTTTGACATGGAATGTCATCAAGACAGCGAAGGGAATGTCTATAATTTTGGTTTTGGTTTAGATTGGAAAGGTGTTATCAAAGATTCTAGGACCGCAAAATACGGTATAAAAAAATAAATATAAGTTTTGATTAATGATATGCTATAAATAAAAAAAACAAAATTATAATGATATAAAATATAAAATCATAATTAAACTAAAACCACAAAAAGATTAATTAAGTATGAGAAGAGCAGTTAAGTCTCTTAGTGCATTTATGATTGTTTCTACTATGAATTTGATACAGGCACAAGAGAATAAATCTGATAGTTTAAAAACTAAAACAGATTTGAAAAAAGATCAGAACACATCCGTGATGTTAAATGCCTCAGCCGATAACGGGCCGAGAAATGTAAACATTGGTTTACCGGCAAGTGTGGGAGGAACTACTATTTTAGAAAATGGGTTACCGGTTGTGATGGACTACGTCGTACAAATGCCCGTGAGGGCCTGGAGGTCAGATTCCAGTTTTGAAAAGATGGACGTATTAGATGTTGCAAAGACCGCTATAAGCGTAGGGGATGTGGGAGTATCAGTAAATACTTATACCAATAAAGGAACAGATAAATTGCAAGGTAAAGGTGAATTTGTCACCAATTCTTACGGATTATTAAGAGGAAGCTTTAATGTAAGCGGACCGATGAAAAACGGATTTTATTATTCGGTTAGTGCTTATGCTAATATGGATCCCGGAACATTTACATCAGCCTTTTCTCAATTTTTAGATAAAACTCAAATTTATAAAGTATTTATAAATAAAAAATATAATGACGGAAAAGGAGAAATTGGAGTACAATATAAATTTATCAGCTCACAAGCGATAACAACTAAACAAAATCCTTATTACTATCGTTCCAATGGAAAAGTAGATGCTGTAGAAGGGTTCAAATTAGGCAGGGATTCCTATCTGGAAAAATCCGGATTGGTGCATTATATAGATCCGCTTTCCGGAGAATATACTACTCGAGATATAATGAAAGGAAGTGGAGGAGAAAATCATATTTTCGATATCATCGGAAAAAATAGCCTTACAAATGGGATGAAGCTGGATTATATTTTTAGATATCAATATGCTGAATCCGGATATTTTAATCCGTACTATTCATCCATAAGTAATCCGGTTGAAGGTAAGACACGTTTCCGTTATGTAGGTTCCGATAACATTTATAATGGAAAAGTACAATCGGTTTTAATGCTTTTTACCCCCCGAGCTCCATTCAATACTTATATGAGCCGCGTGGAATTAAGCAAAAAAACGTCTAAACACAATTGGAATATTGGATTTAATGAATGGTATTACCACATCAACAATTATAATACGGCTTCTTATTCCTATTACCATGAAGTGACTCCAAATCCGTCACTGTTAATTCAAGAAAATTACGATCCACTTACCGGCACTTGGACGCCAAGAAAAGGTTCAGACGAATTTGGAGGATATAATCATAATGGCGCTATGCAATATTATACCGGTGGAGAAAATAAGATGGCTGTATATGGTACTGAAAAATGGACGCCTTCTGATAAAATACAAGTGGGTGGAGGTGTGAGATTGGAATGGCAAAACATTAATGGAGAATGGTATAAAGGGGAAGACAGAAAATTAGCCGGAACAAATTGGGTATCCGGAAATAAAACAAAAGTTAAAAAAGATTGGATTAATAAAACTTTTACAGTCAATGCACTGTGGAAAATCATGCCTTCATTTGGACTTCAAGGAGAAGCAACCTATGGAGAATTAGGTGGAAAGTTAAGTAGTTATGCTGGTGCAGACGACCCGGGAATTAAAAAGTCAAAAATACCCGGAGCTTCATTCGGAATATACTTTAACCATGCTTTGGTAAGAGTAGTATCTAAAGTTACCTACATTCAGAGAAGTAATTTTACGAATAATTCCACTTTTACCAATCCAAAAGATCCAACCGATTATATGAAAAAAACTATAAGCTATGATGTTAAAACCTTAGGATGGACAACCGATGCCCTGGTTACACCATTTAAAAATTTTCAATTTCATATGTTACTTACCCTACAAAATCCCGAATACAAAAATTACAAATTTGAAGCATATGATGTAAAATATGATTACGATGGGAATATAGCACGAAGCGTTTCAAAAACCATAATAGAATTAGACCCAAGCTATAATTGGAAGAAATTTAAATTTTGGGGAAGTGCGCGATATTTCAGTAAAGAATATGCAAATTATACGAATTCATTATTTTTTGCAGGAAGATGGGAAACGTTTGCGGGTATAGATTTTAAATATAACAGTAACCTGAGTTTTGGAGTAAGTGCGGTTAACTTATTAAACCAAAGTGGTGCACAAGGCTCTATTTCTGGAACTAATACAGCTGTAGATCCTACTCCTTATTATAATAAACCGGTAGCAGGAACTTACATCCGACCTTTTACCCTGGAATTTAAAACTAAGTTTAAATTTTAAAAAATAAAAAATGAGCAAGTATTGGATTTATTTTAAATATAGGTTAGTATTCTTTTTATTCCTTCTAATTCCTTTAAGCCCTATTCATGCACAAGGCAATATCAAAAAGAAAATAATGAAGTTGATTAGCTACAATGTTTACTGGGGAATGAAACAGGACTCAACTAAAGATAAATTCAAATTTGCTGAATGGATTCGTAAACAAGATCCGGATATTTTGGCCCTGCAGGAAATGAATGGATTTACTGCAGGAATTTATGAGTTTGCCCCTGAAGGAGCAAATCCAAAAAATTTAAGAAAATTAGCAGAAAGTTATGGTCACCCTTATTGTGTTATTGTCAGAGAACCTTCTACCGATGGCTCTGTAACTTTTCCGGTGGCTATAACTTCAAAATACCCGATTGTAAATGTTCATCGGGTATTAGATAATAATATTCATGGATATATAGAAGCTGAAATTGAAGGATTTCATTTTATAGTTACTCATTTTCACCCATTTTCATCTGAGAAAAGAGGTTATGAAGTGGATCAAATTTTAGCTACCATCCAATCCAAACCATCTAGTGATAAATGGTTGTTTATGGGGGATTTAAATTCAGTTTCTCCATTGGATAAAAGTGCATATAAAGATAATAAACTCAGAAATTTTATACGGGAAGACAGAAAGAAAAGACCGTATAATTTGAATTTGGGTAAAGACAACGAGTTAGATTATACTATCCAGCAAAAAATACTTGATTTTGGATTTATAGATGCACTTCGTTTATTCCATCCTGAATTTGAAGCGACCGCGCCAACTAAATTATTTTATGATCAATCTAAATCTCCGGTAAGATATGATTATCTCTATGTTAGCGGAAATATGAAAAAAGATCTTATAAAATGTGATGTAATTAAAGATGAATTTACTGATCTCTATTCAGATCATTATCCGGTGGTGTTGAATTTTAATAATTAAATAAATAAAATGTAAATAAATGAAAAACTCTGTACTATTAAATGTTAAGTTGATAGTTTTCATGCTATTGACCGTATCAATTAACCCACAAGTTTATGGGCAAAATAAAAAATCAACGAAACAAGATAAGACGGTAATCTTATATGTGACTCGCCATGGTAAGACTATATTGAATACCATGGATAGAGTGCAAGGTTGGGCAGATACCCCTTTAACACCCGAAGGAGTGGAAGTGGCTAAGTTTCTAGGGGAAGGAATTAAAGATGTTAAATTTAAATCAGCTTATTCCAGTGACTTAGGAAGGGCCAGGCAAACAGCTCGTATAGTCTTAGATACTAAAGGTCAAGAAAAATTAGCAATAACAGAAGTACCTCAACTAAGGGAAACCAATTTTGGTAGCTACGAAGGTGATTTAAACTCGAAAATGTGGGGGGATGCGGCTCTCTATTTACACTATAAATCATCAAAAGAACTTTTTGCCGATATGGCAAAAAATCCTGAAATATTAAAAAGAGCCATGAACACATTTAAAACGTTAGAAACCTTAGGAATAGGAGAAAATTATGAAGATGTTAAAGCGAGAGGCCAGAAAGCCATTCGTGAAATAGCTGAAAAAGAGGCTTTATCAGGAGGAGGAAACATATTATTAGTCGCTCATGGAATGGCAATTAGCGTTTTTCTTTCAGATTTAGACAGTAGCGGTAAAAAAATAACAGGAACACATATGGGAAATGCAGCAGTTTCAAAGGTAATCTACAAAGACGGAAAGTTTACGATTGAATCTTTTGGAGATATGAGTTATGTGGAAAAAGGAAAAAAGGTATTAGGCAAATAAAAATAAATCAAGTAAGAAGTTAAAGAACAACTAAGATTTACTGCATTCTAAATAATTGAATAAGATGTTTTATACGCATTTACATAATAGTATAAATACTTTAATTTATTTGTAATATATGGTTTTCATGAAAAACTATCATTAAGTCGGCTTAAAAAATTTTTAGTGTTTGATACTGTTATAATTCATCAATTTCAAAGAACATAAAACTCTGTGTATATAAAAAAGAACAGAGCACGTAACCACTGAAATAAAATTTTTAAAAGATGAGAAATAAAAATAGTATATATTCATTGTCAGTACTTTTATTACTGATTAGTACCAATGAAATATATAGTCAAAATCAAACGAAAAATGATACGATAAAAGTAGACATAGAACAGAAAAATGATAGGAATGTCATGTTAAATGCAGCAAATAGTACCGGTCCCAGGGATGTAAATATCGGTTTACCTGCTTCAGTAGGAGGTACTACTATTCTTGAGAATGGTCTGCCGGTAGTATTCCACTATTGGCCGGAACTACCTACTAAAGCATGGAGATCCGATGTTACGCTTAATCGTACGGGTTTGTTTGACTTAGGACAAACCTTTATCAATATTGGAGATGTAGGTTTTTCCTTAAATACGTTTGATAATCTAGGCACAGATAAGCTTCAAGGTATAGTTAATTTAGAATCCAATCATTTTGGATTAATGAGAGGAAGTGCAAATGTGAGCGGACCTATAAATACTAAGGGACTTAAATATTCAGCCGGTGCTTATCTGAGCTTTGACCCGGGAACTTTTAAACCATCAATTATAGATAAATATTATGCCGATAAAACTCAAATGTATAAAATGGCCTTAACTCAAGATTATAAATACAGAGGAGGAGAAGGCTCTGTTTCAGTATTATATAAATATGTTAATGTTAAAAATCTAACGTATAATTACAGCCCTTTTATGTATGGAAAAGATGGGGATGTAAGTGAAATATCGGGATTTAAAATTGGGCGGAAATCGTATCATGAAAGATCTGGAAAAATAACATTAATGGATGCTTTTACCGGAAATTTGGTAGAAAAAGATATATTAGACGATTTCGGAACAGAATCCCATACAGTTGATTTACTAGGTAATAACAAATTTGATAATGGATTTTATTTAAATTACATGGTTCGTTACCATTCATCCAAAGTGGGTATTTACATACCTATTATGGCAGGAGTTTCTGAAGCAAAACCGGGAGAGTATGTATATGCTGATACGGGAGAAGCTTATATGGGAAATAACGCACAAGGAGTATTAATATTAGCAACAAGAAAAACTCCTGTTAAATCTATAACGGGTACTGTTGAATTAGGTAAAAAGATAGGAAACCACGATTTGAAAGTTGGTTTAAACGAATGGCATTATAAAGTAGATAAATATGCTACAGAATCTGCTATGTATTTTCAAGAGGTGGCACCGAATCCAAGAAAATTAATTCAAGTAGGAGGTACGGCAAATGCCAATGGAGATTTTAATTTAAATCAAGGACTAGAATATCATAATGGGAATGAAAATAAATTAGCATTATATATATTAGATAAGTGGTTATTGGCCGATAAATTAGAATTAAATTTGGGTGGACGTATTGAGTATCAAGCATTACGGGGAGATTACCAGGACAGAAATTTAGGATTGCAAACATTAACAGGACCTAAAACTGATATAAATAAAGATTGGGTTAATCAATCCTACATGTTAAATGCAGTATATAAAATGACCACTAAATTTGGTTTACTAGGTGAGGTTAATTACAATGAACAAGCCGGACACCTAGAATATTATAACATTGGAGTTGATCCTAAAATCAAAAAATCTAAAATACCAACAGCAGGGTTTGGAGTATATTTCAATCATCCGTTAGCAAGTATAGTTTCTAAGGCAACGTATATTACCCGTAATGAATATCGTTCAACAGTAAATTTTTCCAATCCCAATAATCCTGGAGAAGTGAAAAGAGAAACTACAAATTATGATATTGAAACTATAGGATGGACTACAGATATCATATCAAAACCCATAAAAAACTTTGAATTACACTTTTTGATCACTTTACAAAGTCCAAAATATAAAAATTTTGTCGGAGAAGTTAAATTTAAAGACGGTGCAGCAGCTAAATACGATTTCACAGATAAATATGTAACGGGTATTTCTAAAGTTTTATTAGAGATTGATCCGAGCTATGTTTGGAAAGATTTAAGGATTTGGGCGAGTGCAAGATATTTCAGTAAACAATATGCCAACAGACCGAATACAATATATTTTGCAAGTCGTTGGGAAACTTTTGCCGGGTTACAATATGCTATTACCAAAAACTTAAGTTTCTCTTCAACTGTGATAAATTTATTCAATCAAAGGGGAGCTAAAGGAGATATGGGAGACTCTGATTTGATCTTAACTTCCGAAGAAGCTAAAAAGAAAGAAGGAACTATTCTTTCAGGAACATACATCCGTCCTTTTACAGTTGAGTTTGGTCTTAAATACTCTTTTTAACCTATAATAATAATTAAAAAATAATACTAAATATGACTAATAAAGAAAAAAATTACGCATTACCTATAGCAATGATGTTTGCCCTGTTTTTTATGATTTCATTTGTAACAGGCTTACAAAATCCTATGGGAATAATTGTCAAAAATCAATTTGGGGCATCCAACTTTATGTCTCAACTAGGTAATGCTGCAAACTTTATAGCCTATGCATTTATGGGTATTCCGGCGGGTATGCTGTTACAAAAAATAGGATATAAAAAAACAGCCTTAGTAGCCATTGTGGTTGGATTTTTAGGCGTTGGAATTCAATACTTATCCGGGGGAATGGAAAGTTTTGTTGCCTATTTAATAGGAGCTTTTATTTCCGGTTTCTCTATGTGTATGCTAAATACCGTTGTAAATCCTATGCTGAATACGTTAGGAGGAGGAGGTAAAAAAGGGAATATTTTGCTGCAATTGGGAGGTTCAATAAACTCAATGGGAGCAACTATTGTACCTGTATTGGTTGGATATTTAATCGGAAATGCATCACGAGCAACCATAAAAGAAGCAAATCCCGCTCTTTTCTTGGCCATGGGGATTTTTGTCCTTGCCTTTATCGTGTTGTTGTTGGTGAATATACCGGAACCTTTTTTAGATAAAAAAGAAAAAATTGAAGGAAAATATAGCGCATTTTCATTTAGGCATTTTTGTTTAGGAGTAGTAGCCATATTTATATATGTAGGTATTGAAGTAGGAATTCCCAATACCGCCAATTTATTTATGACTTCTGCACCAGACAAAGGAGGTTTAGGTATTGATACAACTGTGGCTGGAACGGTGGTAGGAACCTATTGGTTTTTAATGCTCATCGGTCGATTAATAGGAGCATCGTTAGGAGCTCGTATTTCCAGTAAGGCTATGTTGGCCTTCACCTCACTGCTAGGGTTAATATTCATAGTTTTAGCAATAATTAGTCCTATTTCATCTACGGTCAGTATGCCTGTATTTAAATCGGATATATCTATAGGTTTTGCAGAATTACCTATTACCATTGTATTTTTTGTATTGTGTGGATTGTGTACTTCCGTAATGTGGGGAGGTATATTTAATTTAGCGGTTGAAGGATTAGGAAAATACACATCAGCAGCATCCGGAATTTTTATGATGATGGTATGTGGAGGAGGAATTTTGCCCCTCATACAAAATTATTTTGCTGATTTATTTGGTTTTTTATCCAGTTATTGGTTGATTATCATAGAATTTGCTTATATCCTTTATTATGCATTAATCGGAAGTAAAAATGTAAATAAAGATATACCCGTTAACTAATCATATTTTTATATAAAGATATATTCCCCTAACATTTTAGGGGAATTTTTTTATAGGTAAAACGCATATTTTAAACTACAGAAATTAAAAAACCTACGAACATTCCACTAAATACTAAAAGTAATTTTTGCCAATTTAAGGAATGCTTCTCATTACTTTCAAATATAATCACAGAAGAAATATGTAAAAAAATTCCGGCTACGATACCCAATAATTTAGGATAAATATGAGGATCTAAGAATGAACCAAAGAAAGCCCCAATAGGAGCTGAAACGGCAAACAAAACGAGAATAGAGAAAGAATATATCCTTTTAATAGGTAAAGAAAATAAAAAGGTAGATAAAACAATGGATTCCGAAACTTTATGGATGCTTAGCGCCCATAAAATATTTGATGAATGCATGGAATGATCATGAGCACCATGATTATGTATATGATTAACTTCCAATGGAGTTCCTTCTAAAAATGAATGAATAAACAAACCCAGCATTACACTAATCGGAATAACGCTGTCCGCATGATGTTCCGAGCTGTGTAAGTGACCATGTTCGATTCCCTTAGATAATCCTTCTAAGACTAATTGTATGGAAACCCCGATAATAATCCATATTCCTGCATTTATTCCTCCATCTCTATACAAGGAAGGAAACATGTCTAATACAGTTATTGCTAAAAGCAATCCCGCACTAAACATTAAAAGTTGTTTATTAAATTTTGAATTATTTTGGAAAAAATAAGCTATTCCTGCTCCGATGATTACAGCAGAAATCAATACGATATAATCCATTTATTTTTCAAAAATTAAAATTAGACGGGGAGAATTTTTTTCTTCAAATGGGAGGAGATGATAATCACCGAATACATTTTTTAAAGTAAATCCTACTTTTTTGGCCAGACTTTCAATATAATTCAGTTTAAAAGTTCTTACTCTTTCTTGAAAATGAAAATTTTTACCTTTATCTTGAAATTTAATATCTTTTATAATAAAACCATCTTCAATTTTCCTTTGCAGATGAAATAAAATACCGTCTACTTCTTTGTCCTCATGTTTAACAAGCGTATCCATTGCTAAGGAAACATTCATAAAATCCATCACAAATATTCCTTTACTTAACAATTGTTCAAAAACAGATTGAAAAACTTTTAAATTATCTTCATCATCACTAAAATAGCCAAAACTGGTAAATAAATTGAAAATGGCATTAAAATGGTTCGGGAAATTACTTCTTCTCATATCTGCAACAAAGAATTTAAGATGTTCATTTTCAAAACTCTTTGCATAAGCAATGCTTTCCGGTGCAAGGTCAACGCCGATAACATCGTATCCCAATTTATTTAAAAAAATACTATGCCTACCTTTGCCACAAGCCAAATCTAAAATTTTACTCTCCTTACGTAAGGCAAGATATTTTAATAAATTCGTTATAAATTCTTGAGCTTCCTGATCATCACGATTTTTATATAATATATGATAATAAGGAGTATTAAACCATTCTGCAAACCAATCCATACCTCAAATTTAATACAATTTTTTTACCTATTAATAACATTATTCTTAGAATTAGTAAGATTTTTTATTTATAATAGATAAGTCTTATTTTAACTTATTTTAATTTTAAAAACTGAAAGATCATTACTAGTAGTAATTTATATTGTATTATAATTTAATAATTGAACCGGAAATATAAATTTATATGGCTTTGTGTTCAGAATACTCGAATTCATGATTTTATAAAACTTATTGGGATTTAACATTTGATTTTATTTTAATTGTTAATATTTTTTACTTAGTATTTTTGAAAAGAAAATTAGTTTTTTATAGAGTAGTCTTTTGAAATATAGGTGGTTAATAAATTAAATAAAGGTATAATAAACTATTTTTTTAATTATTTATATTTCTATGAGCTAAAAGGGAGTAATTTTTAATAAATATTTATTAACTTAAAGTAAATCAGTAAAAAAGAAGATAAAAATTAAGTTTAATTAAAATTTTTTTAGTATATTTGCGCCTCGATTTGGCGAAAGTAAGAAAATCGTAATAACATCAAGTATAACCACTTCCTAAGCATCAATTTCGCCTTTATCTTACATTGAAAAGCAAAGGAATACAATGTTTATAAAAATATGTCCGAAGAGACTAAAAATTTAGTAGAAGAGCAAGAAACTCTTAAAAATGCAAATGTTGCTCCTGAGCAATTTGACTGGGATTCTTTTGAATCCGGATTAAATGCTGAGGATAGAAAAGAAAAGTCTGAGTTAGAAAAAATGTATGATACTTCTTTGAGAGAACTTGACGAAAATCAAGTTTTCAAAGGTAAAGTTGTTCGTATTACTGACAAAGAAGCAATCGTTGATATAAACTTTAAATCAGAAGGAGTTATCTCTTTGAATGAGTTCCGTTACAATCCGAATCTTAAAGTTGGAGATGAGGTTGAAGTTATGGTTGCTCAAAGAGAAGATAAAACCGGTCAATTACAACTTTCTCATAGAAAAGCAAGAATGCTTAAAGCATGGGATAGAGTTAATGAGCTTCATGAGACCGGCGAAATCGTTGAAGGTTATGTAAAATCAAGAACTAAAGGAGGAATGATTGTAGATGTATTTGGCATCGAAGCTTTCTTACCGGGTTCACAAATTGATGTAAAACCAATCCGCGATTACGATCAATACGTAGGAAAAACTATGGAATTTAAAATCGTTAAAATTAACCACGAATTTAAAAATGTAGTTGTTTCTCACAAAGCATTGATCGAAGCAGATATTGAAGATCAGAAAAAAGAAATTATCGGACAACTTGAAAAAGGTCAGGTATTAGAAGGAGTTGTTAAAAATATAACTTCTTACGGAGTATTTATTGATTTAGGGGGTGTGGACGGATTAATCCACATTACAGACCTATCTTGGAGCAGAATAAATCATCCATCTGAAGTAGTTCAATTAGATCAAAAAGTTAATGTGGTTATTCTTGATTTTGATGATCAAAAATCTAGAATCCAATTAGGAATGAAACAATTAGAACCACACCCTTGGGATGCATTAGATCCAAACTTACAAGTAGGAGATAAAATCAAAGGTAAAGTAGTTGTTTTAGCAGACTATGGAGCTTTTGTAGAAGTTGCACCGGGAGTAGAAGGATTAATACATGTTTCTGAAATGTCTTGGTCTACTCATTTAAGATCAGCTCAAGATTTTGTTAAAATCGGGGATGAAGTAGAATGTGTTATTCTTACCTTAGATAAAGAAGAAAGAAAAATGTCTTTAGGTATGAAACAATTAACTCCGGATCCATGGACTGATATAACAGCAAAATATCCAATTGGTTCTAAACACAAAGGAACAGTAAGAAACTTTACCAATTTTGGAGTATTTGTTGAATTAGAAGCAGGAGTAGACGGGTTAATTTACATTTCAGATCTATCTTGGACTAAGAAAATTAAACATCCTTCCGAATTCTGTTCAGTTGGTGACGTATTAGATGTAGTAGTTTTAGAATTAGATACTGATGCTAGAAGATTGAGCTTAGGTCACAAACAATTAACAGAAAACCCTTGGGAAAAATACGAAGTTAAATATGCTGAAGGAACTGTACACACAGGTAAAGTAGTTCAGCTGTTCGACAAAGGAGCTACTGTTCAATTTGAAGACGCTGAAGTAGAAGGTTTCTGTCCATCTAGATTATTAGAAAAAGAAGACGGTTCCAAAATTAAAAAAGGTGATGAAACTGAATTCAAAGTAATTGAATTTAATAAAGAATTCAAAAGAATTGTAGTTTCTCATACCGGAACTTTCCGTGAAGAAGAAAATAGAGAAGAAACTGAAAAACAAGTTAAATCACAAAATCAAACTGTTGAAAAATCTACTTTAGGTGATTTAGACGAATTACAAGAATTAAAAAGAAAAATGGAAGAAGGACAATAACCTTATAATATAACCATTTCCTAAAATAATTCATAAAGAACCGTATTTATTTACGGTTCTTTTTTTATTTAATATAACCAATATGTAAATTTGTTATTTAGATTAACTTATTGAATATAAATTTATTACCTATTATACCGCCTGTTTATATTTTATCTTTAAAAAAATAAACTTTATATCGGAAAAAATTTATATATAATTTTGTACAATATTTGTAATTATATAAAAATTAAGTTTAATGATAAAAGTTTAAATATGAAGGTATCATTTTTTTCAACACAACCCTATGATATAAAATTCTTTAATGAATGTAACAAAAATTTTAATTTTGATTTAGAATATTTTGAACCCAATTTGGATGAACATACAGTCAATATAATTGAAGAAGGAACCGATGCCATTTGCGTTTTTGTAAATGATAAATTAAACGAAGGGGTAATTAAAAAACTAAAAAAAAGAGGAATTAAATATATAGCATTAAGAAATGCAGGATTCAACAATGTAGATTTAGAAGCTGCTAAAAAATATGAAATAAAAGTATGCAGAGTTCCTGCATATTCTCCTCAAGCAGTAGCAGAGCATACATTGGCGATGCTTTTAACCTTAAACAGAAAAACACATAAGGCATACAATAGAGTTAGAGAACAAAATTTTTCCCTTAATGGATTACTGGGTACTAACATCTATAAAAAAACGGTGGGTGTTATAGGAACAGGTAATATTGGTAAAGTATTTTGTAAAACAATAAAAGCCTTAGGGACAAACGTATTAGCTTACGATGTCTATCCCAATGAAGAACTAAAAAAAGAAGGATTTAAATACGTTACCTTAGAAGAGTTACTAAAACAATCCGATATAATTTCTTTACATTGCCCTTTAACCCCTGAAACACATCACATAATAAACAAACATACGATAAGCTTAATGAAAAACGGCGTGTATTTAATTAATACCAGTAGAGGAGGTTTAATTAATACACAAGATATTATTGACGGATTAAAATCTAAAAAAATTGGTGCATTAGGAATTGATGTTTATGAACAAGAAGATAAATTATTCTTTAGGGATTTATCTGAAACCATCATTGAAGATGACAAAATACAATTATTACTTTCGTTCCCTAACGTTTTAGTAACGGCGCATCAGGCATTTTTCACAGAAGAAGCATTAACACAAATAGCATTAGTAACATTAGATAACTTAAGACAGTTAAGCAATAACAACAGTATTGAAAATAAAGCGGCAGAATTAGTATAGGTAGCGAAACTTTATTTTCATTTTTGAAAGCTTAAAAGAAAATAAAATCGAATTTCAACTTCCTAAAGAGTAAAAAATAAATTCAATATATATTATATTTCTTTATAAAATAAAATATATTTTAAGTATTTTTTTTAAAATTATAAATAATTTGATAAATGTTTGATATATAAATAAAAAAAACGTGATTTTATCAGGTGATTTTAGATAAATAAAATAAAATGTTATTTTTATTAATCAAATTTTATTTTAATAACTTATAATTCAAAAAAAGTACTTATTTTTACCGATGTGAAGATAAAATGAGAATCGATACTAAATTTTTTCAAAAAGAAGCATTTTTTGTAGCGCAGGAATTATTAGGGAAAAAAATCGTAAGAGCTTATGATTCCGGAGAAATAGTAAAATATACTATTACGGAAACAGAAGCATACGGAGGAGAAGAAGATTTAGCCTGTCATGCAAGTAAAGGTAGAACCAAAAGAACAGAGATTATGTACCATGAAGGAGGAAAAGTATATGTTTATCTGATATATGGAATATATTGGATGCTAAACTTTGTTACGGGTAAAAAGAACGAACCTCAAGCAGTATTAATAAGAGGCGTTGAGGAATGTTCCGGTCCGGGACGAGTTGGCAAATTATTACAGTTAAATAAAGATTTTTATGGAGAAGATTTAGCTTCTTCTAAAAAAATTTGGGTTGAAGATTCTCAAATTAAACCAAATTTTATTACCACCGTACGAGTAGGAATAGACTATGCAGGAGAAATTTGGAAGAATAAACTTTGGAGATTTATAATAACTTGAAACTAACAATACTTATGAAGATATTAACATCAACGCAAATAAAAGAATGTGCAAGTCAATTCATTGAAAGTGAAATGACAACATCCTTAGATTTAATGGAAAAATCAGCTTTAGCTTGTTTTGATTGGCTAAAAAGCAGATATTCGAACGAATATACCTATTACATTTTTTGTGGAAAAGGAAATAATGGAGGAGATGGTTTAGCTTTAGCTAGATTGTTGAATAATGAAAATTATAATGTCGAAGCTTTTATTATACAATCCTCTTCTGACTTTACAGAAGATACTCAGATCAATTTTGATAAATTTCCAAAATCAGTAGATTTTATTGAAGGAGATGACTTTGAAGTTAATGAAGAAAAAGCAATTATTATTGATGCTTTATTTGGTATAGGATTAAATAACAAATTGAAAGGAGAAGCTGAAAAAATAGTTTCAAAATTAAATGAAATCAATGCTATAAAAATTTCAATTGATATACCTTCAGGTTTATTTACAGATTCACTTCCTGAAGAAAACCAAACGGTGTTTAGGGCAGATGAAACCTTGACTTTTGAATTTTATAAAAGATCTTTTTTACATCCCGAAGCAGCACAATACGCCGGTAAAATACATGTACTGGATATAGGTTTGGATAAAAAATTTATTGAAAATGAACAAACCGATAATTTCCTTATAGAAAATGATTTTTTTGAGAAAAATTATAAAAGAAGAAGTCCGTTCAGTAATAAAGGAACTTTCGGAAAAGCCATTATAATAGGAGGGAGCTATGGAAGAATGGGATCTATTACCTTCTCCACCTTGTCTGCTTTACGCGTGGGTACCGGATTAGTATTTACAGGTGCTCCTGAATACGGCAGTTTAGTACTTCAAACCGTTGCTCCCGAAGCTATGTTTTTCTCATGTGGAGATAAATACATAGAAGATATACAAATTCCATTTAAAAATTATACCATAGGTATAGGCCCGGGGCTAGGTACAGAGGTATTAACAAAAATGGCATTTGAAAAAATGTTGCAAAATGAAAAAAATCCGATGGTTTTGGATGCTGACGCACTCAATATAATTTCAGAAAGCAAAGATTTATTAAATTTAGTTCCTAAAAATTCTATAATCACCCCACACCCTAAAGAATTTGAGCGATTGTTTGGGAAAACTAATTCTACTTTAGAGCAATGCGAACTTGCCAGGAAAAAAGCAAAAGAGCATGAAATTGTTATAGTCATTAAAGGGCATAACACAGCAATTTTATTACCGGATGGTCTTTGTTATTATAATGCTACAGGTAATGCCGGAATGGCAAAAGGGGGAAGTGGAGACGTTTTAACTGGTATTATCACCGGACTATTGGCACAAGGTTATGACTCAAAATTGGCAGCTATTTTAGGAGTTTACATTCACGGCAAAGCAGGAGATTATGCCTCAGAGAAATTTTCTCAAGAAGCTATGACAGCTCAAAGTATTATACAGTGTCTTTCCGATGTTTTCTTGGAATTAAATAAGTAAAAACAAATAAAAATAATTTTTTAGTAAACATTACCGGCATTACACTTAATACTTAGCGACATAAGAAATCTATTATTCCAATAGTTTTTAATTCCGGTAATGTATTATTAAATAAATAACTTAATCTTCTGAAAAATCTACGATTAATTTTCGATATTTATCTAATAATTTAGATTTAGAAAGCATTCCGATAAATTGATCATTTTCAACTACCGGTAAATACAAAGAATTTGACTTATCGAAAACTCTAAAAATAGTTTCATTATCATCAAGTAAAGAAATACACTCAGACGGTTGGGTAACAAGATCAACAATATGTAAACTTTCATAACGTTCCTTATGGAGCAAAATATTAATAAGATCATCCAAAATGATATATCCTTTAAATTTCTGATCCGAATCTTCAACGATAAAAAATTTTTTACTTGAAGAAGGAATTACCTCATTTATAAACTCAGAAAAAGATAAAGATAAAGAAATTTTAACGAAATTCTTTTCTATAAGATTTTTAATATTCATTCTACGAATAGCCTCTTTGTCTTTATTATGAGTAATCATCTCATTATTTCTTTTTAAATTATAGGTATACACAGAATGTTTATCAAAATGATATTTCACAAGATAAGCAATGGTAGAAGTAATAATTAAAGGAAATAATAAACTATATCCTCCTGTAATTTCAGCAATAAGGAAAATCGAGGTCATGGGAGCATGCATGATACCTGCCATTACACCCGCCATTCCCACTAAAGTAAAATTATGTTCAGAAAGCTTGGTAAAGCTAGTAAGATTAATAATTTTTGTAAAAACAAAACCTAAAATTCCGCCGGTAAAAAGAGCTGGAGCGAATACTCCGCCAATCCCCCCCGACGAAGTAGTAAAGCTACTGGCAACCACTTTTATAAACAAAATGCCTACTAAAAAAAGAATAAGAAAATAATCATTTTCTCTCAATATATAAAAGAAAGAATTTTTTGCTATACTTTCCGGGTGAGAACTCATTAAATGTTGCAGCCCGATATACCCTTCACCAAAAAGCGGAGGAAAAATAAAGATCAAGATACCTACTGCTAAACCGCCCAAAATAGCTTTTAAATAGATGCTTTTACTGGTAGAAAATTTCTTCTCAATTAAACGACCGATTTTTATAAAATACAATGAAAAAAAGCCACAAATAACACCTAAAATTATATAGTAAGGAATTTTCGATTTATCGAATGGCTCAAAAATCGCAAAATAAAACGATATATTATCACCTAATAAAAAATAAGAAATTAAAGCCCCGGTAGTTGAAGAAATTAAAATTGGTATTAATGACCACATACTTAAATCGATCATAATAACTTCAAGCGAAAAAATAATGGCAGCTATCGGTGCCTTAAAAATACCTGCAATGGCTGCGGAACATCCACAAGCAATGAATAAAGTTCTTAATTTTAAGTTAAGTTTAAATTCCTGGGCTATATTTGATCCAATTGCTGCTCCTGTATATACAATGGGAGCTTCGGTACCTACAGATCCTCCAAAACCGATGGTTAAACAACTGGCTATAATCGAACTGTATGTATTTTTTTTATCTATTATACTACGTTTCTTGGATATGGCAAATAAGACTTTTTCAACTCCATGACTTATATCCATCTTAACCCAATATTTAATAAAAATAACGGTCAAAATAATACCGATGGTAGGGAAAAAAATAGTCCAATAATTGAAATTAAAATTTTTATTATGATAAATCAATTCTTCAGTTAAACTAACTAAATTTTTTAAAATTACCGCACTTATTCCTCCAATTATTCCAATTAATGTACTTGCTAAGTAAATAAATGCTTGAGGATTTTGATTCCTGAATTTTCGTATTACGATGTTATATTTTACTCGTAATTTTTTAATTGAATCCCAATAGGACTCAAAATGTTTTTTTATAATAGATTGATTAATTTTCATTTATTTCATCATCAACATCTATTGAGCCAACAGTATTTTTATACAAAGAATAAACCATGGCTTGAGAAAAAGAATACGTGAAAATAATACCTACAACACACAAAAAGATTCCTAAAACTTTACTAACCAAACAAGAAATTACTAATAATAAAAATATTTTTCCAAATTTCTTATTTACGATTCTAAAACTATAAGTAATAGCTTGAATTAAGGGGACATCATCAATAATTATAAAAGCTCCGGCTAAAATAAAAGCTGGTGTAAAATAAAGAGAAGGAATAAACAAAAGGAAAGTACTAATGAAATGTAAAATTAGTACGATGAAAGCTAATCCAATAAGTTTAAAAAACTTAGTACCTTGATAGCCACTTATAAACTCTTTAAAACTTGCTTTTCCGTTTCTATCTGTTTGATAAGCACAATAAACAACGCCTGCAGTTAAGGGATATAAAAGAATGCCAATAACTGAAGACAATAAATTTTTTACAATTATTAAAGGATTTGATATATAGTTTTGAACTAATGGGATAATTTTGTTGAACGCTTGAGGATTATTTAATTTATTAATCGCTTTAATAAATTCCAGATCAATTATATTAGTTCCTAGATAGCGACCCAATAAATTATTAATTAAGTTAGTAAAAATATAGGTAAACAAAATACTAAATACTCCATAAAAAATAATATTTTTCCAAGCGGTAAACCCATCCATAATTACTTGATTAACAGATAAATTATAACCGTTCTCCTTTAATTTATCTAATTTACTTTGTAGAGTACTATTCATAAATAATTTATTAGCTTACAAAATTAAACAAATATTACCTATAATATATATATTTAGGCGCATTTCGTAAGGGAAAGCCCGTTAAAAATAAGTATCTGAAAAATAAAATATAAAAACCATTGGAAAAGCTAAGTAACTATATTATTACGATATAATAAATGTAATTATATATTTTAATAAAATATAAATTCATGGATATGTAACATTTAATTTAAAAATATACTAATTAAGTGATTGTCTATAAGTTAATAAATTATTAACCCTATATATTTTTATCATATAAACTATAGGTGAAAAATAGAATCTATGTTATAAAATAAAAATATTTACTTTTGTATGTCAAAATATTATTAAAACAATGTCACGAGAAAAAAATTTAAGAGAAGCTGCTTTAGAATATCATAGTTCCAAACCAGAAGGTAAAATAGAAGTTATACCTACCAAACCACATTCAACTCAAACAGATTTATCATTAGCCTATTCTCCGGGAGTGGCGGAACCCTGTTTAGAAATACAAAAAAATAGTGCAGATAGTTACAAATACACCTCAAAAGGAAATTTGGTAGCAGTAATTTCCAATGGAACCGCCGTGTTAGGATTGGGAGATATTGGTGCAGATGCCTCTAAACCTGTTATGGAAGGTAAAGGTTTATTATTTAAAATTTTTGCCGGAATCAATGTTTTTGATATTGAAATAAATGAAAAAGATCCGGAAAAATTTATTGAAATAGTTAAATCGTTAGCTCCAACCTTTGGAGGTATTAATTTAGAAGATATAAAAGCTCCTGAAGCTTTTGAAATCGAAAAACGATTAAAAGCGGAATTAAATATTCCGGTAATGCATGATGATCAGCATGGAACAGCAATTATATCAGCCGCTGCCTTATTAAATGCATTGGAAATTTCCAAAAAAAATATAGCAGAGGTAAAAATTGTAGTCAGTGGCGCGGGTGCAGCGGCCATTTCTTGTACCCGATTATATAAAGCATTAGGAGCCAGCCCACAAAATATATTAATGTGCGACAGTAAAGGGGTGATTTATAAAGGACGAACCGGATTGAATGAAGAAAAGCTTGAGTTTGCTGTAGATACTCCGGATAGAACTTTGGAAGATGCTATGAAAAACAGCGATGTATTTATTGGATTATCTAAAGGAAACTTGGTTACTCCTGAAATGCTTTTGTCTATGAATGAAAATCCGATTGTTTTTGCCATGGCTAATCCAACTCCCGAAATTGATTATAATTTGGCGGTGGAAACAAGAAAAGATGTTATTATGGCTACCGGTAGAAGTGATTATCCTAATCAGGTAAACAATGTTTTAGGTTTCCCATATATTTTCAGAGGAGCATTAGATGTTAGAGCAACTGACATAAATCAAGAAATGCAATTAGCTGCAGTAAAAGCCTTAGCTGATTTGGCTAAACAAAACGTTCCTGAGCAGGTGATACAAGCCTACAATGTTAAAAATATGAAGTTTGGAAGAGATTATATCATCCCTAAACCATTTGATAAGCGATTAATAACTAAAGTTTCGATGGCAGTGGCTAAAGCTGCAATTGATAGCGGGGTAGCACAACACATTATTACCGATTGGAGCGCGTATGAAGAAGAATTATTAGATCGAATGGGAAGTAACGATGAAAAAATTATAAGACAATTTAAGGCAAAGGCTAAAAGTAATCCAAAAAGAATAATTTTCGACAATGCTGAAGAATACAATGTATTAAAAGCTGCGCAAATCATAGCTGAGGAAAAGATCGCTCAACCAATTTTGTTAGGTAAAAAAGATCTTATTGAAAAAACAAAGCAATACTATAAATTAGAAATTGAGGCAGAAATATTGGATATAGATACGGTTTCGTCTACTCATAAATTTGACAAATATGTAGAGTATCTTTATGATCTAAAGCAAAAAAATGGAAAAGGAATAACCTCTCAACAACAAACTGCTCAATTATTAAATAACAGCGAATATTTAGGAGCCATTGCTGTTGAAATGGGTGAAGCAGATTCATTTTTAACCGGATTTACTAAAGATTATACGGAAGCTTTAAATCAAATTATAAAAGTTGTAGATTATTCTGAATCATCAAATATAACAGTAGCATCTGCTATGGTTCTTCTTTCTAAAAATGGACCGATATTTATTTCGGACACTTCATTAAGCAGAAATTCTTGCAGTAATGACTTAGATTTAATAGTTCAAATTACAGCCGATTTCGTAAAGAAAATGGGTATTGAACCTAGAATAGCTATGGTATCTAATGAAAATTTTGCTGGAAATTCAGTAGCATCTAAAAGTGTTGATGCAGTGGTTAGGAAACTTAACCAAACAAATCCTGATTTGCTGATTGACGGAGAAATTCAGCCCGAATATGCATTAAATGATCAATTAATCAGTGAATTTCCTTTTAGCAAGTTAGGAGGTAAATCGGCAAATGTTTTAATATTTCCTGACATAACTTCGGCTAATTTAAGTGCAAGTTTAGCAAAAGGTATTGGGTATATAAAATCTATTGGTCCGGTTCTATTAGGATTAGATAAATCTATTCAAATAATTACAGAAAATTCTAAGGTAGAAGATATAGTAAATCTGGCAACCCTTGCTGCCCTTGCTGCTCAAGAAAAAAAATAATTACTATTTCCGTAAAATAAACAAAAATGATAACCCATTTGTCAGGAATTATTTTTGAAATATCCCCTTCCAGTGTAGTTATAGACTGCAATGGAGTGGGGTATTTTGCCACTATAAGTTTACAAACCTATAAAGACATTCAAAACGAAAAAAAAGCCCTAGTATATATTCAAGAAATTATACGGGAAGATTCCCATTCGTTATATGGCTTTTCAACTAAAACCGAGCGATCCTTATTTAATCTTTTAATAAGTGTTAATGGAGTAGGTCCGGCTTCCTCCATTATGATGTTGTCCTCAATGTCTGTATCGGAAATAACCTCGGCTATTTCCGGCGGCAACAACCTGGCACTTCAAAAAATTAAAGGAATAGGAGCTAAAACCGCTCAAAGAATAATAGTTGATTTGCGGGATAAAATTTCTATATTTGAAACGTCTGAAATATTAGATTATAATTTAGGCAATAAAAACAAATCTGAAGCGTTAAGTGCATTGGAGGTGTTAGGTATTTCTAAAAAAATTACCGAAAAAATAATTGATAAAATTTTAAAGGATAATCCGGATATCGAAGTAGAAGAGCTTATCAAGGATACTTTAAAAAAACTATAAACGTTGAAAGTGTTAAGGTATATTCGTGACTATTTGCTATTGGCAACCATATTTTGTTTAAGTGGTAGTGTTTTATTTGCTCAGGAAAATGATGATGAACAAGTTTTGCAATTGGATGACCCTGTAAAATATGAGGCGTATTATGATTATAAAAGTGGAAATTACATATTATATCCCAAGCTGGGAGGTGTAGTTGTCGGTACTCCGATAACTATGACAGCCGAGGACTATACTAAATATGTAATGCAACAAAAGTTTGATGAATATTACAAAGAACGTTCACGTTTACAAGATGAAATAGGAAGAGCGAAAAAAGAAGGAAGAGAAGTAGAAAAAAAAGGCTTTATTCCGGGAATTACGGTTAAATCCAAATTATTTGAGCAAATATTCGGAGGTAATAAAATTGAACTAAAACCTTCAGGATTTGCATCCTTTGATTTAGGAATATTGCATCAAAAAATAGACAATCCGCAAATTTTACCACAAAACAGAAAGAACTTTACCATCGATTTAAGGCAAAGAATACAAATGAGTCTTATAGGAAATGTTGGTAATAATGTACATTTAGGGGTAAACTATGATACTCAGGCAGGTTTCAACTTCGAAAATAAATTAAATTTAGCATGGATTCCGGGCTCGGGAAGTGGGGCGAACTTACCCAATGGGACAAGCGGTGGAGAGGATAATATAATTAAGAAAATTGAATTTGGTAATGTAAATATGCCCCTTAGCACCAGTTTAATTACAGGCGCTGAATCACTTTTTGGAATCAAAGGGGAATTTCAATTCGGGAGAACATTTTTGACTACCGTATTTTCAGAACAACAATCCGAAGCACGAAATATAACAGTTCAAGGAGGAGGAGTAATCAATACATTTAAAATTAAAGCAATTGATTACGATGAAAATCAACATTATTTCTTAACGCACTATTTCAGAAACAATTACGATAAAGCTCTGGAGAATTATCCGGTAATTGGTTCAACCATTAATATCACTAAGATGGAAGTGTGGAGAATCGATTTAGGAAACTCAAACCTTCAAGAGCAGCATCCCGTTATAGCATTAAGAGACTTAGGAGAAAGTACCACGGGACAACTTCCCGATAATTCAAATTTAAATTTATATAGTACCATTTCAAATTTATCTGGAATCAGGGACGCTTCCACAGCATACAATAGCGTGAATGGTGTTTCTTTACCGGTTGTACCCACCTCAAGTTCTTCAGCAACTATGAAGAATTATGAAAGTGGAAAAGAATTTGTTGTTCATAAAAGAGTAAAAAAACTTTCTGAATCAGAATATACTTATAATCCACAATTAGGATATATATCATTAAATCAAAAACTAAATAATGATCAACTTTTAGCGGTAGCATTTCAATATACAGATTCTAAAAATCCGGGCAAAATATATAAAGTTGGGGAATTTTCCAATGAAGTTACCGGAGTATTGATCTTAAAATTGCTAAAACCTAATCAAATCGTCTCTCCCGAATCACCTATGTGGGATTTAATGATGAAAAACATCTATTCAATGGATGCATCTCAAATTTCTCCTGATGGTTTTATGGTTAATGTTATGTACCAAGACGCCTCTCAAGGGAAAATCAATTATTTACCGGATCCCAATGTAAGAAATTTACAGTTATTGCAATTATTAAATTGGGACAGGTTAAATCAAAATAACGATGCTACCGGTACAGGTAAAGGAGATGGTATATTTGACTTTGTAGAAGGAATTACCATAAACTCAGAGAAAGGTAAATTGATATTTACTAAAGTAGAACCATTCGGGGAATTCTTAAAAAGTAAACCAGTAGACGAAAAATTTATATTTGAAAATTTATACAAAAATCTAAAAGGAGGTAATATAGTCACATCAGATCCTCTAGCTAATCGATACACCATTGAAGGTAGATTCAAAGGAAGTATAGGTAACGGCATATCCCTGGGAGCATTTAACGTTCCGAGAGGGTCAGTTAAAGTTACGGCAAATGGTCAAACATTAAATGAAGGAATTGATTATGTAGTGGACTACCAAATGGGAATGGTAACCATTATTAATGAAACCTACAAAAATTCAGGTGTTCCAATCAATATAAGCCTGGAGAATCAATTTGCATTCAATATGCAGAAAAAAAGGTTCATGGGATTAAATGTGGAACATAAATTCAGTGATGAATTTATAGTGGGAGCGACCTTTCTTAATTATAAAGAAAGACCGTTAACGCAAAAAGTACAATTTGGTTCTGAACCGGTTAATAATTCAATGATCGGATTTAATATGATGCTGAATAAAGAATTTCCTTTTTTAACAAAGCTTACCAACTGGATTCCGGGAATTAAAACGGAAGCAGAATCCAATGTAAGTTTTAAAGTAGAAGGAGCAGCTTTATTACCGGGTGAAAATAAAACAATAAATGATAACTCTTACATTGATGATTTTGAAACAACTGCATCAAAAATAAGTCTTAAAGAACCCGGCTATTGGGGAATCGCAAGTAAACCCGAAAAAGGTGGATTTGGTAATACTTATATGAATGATATAAGAAATGGCGATGGAAGGGCATTGATTAGTTGGTATAATATTGACCCTAGATTTTTTGGAATTGGTGGAGGTCAACCATCGGGTATAGATAATAATGCATTATCCTTACACTTACAACGAAGAGTTAAATATCAAGAAATATTCACGGATAGAGATTACATAGCCGGAGAACAAATATACATGAATACGTTTGATGTATCTTTTTATCCCAAAGAAAGAGGGCCGTATAATTTTAATACACGTAATGAAGATCCTGAATCAGAACGTTGGGGAGGTTTAATGAGACCCATATCGGTAACAAATTTTGCTGAAGCGAATATAGAATATCTTGAATTTTGGATGATGGACCCGTATGCTGACAGTAAAACACCGGGATCTAATCCGTTAGGAAATAAGCCTGAACTAATTCTTCAGTTAGGAAATGTGTCTGAAGATGTGTTAAAGGACGGCTTTATGCAATATGAAAATGGTATCACTGACGATATAAGTCAAATGACAACCACTAATCTTGGGAAACAACCTAAAAATTATCCGTTAGTATATGCTTTTGATACAGAAGGAGAAGCCAGGAGAAAACAAGACGTTGGATATGACGGATTAACAAGTTTTGAAGAAGCAGATTACTATAAAAATAAAGGATACGATATAGGCAGTAACGCCAATTATGTAAATCCTATAACGGGTGAAGTTGACCCGTCTGCAGATGATTACGTATTTTATTTACATGGCGCCTGGGATTCATCTAATGAAAAAAATTCAATCATAGGAAGATATAAATATTACAGGAATTTAGAAGGCAACTCACCTTCAAATTCTATGGACGCTTCTTCAGCATCTCCGGATACAGAAGACTTGAATAAAGATTTTAACTTAGATGAAACAGAAAATTATACACAATATCGTCTTTCTTTACTAGATTCCGATTTAAGAAATAATCAAAATCCATTGGTTGTTGATAAAAAAGAGGTTGAAGTATCACTACCCAACGGAAAAAAAGGAAATACAACTTGGTATTTGGTTCGAATTCCCGTGAGTGCATATGAATTTGGTTCCGCTGAAATTTTAAACAACGTACGATATATACGTATGTTAATGAAAGGATTTTCCAATACTGCAACTTTACGTTTTGCAACTCTAGATTTAGTTAGAAGTGATTGGAGAAAATACGAAAAAAATATTTCCTCAGTTAGTGGAGAAAGCAAACAAGATACAGACGAAGGAAATGCAACCCTATTACCGGTATCAAATGTCATCATCAGCGCTGTAAACTTAGAAGAAAATTCTACATCGCGTCCACCGTATGTATTGCCTCCGGGAATAAGCAGAGAAATTTTAGGCAATACTACCGGAACTCAAATGCAAAATGAATCCTCATTAAAGTTAGAAATAAAAGATTTAAAAAATTCAGAACCTAGAGGTATTTATAAAAATATTGCATTAGACATGAGACGTTACAAAACATTAAAAATGTTTGTACACGCTGAAAATATGCAAGATGCCTCAAGTAATATTGTAGATAAAGAAGCCAAGTTTTTCATCCGTATCGGTAGTGATTTGTCAGATAATTACTATGAATACGAATTTCCATTAAAATACACACCGAATACTGCTACGTCTGCTATTGATATATGGCCGATTGAAAATACGATTGAATTAAAATTAAAAGATTTAGTAGCTGCAAAAAATGAAAAAGATAAGAATAACTTATATAATAGTACTGTTCGATATCGTAGTTATGTAACCGGTAGTGATGATAAAATCATCTATGTTAAAGGTAGACCTTCCATAGGAAATGTTAATTCAATAATGATGGGGGTAAGAAATACTTCCAGCATAGACAAGCATGTAGTTTTATGGCTGGATGAACTTCGTTTATCTGATATTGATAACGAAGGAGGATATGCAGCCAATGCAAGTATTAATTTTAATTTGGCTGATTTTGCTCAAGTATCCGCATCCGGAACGTATCAATCGGTTGGTTTTGGAGCAATCGATAGTAAACCGAGTGAAAGAAGCCAAGACGAAACCAAACAATATATGGTAAGTGCTGCCGTAAATGTAGATAGAGTTCTTCCGGATAAATGGGGAATGAAAATACCGGTTAGCATCAGTATGTCTGAAACATTTATAGATCCAAAATATAATCCGTTGGATAATGATGTGAAGTTAAAAAATGATCCAAGAAAAAATGAACTAAAAAAAGTGGTGAGAAGCTATTCCTCACAAAAAAATATTTCTATTTCGAATTTAAGAAAAGATAGAACCACAAGTAAAACGCCTAGATTCTATGATGTAGAAAACTTATCGGCTTCTTTTTCTTATTCCACTGATTATTTTAGAGATATATATACAACTTATAACATATACCAAAATTTACAAGCCTATATTGATTATAACTTCTCACCTAAAGGTGTTTATTATCAACCATTTAAAAAAATGAGAGCGGTGCAAGATACCAGCCGATTTGCAAAATATTTAAAATGGTTAAAAGAAGTTAACTTTAATCCGGTTCCTTCTCGTTTATCTTTTAAAGCTGATATTGCGAGAACTTATAATGAATTCCAATACAGAGATATCAATGCTTATCTCAATAATAATCCTAACAGTTATACTCCTATTTTTGCCAATAATTTCTTGTTCGGTTGGCAATACAATATAGGATTTAATCTAACACGTTCGCTTAAATTAGATTTCTCTTCAGGAACAAGAACCATATTAGATGATATAGGAAACGGAGTACCGGATGACGGAATGATCTGGAATGGATTGTTTACTGCAGGAAGACCTATCAATTTTAATCAAAGATTCCAATTAAATTATAGAGTACCTATACATTTACTTCCTTATTTAGATTTCACTTCTATGGAAGTAGGATATACAGGTCAATACGATTGGCAAGCGGGTTCTAATTTCCAAACTTCATACGATCCTACAAATGCCGATCCAAGAAAAAGAAGTTTAGGAAATACCGCACAAAATGCTCAAACTATAACAGTCATAGGAAATGTTGATTTCAGTAAATTCTATAATTATTTCTCAAACTATAAAAAATTTGAAGAAAAAAAACGTAAGAGACAAAGAGAAATAGATTCTTTAAATAGGGCTTACGAAACAAATTTTGCCTTAAAAAAACCTAAATTCTTTAAAAAGTATACTATTAAAAATAAGTATAAGGCTACAGATTATTTATGGATGATTGCAAGTAGTTTTAAAAGAGGTCAAATTCAGGTAAACGAGAATAAAGGAACAATTTTGCCGGGATTCTTGCCTGAACCAAGTTTTTTTGGAGTAGGTAGATATGCCGGATCAACAAGTGGTCCTACATTCGGGTTTTTATTTGGTTCTCAATTCGATTTAAGGAATAAAGCAGTAACAGAAGGCTGGGTTTCGTTAAATGAATATATGACCAGTCCATATGTGAAAACAAATAATTCGCAATTGTCTGCTACCCTGCAATTAGAACCGATTAACCATTTACAAATTGATTTAAATATCATGCTTAATCATCAAAAGACATTATCTCATTCAGGGTTTAATTCTATAGATCCATTGACAGGACAAATTGCTAATACATTCGTCAATCGATCTGCAATGTTCAGTTCTTCAATTATATCTTTTGCGACTGCATTCAAATCAGGAGATTATGTATATAATAAAATGATTAGCAACTCAATGATTTTATCACAAAGAGTGGCTGCAAAACAAGGGCAACCTTTAATCGATACCAATAATGACGGATATGTAGATGGTTATGGGTTAACCAATTCAGAAGTTTTATTACCTTCATTTGTATCTGCATTTTCAGGAAGAAGTGCAGGAAGTCAAAAGTTAGGTTATAAACGCAGTATGCCGGTTCCAAACTGGAAAATTACCTATGGAGGATTAAAAAACATTCCATTTATTAATTATTGGTTCAAAGAATTTAGAATTAATCATAGTTATATTTCAAACTATACCGTTAATGGGGTACAAACCAATCCCGATTATTATTTAGCACAAAACGATTCGACAGCACCTGAACGAGATTTAAACGGGAACAGATACAACTATTACACCTACGGAACAGTAGTCATGTCTGAAGGGTTCAGTCCACTTGCAGGAGTAGATGTCACTATGAGAAATAATATCCAAATTAGAATAGCTTACAATAAAGATAGAATCTATTCTTTAGGATTAACAAATTACACCCTACAAGAAGATTATGGCAATGAAGTAGTTTTCGGTCTGGGATATATTGTAAAAGATGTTAAGTTAAAATTGCGTTATCGAGGAGCTACTAAACCGGTAACGGGCGATTTAAATATTAGAGGAGACGTTTCAATTAGAGATAACAAAACCACCATTAGACGATTGGTAGAGTTAGATTCTCAAGTAACGGGTGGACAAAATTTAGTTTCATTGAAATTTTCAACAGATTATAACTTTACTAAGAATTTTAATCTTAAATTCTTCTATGAGCAAATGATTACTAAATACAAGGTTTCAACTGCATATCCGCTTTCAACGATAAGAGCGGGATTAAGTGCTACATTTACTTTTGGAAATTAATTATATAGGTAAAGATAAAATATTGATATGAAGACTCCATCGGATTTACTTTATAGTTCTAAACATATTTGGATAAAAATTGAAGGTAACACAGCACTTATCGGTATAACTGATTACGCACAACAACAATTGGGAGATATTATTTATATAGATGTAAATAGCATCGGTAATCAACTAAAGTTAGATGAAATTTTTGGAACTGTGGAAGCTATAAAGACCGTATCAGACCTTTTAATGCCTCTTGATGGAAAAGTGCTTGAAATGAATCTTGAGCTTGAAAATTTGCCGACATTAGTAAACACCGATCCTTATGGAAAAGGTTGGATTATAAAAGTTCAAATACAAAATAATACTTTACTAGATCAACTATTGAATGCTGAAGACTATAAAAAACTGCTTACTTAAACAGTATAAAAAAGTACGTATTATACTTTTCTTATATTTTGGGATATTGACATGGTTATTATTACGAGCCCCCCAAGGAAATAAAAATTTATTAAACTATTTTCCTCATTTCAGTGATAAGTTAATCCATACCCTAACATTTTTAGGATTAGCTTTTTTAGCTAAAATTTCATTTCCTAAAAAAAATCAATTGCTAATAATAGGAATAGGTACTCTCTATGGAATTTTGATTGAATTTTTACAAGAATATATGAAATTGGGAAGAACCTTTGAATATTCTGATATGGTGGCGGATTTTATAGGTTGTATAATTGGTTATTATATGGCAAAAAAAATGATTGAAATATTATAAGCTATTTTTTTACTTGAAATCAATGATTATTCGAAAATATAATTTCAATCAAAGTTAAAATTTCATAAATCAAAAGAAATTTTAGAAATTTAAAAATACACCCGTTCGCAACATATCGCAGATTTACTTCTAAATTAGATAAAATAAAAATATTTTGCATTTAAATTTTATAATAAAATACTCTTAAAATTTAAGATAAGTGTAAAAACTAAGTATGAAAAGCATTTTTTTATTCTTATAAAAAATAAAAAATAAAATTAGAGTTTATTGATAAAATTGTGTAAATTAGCACGTTGAGATTGTTATTATACTTCCTTCTACTTTTTAATTTGAATAGCTAGTTTTTAGTCTGATTTCTTCTCAATTAATTTTTTACCAATTTTTTAAAATTTTTATATGAACATTTTTATTTCAAACCTGAATTACAGGTTGACCAACGAAGATTTACATGACTTATTTTCAGAGTACGGAGAAGTTGAATCAGCAAAAATAATACAAGATCGTGAAACCGGAAGATCCAGAGGTTTTGGATTTGTTGAAATGGCAGATGCAGAAGCTAAAACGGCTATTCAGGAATTAAATCAAAAAGAATTTGACGGTAAAGTTATTAATGTCTCAGAAGCTAGACCAAGAGATGAAAAACCCAGAAATAACTTTAGAAGAAGTTATTAATTATGGGTTACTAATTAATAAGTAAAATAAAAAACGACTGAATTCTATTCAGTCGTTTTTTATTTACAGTTTAATGTAAATGATTTTTATAATTTAAAATCAAATCCCAAATAAAACATTGAAGATACAATAGGAGCATAAATTAAAGAAGTATCGAAATAAGAACCAAAAGGATTTTCCGGATTTATAATAGGATTTCTTTGTTTATAGCCTCCCAAATTTTCCACTCCTAGATAAGATCTAAACTTATCTGTAAAATATCTGGATAGTTGAGCATTCATTAAAGTATAATTAGGCGAAAACGATTTTCGCTGATATTCTATCGGGTTTTTAGAAGTATCCGGAAGTCTTTGTTTTCCTATATATTGCAATGTAAAGTCTAATGCCCATTTACTTTTGTTTTCAGTTTCTAGAGTAGAATATGATATAGAAAATAAACCTCTATTTTTTGAAGTAAAAGGAACTTGTCGCCTGCCATCCATATAATCGGCTTTAATATCATACCATTTATAAGCAAAATGCAATTCCAGATTGGAAATAGGAACAATATCCCATACTGCCTGAAAAGTATTTGAAAAAGATTTTCCATCTAAATTATAAAACCAAAGCGCTTGAGACGATCGATCCAAGTCTATGAGAACTTGTTTTTTAAAATCCGTTCGGTAAAAATCGATCGTAAACGTATTCTTGATAGCTCCAATTTTAAAATCCTGAATTATACTACCTCCATAGTTCCATGCAATTTCATGTTTTAAACCATAAATATCGCCATGGTTTGATTGAATATGTACCTTACGAGACGAAGCAAAATACTGCATATTTTCAGAAAATATATTGGCTGTTCTCATGCCTTTTCCCGCAGCTAATCGAAGGGTTGTTTTAGGCAAGAAAGAATATTTAATATTAATTCTTGGTAACACTTGGTTTTCCGCCAAATTGTGAAAATCAGTTCTGGCGCCCAATACTAAAGTTACATTTTTAATTGCAGTAGTAGTATATTCGGCAAAAATCCCGGGTACATTTTCAGTTCTTTTATAATTGGAATTTTCAAAATCCTCATTGAAAGCATCATGAAGATAACTTGCACCTAAGGTATATTTGTGATTCGTGTTACCAATGATACTCTCAAATAATAAATTGGTAAAAAATGAATTTTCATTACCATTATATACCCTTTGACCGAAATAACTATCAATAGTATGATGAATAAATTTAGTTTGTAAACCTATGCTTTGATAAGGTTTAGTAAGAAAGACAAATCCGGTTTTATTCCAGATTTCAAAATGTGTATTTTCAATACCTAGTCCATAATGATTTTGAGTCAAACGGTCTGTTGATTCTCTGAATTTTTTTTGACCTCCGATTTGTTTATCATAAAGCGCCTGAATACCTATTTGAGAACCCCATCCGTTTTTTTTAATACCGTCATAATGGATGATATCCATTACATTTAGTTGTTTGGAAAGAGGACTATCAAGATATCCGTCATGATTCATATCTTCTTTAGCAAACCTTCCGCTCAAATGAGTTAATGTGGTATTACTCCAATTATTGGAAATAGAAGATGCATTGACAACATTAAATTCCAAACGAGCATTTTGATTTGCAAAAAAATTGATAGTGGTAAAATTTTTATCTTTATACTTCATCAATTCAGTATTTATTTGACCGGTTATAGCCTCGTAGCCATTAGTAACAGTGCTGCCTCCTTTGGTAAGTTGAATGCTGTTTATCCATGTGCCGGGTATAAAATTTATTCCACTGGCGGTGGACAATCCTCTTACCTCCGGCATATTATCAACGGTTAAGGAAGTATATTTTTGATCTAATCCTAACATTTTAATCTGTTTTGAACCCGTTACTGCATTGGTTGTAGAAATATCCACAGTAGGATTTGTTTCAAAACTTTCAGCCAAATTACAACAGGCGGCTTTCAACAATTCCGTTTTATTAATTGTATAGGTAAGAGCAGCAGAATTGGCTTTTATACTTACCGCCTTGGCTCTTTGTCGGACAACAACCTCATCCAATACTTTCTCTGAAGAAGAAGGTTTGGGTTCTAAAAAAATATCTAGGGGATGATCAACATCATCAATTTTAATTTCTTGAGAAATAAAGCCGTCTTTTGCTGCTTCAATAGTATAAAGACCGTCGTGGTACATCAGCTCAAAATTGCCTAAGCTGTCGGTTACAGTTTTCATAATCGGGTGTTCTTTCCAATTTACATCAGCTCCCCGAACGGGTATATTTTCTCCATTTTCCAAAGTAGTTAGTATACGACCTTTTAATGTTTTATGCTGGGCTACAGCCAATAGACCGTAAACGAGCAAAAACATACTTATATATTTTTTCATTTTTTGTTATTTAGTTATAAAAAATTGATTTTTAAACCGGCATTACTGAATGTTGATTATATACAATAATGCATCTTATCCTATCTTATATAAAATAGAATAAACTGAACCATGAAAAAATATACGTTATCCGTAGTAGGTATAACGACAATAAAATTTATATAATTGATAAACAGGGGGAGGAGGGTTACAATAAAGTTGTGCTATACCCTCTTGTTGAGAAGATGCCCAATTAAATAGATTCCAATTTACATTGGGAATAATTCCCAGAACTGTAAAAATTAAATGTTGAAAATTGGAATCAAATGAAAAAAAGCTATTTTCGTTCGATTTTATTAGGACGTCCTTACAGCAAAAATCTCTTTCAAAAGAAGGATAATCCTTTTTCTCAGAATGTTTTAATTCGTTGGAAAATTTTTTGAAATTAATGGTATAGCCAATATTTTCTCCGTGACACCAATTTTGGTATATGAAGAGATTAAGATTTGCAAATAAAACCAAGCAAATCAAAAGTATAGACTGAATTAATTTCATCAAGTAAAGATAAAAAAATTATTTGGATTGGCCGGTTGAAATTAATTGCATGATATAAAAATCAATGATACTAATGCTTAAAATGACGTATTCCCGTAAATATCATAGGAATATTGTATTCATTACAAGCCTCAATGCTTTCTTTATCACGTATGGAACCTCCGGGCTGAATAATAGCAGTTATACCATTCTTTGCGGCGGTATCTACTACATCTCGAAAGGGAAAGAATGCATCAGAAGCCAAAACCAAATGATCGGTTCTTTTTTCTTTGGCACGTTCAATTGCTTCTTGAGCCGCCCATATTCTATTAGTTTGTCCCGAACCAATACCCAGGGCTTGGAAATCAGAAGCAACCACAATAGCATTGGATTTGGCATGTTTAACTATTTTTTGAGCAAAAATTAAATCTTCCAATTGTTTTTTGTCAGGAGCTGAATTTGTTACTTGAGTAAAATCAGTAGCTGCAGCATGATCCACGTCCTGAACTAATAAACCGCCGTCGACCTTAACGAATTCAATTGAATCCGATACAGGGTTGTTTACTTTTATAACGCGCAAACTTTTTTTAGAAGATAATACTTGTAAAGCTTCACCCGTAAATGATGGAGCAATAACTATTTCTAAAAAAACGGTTACCAATAAACGAGCCGTTTCCTCATCAACAGTTCGATTAAAAGCGATGATCCCTCCAAAAATTGAAATTGGATCACATTCAAATGCTTTTTGATAAGCTTCAACTATAGTATTTCCCAGAGCTACTCCACAGGGAGTAGAATGTTTTACCGCACAACAGGAAATTTCTGAAAATTCATTAACAACCTTATACGCCATATCCATATCTCGGAAATTATTAAATGAAAGTTCTTTGCCTTGTAATTGTTCAAAGTCCTTCATAGCTCCGTTTTTGGATTTATCTATATAAAATGCTGCTTTTTGATGGGGATTTTCTCCATACCTTAGATTTTCAACTTTTTCAAAAGAAGTGTTCAAATACTTAGGATAATCATCCTGCAAAAGATATGCGGATATGGCTGCATCATAGGAAGATGTCAGGTTAAACACTTTACCGGCCAATTTTTTTCGTGTAGCTAAAGAAGTATTTCCATCTTTTTTTAACTCTTCTATTACTAAACTATAATCTTCAATTTGAGATATAACCGTTACAAAGTGAAAATTTTTTGCTGCAGATCGTAGCATAGTAGGTCCGCCTATATCAATAAATTCTATCATTTCCTGCTCTGATAATCCTTTATTTAATTTATCGAAAAACGGATATAGGTTCACAATAACCAGATCTATAGTTTTTATATTAAGATCATGAATGGATTGTAAATGTTCTTCTTTTGTTCTGGAAGCCAGTATACCCCCATGAATAGAAGGATGTAACGTTTTAACTCTTCCATCCAATATTTCAGGAAAACCGGTATATTCACTAACTTCGGTGACATTAAGGCCGTTGGATATTAGATGCTTATAAGTTCCACCGGTTGAAATAATTTCATACCCTTGAGATTGTAAAAAAATTGAAAAATCAATTATATTGGTTTTGTCTGAAACACTTATTAAAGCTCTTTTCATTACTATGATTTTACATTTATTCGGTAATTAAATAAAAGGCTTTTCCTTTTACATCATCATCTACAGATTGAGGGATATCCTGATATTCTTCCCAGTAACTATTTTTAAGTTTAACTCCATTTTCTTTAGCATATTTATCTAAAGTGTAACGGGTTTTAAAAAGGGTATGAACGTTTTCATTTATAGGAGTAGTGATTGCTTTTCCGGCAGGTAGAGTTATCAAGCTCATAACAGAATTAGGAGGGTTTATATTAGATTCCACGGGATAACCTGTATAAAAAATGGTACTTTTAGCCAATGTGTCAAAAGTACTATAATAAACAATAGGATTATCAATATCTTTATAAGAATATTTTAAACTATCTGTTAAATAATTTGATATTTCATGTAAAGATTTATACATAGCTTTATAAACATCCTCGGCATTTGTGGAAGTTTCATTTTTAATGGCTAACAATTGAATCCCTTTGAAATCAATATATTCAGCATCACCTTCGTGGAGTTGTTTATTCGATCGCCCATTCTGCAACAATATAGAAAGTTTATCAAGACTTTTATTTAAGCTTTCCTCCAATTTTTGAGAATATAAATAAGCAAAAATGCGAGTAAAATAAGTAAAATTTTCTGTTGTGAGGTGGATGGTTACATTGGTTACTCCTCCGTTTGATTGAAAATCTATATCCTCGATACAAACTACACCGTTTTCAACAAAAATTATTTGAGATTTTATGGTGTTATTTATTTTACTTTTTAAAATTTTATATTCTCCTTTACCTATAGAATGATCCTTAGCATTATTCCAAGTTAAACTGCTTCCTGTACCTTTATAAGGGGCAAAATAATTAATCCGTGTATTTACAGAATCTTCATTAATTAACAAGCCCCAAGAAGCGTAATTTTCAAGATCATTAAATTCCGCAAAGACTTCACTGATTGGATTGTTAAATTCTTTAGTAGTTGTAATTTCTATATTTTTTGGAAGAAAAGATGGCATTATGCATCCGGCAACAATTATCAAAAAAACTAAAAAAAGAAAAATATTAACAATCTTTTTCATGTAAATAAGAAGTTATTAGACGTAAATAATGAATTTAGTGTGAAAACACAAAGCTACAAAAAACATATATACAGACGTATAAAAAGACTATTAATTTTAAAAAGTAAGGACACTGAACTATGCAATGTCCTTACTTTAAGTATTATAAATTATTACAATTATTTATCGGTGCCAGGATTGGTTTCAGGAGCTAAAACAACACCTTCTATTCTTACCGGTAAATTTGGTTTTTTCTCATCATTAGAAGATATAGTAATGGTTCTGCTGAATCTTCCTACATTAGAAGTATTGTAGGTAACCGTAATTTCACCTTTTTTTCCCGGTGCGATAGGTTCTGTAGTCCATTGAGGTACCGTACATCCGCAAGAAGTGTTTATATTGGAAATAATTAACGGTTTATCTCCCACATTTTGAATTTTTATAATTCTTTTACCATTAGATCCTTTGTTTACATTCCCATAATCTACCGTATTATTTTCATAATTGGTAATTTTAATTTCCTGAGCATTGCTGAAAATGAATGCTCCCAATAGGAATGCCGAACTTAAAACGAACTTTTTCATGTTTGATATATATTTAACTATTTTTTTAACTATTGAACTTCCCCTTTAATTTTTAAAAGCTTTCTTGAAATTTTTGGATCATTACTGAATACCTCAATTGATTTGGAAAATTTACCAAGATTCTTTGTATTATACTTAACGTTTATCACACCTGATTTACCCGGTAAAATAGGAGTTCTGGTCCATGAAGGTACAGAACAATCACATGATGATTTAACATTGGAAATAATCAAAGGTTTGTCACCTGTATTGGTAAATTTGAAAATTTGATTACCGTCAGAATTTTTTTTAATTATTCCATAATCTATTTGATCTTGACTGAATGTTATAGATTGAGCGGAAATGAAACTTCCTAAAAATAGGAGAAAAACTAATATAGCAGTTTTTTTCATACTTGTAAAGATATAAAATTTTAAATTCACTTTAGCTTAATTTTATTTTCAAAAATAATACCATCTAATAATATAATTGGTAATAAAAATGAATTTTTTGAAATCATAAACAGAAGGTCTTATATAAATTTAGCTCTTTCATAGGGTAGGGGCCATAAAGTGTCTATTTCTAAAATATGGGCGGCTTCCAAAGCAAAATATGGATTACGTAACAGCTCTCTACCCAGGAAAATTAAATCAGCTTCGTTATTTTCGAGTATTTCTTCTGCTTGAACAGCTTGGGTTATCAATCCAACCGTTCCGGTTATTATGGCAGAATTATTTTTTATTTTATTAGCAAAAGGCACTTGGTAATTAGATTTATTGGGTATTTTAGCATGGGGAGTTAAACCACCGGATGAGACATCCAAAACCTCTACACCTAAATTTTTTACTATTTCGGCCAATTCTACAGATTCATCTACACTCCAACCGCCTTCTATCCAATCGGTGGCAGAAATTCTAACCCATAGAGAAATTCTTTTAGGAAGTATTTGTTTAATTGCTTCTATAATTCTAACCAACAATCGAATTCTATTTTGAAAATTACCTCCATAATCATCTTTTCTTACATTACTAAGAGGAGATAAAAATTCATGAATGAGATATCCATGAGCAGCGTGTATTTCAATAATATCATAACCTGCTTTCACAGCTCTTTCTGCTCCTTCTTTAAAATCATTGATAATGATATTTATTTCATCAATAGATAGTTCTCTTGGTTTTTGGGAATTACCGTCGAAAGGAACAGGAGAAGGCGCTACTATAGCCCATTTCTTATATCCTTCTTCCAGTTTTTCATTAGGAAGCCAAGGAATAGGAGTACTGGCCTTTCGTCCTGCATGAGCTAATTGGATACCCGCTAAACAGTTATTATTGTGAATTGATTGTACAATTTCACTTAATTTAAGAATATGTTCGTCTTTCCAGATACCCAAATCTTTATAGGTAATTCTACCTTGAGGGGAAACGGCAGTGGCCTCTTGAATAATTGCCGCAACTCCTCCCACCGCACGGGTTCCATAGTGTATTAAGTGCCAATTATTGGCAAAACCATCATGAGCAGAGTATTGACACATGGGAGACATTATGATCCTGTTTTTTAGCGTGTTACCTTCTAAAGGTAAAGGTTTAAATAATTTTGACATACTATTTTTAGGTTTTTATTGTTTTTTTAGATAATATATAATAACTATGATGTTGTTTTTAAAATATATACAAATCAAAGTTAATAACTTTACAATGGATACCCCAATTAAAAATAAATTATATTAAAAAATATTATATTTTTGTAATTATAATATTTATAAAAGTATGATAGGATATATCAGAAATTCCTTGACATTAGTGTTAGCTTTTAGCATATCTTTAAGACTCTGTTCTCAATCACTATCATTTTCTGAATCTCAGATTATTATGTATAAAGAAAATAATCTGATTAAAGCAGCCGAGAAGCAAGAAGAAGCCTATCAATTTGACTTAAAATCTTACAAAGGATTACGTTTTCCTCAATTAGACATTTTTGGAGCCGGTATATACCGAGATAAAAAAATTGGAACCAATTTAAATGGTGCCAGATCAGAAGTTGCAGATGCTTTAAATATTTCAGATCCTGAAGAATTAGGAAATTGGGATGTAAATCTTCTCAAAAGAGATATAGCCTTAGGAGGACTTAAATTTACTTGGCCATTGTTCACAGGAGGAAAAATTAATGCCGCTATTGAAGCTTCAAAATTAAAGGCAGAAATAGGAAACAAAGAGTTAGTAAGTACTAAAAATAAGCTGATTTCGGAATTAGCCGAAAGATATTTTCAAGTTAAACTAGCTGAAGATGCAGTTTTAGTAAGAAAACAAGTGTTGGACGGAATGAATCAACATTTGTATAATGCCACTAAAATGGAACAACAAGGGTTGATAGCACCTGTTGAAAAACTTCAAGCAGATGTTGCCGTATCAGAAGCTAATCGACAATATCTTGCCGCTCAAAAAGATGCTGAATTGGCAAGAGTAGCATTGGCAAATACCTTAGGAATAGATCAAGTTAATGAAGAATTAACAACTCCATTTTTTATTGTTCCTTATTTACATCCGTTAGATTATTACCAGGATTTCGCCATTGAAAATTATCCGGAATTACAAAAGCTTCAACTTCAAGTTGAATTAACAGAACAATCAATTAAATCCAAAAAATCAACCTATTACCCAACCATATCAGCCTTAGGAAATTCAATTTTAATTCATAATAACCCGATAGGAGGTATGAAAAAAAATAGAAAACCCTGGTCTTTGGGTGTAGGAATGACCTATACTATTTTTAACGGTCTGCAATACAAAAATGAAATAAAATCAGCAAAAGCAACCAAAGAAAGTGTATTATATTCTCAAGATAAAGCTAAAAAAGACATTCGGACTCTGATTGAAAAAATATTTCAAGACATACAAAAACAAGAAGAACAAATACAAAACTTAGATGTTCAAATAGTTCAAGCAGAAGAATTACTTCGAGTGAGAGTAAAAGGATTTTCAGAAGGGGTTCAAACCTCAACAGATGTGGTCGATGCTGAAGTTAATTTATCGGGTATAAAGCTGCAAAAAATACAAGCCAGTTATAATTATGTGGTCGATTTAGCATCTTTATTAGAATATAGCGGATTAAGTCAAGATTTTATAAAATATACGAATCAATAATCATTTTATATGAAAAGTAAACTTATAAGTTCCATCATAAGTATCATAATAATTGTAGCCATAATAGGCCTTTCTATATGGTTTATGAATAAGCCGACTCAAGTAACCATTCAAGGTCAAGTAGATGCTACCCAAATTAATGTATCACCTAAAATTGCAGGAAGACTCGAACAGGTACTAATCAAGGAAGGAGACATGGTAAAAGAAGGTGATTTGTTGGCTGTCTTAAGTACACCGGAGTTAGATGCTAAATTAGTACAAGCAGAATCTGCAAAAGCTGCAGCAGAAGCACAAGATAAAAAAGCCAAAAAAGGAACTCGAACAGAACAAATACAAGGGGCTTACAATCAATGGCAACAAGCAAAAGCATCAGCAGAGCTTGCAGATAAGACTTATGAAAGAATGCAGAATTTATATAACGATAAAGTAATATCTGCGCAAAAAAGAGATGAAGCGTTCACTCAAAGTAAGGCTTCCAGAGAATTAGAGAAAGCAGCCTATGCTAATTATAAAATGGCAATAAATGGATCAAGAAGTGAGGATAAAGAAGCAGCATCTGCACAAGTTAACCAAGCGCAAGGAGCAATAGAAGAGGTATTAGCTTATAAAAAAGAAGCTAAAGTACTTTCACCTTCAAATGCCGAAGTATTAAAAATAATTCCGAATAGAGGAGAGGTTGTAAGTGCGGGATATCCAATTGTAAATCTGGTTGATTTAAATGATGTTTGGGTGGTGTTTAACATCAAGGAGAATTTAATGTCAAGTTTTAAAAAAGGTTCCACTTTCGAAGCACAAATTCCCGCGTTAAACAATAAAAAAATTAAATTACAAGTTCGTTATATTGCAGCTCAAGGAGACTTTGCTACATGGAGTGCTACCAAAACTCAAGGCGATTTTGATATGAAAACCTTTGAGATTAAAGCATATCCCATGGAAAAAGTGGAAGGCTTAAGACCCGGTATGAGTGCATTAGTTGATGAAAAATCATTGAAAAAAGATTAATGCAAAAAGGCTTTTTTTCCATATTTTTAAATGAGGTTCAAAGGCTTTTAACCAGTCCAAGATTAATGTTTTTGGCTGTAATTTTGCCTTGTGGATTATTTTTATATTATGCTAGTCTTTTGCAGGAAGGAGTACCTCGAAAATTTCCCGTTGTTTTATTAGATCAAGACAAATCGAATACATCCAGAGAATTGGGAAGGATGCTGAATGCAACTTCTTCTATGGATATCGTGGCTGAAGTGGAGAATCAACAAGATGGGGAGAAAATGATACGAACGGATAAGGCTTTTGCCTTAATTATTATTCCGACAAATTTTGAAAATGATATTTATAGAAATATCGATACTCAAGTAGCTTGTTATTACAATAATAACTATCTCTTAGCCGGAGGATTGATTAATAAAGCCTTTCAATCAACGGTAGGATCTTTTGCTGCCGGAGCTCACATCAGTGGCTTAACACAAAAAGGACTAACTCAAAAACAAGCTTTAGCAGCTACATCTCCCATAAATTCAAAACAACATATACTGTTTAATCCCTACACAAACTATTCCTATTATCTTACCATTGCTTTAATGCCTATGGCCTTGCAAATAATAGTGATGGTAGTATCAATCTATGTGTTAGGATCAGTACTGAAAGACCGAAAAGGCAGAGAACTATATGTAAAAAGTAGAGGAAATGTATGGGTTTCATTTTGGGCCAAAACTTTACCGTATACCCTTTTGTTTTCTTTAATCGGTTTTTTTATGAATAGTTTATTGTACTATAAAATAGGAATTCCTTTAAGAGGTAATTTTCTTATTGTGAATATTTATTTTATAGTATTTGTAATCGTTTGTCAGTTATTTGGATTATTTTACGTCAGCTTTAATAAAGATTTGCGTTCGGCCTTGACCCTAGGCGGTTCCTATTCAGCCATAGCATTTTCATTTACCGGATATACTTTTCCTAAGGAAGGCTTACCGGATGTGATACAATATTTAAGTTATACATTTCCATTTACTTCTTATTTGCGGTTTATTATTGATTATGCCGTCAGAGGAATTGCGATAGGTAGTCTTAACTTCGGTTATATAATAGCTTTTATGATATTTTGTCTGATAGGATTTGCGTCCATGCCCGGCTATAATCGATTATTAAAAAAAGGAGGATATTATGTTTAAAGATCTAGTAGAATATATATCGGTAATAGGCAAAACATTTGTAAAAGAAATTCGTCTTATATTTTCAGATGCAGCCGTAAAATCATCCTATCTTATTAGTCCCATAATAGTTGGCTTTTTATATTCATATATTTATTCTAATGAAATAGTTACTAAAATACCCATAGCTGTTGTAGACCAGGACCAGTCACAGATGACTCATACCATTACACGAATGGTAAATTCATCTCAACAGGTTAAAATAGATCATTCTGCTACCAGCTTATTAGAAGCTGAAAATCTTTTTAATTTAGGAAAGGTTAAAGGTATTATTCTTTTACCTAAAGATTTTACCAGAAAATTACAAAAAGGGGAAGTACCTTCTATTTCCGTATATTGTGATGCATCATACATGCTTTATTACAAACAGTTTTTAACTTCTGTAACCGCTTCTATAGGAACTTATAGTGCTCAAATTGAAGTTAATAAATTGATGGCGGGTGGAACGCCTCAAAAACAAGCAGTTGCCTCAAGAAGACCTATTGATACGGTTTCTGTTCCGTTATTTAACATAGATTCGGGATATGCAACTTTTGTTATGCCGGTTGTATTTTTAATTGCCATACAAACGCTGCAAATTTCTGCCATGGGAGTTTTGGGAGGAACACAAAGAGAACGAAAATCATATACGAAATTATACCCTTTTATTAAAAAGCCATTGGGGACTTTTCCGGTATTATTGGGTAGATCAGGTGCTTATTTGTTAATATCAATGATTTTGATGGTAATTCAAGTAGGATTGGTTATGGGAATTTTTAAATTTCCACAACGGGGTAATCCTTTTGAGGTATTTGTATTTTTAATTCCCTTTCTCTTTTCCGTTACATTTTTAGGAATATTTTTGATGAACTTTTTTAAAAAACGAGAAGATGCCATTATGATCGTCACTATATTTTCCATCCCCTCATTATTTCTTTGCGGGGTATCTTGGCCTACACTGGCATTTCCTGAATGGATAAAAGTAGTATCCTATGTATTTCCGACAACGTTAGCCGTAAAAGGATTTTTGGAAATAACCCAATCGGGAGCTTCACTTATAGAAATAAAAGAATTGTGGTTGCAAATGTGGATCATGTGTCTGATTTATTTCGTAATTGCTGCATTAACATTAAAAAGATTAGCTTATGTGAATTTAAGCAAATAAGATAAAAATAAGCCACTTTAGAACATAATACTCAAATTAAGCTGGGATCTGTTATTTTAATATTCTGATAATTTGCCATAAATTTTAATTTTTTAATAATTACATTTTTTCGACTAGTGAGTTATATCATATATAAGAGAAAAAAATATGTAGATTTATATTGTTAGATTTGTATATACAAAAAAAAAGAAATTAATTTATTTTAAATTATGGAAAACTTAATAAAATCACTAGAGAAACATGGGATTTCAGGTATTAAAGAAATTGTTCACAATCCAACCTATGAACAACTATATCAAGCGGAAATGGATCCTAAAAATGAGGGGTATGAAAAAGGAGAATTAACTACTTCAGGAGCCGTAGCCGTTAAAACAGGAGTTTTCACCGGACGTTCGCCAAAAGACCGATATATTGTAAAAGATTCAGTAACTGAAAATACTATATGGTGGGATGGTAAAATTAATGTACCAACAACTCCACAAACTTTCGATAATCTAAAAGGTTTAGTAGCTAAACAACTATCTAATAAAAAATTGTACGTGGTTGATACTTTTTGTGGAACCAATAAAGATACAAGAATGAAAGTAAGATTTGTTATGGAAGTAGCATGGCAGGCACATTTTGTTACCAATATGTTTATACGTCCATCTCAATACGAACTTGAACACTATGGAGAACCGGATTTCTTTATTATGAACGGATCTAAGGTTACCAATCCAAACTGGAAAGAACAAGGGCTGAATTCAGAAAACTTTGTTATGTTTAATCTTACCCAAAAAGTTCAAATTATTGGAGGAACATGGTATGGAGGAGAGATGAAAAAAGGTATGTTCTCCATGATGAATTACTATTTACCTTTAAAAGGAATGGCCTCTATGCACTGTTCAGCAAATGTTGGAGAAGCCGGAGATGTAGCCATTTACTTTGGTTTATCAGGTACAGGAAAAACTACTCTATCTGCTGATCCGAAGCGTTATCTAATTGGTGATGATGAACACGGATGGGATGATAACGGAGTATTTAACTACGAAGGAGGTTGCTATGCAAAAGTAATTGACCTTTCCGAGGAAAAAGAACCGGATATTTGGAGAGCTATCAGAAGAGATGCTTTATTAGAAAATGTTGTTGTAAAATCAAATGGAGAAGTAGATTTTAAAGATAAATCTATTACAGAAAACACCCGTGTTTCTTATCCTATTTACTATATCAATAAAATTGTTCTTCCATCTAAAGCCGGACATGCTAAAAAAATAATTTATTTGTCAGCAGATGCTTTTGGAGTATTGCCTCCGGTTTCCATTTTAGATGAAGAACAAGCACAATATCACTTCCTATGTGGATATACTTCCAAATTAGCAGGAACTGAAAGAGGAATTACAGAACCTCTACCATCTTTCTCACCGGCTTTTGGTGAAGCTTTTCTTTCATTACACCCAACCATGTATTCAAAAACATTGGTTTCTAAAATGAAAAAACATGGAGCTAAAGCGTATTTAGTAAATACCGGATGGAACGGAACAGGAAAACGTATATCTTTAAAAGATACTCGTGCTATTGTAGATGCTATAATTGATGGATCTATTGAGAAAGCAGCTACTAACAAAATCCCATATTTAAATCTAACTTTCCCTACTAAATTGCCAAACGTTTCCGATATATTAGACCCAAGAACTACCTATTCTAATGTATCAGAATGGGAAACAAAAGCTAAAGACTTAGCAGCTAAATATATTGCAAACTTTAAGCAATATACGGATACTGAAGAAGGTAAAAAATTAGTAGCAGCAGGACCGAAATTATAAATAACAAACATAATCACATTTTTAAATTCTCTGATTAGTTAAAATCAGAGAATTTTTTTTGAATTAAAAACTGTTAACACTATAAATTGAAAAACTTTGAAATTTGATTTACCTTCAAAATCATTATATAGAAATTTAATGAATAATTCCTAACTTTGACTTCGTATGAAAGATTTATTTGCAGATTTAAACGAAGTTCAAAAACAGGCAGTTAGTACAACAGAAGGCCCCTTAATGATAATAGCAGGTGCAGGTTCAGGAAAGACCAGGGTTTTAACTTACAGGATTGCCCATTTAATAGATAAAGGAGTAGATTCCTTTAATATTCTTGCGCTTACCTTTACGAATAAAGCAGCACGAGAAATGAAAGAAAGAATAGCAGCATTAATTGGAGGAACTGAAGCTAAAAATTTATGGATGGGAACATTTCATTCCGTTTTTGCTAGAATTTTACGTGCAGAAGCAAATAAATTAGGGTTTCCTTCTAATTTTACTATTTATGATCAACAAGATTGTCTTAATGTTATAAAAAAAATAATAAATGAACTACAGCTTGATACTGATATATATAAACCCAAACAGGTTTTAGGACGCATATCAAGTTACAAAAATAATTTAATCACGGTTCGTGCATATTTTAATAATCCGGAATTAATTGAAGCAGATACTGCCGCTATGCGACCAAAAATTGGTCACATATATCAAGCCTATGTAGATCGTTGTTTCAAATCGGGAGCAATGGATTTTGATGACCTTTTGCTTCGAACCAATGAATTGCTTACCCGTTTTCCGGAATCCTTGGCCAAATACCAAGACCGTTTTCGCTATATTATGGTGGATGAGTATCAAGATACGAATCATTCTCAATATTTAATTGTAAAAGCACTTGCATCCAGATTTGAAAATATATGTGTGGTAGGAGATGATGCGCAATCTATATATGCATTTAGGGGAGCAAATATTAGAAATATTCTAAATTTCAAAAAAGATTATCCGGATGCCAAAATAATTCCTCTGGAACAAAATTATCGATCCACCCAAATTATTGTGGAAGCAGCGAATGAGGTGATTGCCAAAAACAGGGATCAACTTGAAAAAAATGTATGGACGCAAAATCCTTCAGGAGATAAAATTCCTGTTTATAGAGCTCTCTCGGATGCGGATGAGGCAAATTATGTAGCATCAGAGATATTTTCATTGAAAATGTCTCAACAGAAAAAAAATAAAAATTTTGCCGTACTTTATCGCACCAATGCCCAATCAAGAGCTATAGAAGAAGCCTTACGAAAGAAAAATATATCTTATAAAGTATTTGGAGGACTTTCTTTTTATCAAAGAAAAGAAATTAAGGATCTCTTGGCTTATTTAAGAATATTAGTGAATCCAAAAGATCAGGAAGCACTATTAAGAATTATAAATTATCCTGCCAGAGGTATAGGAGATACAACTGTAAACAAGCTAATTGTAGGAGCAGATCAACAGCAAAAGTCTTTGGATGAAATTCTGGAACAGATTGAGTTTTTAGGAAATTCTTTAGGATTAAATAAACCAACCATTGATAAATTAGTCAACTTTTGGACTATGATTAAAAGTTTTCAGGTTTTACTGAAGACAGAAGACGTATATGAAGTTGCCATGAAAGTTGCCGTTACCTCAGGAATTCTAAAAACATTAAAAGAAGACGACACACCTGAAGGAATTTCACGAGTAGAAAATATACAAGAATTATTAAACAGTTTACAAGGTTTTGTAGATGAACAAAGACAGTTGGATGAAGGGGATCCTAGTTTGAATTTTTTCCTGGAAAATATAGCTTTGGCGTCAGATTTAGATTCAGGTGAAGAAGACGATGATAAAGTTTCATTAATGACGATCCATTTAGCCAAAGGGTTGGAATTTCCGGTGGTTTTTATAGTTGGTTTAGAAGAAAATTTATTTCCTTCACAAATGTCATTAAATACTCGTCAGGAATTAGAAGAAGAAAGAAGATTATTTTATGTAGCATTAACCAGAGCTGAAGAAAAAGCCTATTTTACATACGCTACTACACGTTTCAGATGGGGTAAAATAGTGGATGGAGAGCCGAGTAGATTTTTGGAGGAAATCAGCGAAAAGCATTTGGAAGTCTTGAATATCAGTTTTACGAATTCGATAAGAAATAATTCGGGATTGAACTCGGATATCTTTGCCGATGATTTTGCACCTAGATATCCCAAAGGACCCAATCCTGTTTATCAGAAGTCGAAAGATCCGATTAAATCACCTCAAAACTTAAAGCCCATATCTAATGCAAAATTAGCAAATCCGGTAGGTGGTTCGATTGCCAATTTAAAAATAGGAGATCATGTCTTGCATGACCGTTTCGGAAAAGGTACAGTAGTATCTATTGAAGGGGATCCCGAAAATGCTAAAGCACTTATAAATTTTGAAAATGAGGGAGATAAAAAATTATTGTTAAAATTTGCTAAACTCAAAGTTTTAGAATAAATAACTATTTTCAAAAATATATTTAATCTTTTTGCACAAAAAATTCAAACCCCATAAAGACAGAAAAATTAATAATAAAATGTAATAAAGAAAACGGTTGATAAAACCGTTTTTTTTGTTTAATCGTTTTAAATTATTTCCACTCTATTTAAAGTAGCGGATTTCAATCTAAAAATCTATGAATGTTGACTTACCTAATTTTAAACTTTAAATCTAAATTATTCGCTACCTATTCTTGTGCCTTTATAAAATATTAAAAATGAATTATCAAGTATTAAAAAGGGTGTAATTTTAAAAATTATTTTTTTAATTTTTAAAGGAAATTAAAAAATTCATTTATTTAAACGTTAAAATTTTATATTACTAACAAAAATCATATAATTTTTATTAATTACTATAATATTGTTTTTTATAATTAAAATCGATATAATATATATTATATATATTTTAATATGTTAATTATACTGTTAATTTTTTTTTATATACATAATGTTAAATTTTAAAAGTAAAAATAATATTGGATAATAATTTGTAATTTGGCATAGTAATAGCTATATTGCATGTAAATATTATAATATGAGGAATATTTATACTATATTAAAATCAATCAATTGATTTGATGTAAAGGTTTATTAAACACTCAAAAAAAACTTTATTAACACTTAAAGAGCAATTCAAATGAGCAACGAGAAGTTGACTACTACTGCTGGAAATCCGATAGCTAATAATCAAAAATCATTGACGGCAGGCATAAGAGGTCCGGTTTTAATACAAGACTATCAACTAATTGAAAAATTAGCCAATCAAAATAGAGAACGTATACCGGAACGAGTAGTTCACGCTAAAGGTTGGGGGGCTTTCGGGACCTTTACGGTGACTCATGACATTACCCGCTACACACGGGCAAAAATCTTTTCAGAAATCGGGAAAAAGACCAGGATGTTGGCACGTTTTTCTGTAGTTGCAGGTGAATCAGGAGCATCAGACTTAGATAGGGATGTTAGAGGTTTCGCACTGAAATTTTATACAGAAGAAGGAAATTGGGATATGGTTGGAAATAATACACCGGTATTCTTTATTAGAGACGGTTATAAATTCCCTGATTTTATACACACACAAAAAAGACACCCTAAAACAAATTTAAGATCAAGTGAAGCCATGTGGGACTTCTGGTCATTGACTCCGGAAAGCTTACATCAAGTTACCATATTGATGTCAGACCGAGGTATACCTAAAAGCCCGATGCATATGCATGGATTTAGTTCACATACTTTTTCGTTTTGGAATAATAATGGAGAACGTTTTTGGTTTAAACTTCATTTCAAAACTCAACAAGAGATACAAAACTTAACCAATCAAGAAGCACAAGATATCACCGGTAAAACCAGAGAATATTATCAAGAACAATTGTTTGGGGCAATCGAAAAAGGAGACTTTCCCAGATGGACCGTATATGCTCAAATCATGCCGGAAGAAGATGCCTTAAAAACTCCATACAATCCTTTTGATTTAACTAAAGTATGGCCTCATTCAGACTATCCGTTAATTGAAATTGGAGTTATGGAATTAAATGAAAATCCGAGCAATTATTTTCAATACATTGAAAATGCGGCATTTTCACCATCTAATATAGTTCCCGGTATATCCTTTTCACCGGACAAAGTTTTACAAGCCAGAATTTTCTCTTATGCTGATGCGCACCGTTATAGATTAGGAACTCATTATGAGTTTTTACCTGCAAATCATCCCTTATCAGAGAATAATCCCTATTATAAAGACGGACAAATGCGTTTTTTTGAAAATTTAAACGAAAATCCGGATGCCTATTATGAGCCAAATTCTAAAAATGGACCGGTTGAAGATCGCTCGTTTCAAGAACCGCCTTATAAAATCCATGGTGATATAAATCGTTTTGAGGAAAATGATACTTATGGTGATTTTAAGCAACCCGGAGACTTATTTAGATTATTTACAGAAGAAGAAAAACAGAGGCTTTTTAATAATATCAAAGATGCTATGCAAGGAGTATCCAGAGAAATAATCGAAAGACAATTAAAATTATTTGATCAAGCAGATCCTGAATACGGAAATGGTGTTAGAAAAGCACTTGGAATTTAAAAAAATACACTAAAAATTAATATTCACTAATAAACTTTTACTCTGCCGAAATACTATTCGGCAGATTTTCTTTAATATTTTTTATATGGGAAATCCAGAAGTATTATTTCAAGCAATAAGAGATAACAATTTAGATCTTGTAACTGAAATTTTGAAAAAAGATTTATCTCTATTAACTTATAAAGACAGACGCGGTTATAATCCTTTACTTTTAGCAACTTATTATGGTCATGAGGAAATCGTTGATTATTTATTGGAATTTGATTCTAGGGTAGATGAAAAAGATGCTTCGGGTAATACCGCATTAATGGGAGTATGTTTTAAGGGGTTTGATACCATTGCAGATAAATTAATAAATGCAGGCGCAAACGTTAATGAAACTAATTACAGCGGAGCTACTGCATTAATATATGCTGCATCGTTTAATCGGCCTTCTATAGTTAAATTATTATTAGAAAGTGGGGCTGATCCATCGATCGCAGACTTAAGAGGAAATACTCCGGCCATTCATGCAAAAATTCAAGGTTTAAAAGAAATATCCGCTTTATTGGAAAAGATATATTAACTTTATAGATTCAATATATTTATTTTTACTTGTATATCGTTATAATTAATTTATGACGATATGCACTTGTTCATAGAGTTTACAGATAAAAATACAATATATAAAATGAGATGTTAAAGTTAGTTGGAAGATAAAGATGGAAGAAAAATTAATTAAGATTTTAAATAATAGAGAAGAGCGTAATTTTTTACTGAGTTTGCTAAAATACGGTAGGAAAAATTTTGATAACTCTATTGATTTTATAGACTATATTACCAACTTATTACATACTAATGATTCCATTAAAGAAAAATTTATCGGGCGTCTTATTCCTTTATTCAGGAATATATACATGCAGAAATTTTTAACGGATTTTGGAATATTTACTAATGATAAACTGATATCATTATTTTTCAGACAAATAGGTAATAAAATTTTACCTCAAATTTCTGATGACCAAACGCTGCTCTCATTAGCTAATGAAGTTCTTTATTCTAATGTAAACCATAATTTCATGAAATTGATTCCGCTGGACCGATGGGAAAAATTTTATGAAGTTTTATTTAATGATGATGTAATTATTTGTAATAGGGGATATGTGATTAAACAAATCAGAGAAGGAGCTCTCATATTAATTGACAGGGTTATAGGTGGTGCTGCGGATACTGAAGTTTTTAAAATGAGTTACATAAGAAATATTGAAGAAAACCCATTTCAAAAATTAACCAGCAGTCTTATAAAGATATTACAAGATCATGAAATTATAAATCAAGAAAAAATAGATACTTTATCCGATCAAATCAAATTATGTAAAATTTACTTAGATAATATCATTGATCAAAAAGAAAGTAAAGGTATATCTTTACCGATTACGATTAAAGTAACTTGTTTAAGACAACAATTGGATCGTATACTTATACTTTTAAATGCTCTCTATCTACTGGATAATAAATCTTTATCCCTTGCAATGGCTAACATTACTAAAAAATTATTGGGTATATACTCAACAAAAAGTAGTGTTACGAACTCATTTCAAAGTACACTTTATGTAGTCGCTTCTTTAGTTACATGGCACAATAGACAAGCGGGTAAAAAATACATAACCAATACATCAAAAGAATACATCCAAATGCTTTATTCTGCAATGGGAGGAGGTTTTTTGGTGGCTATCTTGTGTTTTATAAAAGCTCAAATAGGTATGCGTACTTATACGCCTTTTATCCAAGCCTTATTGTACAGTCTAAATTATTCCTGGGGATTTGTTTCTATATATTTAATTCATTGGACCTTAGCAACCAAACAACCCGCCATGACAGCGGCTACATTGGCTCATGCTCTAAATCAAGATGAAAAATCTGCCAATGATTATACAGAGTTTGGATTGTTATTTTCAAGAATATTCAGAAGCCAGTTTATCGCTTTTATAGGTAATGTTTTTGCAGCTTTTATTGTTGGCGTAGGATTATATTACTTTTTGTCCTATTTTACAGGAATTCAGCTATTGAACTTGCATAAAGCAACCGATTTTAGAGATGAAGTGGTTCACCTTGATTTTAAAATTTTTTGGTTTGCTTCCATTGCCGGTCTATTTTTGTTTATATCCGGCTTAATATCAGGAATCACAGAAAATTATACCCGCTATCACAATATACCGGAAAGGCTTTATAATCATCCTTTACTAAAACGTTTTGTCAAAGAAAAAAGAAGAAGGAGCTGGGCCAATTGGTATAATAAAAAAATAGGAGGTATTTCGGGAAATGTTTTTTTAGGTTTTTGTTTGGGGAGCGCATTTCTGATCGGTAACTTTTTAGGCGTACCATTCGATATTCGCCATATAACATTTTCAGGAGGTAATTATGCAATGGCCTTATCATTTTTTAACTTTGATATTTCATGTGGAGACTTTATTTTAGGATTTGTAGGAATATTCGGGATAGGATTATTTAATTTTCTGGTAAGCTTTTCGTTATCATTATGGGTTGCTATGAAATCCGTTAATGTGCCGACTAAAGAAATGGGAAAAATACTTTATTCTGCATTAAAATTATTTATAAAAAATCCGGCTCGTTTTTTCTTGCCGATAGAATAAAAAAACAACTTTCAGAGATCTTCCGAAAGTTGTTTTTAAATCCATTATCTCTTAGGATTTTATTTTATAATACTTATTTTCTTGGAAATTTTTTTACCGTCATCTAATTGAAAATGTATAAAATATATTCCCGGTTGGGAGATATAAAAGCTATCACTAGTCAATCCGTTAATAGTTTTAGATTGAATAATCTGTCCCAAATTAGTAAAAATGGTAATTTGTGTAGTATTTGAAGGAAAATCACAAGTAAATTTATATTTAGCCGGATTGGGATATATTTTTACGCTTTTTTTATTTAAATCATTATTTTTATCAATAATTTTTTCTGAAAGAGCACGATAAGCATTAATTCTTCCATATCCGTAATACTTATCCCAACCGGGGGTATCCTCTAAAGGATTGCCCATTTGATCGTCAGCTGTTTTTTCAATAATAGCTTTAATATCGGCGGGAGTTCTTCGTGAATCTTGAGCCAAAAGTAGAGAAGCTAATCCCACAACATGAGGAGTAGCCTGTGAAGTGCCACTTAAGCAATTATTTAGATTAAATATTGAATTATCATATATACTGCAAATAACATCTCCGGGAGCTACAACAGAAATATGATTTCCATAATTACTTCCGGTATTCGATGTGCGAAAAAAAGGATTAGAACGGTTAGATTCAGCATTTATAGCTCCAACCGCAATAACACCGGGATAGGCTGCGGGATAATTCTCCTGAATGCTATTTTCATTTCCCATAGCTGCTACTACGACCACATTATTTTTTATGGCTTTTTCAATTGCCGTGCTCATTAATTGGGAGTAATTTCTACTTCCCAATGACAAATTAATTACTCTTGCGCCATTATCAACAGCGTAATGTATTGCATTGGCAATAGCAGTTGTATACCCGGAACCGTCGTTATCCAAAGTTTTTAGAATCATAAGCTTACAATTCCAATCAATTCCGGCAAACCCCATACCATCATTAGCATTTGCTGCGATAATACCTGCTATATTGGTTGCATGGTCATTGGTGGAAGATAAGTCGTTGGGGTTTTGATTCTCGATAAAATTTTTACCTATATTAGACCAGAATCGGTTTTTAAGTTCCGGATGATTTACATTTAATCCAGTATCAATTATTGCCACAATTATAGAATCACTCCCTTTTTCAATTTCCCAGGCTTTTTCCATATTTATATCCGCTCCTATTTTGGAAGGATAATTATTTATAGCGGTTGAAATCGATCCGTCATTATGCAATCCCCATTGATATTTATAAAACGGATCATTTGGGTGAACAGTTGTAGATTGAACTTGAGTAGTATAAATATAGTCCGGTTCGGCGTATTCAATTTCTCCGGTTTTATAATATTCTTCAATAATTTTTTTTAAATCAGAATGTTCCGGGAATTCTACGGTGTAAATGGTATTATGGTCTTTTTCGCTCAGTACGATTTTCTCTGCTTTACTCGACGAAAATAATCTATTTATGCCGGATACTTTATTCGCGCGATTCAATTCTCCATGAGAACTATCTTTCAGCTTAACAATAATTTTGTTACCTGTTTGAGCATTTATAAAAAGTAGAGAAAAAAGGTAAAAAAGAACAGCATATTTTTTTTTCATACGGAGTGAATTTTAATTTTTACTTTATATTTTGAGAAATCTCTATTATTACTTGAGTTGCTTTAAGCATAGATTCTAAAGGTACAAATTCATAAGGTCCGTGAAAATTAAGACCTCCGGCAAATATATTTGGACAAGGCAATCCCATATAGGAAAGTTTAGAACCATCCGTGCCTCCTCTGATTGCTTTAATGTTAGGGGTAACTCCAACCTTTTCCATTGCGGTTTTTGCAATGTCAATTATGTACATTTTATCTTCAATTTTTTCCTTCATATTGAAATATTGATCTTCAATTTCAATTTTAAAAGTTCCCTCGCCGTATTTGGAATTAAGTTTCGTACTCACATCCTTCATAAAGGCTTTTCTTGATTCATATTTTTTAAAGTCATGATCTCGAATAATATATTGCAATTGAGCTTTTTCAACGTTACCGGTAATTTTTGTCAAATGATAAAATCCATCATAGCCATCGGTATTTGCCGGTGTTTCATCTGAAGGCATGACATTTGCAAATTCAACAGCCAGTAAGCCCGCGTTAATCATTTTTCCTTTAGCAGATCCGGGATGAACACTTTTACCGATAATTGATATGACAGCTCCTCCGGCATTAAAATTTTCAAATTCCAGCTCGCCAACTTCACCGCCATCTACAGTATACGCCCATTTAGCACCAAATTTTTTTACATCGAACAAATCGGCACCTTTTCCAACTTCTTCATCGGGAGTAAATCCAATGGCTATTCTTCCATGTTTAATTTCGGGATGCTGTAATAAATATTCCGCAGCGGTTACTATTTCTGCAATTCCGGCTTTATCGTCAGCTCCTAGTAAGGTGGTTCCATCGGTAGTAATCAAAGTTTCTCCCATGTGATCTTTAAGCTCAGGAAATTCAGTAACTTTTAATGTAAAACCGGTGGCTTCATTTAAAAGTAAATCATTACCATCATAATTCTTCCAAATTTTAGGTTTTACGTTTTCTCCTGAAAAATCAGGTGAAGTATCATAATGAGATATAAATCCCACGGTTGGTATTTCTTGAGAACTGTTTGAAGGAATAAAACCCATAACATAACCGTTTTCATCAATGGAAACATTTTCCAATCCTATGGATTTTAATTCATTGAAAATGTAGTTGGCTATATTCCATTGTCTTTCAGTACTGGGTATTTTTTCTATACCTGCTTCGCTGGTAGAATGAAAGCTAACATATTTTAAAAAACGATTAAGAAGTTTATCTTCCCAATGTGAGGTTAAATTTGTTGACATTATTTAATAGATAGTGATAATTTCATCAAATTTATAAAAAAATATATTTGTTATTAAAAGATTTAATAAATGATATAGATGAACTCTAAACTTTTTATTGGGTCTAATGGAATTAAATCATTTAATTAGTTACATTTTTAATTAAAATCTTTGGATTTTAATTTGAATGAAAACCCATATTCCCTAAAATTTAGTATAAAATATAAAAAATAATATAAATACTCACGTTGTAAATAATTTTCCTTTAATGAAGTAAATATATTTTTTTAAGAAATATTATTCAGAAAATGACCGAAGAAATCCTTTTTAGTTTTTAAATATTCTAAATTTTCTTTTTCCGGATTAATTTCAAGAGGGATTCTATGGTTTAATTTAATCGAACTATCTTTTATAAACGATATCTTTTCCGGATTATTAGTTAATAAATTTACAGATTGGATACCCAAGTCCTCCAAAATTTCCACGGCAATTTTAAAATCTCTTGCATCAGCTGGAAATCCTAATTCAATATTAGCTTCAGCAGTATTGAGTCCTTTGTCTTGAAGATTGTATGCTTTGAGTTTGTTGATAATTCCGATATTTCTACCTTCTTGTCTTAAATAAAGGAGAACCCCTCCATTTTCATGGATATATTTCATGGCAGCATCTAATTGCTTTCCACAATCACATCGTTTCGAATGAAATAAGTCCCCTGTAATGCATTCAGAATGTATACGAATATTTACGGTTTTTCTTAAATCCGTATTTTTACTGATCATTGCCAGATGAGGCATCCAATCGTTTTCATTTTCCGAATATGCTATTATTTCGAATTCTCCCCATTCGGTGGGTAAATTAGCTTCCGCTTGTCTTTTCATCTTCATTATTTACAAATAGCAAAATTAATACAATTATTGATATGTGAAATTGGCAGTATTCATTAACTTTATTTAGGATAAATCTAAATGAGTAACTATATAGCAATCAATTTTTAACCTAAAAGCAGTATCTTTGTATGTACAAATAAATTAATTTATGACAAAAATTTTAATTGTTGAGGATGAGGAAACTATACGAAGAGTTTTAAAAAACATACTGCTTGAAGAAAATAAAAAATTTGAGATTGATGAGGCTAAAGATGGATTGGAAGCTAAGCAATTAATTGACAAGAATGAATATGACCTCGTAATTTGTGATATCAAAATGCCAAAGATGGACGGTGAGGAATTATTATGTCAGGTCATGAAAGAAAAACCTTTATTGCCCTTTATTATGATTTCGGGCCACGGTACTATTGAAATTGCAGTTGATTGTATTAAAAAAGGGGCTTTTGATTATATTCCTAAACCCCCGGATTTAGGCAGGTTATTAAGTGCAGTAAGAAACGCATTGGATAAGAAAAATTTGATCACTGAAAACCAAAAGTTATTTTCTCAGAATAAAATACTAAAGAAGAAAGTAAGCAAGAAGTATGAAATGATCGGAAATTCTAAAAAGCTAAACGAAATTAAAGAAATAATTGATAAAATAGCTGCAAAAGATGCCAAAGTATTAATTACCGGTCCCAATGGTACAGGTAAAGAATTGGTAGCTCATTCCATACATGAAAAAAGTGATCGAGCCGCAATGACTATCGTCGAAGTAAATTGCGCTGCTATCCCTTCTGAATTAATCGAAAGCGAGCTTTTCGGTCATATGAAAGGATCTTTTACGGGAGCAGTAAAAGATAAGCAAGGTAAATTTGAATTAGCTGACAAAGGAACCCTGTTTTTGGATGAAATAGGTGATATGAGTTTATCAGCTCAGGCAAAAGTTTTAAGAGCTTTACAAGAGGGAAAAGTTAGCAGAGTCGGTAGTGATAATGAAATTTCTGTAGATGTTCGTGTAATTGCTGCAACGAACAAAAATTTAAAAGAAGAAATTAAACAAGGAAGATTCAGAGAAGATTTATATCATAGATTGTCTGTTATTGAACTAAAAGTTCCGGCATTGAAAGACAGAATTGAAGACATCCCTCTGTTAATTGAACATTTTTCAGGAATTATTGCAGAAGAACAGGGTTCTAAAGTTAAAAAGTTTGATAAAGAAGCTATTGAATTATTAAAAACTTTTGAATGGACCGGAAATATCCGAGAATTAAGGAATGTTGTGGAGAGATTAATTATTTTGGGAGGAGATACAATCACTAAACAAGATGTTATAAATTTTTGTTAATACTAATCAAGCTAAAAAGACTTTTATTTTATAAAATCTATAATTTTATTTTCTTTTACTAATTTTAAATTGTATAATATAAATTAAAATATATTCATATAAATATATTTAATAGGGCTAAATATTGAATTATTTATGTTATTTTAAATAATTATTTGGTTTTAATTAATTGTAGTCAATAGTGCTATAAATTAAGTGTATTTTACCATAATTTAACATATATTTATTATATGGAGTAAATATGTTATAAAGCCGTAAATGCTGAATGTAGAGATCTATTATAAATTTTTTAAATTTGCAAAATTTTAAAAATAAAACTCTGTTTAATTTAAAATTCAGCCGGAACTCATTTTGAAATATTTAAACCAATGATTCAAAAATATATACATTAATTTCAGTTTAGTAAAAACTGATTTTAAGTACACACATACCTATCATAAGGTTTTTATTTTAATAAAGTTCATCGGTGGCATTAAAAATATATTTATACGATACTTAATGAAAAATGGAATTATCATTTTGGATTTCGGTTCCCAATATAATCAATTGATTGGACGTCGAATCCGCGAATTTGGTGTATACTCTGAAATTTTACCCTACTATACTCCATTAGAAGAAATATTATCACACCAGCCTAAAGGAATTATACTTTCCGGAGGACCTTCGTCCGTTAATTCAAAGGATGCTCATCTGGTTGAAAAGGAATTATACGAGCAAAATATACCCGTTTTGGGAATTTGCTACGGTATGCAGCTTACGGCTAAAATTTTAGGAGGCGAAGTATCGGAAGGAATAAAAGGAGAGTATGGGAAGTCTGATTTTAAAATTGTTAAGAATACTCCGTTACTGACTAATTTACCTGAAAACTCTACAGTATGGATGAGTCATTTTGATGAAGTTACTAAATTACCCGAGGGTTTTGAACTTATTGGAACATCCACTAATTCTATAGCATGTATTGCTCATGAAAATAAAAAAATATATGCTGTTCAATTTCATCCTGAGGTTTCCCACAGTGACTATGGAGAGCATATATTAAGAAATTTTGTTTTTGATATTTGTCAATGCAGTAAAAACTGGGAGATTTCTGATTTCATAGAAACTGAAGTCAGAAAGATCCGAGAGAAAGTTGGCAGCAAAAAAGTAATGCTCGGACTTTCCGGAGGGGTAGATTCTTCTGTTGCAGCTGTTTTAATACATAAAGCCATAGGAAATCAACTTACCTGTATTTTCGTAGATACGGGCTTATTGCGTAAAAATGAAGGAGACAAGGTGATGAAAGTGTACGGAGAGCATTTTCATATGAATATAAAAAGAGTAAATGCAGAAGAAAGGTTTTTCTTTAAACTTAAAGGTGTAGATGAGCCGGAAAGAAAAAGAAAAATTATTGGTAATGAATTTATACGAGTTTTTGAAGAAGAAGCTTTTAAAATGGAAAATATAGATTTCCTTGCTCAAGGAACTATATATCCCGATGTAATAGAATCCAAATCTATAAAAGGACCTTCAGCAGTAATTAAATCACATCATAATGTAGGCGGATTACCTGATGAGCTTAATCTCCAATTATTAGAACCTTTGCGAGAATTATTTAAAGATGAAGTTAGAAAAGTAGGTATTGAATTAGGCATTCCAAAAGAATTGGTATACCGTCATCCATTCCCCGGACCCGGTTTGGGAATACGCGTGATAGGTGAAGTTGACGAAGAAAAAGTAAAAATTTTACAAGAAGCAGATGATATATTTATTGAGGAATTAAATAAACACGATTTATATGATAAAGTAAGTCAGGCATTTGTAGTTCTTTTGCCCGTGAAATCGGTTGGAGTTATGGGGGATGAAAGGACTTATGAATATACAGCAGTGATACGCTCAGCCAATACTGTTGACTTTATGACGGCTACTTGGTCAAAATTCCCTTATGAATTTTTAGAATTGGTTTCTAATCGTATTATCAATGAAGTTAAAGGTATAAATCGCGTGGCCTATGATATTTCTTCTAAACCACCGGCTACTATTGAATGGGAATAAAATAGTATATATAAAAAAACGTCCTGAATTAATTCAATTCAGGGCGTTTTTTATTTTAACATTTCATGAATAAGTGGACAAGATAACTAAATGTTCATATTTTTGTAATTAAATATAATGTTTATTGATATATTTGTATATAGTAAATAAAATGGCATGTTGCATAAAGAATCTATAAATTTTCTATCAGAATTAACTAAAAATAATAATAGAGAATGGTTTGCTGAAAATAAAGATTGGTATGAAAATTCACGAAAAGATTTTGAGCAATTAGTGACTGAGTTGCTTCAATCAATTTCTCAATTTGATATCCAAACTAGATATTTAAATCCTAAAAAATGTATATTCAGGATTTATAGAGATATACGATTTTCAAAAGACAAAACTCCTTATAAAACTCATTTTGGAGCGGTATTCAATGAAAAAAAAGGATCAGGATTTTATATACACATACAACCGAATAATAATTTTCTAAGCTGCGGATTTTATGATTTGACTTCGAAACAAGTAAAGAACGTTCGAAAAGGTATTGAAGAAAATTTTGAAGAATTTAAATCGATTCTATCTGAAAGCAAATTCAAAAAAGAAATCGGCGATTTATCCAGAGATTCCGATGTTTTAAAAAGAGTACCTGTAGGATTTGATATAGAAAGCCCGGCAGTTGAATATTTGAAATTAAAACGATTTTATGTAACCAAACCCTTCGCCCAAGAAAAATTATTTACTAATAGCTTTATAGAATATACTACGAATCTATATAAAATTATGCATCCGATTTACGAATTTTTAGAAGAATTCGCACACGAATAAATCCAATTAAGGTATAATGATTGATGATTAATTCATTATGATGGAAAAAAAATCTTATACCTCAGAAAAACATTATGTTCATAAGATCGGTTGGTTGCGTGCAGCAGTTTTAGGAGCAAATGACGGCATACTTTCTACAACCAGTTTAGTAATAGGAGTTGCAGCAGCTAGTACCAATAGAGAATTTATTATTTTATCTGCCGTATCGGGGATAATTGCCGGAGCCATGTCTATGGCTTCAGGAGAATATGTTTCGGTAAGTTCCCAGGAGGACATTGAAAAATCGGATTTAATCAGAGAGCAAAGAGAATTAGATGCGACACCTGAAGTTGAATTAGAAGAACTAGCTAAAATATATCAAAAACGGGGTTTAGATAAGGAATTATCGATTAAAGTAGCTGAACAACTTACGAATCATAATGCGTTAGCAGCCCATGCAAGGGATGAGCTGGGAATTAATGAAATATCTAAAGCTCGACCTTTACAAGCAGCTTTAGCATCCTTATTTTCTTTTTTATCGGGTGGAATTTTACCTTTACTTCTTTCGATTTTTGCACCTCTCACTCATATGGTTTTAATGCAATATTTATTTTCAATTATCTTTCTTATTATACTTGGAGCCATATCTGCAAAGACCGGAGGGTATAGCATGCTAAAAGGAATGTTCAAAATTGCTTTTTGGGGCACTCTTTCAATGGGTTTAGCAGCCTTAGTTGGACATCTTTTTGGCGTTCAAGTCGGATAGTATAAATTCATAAGAATTAATCTGTTAAATTGTTTTTATCTAATGGAATGTTTCAGAAATCAAATGTATTACCTGTATTTTAGTTAAGGTACAATTAAACCTTTAAATCATTAATGATTACAATAAATACTAACTAAAAATAATATGGAATGATTCAATTTATAGAAAATATATATACACATAAATTTAAAAGCCACGATTATATAACGAAATAGGCTAAAAAAGGTTAAAATAGTAAACAATTATTTATATTTGAAAAAAATTTCCGAGTTGAATTTTACCTGGTTTATATCCAAAAAAATAGCTTTATCAAAAAGTAATAAAAATAATCTTTCGCAAACCATCATTCGTATCGGTCAAACGGCTATTGCAATAGGTATCGTAGTATCTGTTTTAACTATGGCTATAGGGCTTGGATCTAAAAAAGCCATTAAACAAAAAATGGCCGATTTCAACGGTCATATCACCATTAGAAGTTACGACAGTAACAATTCATTCAATAGTTCTAAACTAAATAGAAAAAATGTACTGCTTGAAAAAATAAAAAATAATCCTGAGGTTTCCAATATTCAAGAATATGCTACCCGAAGCGGCGTAATTAGAACAAATATAAGTTTTGCCGGAGTTATTTTAAAAGGAGTTTCGGAAGATTTTGACCGCAAACGATTTAAAGAATTCATGATTAAAGGGGAAATTCCCAACTATTCTAAAAATTCGATAAGTAATGAGGTGATTTTGTCCGAAAAAATTGCCAAGGAAATGAAGCTGGATATTGATTCAACCTTTGTCATGTTTTTTGTAAGAGAAAATCAAACACCTATTTACAGACGATTTACGTTGAAAGGGATTTTCAGAACAGACATAAAACAAATAGATGATGTCTTTTTGATAGGAGATATACAGCATATCCAAAAATTAAATCATTGGAACGAAGATGATATAGGAGGATATGATATTTTTATAAAAGATATTGAAGATTTAGACACGGTTTTCCCTAAAATTGAAGAATGTGCCGGATTTAATAATTATGCAGAAAAGGCAACAACAACATTTTCACAAATCAATGATTGGATACGTATTTTTGATACCAATATTTTCATAATCATGTCGATTATGATGGTTGTAGTTGTCATAAATATTATTATGGTGCTTCTTATTCTGATTATTGAGCGAACCAATTCAATAGGAATGTTAAAAACGTTGGGAGCATCAAATAAACAAATTAGAAAAATTTTTATAAATTATACTCTTTTCATAATGATTCCGGGATTGTTGGTAGGAAATTGTATTGCTATTGCATTATTATATATTCAAAAGTATTTTGAGGTTATAAAATTGAATCCTGATAATTACTATGTAAGTTCAGTACCGGTTTACATAAATTTCTTTTATATTTTTATTATATCTTTGGTTTCTTTAGTTATTAGCGGAATAGTGTTACTTTTACCTTCTTATTTAATAACTAAAATATCTCCTATAAAAGCTATAAAATTTCAATAAATATGTTAAATAAGAAGAAAATAAAAGTAAGTATAAGCGGTTTATTATCTTCACTTTTGTTGCAATTTTTCATATTTCAAGTTATAAAATTGAGTTTAAATCCGACGGATAGTTGGTATTATCGTTTTATAATAAAAGTAAAGTTTTTTTTAAATTCAGTATTCGGAAATATTTCAATTTCAATAGGAGATATATTTTATATAATTTTAGCCGTATTCATCTTAGCATGTTTGATACAAGCATTCGTTTTTTTTATAAAAAAGAAGAAAGAAAAAATAGCAACATGTTTTATAAAGATCTTACTTCTTTTAAACATTTTATACGGATGGTTTATGTTGTCTTTTGGGCTTTTATACAATTATAGAAATTTCTCCCAATATGAAAATTCTCAAGAAAAATTATTTCTAATTGATTATAAAATTGTTGCGGGACATTTGTTAAATGAATGTGTTAAACTAAAGGAAGAAGTTTCCAACAATAAAAAAGGAGAATTTACGGTCAACCGTGAAAAGATGATTCAAATAATTAATCAAGAACAAAGTGCTTTTTATGGTATTCCGAGGCAAAGAGAAAACGTTAAAAAATCAATCTTTAATCCCATTTTAATTAAATTGGGAATACTGGGATATTATAATCCATTTACAGGAGAAGCTCAAGTTGCTAAAGGAATTCCCGATACATCGATCCCCTTTACCATAGCACATGAAATGGGACATCAGGTAGGAGTGGCGAGAGAAGATGAAGCAAACTTTTATTCCTTTTATATGGGAGAATCTTCACCCAATAAAGATTTCCAATATAGTGTTAAATATAAAGCTTTAAATTATCTATTGCGAGAAATCTATGTAAATGATTCTGCATTTGTGCATTTACTTTTAAGAAATTATTCGGAAGGAATGAAATTGGATCGAGAAAAAGAAAAAAAATATTATCTGGGAATGTCAGGTTTAGGATCAGATGTATTTTCTTATATGAATAATGTATACCTTAAATCAAATTCGCAAAAAGAAGGAATTATTGCTTATAATCTTGTATCTCAAATGATTGTCAGCTATTACAAAAAACAATATCCCTCCTTGTTTTTAAAAGAAAACCCTTTAGTTCAGTAAAATAAAAATTAAGAGAAGCAATAGTTTATAGTTATATAAATTTTTATCTTCACTAAACTCATAAACTTTGTATATAATCAATCGGTTATAGTTGAATCATATCCGGTTCATCCCTTTACTTTATTGACCGGTCATACATCAGATTATCCTGATTTATTGAATCAATAAAATCAGGTATTTTCAAGTATAAAACAAAAATTTACATCGATGAAGATAAATTAAGAATTAAATACTTGACAATGGGACACAATAAGTATATTTGTAAACACTATACTAAACTTTGTATATGTATAAAATAATTAAAATTCTTGTAGTAAGCAGCCTTATAATTTCATGTGCACGAGTTGGGAGTCCAAGCGGAGGTCCTAAAGATATTACACCTCCTAAATTTTTAGGCTCTAAACCGGATACATTAGCTACAAATGTTAATCCTAATACTAAAGAAATTGTATTAAATTTTGATGAATATGTGATTTTGAGAGACATAGCACAGCAGGTCATCATTTCACCACCTCCCGCAATTACCCCAACCATTTCTCCTGTTGGTACAGCAAGGAAATACGTAACCGTTCGTTTTTATGAACCGTTACTTCCGAATACTACCTATACTATCAATTTTGGATCGAGCATTCAAGATAATAACGAAGGAAATAAATTAAACAATTTTTCCTATACATTTTCTACGGGAAATACAATTGATAGTCTACAAGTTAATGGTACGGTTAGGCAAAGTTTAAAAAAAGAACTGGCAAACCCGACGATCGTATCCTTGTATAAGATTGAAAAAGATAAATCAGGTAAAGATTCCGTAAATTTAAAAAATAAACCCTATTACATTTCAAGAGTAGATTCTGTAGGAAATTTCAAATTAAAACATTTGCATGAAGGAAAGTATAGATTATTGGCATTTAATGATCTAAATTCAAATTTAATTCCTGACACGGATAAAGAAATGGTAGGATTTGCAGCAAAAGATATTAATCCTTTGTATCCGGAAACTTATTCATTAGTATTGTCTCCTGTAAAGCAATCGTACAAATTTTTAAAAGCAGAACAAGAGGGTCAAGGCATAATAAAAGTTAAATTTAAAGGACACCCCGATAAATTAAGTATAACTCCTGTTGATCGTGATTTTCCTTCTTATAAAATAGAACATCAGCCCTTTGCAGACAGTTTATATGTATATTTTAACAATGCAGAATTCAAAAAAACAGAAAAGAAATTTAGAATAAAATTACTTTTAAAATACCTTCAAAAAGTAGATACGCTTAATTTATTATATGATAATACCTTAAAGTCTGAGTTGTCAATTACACCCATCGAAAAAGAAGTTTCACCCACTACCTGTTTTATGTTAAAAGCATCCAATTATATTGATCGGATTGACAAAAACAGAATAGAAGTAAGTAAAAATAATGAACCCATAAATTTTAATGCAGAAATAGATTCTTTAAATGCTAAAAATATTGCTATTAAATTTCCTGTAGCTTATGATACGGAATACAAGGTAACCATCAAAGATCAATCATTTAAAGATTTTTTAAATCAAACTAATAAAGATACGTTGTCATATGTTATTAAAACCAAAAAGCAGAATGAATTTGGAAATTTAAGTATCAGATTACAAAATAAGCCTGATTCAAAATTTTTCTTTCAACTGGTAAATGAAAAATACGAAGTATTGGAAAATATTTATGGATCACAAGATACTTTTGTATTTCAAAACATGAAACCGGGAAAATATTTGATTCGTATATTGGTGGATGAGAATAATAACGGAATTTGGGATTCGGCAGATCTGGAAAATTTCAAACCGGCAGAACCCACCTATTTATATCCCAATGTTATCGATGTCAGACCTTTATGGGATATTAATGAAGTTTGGATTTTATAAATTCAGTATCCATATTTAAACTATAAACGGTAATTGATTACTGATGAAAAAAGTATTGCTTTATGGAATTATCATTTTTTTATCTTTCCAATTAATTCAAATAGATAAAGAAAATCCATCGGTTGACAAAAAAATAGACTATAACCGGGTAACACATGCATCTCCGGAAATACAAAAAATTTTAAAAAAAGCCTGCTACGATTGTCATTCCAATGAAGTAAATTATCCATGGTATTCTTCCATCGCTCCTATATCTTGGTTTATTAAAGAACATGTGAATCAAGGAAAAGAATACGTTAATTTTTCAGAATATGGTAAATATAATCGTTATCAAAAAGAACATATTAATTCATCCCTATACCGAGTAATTGAAAATAAAACCATGCCCCTCAACAGTTATCTTTGGATGCACAAAGAGGCGAATTTATCGGAAAAAGATTATATCCTTTTACTCAATTGGTTTCAGACACAATGTAGCATAAAAAATTAAAAATGCATGCATTTTGTAGATACCTGTTGGATGGAAAAAGAAAAAGAAAATTAAATCAATCAACAGAACAGGATAGTAATGAGTCTATATCATAATTTTATGAAACCTATTAAAAAAGGAGATACTATTTTAATTGTAGCACCGGCAGGAGCAGTTAAAAAAGAGGACATTCAACCGGCAATAGATTTAATTACTAAACAAGGCTGGAAGTATGAAATAGGTAAAAATACATTCAATCATTATTATTTCGGATATAATTATTCGGGAACAGTAAAAGAAAGGTTGGAAGATTTGCAATGGGCATTAGATCATCCCCATGCTAAGGCTATATGGTTTGCCCGAGGCGGCTATGGAGGAGTGCAATTAGTGGATTTTTTAAAATTGAATAAATTTAAAGAAAATCCTAAATGGTTAATCGGATATTCGGATAATACGGTTTTTCATCAACATTTTAATAGAAGAGGAATTCCTACTTTACATGCAACCGTTTGTAAATCATTACCGCAAGGACAGTCAGATGAAACCTATACAACCCTTGTGGATGCCTTAGAGAATAGAAAACTTGAATATGAAATAGAAAGCACTTCTTTTAATAAACCAGGAAAAGTTGAAGGAATTTTGACAGGAGGCAACCTATCGATTTTATACAGTCTGTTAGGAAGTAGATCCTTAGATCATTGGGAAGATAAAATTATATTTATGGAGGATTGGTACGAAAATTATTATCATATTGATCGAATGCTGATCGGATTGAAAAGAGCGGGAGTACTTAATAAAATTAAAGGATTATTGGTAGGAGCTTTTACGAAAATGGATTCAAAAGATGAAAATAAATTCTATGATGAACCGTTTGATCAAGAAGCCTATAAAATTATTGCTTTACGATTTCAAAAATACAATATTCCCATGGCATTTGGTTTTCCCGGAGGGCATATTTTCGATACACGCGCCTTAATGATGGGAGGAAAAATAATTCTAGATATACAACAAGATAAGGTTTTTCTTAGAAATACAATTTAATCAATAGATATAGTTTATAGAAAATAAATATATGAGATCGAATTACGATCTTTTTTTCACTATATAAAGGGAATACCATCTGTAAGCTTAAAACTTACCTCAAGGCATGAAAATCCTAAATACAGTAAATATAATACTATATTTAGATTATAAGATTATAAATTATTATTAATTAGAAAATACTATTTTCTTTTTTGCGACATAATTGATTATAGACACTGCGAAAATAGCGGCAGCTTTACAAAATACTATGTCTCCTATAGTATAAAAGTAAAAATTGATGGGTTTGTTAACGAAGAAATGAAAAAACGCAAATGCTCCCCAGCTCATAAACATAGTAATTATAGAAAGGCTAAAAAATAGTACAAATTCCTTTCTTCTGGAATGTTTACCTCGTTCAAAAACATAGCGAATGCTAAAAAAATAATTGCTTAAAATACCCGCTCCTGTAGATAAAAGATTGGATAATGGGTAAGCGTTAGACTTGTTTTCGAAGGAAAAAAAATGAGGCAGCATATTAGGCAAGCTTAGTAATTTCATACAAAAAATTTCAATTACGGCACTTAAGGCTCCTGCTAGAAAAAACAAAACTAATTGTTTTTTGTGCTTATTTATGGAAGTGATCACTTAATAGAAATTATTAAAAATTTTTACAAAAATAGATTAATTTTTTTTATTTCTGTAATTTTGGATTAAATAAATAATAATTTAAAACATAGATTGAATATGTCAAGCAAAGATTATATGAAATATACTCCGCAAGAATTTTTAAATAAAACTCCTAAAGAATTGGGATTCTTTTTTCCGGCTGAATTTTATCCTCATAAATCTACTTGGTTATCTTGGCCGCATAAAGAATTATCGTGGCCGGGTAAAATAGAAAAAATCTATGCCCCATATGCGCAATTTATAGCAGAAGTATCTAAAGGGGAAGAAGTTAATATAAATGTGGTTAGTGTTGAGATGAAAGACTTTGCCATGAGTTATATAGAAAAAACAAATGCTAATTTGGATATGATCAATTTTTATATTCATCCTACTAATGATGCTTGGTGTCGCGACCATGGTCCCGCGTTTGTAATTAATCCCCATTCATTAGAACATAAAAAAGCCATTGTAAATTGGAATTATAATGCCTGGGGTGATAAATATCCTCCTTATGATTTGGATAATGAAATACCTCTTCATATAGCCAAAGAAGAAAGATTACCTGTTTTTAATCCGGGCATAGTGATGGAAGGTGGTTCCGTTGAGTTTAACGGTGAAGGAACGGTACTAACATCTAAGTCATGTCTACTTAATAAAAACAGAAATCCTCATTTAAATCAAAGTCAAATCGAAGAATATCTGAAAAATTATTATGGAGTACATCAAGTCCTTTGGATCGATGAGGGAATTGTTGGCGATGATACAGATGGTCATATAGATGATACCGTACGTTTTATAAATGAAAATACCGTACTTGCTGTGGTAGAAAATAATAAAAATGATGAAAACTATCACATATTACAACAAAATCTAAAACAATTAAAAGCTATGAAACTTCCCGATGGTTCTCCTTTACAAGTAATAGAATTACCTATGCCCGAACCGGTATATTACGATGGATGTCGTTTACCTGCTTCTTATGCAAATTTTTACATAGCAAATAAATCTGTGATTGTACCAATTTTTAATGGTGAAAATGATAAACAAGCGTTGGATATCATAAAAAAATGTTTTCCGAATAGAAATGTAATAGGAATAGATTCCACTGATATCATTTGGGGATTAGGTAGTTTCCATTGTTTGAGTCAGCAGGAACCGGCGATTTAATAGCTATCAATTAAAAAAGTGGAATGGATCTCTTTAACGATTTAATTTTAAACCAAATCATCCGAAACAAATAACACTTTGTAATTTACAAATGGAGAGATAAAAATACTAGTTTTTAGCAAATTTAAATAAATAAAAAAGTCGCAATTATATTGCGACTTTAATTATTTGTATGATATAATTATGCGTATCTTTTTTAAATAATATTGTTGAACTAATCTTATAATGCTCAACATTAAAAACTGTTTATTTCTTAATTAGCCAAAGCTAAACAAGAAAAAACAGGTTCAGGATAAACTCCCAAAAGGATTATTAAAATTACCAATATAACAGCTATAACATTGTAAATAATTGGAGCTTTTTTGGCTTCATTTAATTCTTTATAACCCGGTTTAAAATACATGGCAATGATAAGCTTAAGATAGTATCCAATACTGATTGCAGATCCTATAATAGCTATAATGACTAATATCGGTTGAGTATATAATGCTTGTGAAAACAACGTAAATTTAGCAATGAATCCGGAAGTTAACGGAATACCTGCCATTGATAATAGAGAGATTGTAGTTACCAAAGCTAAGATGGGTTGTTTCTTGGCCAATCCGTTGAAAGCGTTTATATCGGTAATACCATTTGAAATTCTTTCGATGTAAATAAGGCTGATAAAAGCACCTATAGTTGAAAGTGAATAAGCTAATAAATAGAATGCTAATGTATAGATAGAATTAGCATCTGTATTAAAATAAATTAGCAATAAATAACCGGCATGCGAAATACTGGAATATGCCAACATTCTTTTAGCATTTTTTTGCAATACACCTACAATATTGGCAGATAATAACGTTAAAATTGCTGCATAGAAAATTATATATTGCCATTGGTTTAGTTGACCGATAAAAGCTGTTTCAACCAATTTATATAAAGCAACAAAACCTGATATTTTTACCACAGAAGCCATAAAAGCTGTGATTAGGGAAGGAGAGCCTTCGTATACGTCCGGAGCCCAAAAATGAAAAGGAACTATGGATATTTTAAACAATAACCCGACTAACAATAGAATTATACCGGTTATGTACATAGTAGGGTAGTGAGTCGCTTGTATGCTGTATAAACGAATAGTTTGTAAATCAAAAGATCCGGTTATACCGTATATTAATGCAATTCCGAAAAGTAAAAATCCGGTTGCAAATGCTCCTAATAGGAAATATTTGATGGAAGCTTCATTGGAACGTAAGTCATTCTTATTGCTTCCTGCTAATACATATAAAGGAATAGATAAAATTTCAATACCTAAAAATAAAGTAATTAAATTTTGGTAAGAGAAAAGGACTATTCCGCCACAAAGTGCAAAAAGCATTAAGCTATATACCTCTGCCTGATGATGATCTATGAGACGAAACGCATATTTTCCTAAGAATACGATTAGCAAAGTGGTCAAAATAGATATTTGAGTAAATATTTTGGCTGTTTGATCAAAAGCAAACATGGACACATATCGTGTGAAAAAAGGACTATCTCCGTAAAAAGAGACGATCAAAGCGATAAGTAATCCTAAAATTGCAAATGGTTGAGAGTATTTTCCTTGCCCGAAAACACCTGAATATAAACTCAGAATGGCTGCTGCGAAAATAATGATGATGATGCTCATTATATTTTTAGTATTTTTTGTAAAGTTTTGCTGCCAAAGTTACAATTTTTGATTAAACTGTGAAATTAAAAAATGAAAATAGTATCGTATTATAATAATGCCGATATATTTGATAAATTTATGAAATATAATAAGTTGTTTTAAATTTCAGATGCCTTGCCAATTTGTAGATTTTATCCTAACACTTAGTAATAGTATTATTTATTTACCCATTTTTCATCAGTTTTCCGGCAATATTTTTATGCTATATAATAGGTAGATATTAAGATATAGTACCAAAAAAGTAAAAAGATTGTATCAACAATCTTTTTACTTTTTTAAAGCTATAGTAGTTTAAAAAAATTATTTACTTACTAAGGCAAAATGTCCGGGAGATACGCCGGTTGATTTCCACCATTGTAAGTCGCCATTTTTTGAGAAACAATATATTTTTCCATTGGAAACAAAATCCATAGCATCTCCAATATAAAAGCTGCCATTTTCAGGATCGGCAATTATCCCATACGGAGACATAATTTCAGACTTTGAACCCTCTTTGATTAATTCGGAACTTATCACTTTTTGCGTATCTATATTTATAATACCATAATTATTTATAGTTTTTCCTGAAGAATATTCCGATCCATAAAAATAAAGTTTATCTTTATAAAAAGTGAAGTCAGAAACCGCTAAATTCAGTTTATTAATGACTTGATCAGTCGATGGATCAATAACAGCAACGAAAGGTTTTAAATTAGCATAATCGCCTCTAGAAGTAACCCAAATATGATTATTCTTATCTTTTCGTATTCTATGTAAGTTCTTACCGACTTCGATATCGTTAATTTTTGTAAAACTGTTCATGTCAATTACAGAAACCGTTGTGTCATAATCCGGAGAATAATATCCTCCTGAATTAGCAACATAAAGCTTATTATTTACAATAGTCATTTCTTCCGGATTGCGTCCGACAGTAACTTCATTTACAATGGTGCCGTTAGTAAGATCAACTTTGGCAACATATCCTTGTCCGTTGGGAGTAGAACCGGCATATGAAGACACATACGCATAGTCGCCGTTAAATGTAATGTATCTGCAATTTGGAATAGTTATTTTTCCTATATGCTTGGCTGTTTTAGCGTCCATAATTTCAACATAATTAGAACCGTTGATTATGGCATACATTTTATCTTTATAAATTTTTAAATCATTACCGGTATCGCCCAATCCACCTTGATCAGGGTTGATTTTAGTAAAATAGTTATTAAAAAAACCAGCTGTGTCATAATCAAAATAGGATAGAGAAGAGTTGTTTTGTTGATAATTACCTTCATTCAAAATATATAACCCTTTTTTGGCATCCGGTTGGGATATAATGTTTGAATCATCTTCAGACCATGAATCGTCATTACTACAAGAAACAATGAATCCTGTAATAATTACTAAAATTGGTACTAAAAATTTCCTTGCTACCATAGTTTCTAGTTTTTTCATATGTTTAATTTAATGATGATCGTATAGTTTCTACCCGGCATGGGATAATTGGCTACTATGTCGTAATATTTATTAAAAATATTATTGATTTGTAAAGATGCTTTGCATTTGATATGAGTTAAAAATAATTCTCTTGAAAGTTGTATATCATGAGTATACCAAGCTTTTACATGATTTTCAGGATTATTTGAAGGAGAATTGTACCGTTCTCCCGTATACATAAAGCTATAATTTAGATTCCAATCTCTGTAAGCAGCTTCTAGAGTAAGTGTCCCACTGTGCCAAGGTATATAAGGAAGTTGATTTTTATAATTTAAAATAGGAGAAGATAAATTTTGTGCATCTTCATACGTATAGGTTATCAGGGTTGAAACTAAAACGTTTTTTATTACTATTGAAGTCTTAGAAGATAAGTCTAACCCTTTTATACGTGCTTTACCAAAATTTAACATGGTCCAACGAAATTGTTGTCCTTTAGGATAAGCTATGATTTTATCTTTGACCGTATTATAATAGGCATCAATAGTAAAATCAAAATGAGTAAAACTACCGGAAGTAAAGTTTTTATTGATACGAATACCTGCATCAAACTGATTAGTATATTCCGGTTTTAAATTTGAATTTCCAAAATCCGTATAGTATAAATCATTAAATGTTGGCATTCTAAAAATTCTCTTGTAAAAACCATGAATGCTAATATCTTTAGAATGTGAAGGTTGGTAATTTAAGAAAACAGCAGGAGTAAATTCATTTCTGTCTGAAGCTGTACCCATACCGTTCATGTGTTTCGTTTTATCTTGTACAAATGTACCTAAAACACTTGTTTGAATTTTAATTTTATCCCAATGAAAAGCAGTAGCTAAAGCGATCATTTCTGTATTTCTCGAAGGAGAAGCGAAATTTTTTAAATCGGCATTCATTCCGTTATGTTGGTAATCTGCAGATACAGAAATATCCCAAAAAGAAAATAAAGTAAACAGTTGTGAAGATGAAATATATAGTTCATCTTGCTTATAAGTATTGTTAATACGATTGGAATATTTATTTCCCCAAATAGGGTCATTAAAAACCTCTAAATTTTTATAATGGGTAAAATCATGAGCATATTTAGCGTTTAATGCTATACTGTATTTTGTGCTGATTATTTTTTCAAAAGAACCCTGCAAAAAGAAATTACGATCCCATTGTTGAGCAAACTGATACCTTTTATACGAATTCTTTAAAACAGCACCGGGTATTCCTCTGCTTGAATCATAATAATATCCTTTCAGATTCCATTTACCATTAGGTAGGGTACCAAATAAATTTCCTTCTGTTCGAAAAGCACTTATGTTACCATTTTGTCTTACAGCGATCGTATCCCAATTACCTTTCTTTTGTTGAAATTTATATTTTCCATCTGAATTAATATATTCCATAGTAAGAGAAGATGAAATTAATGAGGATAATTTTTGTTCCCATAGGAGGGAGGGGTTAATTAAATGAAACGATCCGGAACGATAGGTGGCACCTATATTAGTTTTTTTTTCACCCGTAAAAACAGGACGTTTGGTAGTTAAATAGATACTTCCCGCAGAGCCGAAATCTTTAGCGGGTTGGAAAATTTGACTTTTTTGTCCGTTGTATACTGATATTGATTCTAAATTATCCATGGAAAATTTTCCTAAGTCAACCATACCATTTTGAGCATTTCCTATGGCTATTCCATCATAAAATACCCCCACGTGTTCGCTTCCCATTCCTCGAATGTTAACTGTTTTCATTCCTCCTACACCTCCATAATCTTTAAGTTGAATTCCTGAAAATAATCGTACGGCATCAGCTACTGAAGAGCTGTTTCGATTTTCTAATTCTTTTCCTTTCAATTCTTGGAAAGGAATTATTCCCTTATCATTTCTTTTTCCCGTTGCCAGTATTTCCTGTAATTCTGTTACAGTAATGCTGTCTTTTTTTTCTTGGGAATAAGATAATGGACTCATCAGGCTTAATAAAAAAGCAAATACACTATATTTATGATTGATGTTCATCATCATGGAGTCGAATATCTTAAATTACAGATATAGTAAACTAGTTTCCGGAAAAGTAAACAGGAAAAGTGAATATGAAATGCTTTTAATGTTTCAGCCTTGTTCCACGAAAGCTTGTAAACTTGTAAAACTATAGTTAAATTTGGCAGGTATTCTGACTTACTTCATTTTAAGAACCTTCCCAAGAAAGCAACTCCTCAGTGGTATATCTCTTAAAACGTACTAGAAGATTACAGCAGCGGGCCTGTTTCGGATTTTCACCGAATTCCCTTTTAAGATTGCGTATTTATCGGTAAATAACAATCACCAAATTTAGGCAAATATAAATAAATATTTTTAGGGCATCCTTATAGATTATTTGGGTAGTACTAATAATTCTAAAAAAAGATTAATTTTTTAAACGAACAATAGTAAGTTGAATTAAAAAATCATTAGATTTGAATAATGAACGTACAACTTCCTGAAAAATTATATTATTCTATAGGCGAAGTAGCACAGGCTTTTAATGTTAATACTTCACTTATAAGGTTTTGGGAAAAAGAATTTGATAGTATTTCACCCAAAAAGAATAAAAAAGGTGACCGTTTTTTTACCCCAAAAGATATTGAAAATTTTAAAATAATTTTTCATTTAGTAAAAGAAAAAGGATATACCTTAGAAGGAGCAAAAGTTGTTTTACAATCACAAAAAAATTTATCCAAAAAAGTTGAAATCATTGCTCGTTTAGAGTTAGTGAAGGCAGAATTAATTAAGTTAAAAGAATTATTAGACGAATAAAAATTTAAATAAAGACAATATGAAATTACCTAAGTTTTTAATGGCAGACAATTCAGATTTTCCTGAAGATTTATTTGTTGTGCATACAGAGTATCCTAGATTTATATTAAATGTAGAAGAAGAGGAGGTTGAATGGTTTGATGATTTGGAAGGAGAAGAGGAAGAGGTTGCTAATGAAGTAAATTCATTGATTCAACAAGCATTCGATTTTTGCGATGCTGAAATCGAAAAATACGAAGATGATGAAGAGGAGTAATGACTTCTTAGATTAATTTATGATATTAAAAAAAGTAAGCAGTAAATCACTGCTTATTTTTTTTGCTCTTTGATTTGATTAATTTAATAAATGATATTTTTAATCATCAACAACACACCCCTGAATCCTATATTGATTTTTAAATTTTTCTGACCATTTTTTCCATTCTTCCGGTTTTATTTTTTGGTTATTTTCAATTTTCAAAAATGATAGGATGTAATCTTCTGAGAAATCCTTAGGAAAATTTTGCATGGGATCAAATGCATCATTATACCATTTTTCATTAATTAAATAATTAAGTTGATTAACATCAAAATCAAATCCATAATTATGATAGGAATTGGTAGCAGAAGAATTAAACGTAGTTTTCATAACTTCATGATTTAATTGAGCGATCATGTTTTTGTGTTTATGCTTTCTAAAATACAGGGTAGCATTGTATAATTGTTTTTTTTCATCAACTTTTCCATTAATATTTTCCCAAGTTTTAAGCCAAAATTCTTTTTTATGAACACCCATAAGTATTGAAATTAATATCCAATATTTAGTTTTAGTAGTGTTAGATACCAAACCCAATTTATATAAAATACTAAAAAACTTATATTTATTATAAAAAAAACATTTCAGAATGAAAGGAGGAGCAGTAAAAAGATCCGGATAAATGGAAATTATATCGGAATTGATTTTATCATGTTTAAACTGATCAACAAAATTTTTATTTCCCGACCAACCTAATTTGAGTAAGGATATATTTTCTTTTTCCATTACTTCATTGATTTCATTCACATTAATTTTTCTCGTAAACCAAACATCATCTTCCGTTATAATGAAATAATCTGAAGCTTCTTTTACTGAATTGATCCACAGTTGAGTAGGAATTTTAAAACCATTTATATCTTTTCCTGACTTTAAATTTTCTTTAATTGCTTCTTCCTTTTCTGTATAATTTTCAGATTTTATAATTTTAATGGATGGATACTTTAATTTAATTTTATTTAAATATTTTTCAGGAGTTCCATCATCTAATACTTTAACTGAATAAGTACCCACTACATATTTTTGGATACTGGCTAAGCATCTGTCCAAATAAAAGGGGCGGTTAAAAGATTTAATTAAAATATCCATAGTTTAAAGTTTGGAATAAATTTTACAAATGAGATTAAAAGTATTTTTATTTAGGGAAGATAAAGAATAAAGTAAATAATCTAAAGATATAGGATAATACTTACGATATTTTTTTACTAAAAATTTTAATTGGTTTGCATCTTTTCTGTAAAAACAAATTTTCATGGCATATAACAAATCTTTTTTATTAATTGGGCAATGAATATCTTCTATATTAATAAATGATTGTGGATTAAACGCATCATAACTGTCTTTACCAATACTGAGCCTTTCTTTATAAAATTCACGGGCTTTATTGATAAACAACCATTGCACTAGTCTGTTTTTGGTTTTTGAAAGTGAATGGTTGGTTTGTCTGTATGATATTAAAATATCAGGTAGATTTACAATTTTTTTACCTTCTGAAAATAACCGTAAGATGAGATCATAGTCTTCCGAATAAATCATTTTTTCTCGATAAAAAACTTTTTCGTTTCTAAATAGTATAGAAGAATGATAGAATAAATTGTTTTTGAGAATATTTCTTTTTAATTCATGATAATCGGTTAAAGCTATAAAGTCATTACTAATAGTATTGTTTTCATCAATTATATGGGCACTGCTACCAATTAAAAATACATCAGGATTATTCTCCAGAAATTCAACTTGTTTTTCCAATCGATTGGGTAATGCAAGATCATCAGCATCTAATATGGCCAAATATTTACCTTTAGCATTTTCAATTCCGATATTACGAGATTTTATAACAAATAAGTTTTTATCATTGTTAATAAGCTTGATTCGGGAATCTCTTTTACAAAATTGTTCTACAATTGATTGAGTTCTATCGGATGAGCCATCATTAATAACCAGCAATTCAAAATTAGCATACGTTTGATTGATTACCGATTCAATTGATGCAGATATATGTTTTTCTGCATTGTATGCAGCCATAATAACCGATACCAAGGGAGTCATAAGTAAGATATATAAATACAAAAGTAAAATATTTTTAATTAAACCGTGTATATCAGCTTTTTTTAAGATAAAAAATTTTAGAAAGTGAGTCTTACGTCAACTTATAGGTATCCGCAACGAAAAATGTATAGGAGTAATTAAAAATATAAATAAAATTCCATTAAGATATTTATAATTAATTTGAGTTAAATTCAAAGAAAATTTTTAATTTAGCAAAAAATTTAGGGCGTTCATATATAGTAGAGATTCTGATAATTAAAGCTCAGGTTTTTATAACAGTATGTAGAGCACCTGAATATAACTTTTTTAGTTTAGTGTTTTAATTAATTCAGAAAAAAATAAATAGATCATGGTACAAATTCTTTTTAAGATGGTGTTAGTTATTATGGATTACATAATGTCAATGTTAAGTTAATTAGAAAATTATATACATGTGAAAAAGTTCAGTTAATGTAAATTAACTGAACTTTTTAATTATTTTTAATAAGTAATCAAATTATGAAAAAATTACTAGGAAGGTTAATGCTGTTCGTTATGGGATGGAGATTTAAAAATGAAGTACCTGTTAATGAATTAAGAAAATGCGTATTAATTTGTGCACCTCATACCTCTAATTGGGATTTATATTATTGTTTAGCCAGTTTTTGGTGTTTAAAAATTCCTTATAAAGTAATGATTAAAGATGCTTATACCAAACCATGGTATGGATTCTTTTTCAAAGCACTCGGATGTTTAGGAGTCGATCGAAGTCAATGGAATAATTTGGTTCAATATTCATCGGAACTAATTAAAAATTCCGATTCGATGGCTTTAATAAATACTCCGGAAGCCACTCGCTCCCGTGCCTTACAATGGAAAAAAGGTTTTTACTATATAGCTAAGCAAGCGAATGTTCCTATAGCTCTAGCCTATGCCGATTATAAAAATAAAGTAACCGGTGTTTCCAAATTAATTTATATTGGCGATCAAACGATTGAAGAGATATTTGATCAAATAGAAGACTTTTATAAACCGGAAATGGCTAAATTTCCCGAAAACTATAATCCTAAAATTTATTAAATTAGATTATCTAAATTCTTAGGTATAAAAATATTTTTTGACTTCTAATATTGCTGAGACGATCGAGCAACTTTCAGATTTTATTTGTAAAATCAGAATTCCGACAAGAATATTCTGTTTATAACTATTGCCTATAATTTTGATTAATATATAACATATATCGACGTTAGGGATGATCGTAATAAGACTCATGATCTGGATTTGCACCGTATTAAACGTCATTGATTTCAATGTCCTTCCGCATTATATAGAAGAACATTTTACTGATTCTGCTCAGCAAATCTATATGATGTTTAGAGATAACATAGAATTGTCCCTATCAATAATCAACAGAGCTTAATTGTTGATAGCAGTGGTTATATGATTGTCTGAACAATACATTCAAACAACATATAAATTTAATTACACGTTTGATCTTGAGGGCAAACTTTATACAATTCAAAATTTAAAATGAATGTAGCATCTTTACTGTTTATATAATTGGATTCTCTACCGTATGCCAATCGAGAAGGCACGATAATTAAACCTTGTAATACATGGTAAAGGTCATTTTTAGATTTATTAGTTGGCTTGAAATTCTTTAAACCGTCAACAATACCTTTAATTACATAATAGTTTTCACTTTGAATCGTATCGTTTTTGGGCTTTTTATAAAAGAAAGGGTCTTCTTGTGCAACCCCTGAATTATCAATTGTGCTTGATGAAGTATTCAAGGTTGAATATCCATTACCTCCTTCAGTTGCAACAAAATATTTTAATGAATAATGAATAAGTATATTGCTTTTACCGTCAGCTATATTGGAGGTGTTTATACCCTGATCTGCCTTCGGATTTTTAACTACCCAGTACCCTAAAGGAGATTTTATTGCATTTTTGCTCAAAGGCTCTTTATCAGTTGGAGTAACCGTATCAGAAAATTTGGTTACTTTCCCAAGATCATCGAAATAATAGTTATTTAAAAAATTAACAATAGCCATATCATCTGCTGTATTTTGCTCATCAACGGATAAGGTTGAGGCGTTATTATCATCGCTACCACACGAAACAAAAAATAAAAGTGAAAATATACAGGCGGCTAAAAGGGATTTTTTAATCATGTAAATAAAATATGTTAATTTAGTTGCTAATTTACGATTAAATTTAATTTTAAAGACCAATTTTTTCAATCAATGAGAATAGATAAATTTTTATGGTGTGTGCGTTTTTATAAAACGCGGGCAATTGCTACCGAAGAATGCAAGAAAAACCGTGTATTTTTAGATGATGCTCCCTTGAAGCCTTCAAAAGAAATATTAGTTGGTGAAACGTATAAAATTAGAAAAAATCAGATTGACTATACGATCCAAGTTATACAAATTCCTCCCAATCGGGTAGGGGCAAAATTGGTTCCTTTATATATAAAAGACCTGACAGATCCTGAGCAGATTGAAATGATGAAATCAAGAACACAAACGCAAAACTATTACAGGCAAAAAGGATTAGGCAGGCCCACCAAAAAGGATAGGAGAGAATTAGACGATTATACTCTGGAATGGGAAGATGAATAAATACACTAAATGTTTAATTAGTATTTTTTAGAACGGCTATAATTTCATTGCTTATTTCTTCCGGAGTTTTTTGGTTAACCGCTATCTTATAAGCAGCCGACTCATAAAATGTTGAACGTTCAAATAAATGCTTGGCAATAAATTCCGGTAAAGATTTTTCTTCTAAATGCGCAATAAGAGGGCGGTGTTCTTTTTCATTACTTAACCTTTTTGCTAATTCCGAAGCATTCATTTTTAAATAGAACGAGAAGCTTTTTTCTTTAATTTTATCCATGTTACGATGATAAATAGGAGTACCTCCTCCTAAACTCAACACTATATTGTCACCGTTCAATAATTCATTCAGATAAAAATTTTCTTTTTTACGAAAATAAATTTCTCCATGGATTGAAAAAATTTCTTGAATAGACTTATTTTCTTGAGTTGAAATATACTCATCTAAATCAATAAAAGTTATGTTGAGAGATTTCGCAAGATATTTGCCAACAGTAGATTTCCCACTTCCCATATAACCCAATAAAGAAATAACCATACGATCAGATTTTTTACAAATATCATATTTTTTTACCAAATATATTTGCATACCCAAAAAAAGTCATTATATTTGCACTCGCTAAACGAAAATGCTTAGCAAACACTAAATAAAGACCTGGTAGCTCAGTTGGTAGAGCACAACACTTTTAATGTTGGGGTCCTGGGTTCGAGCCCCAGCCAGGTCACATTTTGAAAATTCGCGCTTGAGATTCTCAAGCTTTTCTTGTTTATGACTCCGTAGCTCAGTTGGTAGAGCAATTGACTCTTAATCAATGGGTCGAGAGTTCGAGCCTCTCCGGGGTCACTTAAAAATCAATGAGTTACAAATTTTTTGTAGCTCTTTTTATTTCACGTACGTAAACAAACTAGAAACAACAACAGAAAAAAAAAGTTCGACTTCAGTTCTAGTATTTATTTTATTCATTTATACTATTTCAATATTTTTTTAAATTAACGGCTAATAAGTTATTAAAAATATTGTTGGAAGTTTTTGTGCAAAAATTTTTGTCTTACTATTATCTAAAAATTTAACTTTATATTGTAAAAATTTATTGTTTGAATTATCTTCTGGTTTCTTGATCTAATAATTTAAGGAGGGTGGGAATTCTATAATTACCATGCATATTTTGAATACATTGAGAAGCTCCATTAAGTGAAATTCCGACAGAACTAATATATAAGGGCTTTTTACTTTCGCCTCTTGTTATTTCCTGAACAATAGACTTGCCGGTAGAAAAAGGATTTTTAGCTACCCCTATAATTGGAATTTTCTTTTCCAATGCATCAAATAAGTATTTACCCAAGCCCGGCCGATGGGTGTCATCTAAATATACGAAGCCGTCAACTATAATCAGACTCATATCTTTTAAATTTATTTGTTTCAATAACTCTAAAATACAAGGAAGCTCTCTTTTATAAAACAATCCCGATTCATATTCAGATATTTCATAAATATAAGTAGTAATTAAGTCATTAGGAATGGGTTGATCCCAGTTTTTAAATAGTATACCCACAACTTTTGCACGGTTAGGATAGTAATAAACATCAATAGCAAGTTTCATTTTTATTTAATTTTAATTTATTTCAAAAGTAATTTCTTATTATCTTATTAAACAGAAATTTTCAAATTAAATTTTAAGATTAACGACTAATCCTCTTTTTAACGGTGGTTAATTACGGAATGTATTGTTAAGAGTACTTAAATCCTTAAAAAATTTAACTGTTGTCATTATTTTTTTAAAGAAAAATTTTTAAAAATATGTTGGTGTCTGTATTGAGTTTAATTAAAATTGATATAGTAATTAGATTTCATTTAATATAATGGACCCTATAAGAAATAAGTAATTGTATTATTCAAATTAAAAAATAATTTAATGATTTATACTTATAAATTTTTATACATGTATTAATTATCTTAAATTAGCCTAAATTTAAAAAATAATACTAATATGAAAAAAAATCTACTTTATGTTTTATTATGGTGTATGCTATCTACACCTTTATGGGTACAGGGATCAGTATCGGAAAACGAAAAAAATGTGCATGGTAACTTTGTTTCAACTTCTACTTTAAATTATGATCCCATGGATTTACTGGGAATATTGAATTTATTAATGCAATATTCAGAAGATTCACATATTTGGAATTATGAGGCAGTAGGGTTAACCTTGGAAGATTTAGTTAAAGCAATTCCTTGTAATCCGGAAGCTATTTTAAACAAAATACCCGGAATGTTTACATGGAAAGAAAAAGATGGTTATCAGGTTTTGACAAAAATAGTTTACAATGGTAAATTAAGAGGAACTAAGAATAAACTTCACGAAAAATTTGATGGAAAATTTTTTAAAAATTTAGAATCCATAAGTTTTGACTCAAATAACTTTCATAAAATTGATGTTTCCAAAAATTTAAATTTAGTTGAGTTAGTTTGTTCAAGTAATTGGTTACAAGGTTTAGATGTATCCAATAATATAAATTTAAAAAAATTAGAATGTTTTAATAACCATGATCTTAAATTTTTAGATGTTTCTAAAAATGTTAATTTAATTGTACTATATTGCTGGTCATGTTCCTTATCAAAATTGGATGTGTCAAATCTTAATAAATTAGAAAAATTAAGTTGTGATTATAATAATTTAAAAGTTTTAGATTTATCTAATAATCCTAATTTAAACAATTTGGGCTGTGCATATAATAAATTATCCACTTTAGAATTTTCTAATAATCCTAATTTGGAGTATTTATATTGTTATAAAAATAATTTAACTTCATTAAATGTGTCAAATAATCCTAAACTATTACAATTATATTGCCATGACAATAAACTAACTTCTTTAGATGTTTCTAATAAACCTAAGTTAGGTAGGTTATTTTCTGCGAATAACCAAATAGCCACATTGAATATTTCGAATACGCCCAACTTAGTAACCGTCAGTTTATTTAATAATCAATTAACATCTATAGATGTATCAACAACAAGTACCACCCAAAATATGTATTTGTTAGAGTGTCACCATAATCAGTTAAAATTTTCAACATTAAAAGGTAAAGACTTCAGAACAGTAAAAAATTTTAAATTAAATCCTCAAGAAATTATAAAAGGAGGTACAAAAGGTTTTGTTGAAATAATAAATCTATCTTCAGAATATGATATTAATAATACAATAACCACTTATACCTGGTATGATAAAGCTACTAATCAAGAAGTAAGTATGTATAGGCTAAGAGGATTATTTATTGCCGGACCTTCTAATATAGGTAAAACGTTGATATGCAAAATGAAAAATGAGTTATTTCCTTCTTTAGAGTTAGAATATGAAGTAAGAATATCCAATTCAATCAATTATGAGGGGGCGCCAGACTCAACGATTCCTTCGGAATTTAAATTAACGGGACCAGATGCTATTTTAGCTGATTTAATTCAAGTTTATCCAAATCCGATTATAGATGTATTAAAAATAAATTCTACAATTAAAATACATTCATTAAGTGTTTATAACTTTTCTGGTAAAGAAGTTAAGAGATTTCCATCTTTTATCCATAATGCTGTGAATTTGCAAGATATACCAACGGGAACCTATTTGTTGGTCTTTAAAACAGATCAGGGCATTATTTCTAAAATAATTTTTAAAGATTAATAAGAAACATAATAGATAATTAAAATTTAAACCTGCCGATGTGCAGGTTTTTTGGTTTAAATAAGGTAAGAATAATAAAGAAACTGAGATGAATGGATTTAATTATATCACTTTCACTGAAATTAAAATTTTTTAGATTAAACAGACATTTGATGTAAAAATTGTTAAATCAAATCCTTATAATGAAAATTTTAGAATTTATTAACTAAAACTATGTAAGAGTTCATCCAGCACAAGCTTTATATTAAAGGAATTATACTTTTCTAAAATTATTGAAATAATAAACTTGGTCCGGTACTCTTTCCGACATTTATATATTTTAATTAAAAGTCGAACAAGTGAAATAATCCAATAAATAATAAAAAAAACCTGCTATTTAGCAGGTTTTTTTATGTGAAAAATAGTTGATCTGATATTGTAAAGTGATAAATTTTTTTAATTGAAAATAGAGGGTAAAATAATTCATAAAATAAATATTTATTTTTAAATAAGGTTAAAATAAAAATAAATATACTAAATTAGCATAATTAATATAAAATAATTAAAAATGTTATGAAAAAAAATCTACTTTTTATTTTATTGTCTTGTATTATAACTGCGCCACTGTTGGCAACAGATAATATTTCTAAACAAGAAAATTACTTGAGAGAACATTTTGTTGCATCCACTACCACCAATTATGACGCAATGGACGTATATGGAATATTGAATTTTTTTATGCAATATTCGGAAAGTGAAAAAAAATGGAATTATGAACTGGCGGGGTTAACCTGGGAAGAAATGGCTAAGGCTATTAATGGTAATCCGGAGGTTATTTTTACCAAATTATCCGGAAAATTTGGTTGGAAAAATATCAATAGTTTAAAAGTTTTAACTCAATTAAATTTAAACTACAAAAATTATAATGGAGTTTTCAATGGCAATTATTTTAAGAACTTAGAAACATTATATTGTACTGGCAATCGATTAACGACTATAGATGTAACTAAAAATGTTAATTTGAAGGGTTTATATTGTAATTCGAATCAATTAAAAATCTTAGATCTATCCAAAAATCTTAATTTAATTTATTTAAATTGTTCTTCCAATCAGTTAACAACCTTGGATATATCTAAAAACGTTAATTTGAAAGAATTATATAGTTATTCCAATAAGCTAAAGTCCTTGGATGTATCTAAAAATGTTAATTTAATGCTTTTAAATATTTATTCAAATCAACTAACCGCCTTGGATGTATCTAAAAATGTTAATTTATTTGTTTTAAAGTGTTTTTCGAATCAATTAACAACCTTGGATATCTCTAAAAATGTAAATTTGTATAGTTTAAATTGTAATTTCAATCAATTAACAACCTTAGATGTATCTAAAAATAGTAAACTAACTTTTTTAGATTGTTATTCCAATAAGCTAAAAGCTTTAGATGTATCTAAAAATGTTAACTTGACAGAATTATATTGTTATTCCAATCAATTAACCACCTTGGAAGTATCTAAAAATGTTAATTTAAAAATTTTAAATTGTAATTTGAATCAATTAACAACCTTAGATGTCTCTAAAAATCCTAATTTAACAACATTAAATTGTTATTCGAATCAATTAACAAATTTAGATGTCTCTAAAAATGTGAATTTAATATATTTATATTTTAGTGATAATAAGATAGCTCAATTGCTTATTCCGAAAGTTCATAAAATAAGTGAATTAACTGGTGATCATAACAATCTAAAGCTATCCACTTTAAAAGGGAATTTTCTTACAATTAAATCTTTAAAATTAAGCCCGCAAGCAACGCTTCAAGGTGGGGCTAAAGGTATTTTTGAAGTGTTGGATATATCATCAGAATATACTATTGATGGAAAATATACTACTTATACCTGGTATGATAAAACAACTCAACAAGAAGTCGGCGCCTATGCACTAAAAGGTAAATTTTATGCCGGTCCGGAAAATGCAGGCAAAACTTTGATCTGTAAGATGAAAAATGAATTATTTCCAAACTTTGTTTTAGAATATGAAGTAAAGATAAAAAATACCGTATCTTTTGCATCAAGAAATATAAAAGAAAACATACCGGAAGGTTTTGTATGGGTAGATACTCAAAAAAATGAAACAGAATCAATACAATTATTTCCTAATCCGGTAATAGATATATTAAAAATAAATACTACAGCAAAGGTAACATCAGCAAGTGTTTACAATTATGCAGGAAAAGAAGTTAAAAGATATCTAAGGATAATAAATAATGAATTGGATTTACAAGATTTATCTGCGGGAATTTATATTGTAAATCTTACAACCGATCAGGGAATACTTTCTAAGAAAATCATAAAAAAATAATTTAAAAATTAAAAGAGTGAAAACCTGCTATACAGCAGGTTTTTTTTATTGAAAATAAATTATAGAATAAAAATTAAAATATTTATTTTCAAACAAGGTTAAAATAAAAATAAATATATTATATTAGCATACATAAATAATAAATAAAAAAATGTTATGAAAAAAAATCTACTTTTTATTTTATTGTGGTGTTTTATAACCACACCAATGTTGGCAACAGTTGATATTTCTAAACAAGAAAATTACTTGAGAGAACATTTTGTAATATCCACAACCACCAATTACGACGCGATGGATGTATATGGAATATTGAATTTTTTTATGCAATATTCGGAAAATAAACAAAAATGGAATTATGAACTGGCGGGATTAACCTGGGAAGAAATGGCTAAGGCTATTAATGGTAATCCGGAGGTTATTTTTACAAAATTATCCGGAGTATTTACATGGAAAACTAGTAATAATTTTAAAGTTTTAACTAAATTAAATATAGGCGCCAAATTCTTTAATGGAGTTTTTGATGGAAGATATTTTAAGAATTTAGAATATTTAGATTGTGATGGGGATTACTTAACATCCTTGGATGTATCTAAAAATGTTAATCTAACAGAATTATATTGTGATGGAAATCAATTAAAAACTTTGGATGTATCTAAAAATGTTAATCTAATAAATTTAAATTGTAGTTTTAATCCGTTAACATTCTTGGATATATCTAAAAATGTTAATTTGAAACAATTAAAATGTTATTACAATAAGCTTAAAGCTTTGGATGTATCTAAAAATATTAATTTAACATATTTAAATTGTTATATGAATCAATTAACAACTATAGATGTGTCTAAAAATGTTAATTTAACATATTTAGGTTGTTTTTATAATCAATTAACTACTTTGGATGTATCAAAAAATGTTAATTTAAATGATTTATTTTGTTATTCAAATCAATTAACAACCTTGGATGTATCAAAAAATGTTAATTTAAAAAATTTACGTTGTTTTGAAAATCAATTAACAGTCTTGGATGTATCAAAAAATGTTAATTTGAAAGAATTAATTTGTGATAGAAATCAATTAAAATCTTTAGATGTAACAAAAAATGTTAATTTAGATGCTTTATATTGTGAATCTAATCAATTAACAAATTTAGATGTCTCTAAAAATTTTAATTTAAAATACTTTTATTTTAATAACAATAAGATAGCTCAATTGCTAGTTCCAAAAGTTCATAAGATAAGTAGCTTAAAAGGAATTAATAACAATTTAAAGTTATCCACTTTAAAAGGTAATTTTCTTACAATTAATAACTTAAAATTAAGCCCGCAAGCAACGCTTCAAGGAGGAGCTAAAGGTATTTTTGAATTGATAGATTTATCTTCAGAATTTAGTATTGATGGAAAATATACCACCTATACCTGGTATGATAAAACAACTCAACAAGAAGTCGGCACGTATGCGCTAAAAGGTAAATTTTATGCCGGCCCGGAAAATGCAGGCAAAACTTTGATTTGTAAAATGAAAAATGAATTAATTCCAAATTTTGTTTTAGAATATGAAGTAAAGATAAAAAATACCGTATCATTTGCTTCAAAAAATATAAATGAAAATATACCGGAAGGATTTGTGTGGGTAGGTCCTCAAAAAAATGAAACAGAATCGATACAACTATTTCCTAATCCGGTAATAGATATATTAAAAATAAATACTACAGCAAATGTAACATCGGCAAGTGTTTACAATTATGCAGGAAAAGAAATTAAAAAATATCTAAGGGTAATAAATAACGAATTGGATTTACAAGATTTACCTGCGGGAATTTATATCGTAAACCTTACAACCGATCAGGGAATTCTTTCTAAGAAAATTATTAAAAAATAATTTAAAATTTAAAAAAGTGAAAACCTGCTTTTTAGCAGGTTTTTTTATATAAATTAAATTTAACAAATTAGTAAGATTTTTAAAAGTATTTTTTAATATATCTAATATTTTTAACAAATCTTATCGATAATTATCAATTAGAATTTACCGTTTTTATTTTTATGCTCAGCATTCGCAGGTATGGTTTCCACAATATCCCAATGTTCAGCAATTTTACCATTTTCAATTCTGAATAAATCATAGAAAGAAGTGGGTTTATTGGCCATTATGCCTTCAGAAACTACTAATACAAAATTTCCCTCTCCTAAGATTTTATGAATTTGAGTATATTTGAAAGTAAGTCCCATTTTATTCAATTTCTCTAAGCCGGCTTTTAATCCGTCTAACCCGTCACCAATGAGTGGGTGGTGTTGAATGTAATTATTTCCGTTAAAATAATTTTCCAAGTTGGAAGGATTTTTACCCATCAATACATCCGTAACAAAACCTTCGGCTACTGCTTTGTTTGCTTTCAATCCGGTCTCATCGGTTTTTTTGATAGTAGTATCCCCATCTGTTAACGTATGTCCACTTGGATTCTTCGGTTGTTCAGCTTGTAAATTATCCCAATGTTCTACAATTAATCCGTTTTCAAAACGGAAGATATCAAATCCAACAGTTGGAGTTTTATACCCATACTCCGTTTGGGCAACAACATAATCCCCGTCACTTAACATACGTACAATGTTAACACTCGGTTTAGAAGCTGATAAACTTTTCACAAGGGTCTTAAAACCTTCAACGCCGTCAGCTGCTCCCAAATTGTGTTGAATATACTTATTTGGGTTAATGTATTTTAACGGTGCTTCATTTCCTGTGCTAAATGAAGAAAGTAACTCCCTAACTTTTTCTTTATTAGAGGGTTCTTCGTTTTCCGCGGTAAGATCTTCTACCTTTTCAGTGATCGTTTGATCCGTAGCTTCAACAGGTTCTTTTTTAGTTTGGTTGCAAGAAACTGCCAACAAAGCTATTCCGACTACCGCTGCTAGATAACTTATTTTTTTCATATTATTAAAAATTTATTATTTATTATTCATCAATTCACTTATAGGTATTTTTAATTTATTATGTTTATAAAAACAGGCGTATTCAGTGTTTTTCAACTGTTGTAAGAATTTTATTCGTGTAAAGGTAAGTGTGGATTTTATGAGTGTAATGATAAAAAGTATGCCAAAGCTGATAAATTTAGGACAGGTGTTGCTTTTTAAAATCGATAGGGCTAATACCTACCCACTTTCTAAAAAATTTGCTGAAATTGGTGGGTTCGTCAAATCCCAGTTCAAATGAAATTTCCTTTATATTGAGTTCACTGTAAACCAAAAGTCTTTTTGCTTCTAATAAAATTCGTTCATCAATATATTCTTTGGGACTTTTACCGACAGTGTTTTTAAGAGCTTTTGATAAAACTTTGGGCGATATACCCAAACTGGAGACATAATCGTTTACTTTTCTCAGGATCTTGTAATTTTTTTCTACTGCGAGTGAAAACTCTAAAGTAACAGAATAACACGAAGAATAAAGAATATTTAACGAATGACTAGTAATTTTTTTTGAATAAATAAGAAAACTACTCAGTAAATGATGTAAAATATCGGGAATATAAGGATCTTGTTCAGGAGAATAGATTTTTTTCATCAATTCCCAAATGGAATCTAAATATTCATGCGTTTCAATAGGAATATTTTTTGTGAAAGGGTTGAAAAGCTCTGATTGCTTAATCAAGCGCCTTTCGTATTTATTACGAATATAAAAATCATCGGTAAACAAAATAATTTCACCCGTATAGGTAGATTCCACATCAAAAGATAAAACTTGATCTTTGCCGATAAATAAAATTTGTCCTTCCCTGAGTTCAATCGGACTAAAATCTACTTTTTGAATTGTTTTACCGCTTGTAATCCGTATAATTTGATAAAAATTTGTTCTATGTGGCTTACTGGTTATAGAACATGCCCTTTGATTCATCTGAGTCAAATTTTTTATTTCAAAACCAAAAGGTAAAAGTTCATTAAAGGTGTAAGATTTCAAAAGAAAATTTTATACAAAGATAAAAAAATCGAAGTCATATAAACAACGCATTATTTTATACACATTTTTATGATACTGTTTATGCTTTTGCATAAAAAATATCTCTGTTTCGAAAAACTAATTGATTATTTTTTATAATTTAAAAATCGTTTACGTAACCATTCTCGAATCGGCATATCATAAAATTTCATGGACAAATAAGCAACAATGATGGAAATTAAAACTACCAGCAATCCATATTGCCATGATTGCTCCAATGAAAGTTGATGATTGGCAATGTAAGCCATATAAATATTAATAAAGGGAAAATGGGTAATATAAATAGGGTAGGAGATGTCTCCCAAAAATTTACATACTGTCATGGCTTTCGGATCCTTTATTTTTCCTCCTGCGCCCAGCCATATAATCAGAGGAAAGAAAATCATTAAACATATACACTCATACCAGCGATTCCATAGGTTATTTTCACCGCCTAAATGAGGTACGGATAAAAGTATGATCAACAAAAGAGAAGTTATTAAAAATGCATGATTAATAAAACGAAGTTTTCCAATTCTGGCTAACAATAATCCGGCTAAAAAAGGAAAAGCCAAACGAGTAAAACCGATTCTTAACTGAATAGGGTCATCAATAGACCATCCCCCGATGATGTCACCTATAGGATTTGTAAACGCATATTGAATCGTAACTCCGGCAGCAACAAGTACCAAAATAGAAAGCATTAATTTGCTGATTCTTCGTAAAATAAGGGCATAAATGATATTGGCTATATATTCAAGAAATAGAGACCAGGCAGGGCCATTCAGAGGATACATTTCATTCCAACCGCGAATGTCTAAGCCTTTTCCGACAGGAATTAAAAACATGCCGATAATCATCAATAGAACTAATTTCAAAAGAGAAACATCAGAAGTAGCTTTCCATCCCAATGAAGGAGCATCCTGGAAATAATATAATAAAGCCCCTAAAAGCATCCCGGCAATAATCATAGGATGAAGTCGAATGATACGGCGTTTAAAAAAATCTTTTAAAGTCATGCTTCCCCACCGATCATCGTATGCATATCCCAAGACAAATCCGGATAACATAAAGAAAAAATCTACAGCCAAGTATCCATGATTTATAATTTGTAAGCTATGATCACCGCCCGTATAAATTTCAAGAACATGGAATAAAACCACCATAATAGCAGCAACTCCTCGTAAACCGTCAAGAATTACATAATGTGGCTTGGAAGCTTTTAAATCCGTTATATTTTTCATCATTGGAAGATATTGATTTCTTATTTGAATAACAAAAGTAAACTAATGATTAGTTGAACTATTGAAATATATTCTATTATTATTGTCTTATATTTGTATACAAATAATGCATAATATTAGTAAGTGTATAAAAACATCAAATACATTCACTTGCCAACATTTGAAAATCAATCTTTTCGATTTGATCATGTAAAAATATATTGGAATGAACAGGTAACTTTCCATGAACAAAAAACTTGGGAATTATCCTACATAATAACCGGCAGTGGAACCAGAAAAATGGGGGATCGGCTCGAACCCTTTCAATGCAGCGAAATCGTTCTTATCCCCCCTCATATCCCTCATTGTTGGCTTTTTGAAGAATCCGATTATGATGCAGAAGGTAAGATTGAGAACATTACCCTTACATTTTCTGATCGATTTCTTGATAATTGTAAATTAACTTTTAGCGAATTGCACCCATACATCCAAAAAATACAAAATTATAAACAAGCAATATCATTTATAGGAGCTCATCTGGCGAAACTTCAAAACATTTTGAAACAGATGATTGATCAAACGGAGATTGAAAGAATTTCATCTTTCATTCAAATATTAACATTACTAGGCAATTCCGATCATAGGATTTTAGCAGGTAATCGGATAGAGGAAGATAAACGAATCCTTCGGTTGCAAAAAATACAACTTTATATAATGAACAATTATCAAAATACCATCACTTTAGAAGAAATGTCCCAATTAGTGAATATGAATAAATCGTCATTTTGTATTTTCTTTAAAAAGATGATGGGTAAATCTTTGATGACTTATTTAAATGAATTTAGAGTAGAATCTTCCTGTCAAATGATTCAAAAAACCAATATGACCATTGCAGAAGTATGTTATTATTCAGGTTTCAAGGATGTGCCTTATTACAATAGAATTTTTAAGAAAATTAAAAATTGCACACCCAATGAATATCGTAAAAGGTATTATCTAGTGGGAAGGTAAGTATCTGTCGAAAGATTAGACTAAAAAAAATTACTTATCTAAGTATGGAAAAATTTAAAATTACTTTAGAGGTGAAATACTAATATTAGTATATTTGCAATGCTAAAAATAAACAACTTTTAAACTCACGTGGTGGAATTGGTAGACACGCCATCTTGAGGGGGTGGTGTCCATAGGATGTGCCGGTTCGAATCCGGTCGTGAGTACTTTTCTTCTAAGTAATAAAATAAATTTTCCCTTTTTTTACAATAAATTGCTAAACTTTATTTTTAATATCCCCATCCATAGCATAGTTACAACAAATGTAAAAAAGTATTAAACTCAAATATTAAATTTTATTATAAATTTACGTGAATAAAAATTTGACTTGAAAATGAACGAGGCCCAACTTTGGAGTAAAATTGAAGTATTTTTCAAAGAGAAGTTTGCACATGAGGATATTCCCGATTTAAATACGATGATATTTTTAATTGGTTTGCAAGAATTAGGATTAGGATATAAAAAGTATAAAAAAGACGAAAAAATGAACCTGATACATATAGCCGTATGCAGGTTATTGGAACCTTTCGGATATTATAAACTCGATGGATATGATCAAGATAACTGGCCGCATTATAAATTAATTGAAAAGCTGCCCGATTTAAAGCCTAATGAGCAAACTTTGCTTATGAAAAAAGCGATCATCCAATATTTTATGGATGAAAAATTACTGGATATTTAAAATAAAAAAGACAAACTTTCGTCTGTCTTTCTATTCAAAATTATATAAAGTATAAAATATATTAATTAGTTGGATTCAGCTTTTGCATCACGAATCATTTTTTCGTTGGCAGTAATAGAAAATTCAACTCTTCTATTTAAAGCTCTACCGGCTTCAGTGCTGTTATCTCCAATTGGATCCGCTTTACCAAAACCTTTAATGGTAAATCGGCTGGAGCTGATACCGTTACTGGATAAATAATTAGCAACACTTTTTGCTCTGTTTTCAGATAAATTTAAATTATATTGATCTGCACCTTTTGCGTCAGTATATCCGAAAATACCAATATTAGTATCCGGGTATTGTTTAAAAACAGAAACAATTTTATCTAAATTTTGTTGAGCAGCAGGAGTTAAAGTAGCTTTATCAAAATCAAAACGAATAGCATTTTCATTAAGTACAACTTTAATTCCTTCCCCTACACGTTCAACGGAAGCACCCGGTACACTTTCTTGTATTTGACGTGCTTGTTGATCCATTTTGTGTCCAATTAAACCTCCGGTGGTTCCACCTACGGCAGCACCGATAACGGCTCCTAAAGCAGCATTGTTTTTATTTCCTACATTATTTCCAATTACAGCACCTAAAACACCTCCTGCAACAGCTCCTAAACCGGCACCTTTTTGGGTGTCGTTGGTGTTACAAGACATTAGAATGCTAACAGATAATAAGATTAAAGTTAATCTTGTAAATATTGATTTCATAATTATAATTATATAGTGTATTTCAAGTTATTATTTTAATTTACCGGATGATAATTTACTGAAATGATAAGTAATAGTAACACCGCTGATAACCTGACTTAATTTAAATTCATTTTCAGAAAGAATTTCATATAAATACGTAGTTCCTGTAGTTACTTTTCTTGCTTTATCACCTTCATTAAGCAATTTTAATACAAGCATATTTTGTTTGTCGATATACCAAGTAAAGTTTTGAGTTAAAGCCGGGCAAGTATTGCCTCCCTGCAACGTAAAATTACCTCTGTTATTATTAGCTATAAAATACCATACACTGTTTTTTAAACACTGAGCATCATATTCATCAAAAGCTTTAACTTTTACCATGTTTTCAGAATATGAAACGCGGTCAAGATTCCATGTACCTCTTACATCCCGTTGAGAAGATCTGTCGAGAGCAACAGAATTTGAAGAAGAGCAAGAATAAAAAATAAACATGCTCATAATTCCTAAAATCATTAATTTTTTCATAAAAGAAATTTATTTTAATTCATAATTATTATTAATTAAAAACTTACGTTAGTCGATTAAAAAGTTAATTTTCCACTTTCAGAGCCTTTTTTACACACTAAAGATTTCTTTTGGCCATTGACGATAAAATTTATAAAATTCTGCTGATCAGGGAATTTATCCAATAACAAAGAATTCTTTATAGTGATTGATGAAACCGAATTGATACCCGATACCTCATAATAAATCCAAACTACATTTCCATCCGGATTTTTAGAAGAAAAAGTAAAATTCACAGGAGTATCATCTATACTTATTTTAACGTTATTTTGAAGATATTTATTAAGTGCAATATCAAAATCGTTGGAATTTACTTTTTTACCAATGGTTTGTTCAATATGTTCAAGGTTAACTTTTGAAGAAACTTTTAATGTTTTGCTGCTGGAAACATATTCCACTTTAGTTATCGAAGTAAAAAAATCCGAAGAATAAAAATTATAGAAACCTAAACATATAAAAGATAAAACAAAAAAAAGAATAAACTTTTTCATTATAGGTTGAATTATATTATCACTCATTCTGCAACTGCAAACAAATTTAATGCCAAATAGTTTTAAAAATTTTGTTTAATACTGTATTTATTATAAAAAGCATGGATGTGTCCTACAGCTTCATCAGCAGTATCAACAAGTCGGAACAAACTAAAATCAATTTCCTTAATATAATTATCTTCAAGCATAGACTTTCGCATCCATTCCAATAATCCGGTCCAATATTCCGTACCTACCAATACAATCGGGAATTTACTTGTTTTTTTTGTTTGAATTAAAGTTAACGCTTCAAACAGCTCATCCATGGTACCCAAACCGCCGGGCATAACAATAAAACCTTGCGAATATTTGAGAAACATAACTTTCCTGACAAAAAAATAATTGAAATTCATACTTAATTTATGATCAACATACGGATTACTTCCTGTTTCAAAAGGTAATTCAATATTTAAACCAATTGATTTTCCTCCCGCAGCCTGTGCTCCTTTATTTCCCGCTTCCATAATTCCGGGTCCTCCTCCCGTAATAATACCAAAACCTATTTTAGTAAGCTTATAAGAAATTTCTTCCGTTAATTGGTAATATTTATTTTCAGGATTAGTTCGAGCAGAACCGAATATGGATACACAAGGGCCTATTTTAGTCATTGTTTCAAAACCATTGGTAAACTCAGCCATAAGTTTGAAAAGCATCCAACTGTCTCGCGTTTTTATTTCATTCCAATTTTTTTGATTAAAATTCTGAGCTATAAACTCTTTATTTTCTGAATTATGCATTTTTTAATATTTTAGTAACATGTACAGCAAAATTACTGTTTATTACGATTTCTGCCTCATATAATTGTTAATCATTTTATTAAAATTTTACTATTTTCACGAGGAAGTATCATTTTTTTTAGCAAAATATCTGAGATTTTTTAAAATAAGAAAATAATATATCAATTTCTTGAAAAAAAAGGGTAGAAAATAAAAAAGGAAACTTAGGTAATGTAACCGTATATTATGCTATTTTTGTACGTATAATTAAGATAAAATTTGAGTATGGAAAACAACAGATACGAATTAAATAAAAATTTAGCGCAAATGCTGAAAGGAGGAGTCATCATGGATGTTTCTACTCCGGAACAAGCAGAAATAGCTGAAGCAGCAGGAGCTGTTGCAGTAATGGCCTTGGAGAGGATTCCAGCTGATATACGCGCTGTAGGAGGTGTTTCGCGGATGAGTGATCCCAAAATGATTAAAGGAATACAATCGGCAGTAAGTATACCGGTTATGGCTAAAATCAGAATCGGACATTTTGTGGAAGCACAAATACTGGAAGCCTTAGAAATCGATTATATTGATGAAAGCGAAGTTTTAACACCCGCCGATGATACCTATCATGTAAATAAAACCAAATTTAAAGTTCCTTTTGTATGCGGGGCTAAGAATTTAGGTGAAGCCCTGCGAAGAATCCAAGAAGGGGCATCCATGATTCGCTCCAAAGGCGAACCGGGAACCGGTGATGTAGTTCAAGCCGTAAGACATTTACGCGCAATGAATGAAGCCATACGTAAGATACAAGGTATGCAGGAAGATGAACTTTTCAATGAGGCAAAGGATCTTCGAGTGCCTTATGAATTAGTAAAATACGTACACGAAAACGGAAAATTACCGGTAGTGAATTTTGCGGCCGGAGGTGTGGCAACTCCTGCCGATGCGGCATTAATGATGCAATTGGGAGCAGAAGGAGTTTTTGTAGGTTCAGGTATTTTCAAATCCGGTGATCCGATAAAGAGAGCTCAGGCCATTGTTAAAGCAGTTACTAATTTTAACGATCCTACTATTTTATTGGAAGTATCTGAAGACTTAGGAGAAGCGATGGTTGGAATAAATGAAGCAGAAATTGAATTACTAATGGCAGAAAGAGGAAAATAATTTTTTTATAAAAAACAATCGAATATAAGGTCATTTGGAAAGTGTAAACTTTCCAAATGACTTTTTTAATTCTAAATATAATAGTATGAAAATAGGGGTATTAGCAGTACAAGGAGCATTTATAGAGCATATTCGAAAACTACAAGAATTGAAGGTAGAAACCTTTGAAATAAGACAAAAAAAAGACATGGATCAATCTATGGATGGATTAATCATTCCGGGAGGGGAGAGTACGGCCATAGGTAAACTTTTGAGAGATTTAAACTTACTCGATATAATCAGAAACAAAATACAAACAGGATTACCGGTATTCGGTACGTGTGCCGGATTAATTTTAATGGCTAAACGGGTAGAAGAAGGTACGGTACATCTGGGAGTTATGGATATTACCGCAAAAAGAAATGCATATGGCCGTCAGTTGGGCAGCTTTTCAATTGAAGAAAATTTTGAAGGAATCGGTACTATTCCCATGACATTTATACGAGCTCCCTATATAACAGAAGTAGGAGAAAATGTTAAAATTTTATCCCGTGTGAACGGTCACATAGTTGCAGCTCAAGAAAAAAACATGCTAGTTACATCTTTTCATCCGGAATTAACGGATTCTGTTAAAGTTCATCACTATTTTATAGAAGAATTATGTAACAAGAAATGATAAATTAATCTTATGGCTAAAGATTGATCAATAATCGTAAGAATTAAATTACGGTAACTAATAAGTAATACATAAGAAAATTCTTATCTTGTCAGTCTTAAATGAACATCCAATTATGGACACTTCGAAAACTATAAATTATTCAGGAATTTTTCTGACCTATTATGCCAATAACAATACCAGTTGTGTACATTCCGCTCAAGACCACTGTTTGATCTATATATATTCAGGAAAATTAATCATTGAAGAAAAAGGAAAAAAAGAAAAAGTATTAAAAGCAGGAACTTGTGCATTTGTACGGAGAAATCATAATATAAAAATGACTAAATTTTATTCCGACGATCAGCAATATAAAGGAATAACCATGACGTTGAAACGTTCATTTTTAAGAGATTTTTATTATAAAAAGGTAAGTAAAGAGAAACCCGAAGAGGTTAGTCTTCCCAAAGAAAATGTTTTTACTTTACCTTTACGTCCTGAAATTATAAGTCTTTTTCAATCCTTAAATCCCTATTTCGACACAACGCTTCAACCTTCTGATGAAATCATTAAATTGAAAGAACAAGAAGCCGTACTAGCATTATTAAACATCAATAAGAATTTTTATTCGATACTTTTCGATTTTACAGAACCTTGGAAAATCGATATACTTGATTTTCTCAATGAAAATTATATGTATGACCTTTCCATGAATGAAATAGCTGCTTATACCGGAAGAAGTTTAGCAACTTTCAAACGAGACTTTGCAAAAATTAGCGATATACCTCCCCAAAAATGGTTAATACGTAAACGACTCGAAGTTGCCTTTGAAATGCTGAAAGACAGAAAAAAGTGGAAAGTAAAAGATGTTTGTTGGGAAGTAGGTTTTAAAAACATATCTCATTTTTATACAGCTTTTAAAAAGTTATACGGATTTTCTCCTTCGGAAGAACTGTGACCGTTCTTCAGAACAAAAAAAATTGATCTTTCCGACAAAAGCCCAATATTGAACTGGCATTAACTTTGTTTATAAATGACTATAAACTTAAAAAATCTTAATTTAAAAAGTTATGAAAGAAAAAGTAATAGTTGTGATGGGGGCTTCCAGTGGAATCGGTGAAGCTACCGTAAGGAAAATTGCCGAAAGGGGAGCTAAATTGGTTATTTCTGCCAGAAGAGAAGAAAAATTAAAAGCAATTAAAGATTCTCTTCCAAATGCTCAAATTGAGTATAAAGTAGCCGATGTTGCCAAATTCGAAGAAGTGAAAGCGGTAGTAGATTTAGCTATAAGCAAGTTTGGAAAAATAGATGTTATCTACAATAATGCCGGAACCATGCCTTCATCCTATCTTATAGATTGTAAACTTCAAGATTGGCATGATATGCTTCATGTAAATGTATTGGGCGTTTTACATGGAATAGCCGCGGTTCTTCCTCATTTTGTAAAACAAAAATCCGGTCATATCATCACTACCGATTCCGTTGCAGGACATTATGTATATCCGGGGTCTGTAGTATATTGTGCTACTAAATCAGCCATCCGTGCTGTAATGGAAGGGCTACGTCAAGAGCAGAGAGAAAATAACATAAAATCTTCCATGGTTTCTCCGGGTGCTGTTCGTACAGATCTGTACAAAACAATGAAAGATGAAAAATTATTAGAAGATCAACGTAAAATGCAGGATACAGAGGGTTATGGTTTGAATCCGGAAGATATAGCAGAAGCAGTAGTTTATGCGATAAATACTCCACAACATGTATCTGTAAGTGAAGTTATTGTTCGTCCTACTAAGCAATCTCTCTAATTTATTGTAATAAAAAATTACAGAGAAAATATAAAAATTTAATTTTTAAACTATTTATCCGACAAAAGAATTTAGTTTATTGCAAATTTTATAAAATTTAAATAAAAATTATTTTTTAGTTAATCATTTGTCGGATAATTAGTTCTATATAAAAGAATTTTAGTAGTTCATTATCCAAATTAAAACCTACTAATTTCTACACGCTAAATCGAGTACAAGTATGTTTGATTTTCAGCGAACAAGCTAATAAATTAATATTTACACAAAATAACTAGTTAACAAATGAATAATTCAGAAATACCTAAAATCAGTGAATTTCCAATTGGAAATGAAAATAAAGAATATCAACAATATTTTTCCGGAAAATCATGGCTGCAACCTCTTACCAACCATAATGAATTAAATGTTCCCTTATTCAACGTTACATTTGAACCCGGTTGTAGAAACCATTGGCATACGCACTCCGGGGGACAGATACTAATTGCTGTAGGTGGGGTTGGATTATATCAGGAAGAAGGCAAAAAAGCCATACGAATGAAACCGGGAGATGTTATTGAAATAGACTCTAATGTTAAGCATTGGCACGGTGCAGCTCCTGATGAATGGTTTTCTCATTTAGCTATTACCTGTAATCCTCAAACCAATGAAAATACTTGGTTGAAATCGGTATCAGACGAAGAATATCATATAGCCGCTGAACAAGCAATTAATCTGAAATAAATAACAACTTTATATATAAATATAAAATCATATTCAAATGGATTATATTAAATTAAACAACGGAAATGAAATGCCAATCTTAGGGTTTGGAGTTTATCAAATACCCCCTCAAGATTGCGAACGAGTGGTGTCAGAAGCCATAGAGGTGGGGTATCGCTCCATAGATACAGCACAAGCCTATTATAACGAGGAAGAAGTGGGTAAGGCGGTAAAATCAAGTAATATAGATCGCTCTAAATTTTTTATAACCACAAAAATTTGGGTTTCAAATGCAGGATATGAAAGAGCTAAAAAATCATTTGAAGAATCATTGAAAAAATTGCAAACCGAATATGTGGACCTTTTATTAATACATCAACCTTTTGGAGATTATTACGGTACGTATCGAGCCCTGGAAGAAATGTACAAATCGGGAAAAGCAAAAGCTATCGGAGTAAGTAATTTTTATCCGGATAGATTGGTAGACCTTTGCGAACATGTAGAAATAAAACCGGCAGTAAATCAGGTTGAAACCCATATTTTCAATCAACAGAAAATATCTAAAGAAGTAATGAAAGAATACGGCACTCAAATTGAATCCTGGGGTCCGTTCGCAGAAGGAAAAAATAATTTCTTTACGAATGAAACTTTAGTTTCCATCAGTAAAAAATACAATAAAACACCCGCCCAAATTGCACTCAGGTTTTTAATACAGCAACAGGTAATTGTAATTCCAAAATCTACACATAAAGAACGCATGATTGAAAATTTTAATGTTTTTGATTTTAAACTTTCAGAGGAAGATATCCATTCGTTAGAATCGTTAGATCAAGAAAAATCCTTGTTCTTTTCACATAACGACCATGAAACCGTACGATTTATTTTAGATTTTAAAAAGAAACATCATCTATCCTAAGAACTTAAGGCAATTGATAAGTAAAAATCAATCATATGAATAGAACAGAAATTTGTAAAGATAACTTTAAAAAGCTGTTTAAAGGAAATGCCTTAAATGGCGAAGGCAATGATCCCGAATTGATGGAAATTCTTCAAAAATTCATTTTTGGTCAAGTTTTTACGGTTGGAAAATTAAGTATAAAAACCCGAGAATTGATAACTTGTGTAGTTCTTGCCTCGTTGCAGCAATTGCCTCAATTAAAATCTCATGTACATGCCGCATTGAACGCTCAGGTAACTCCGATAGAATTAAGAGAAGCTATTTATCAATGTGCCCCGATTATTGGTTTTCCTAAAACCCTAAATGCTATTGCAAGTATGAATGAAGCTTTTACCGAAAATAATATCTCTCTACCTTTAGAAAAACAAAGTACCGTACAAGAGGAAACCAGATTCGAAGAAGGACAAAAAATTCAGATTCCTCTATATGGAAATCATATGAAAGAGTTAATGTCTGCTTTGCCGGATGGTATGGGTGAAGAGGTTGCCAAATTTCTTACTGAAGTTTATTTTGGAGATTTTTATACAAGAAAAGGACTTGACCTTGCCATACGTGAGTTATTAAGTTATTGCGTGTTAGTTTCACTGGGAGCGGAAGATCAACTTACTTCTCATTACTTTGCAAATCTTAAACAGGGCAATAATAAAGAACTGATTGTAACAGCTATCATTCAGACATTGCCTTATATTGGATTTCCACTTGCAATTAATGCATTGAAAATCATCAGAGATTTACCTGAGAAATGGCAATAATACCTTTTTTTAAAGATCTTTAAAAGCTTATTAAAAACGATTAAATAAAATTGATTTTCCGGCATTTTTGCTTACATCTTAGTAAGGTTATAGTCAATCAATAGAAATTAATAGTTAAAATGCCGAATAACGTTTAATAAAGATAAATAAAGTTGCATGAGGAATTTATTAACTTAATTATCTGCTTTCTCACCTGTTTTTTCATAAAAAATTATTTCCGATTTTTTTTAGATAATTAGTCTTTGATTTACAAATAATAGTCGATTCTATCATTAAAATACACTACATTTGTTAGGTAAATATGATAAAGAATACAAGTACAGCTAAGTTTTCTTAACTAAAAACTTTAAAATAATTGTAGTTGTTCCATCATTTAATTTTCCAATAGCAAACTATAAAAAATAGATTGTTGAAATTAAACAACAACGATGTATCATTTTTACTATTGTAAATTAATATAACGGATTCTTACCTATCATCTGATGAATTGATTTAATAAGTTATCCGTAAATAATGTTGGAAAAAAGAAATAGATAATTTAATACTAAGATATTATGCTAAAAGCAGGTTTAGTCGGAGCCGGACATTTAGGAAAAATACATTTAAAATTATTACAACAATCTGAAAAATATAATCTAATTGGTTTTTACGATAATGATGAAGAAAACGGGAAAAAATTAGAGAAAGAATTTGGATATAAATTTTTTACAAATTTTGATGAATTATTACATCAGATTGATTTGTTGGATATAGTAACGCCCACTTTTGCCCATTTTGAATATGCTAAAAAAGCCATACAAGCAGGTAAGCATTTTTTTATTGAAAAACCTATCGCAGGGACATTACAAGAAGCAGATGAAATAATTCGGTTAGCCCAAGAACATAACGTGCAGGGGCAAGTTGGACACGTGGAACGTTTTAATCCTGCTTTCACAGCGGCTAAACCCTATATAGTAAATCCCATGTTTTTGGAGATACATCGCTTGGCAGAGTTTAATCCGAGGGGTACAGATGTTCCGGTAGTATTAGACTTAATGATCCATGACTTAGATATTGTTTTATCCATAGTTGAATCAAAAGTAAAGGAGATTCATGCCAGCGGAGTAGCTGTGGTCAGTAATACACCGGATATTGCCAATGCTCGGATTGAATTTGAAAATGGATGTGTAGCCAATGTTACAACCAGCAGAATTTCCATGAAAAATATGAGGAAAAGTAGGTTTTTCCAGAAAGATGCCTACATTTCAATAGATTTTTTAGAGAAAAAATCCGAAATCATAAGAATCAAGGAAGTACCGGAAAAAATACAACCTTTTGATATGATTATTGAAAATGCAGAAGGCGAAAAAAAACAAATTATATTTCAATATCCTGAAATTGAAAGCAATAATTCTATTTTGGATGAATTAGAATCTTTAGCCGATTCCATTGAAAATAAACAACCGATCAAGGTAACTTTAATGCAAGGTAGAGAGGCTTTACGTGTAGCTTTGGAAGTGATGAGACAAATAGAAGGTAAAAAATAGAATTAGAATTAATTTGAATGAAAAAATTTTGGGCATAGAAAAGGGAGGATTAAATTTTTTTTACATGATTATTCTATATGCCAAAATTAATAGGTTATGAGTAATGAAACCATAGACCAAGAAGAGGAAGAAGTTTTTAAAGAGGATGCTCCGGATAACTATCTGGCATTTGCTATTATTTGTACTGTAGCTTGTTTTGCCCCGGTGGGTATATTTGCCTTATTTTATTCTTTACGGGTTAATCAATATTGGGAACAAAAAATGTATGATAAAGCAAGACGATCATCCATCATTACTCGCATTCTTTGTATTTGGACAATTATTGCGGGTATAGTCTTTTGGCTCGGTATCTTATCAGGGGCTATTTATAACATCTTTGGACAAAAATTCCAACATTGACATAAGCTAACTGTGAAATGCATGATTTTTGATTGATTATTCATTTTATTGTTAAAATCAGTATGAATACCACGTATATTAATTTAAAAAATTTATTATGGAAAGCTGCTTTCCTTTTTATAATAAGTTTGAGTTTTACAGCTTGTGGAGATAAAGCAAGCTTATCAGAAGATGTCGCTTTAAATTCAATCGAAGCCTATTTAAAATCCAATCCCATTTATGAAACAGTGGAAATAAACATAGGGGAAGTAAAATTTAGTCTTAAAAAAGATAAAAACGACCTTAAGGCCTATAAAGAATTAGAAGAAAAAGGATATGTAAACCTGAATTTGGTTAAACAAAAAAAGAAATTTCTCAGTAAAGACAGTGTCTTTACCTATGAAGTGAAGCTTACCGAAAAAGCTCGTCCTTTTGTGCTAAAACAAAAAAAAGAAACAGTTGAAGTAAAGTCTTTGGAATATCAATTAGGAGACAAAGAACAAGCTCGAATTGAATTGACCGGTAAAAAAACAGCTAAAGCTGTACTTACCCTTAAAAAGGTAGCAAATGACTTTTCCATATTGGGATATGATAAAAATCCTCATACCGATTTTATAGTAAAAACGTTTAATTTAAATTATAAAAAAGATAAAGGTTGGATAGTTACTAAAAGTAAATAAGTTATTTTTTCCTTTGGTAAGTTACAAAGCGGAAATCATACAGGTGCTTATCATCTTTTGGATGAAATTCATCAAAAGTTTTATTCCATTCTGAAAAGTCGATTTCAGGAAAATAAGTATCGGCCTTATCTATTTGTGTATGTACTAACGTAAGTTCTAACGTATCGGCATATTTTAAAGCTTGTGAATAGATCGTTCCTCCTCCAATAATATACGGATTGGAATCTTTACTACGTGCAGCTTCGATGGCTTCAGGTAAAGAAGAAAACAAATATACGTTATCCGGAACCTGGTAATCTGCTTTAGAAGATATTACCATATTTTGACGATTGGGAAGAGGCCGTCCTAACGATTCAAAAGTCTTCCTACCCATAAGGATCACATGATTTTGTGTGAGTGATTTAAATCGTTTTAAATCCAAGGGAAGATGCCAAAGTAATTGATTGTTATTTCCTATCGCATTATTTTCATCTAGAGCTGCTATAATTGTCATGTAAATGGATGTTAAATGAAATTTAAATATATAAAAAAAAGAGTAAAGGTGAAATCTTTACTCTTTTTTCATGCAACTTTAAAATGGTTGTTTATTTCATTTTATTCAATCCGTTGGTAATATAGTTTACTTGATCTTTAAGACTTTTATTAAGAGGTGATGCATTCGAAGCCTGTTGTTTCATTTGTAAAGAACCTTGCATAATTTGAAGCATCACTTCACCAAAGCTGTATTTTTTAGCTTGCGGGTAAATTTTTAAAATAGAATCAACAACAGTTTGTGTTTCATTAGGATAATCTCCCATCATAATAGTTTGCAGACCTTCAAAATAAGTGTCTGCTTCATCTTGAGACTCTGCCGAAAGCAGAAGATTCAGGAAATTTTTTGAAATCACGGATAATTTAGAATTATCTTTTGTTACAATTGCTGTTTTGGCAATAGCTAGGGATAAATCACTACCCGGGTTTTTGTCATCTATTTTGGAAACCAACTCAGATGCCGAGTTTTTATCCACTTTTAAAACTCCAAGTATAGAGGCCGCTTTCACACTATAAGAGGGACTATTAAAAGATTTTATAAACAAGTCCTTATATTTTGAAGCATCAATTGATGCTAATTGTTTAATAGCTTTAGCCTGAACTAATGTCTTTAAGTCTGAAGTTGCAATTTTTTCCAGTACTGATGCCGACTTTTGTTTAACCGTTGGATTAGTTTCATCCAATTTTGAAATGGCAAATGTTCGCAATCCTTCAAATTTATCAGAAGAAGCCGCTTTCAATAATGTTTCCAACGCTTCAGCATTTGAAGTTTGAGCATCCGCTAATTTACTTACAGCTTCTTTTCTTGAACTGTATTCAGAAGCATATTTATATTGAAATATATATTGTTCAGTAGTTTTATCGTCATTCAATTCGCAAAGTAGAATTTTATCAGGATTTATATTTATCAATTGAGGTTTAGATTTATAAGGAAGCTCAAAAGAATTAGTTTCGGCAGCTTTTGCCCAAACATGATGCCTGGTAGGTTTTCCGTTTTCATAAGCATCAATATCCAGAGGAAACTGAAATTTCTGTTCTTGACTTTGAGTTAATGTTACAGTTACGGTTTTTTTAGCTTCATTGTACGCATAGGCTGCTTTTAACTTAGGATGACCATTGCCAAAAAACCATTGGTTGAAAAACCAGTTGAGATCTTTCCCGCTAACTTCTTCCCATGCCAAACGGAGTTGATGGGCTTCAGTTGCCTTGTATTCATTGGTTTTAAGATATAAGCTCATACCGGCAAAAAATGCATCATCGCCCAAATAATTTCTCAACATATGTAAAATTAATCCCCCTTTATTATAACTAACGGCATCCATCATATCTTCTCGATCTTTATATTTAAAGCGAATTAAATCCTTGTCAAAATTTTCACCACCAAACATATACCCGTCTCTTTCATTATCCCTGTGTTCTTCCGCATTATCTTTTCCGTATTTATGTTCCAGCCATAGATATTCCGAATAATTCGCAAAGGATTCATTTACCGGAAGGTTAGACCAACTTTCCGTAGTAGCCAAATCTCCAAACCAATGATGAAATAATTCGTGGGCGATAACCGGTTCCCAGATGTTTTTATCTACAAGCTGTCCGGGTTTTTGTAAGGCACTTTCCTCATGAAGTGTACAAGTGGTATTTTCCATGGCACCGCTTATATAATCTCTTGCCACCATTTGACTGTATTTTTCCCATGGATACGGATATTGTAACAGGGTTGAAAAATATTCAATCATCGAAGGAGTATCTCCAAAAATCTGCTTTGCATAGGGCTCATATTCCTTATCCACATAATAATCTACCGGTATATTTTTCCATTTGTCTTTAACAATAGAAAATTCTCCAATACCCATAAAAAATAAATAAGGGGCATGTTTTTTATCAAATTTCCAATAATCGGTACGAGTACCGTCATTATTTTTGGTTTGATTTTTTAAAGTTCCATTGGATAAAGTCACGTATTTATCAGGAACCGTAATATATATTTCTTCTGAAGTTTTCTGATTGGGTTTATCTATAGTCGGAAACCAACAACTGTTGGATTCAGTTTCACCTTGTGTCCAAATTTGTGTGGGCTTGTCTTTGTTTTCTCCTCGCGGATTAATAAAATACAGACCTCTGGCATCTTGAATTGCTTCACTTCCTTTTTGTTTAATAGAACCGGGAATGGCTACGTATTTAATGTAAACCGTGTAATTTTCGTTTTTAGTGTAACTTTTGTCTAATTTTATTTTTAACTGATCGTTAGTATACGTATACTTTAATGCTTTAGTTCCATTCAAAGTTAGCGAGGAAATTTCCATACCTTTTGCATCTAAAGTCAAAGAGTCGGTAGGGTAGAAGTGAGGTTTTAAAGTTATCCATGCTTCACCGAATAGCTTTTCGTTGGGAATGTCAAAACCCACTTTAAGCTTCGTATGAACTAAATCATTAACCATAGTAGCAGAAGGATGATACGTTGAATAATCCTGAGCTCTAGTATAACCAATGGTTAATATGGAAATCAGAATAATAATACCTTTTTTCATTAAAATTTATTTAAATTAATTATATATTAAAAAAACATACAGTAAGAAAAATCTAAATTTTTATTCGAACCTTATGTTTCTATTCCATTAAAGGAGTTTTATAAGTATGATAAAAAATACTATCGGCTAATTTAACTAATTATCTTAATAAGTTAAGTTAAGAAAGTATTAATACTTGTCAATTAAGTACGTTGGCGAAATTTTATATGTTCTTAAAAAAAGTGAAGGTTGGAACTTTAAGATTTTCTACAATAACTACTAACCACTTGTTAATTTTTAAATAAAGATCCCTCATAATCTTACTTCTTAAAAATTAAAAAGTTTGTATAGATGCTTGTTATAGTTAAAAAGTAAGATAAAAAGACTAGATAAATTTAATTTTAGTAAAAAAAGTTTGTGAACAATCTTTAGTTAATTCAGCAAGAATTTTGTTTTGACTGTAATTTAACTCATGTCGTAAAGCAGACGAGTCCAGTTGTATGTATAAAGTTTCATTGTCTATAAAAATTCGTTGAGTGTGCTTAGCGATAGGGTTACCCATCATCGTTCTCCATTTTTTTTCCATTTCAAGAATAAGAAGTTTTTCTTCCATTCCTAATTTTTTTATGAGGTTTTTAATGGCAGAATTGCTCGTTTGCTCTTTTCTTCTAAGACTCATATATAGGATTGTTGGTTAGAAAATTACAGTTCAAAAATCAGATAATCCGAGCTGATTTGTTGGACTATTTTTTCCGTTCGGTCTTTATGCGTATCGGAAAGAAATATTTGTCCAAATTGTTCTTCATGAGCCAATTTTACCAATTGCGCCACTCGATGATCATCCAATTTATCGAATATGTCATCCATTAATAAAACCGGACTTTTAGACGAATATTCTTTGATAGTTTGTAATTGTGCTAATTTTAATGCAACTAAAAAAGATTTTTGCTGCCCTTGAGATCCAAATTTTTTAATAGGGTATTGAAATAATTTAAAAATGAGGTCATCTTTATGTATACCTCGAGTAGTATAAGCAGCAGCTCGATCTTTGTCTAAATTTTCTTTTAAGAGAATACTTAGTTCTTTTTGTTCTAAATCCGATATATAGTCAATGGTTACATCCTCTTCACCTTGGGAAAGTGCAGAGTAAAAACTACAAAATTTAGGTACATAAGACGAGATAAATTCTTTTCTGATTTGATGTATTTTTGTTCCGTGTTCAATCAATTCGGAATCATACATTTCTAAGCTGATGGCATCAAAATAATTGTTTGCTGAAAATAATTTTAATAAAGCATTTCTTTGGGCTAGAGCTTTTTGATACCTAAGAATCAGATGGAGATAATCAGGGTTAATTTGACTGATCATTCCATCCATAAATTTTCGTCTAAACTCACTGCCTTCACTAATTAAGTTTCGATCATAGGGGGAGATCATCACACAAGGATATTTACCAATATGATCGGAAAGCTTTTCGTACGTCTTAGAATTCCTTTTAATAACTTTTTTTTGTCCCGCTTGAACTACAATCCTGATCGAATCTTCTGTTTTTTCATCCGAAAAATTGCCTTCCACCGAAAAAAAGTTTTCATGAAAACGTATATTGTTTTGATCTGAATAATTTAAGTAACTTTTAGTCAATGAAAGATAGTGAATAGCGTCTAATACATTTGTTTTTCCAACTCCGTTATTTCCTACAAAACAATTTATTTTTTCGGAAAAAGTGAAATTTTTTTCAGAAAAGTTTTTAAAATTAAATAATCTAAGATTTTTAAGATACATGTACGGATTAACTTATTTTCGGGTATTCGGTGGGATTTACTTCATGCATAACCTCATATATTTTTTCAACCACATCATCCACAGAAGGTTTTGAAAAATAATCTCCGTCAGAACCGTAAGCCGGTCGATGATCCTTAGCCGTGATAGTTTTAGGAGCTGAATCTAAATATTGAAAACCGTTTTGTTCTTCAATTATTTTTTGCAAAATATACGAACTTGCCCCTCCGGAAACGTCTTCATCAGCAATAACCAAACGGTTAGTTTTTTTAAGACTTTCCACAATTTCATGGCTTAGGTCAAAGGGTATTAAAGATTGAATATCAATAATTTCAATATCTATGCCTAATGTCTGTAATTCTTTGGCAGCTTCCGAAACAATTTTCCATGTTGCTCCATAGGTCACCACAGTGATATCTTTACCTTTTCGGGTAATTTCAATCTTTCCGACCGGAGTTGTAAATTCACCTAAATTAATTGGCAAGTTTTCTTTCAATCGGTAACCGTTCAGACATTCAATAATCAAGCACGGTTCATCAGCTTGTAGCATGGTGTTGTAAAATCCGGCTGCCTGCACAAAATTTCTGGGAACCAAAACATAAATACCTCGTATATAATTAATGATTCCTCCCATAGGAGATCCCGAATGCCAAATGCCTTCCAATCTGTGTCCTCGAGTACGGATAATTAACGGAGCTTTTTGCCTTCCTTTCGTACGATAACTTAAAGAAGCCAGATCATCGCTTAAAGTTTGAATACCATACAACACATAATCCAGATATTGAATTTCAGCAATAGGACGCAGTCCTCTCATAGCCATTCCCAATCCTTGCCCTATAATAGTACTCTCTCGAATTCCGGTATCGGATATTCGGTAGGATCCGTATTTATCTTGCAATCCTTCAAATCCTTGATTTACATCGCCAATCTTTCCTACATCTTCACCAAAGGCTATTATTTCAGGATATTTTTCAAAAAGTTTATCAAAATTGTCTCTAATTACTATTCTTCCATCCACTGATTCCGGATTTTCATCATAAACAGGGGCAATATACGGAACATGAAGTGCTGAATATCGGGTATCTGTATATAATTTGGAATTGTAATTAAGGCTTTCATTATCAGAAATTTGATTATACCAAGTAAGCAAATTCGTTTTGGCCTGTGTATTTTCTTCTCTGACTATTCGAAGAACTTTACGTATAAAATGGAAAATATCTTTTTTATAAGGCAAAGACAGTTGTTGAAAGTTTTCTTTTTCCAAATTTATAAAAGCCTTTTTAACACTTTCATCAGCTAGGGCGGAGATTAAAGAAACCGTTTGATTACTTAGAGCATCCATATCTGTACGGAATTTATTCCATTCATTTTTTTGATGTTCCTTAACCAATTGTTTAATTTCTTTTTCTAAACTCAATAATTCTTCTTCGGTTGCAACTTGTATTTTTTGATTGTTCGTTTGGTCGTACGCTTCATAATCAATGATCCATTCTCTGAATTTCTTAATACAATCGTGTTCTTTTTCCCATTCCAAACGTTCAGCAGATTTATATCTTTCATGAGACCCCGAACTGGAATGTCCTTGAGGTTGAGTAAGTTCACTTACGTGTATAATAACGGGGATATGTTTTTCACGGGCTATTTTTTCTGCACGCGCATAGGCTTCAATTAATTCGGCATAATCCCATCCACGCGCCGTAATGATTTCACATCCTCTGGAATTTTTTTCCTTGGTTCTTTTAAATCCTTCCAAAAGCTCAGAAAAATCGTCTTTGGCTCTCTGTTTAGACGATTCAACGGAGATGCCATAACCGTCATCCCAGATGGAAAGAACCATAGGGATTTGCAAAGCACAAGCAGCATTTAATGCTTCCCAAAAATGTCCTTCCGATGTACTCGCATCCCCGATAGTACCAAATGCTATTTCATTGCCTTGATGGGAAAATTGTATTTTATCTTCAAGTCCGGGACAATTTCTGTAAATTTTAGAAGCGTAAGCTAATCCGAATAAACGTGGAATTTGTCCGGCTGTGGGAGATAAATCTGCAGCATTATTTTTTTGTTCCGTAAGAACTTTCCAATTACCTTCTTCATCAATTAAATGAGTAGCATAGTGACAATTCATCATTCTGCCCCCTGATTCCGGTTCTCTTTGGTCATCGGTATCAGCATATAACTGTGCAAAATAATTTTCAATAGTAATTTCACCTACTGCAAATGCTATGGTTTGATCGCGATAATACCCCGAACGAAAATCTCCATTCTTAAAAACTTTAGACATGGCTATTTGCGGAAGTTCTTTTCCGTCTCCTAAAATGGCAAATTTTGCTTTTCCCGAAAGAACTTCCTTTCTTGCCAATAAACTGGAATAACGGCTGATTAAGCACAATCTATAATCATTTAATACTTCTTTTTTAAATTCCTGGAAGCTTAAATTAGCATCTGAGATAGTAGAATTTATATCTTTAATCACTCCTATAAATATTTTTAGCAGAAACAAAGTTACAGATTTTATTCGAACCTAAACCTATTGAAAAAAACAATGTATTTAAAAGTTTAAGTTATAAAATTACTCGCCTTTTAACAGATATAAATTCAAGTATTTATGAAATTAAAAGGAATGAAATGGTTTTATTTTAGGATCATGGAGAGATTTCATTACATACATATTTTCGCAAAATAGCTATCTATCAAAGCATTTTAAATAAAAAAAATAACAATCAAATAAAATAAAACATTCTGGCAATGTAAAGTTAAATTTCTGTAGCCTAAGTATATAATTTTAAATCGAAATAGATAGCGGATTAAAATATTTAATATAATCGTTAAATATTAGGAATAAAAGTTAGTCATTTATAAATATTATTATTCATTGACTTGAACAGATTTTTGATAGGGAGTTACAAGAAAGTATAAATTAGAAGCAATCCAACCGATCCAAAATAAATAACCACCTAAATGAAAACGTTCTTTCATGAGTTTATGTTCATATACCGTTGAAAAATCATGATATGTATAGGCAAGCCCCAAACAACCGAGTAATAAAAATAAAAAAAAGAAAAGCCGAGAGAACGTCAAATTGCATATACGCTTGATAAGGTATTGAATAAGCATTAGCATGAGTAAAATACTAAAAACAAGAAGAGCGGTTTTCCACCATATTTTTAATATTTTATATTCACCTCTAAATAAATTAATTCCCATTCGACCGATCCAAGACATTTTAGACATTAATATGCCAATGGAAACGGATACTATTGCTTCGAAAAGTACTAATAAAGATAATCTTTTCATTACATAAATTTTATAAAGAGGAATTATAAATTAAATCCAACAAAGTAAAAATACTAAGAAATCATGAAATGATAAAGCAGATATATTGAAGGAATCTAAAAATTTTAGAGGTTTTAAAATGATTGAACTTTAATATAACAGAAATAAATATATCTAATTTTGAGAAATCAACCAAAAATTAGTATTTAATAAATTTAATATAACAATATTTTCTAAAAACTTCATTTAAAATTGTAAATTGAAATAGTACTTGAGGCTACATTTATTTATTTTATATATGATTGAATACTATTTTATTAAGTATAAAGTGCTTAAATTTAACTAGATAATATATTAAAAAAAAATTTTAAAAAATTTTTTATGGAATAATAGTAAGAAAAACATCTATAAGAATAAATCAAAATTTAAAAAGTAATATAATGAAAACAATTAGAAAAATTTTAACAGGAATTATTTTAGGCAGTATTTTAGTATCTTTTACCCAAATAAGTGGAGAACCAATGCATCAAAAAGAAGTAAAAAATGATCCCGGAAAAGAATTAGTAAATTTTCCTGATGCAAAACCCGGCATGTTGCGTCATGTGATTATATTAGATAAGAAAAATAATGAAGAATTTTATAAAGTAGAACTTATTCCCGGAAAAATAATGAAAGTGGATTGCAATAAACATACTTTACTGGGAAAAATAGATGAAAAAGAGTTAGAGGGTTGGGGATATAACTTTTACGAGTTTTCTTCAGATGGAAAGACTATTTCTACACGAATGGCTTGTCCACAGATAGTAAATAAAGAAAAATTTATTTCTTCTGAATCAATCATTATTACATATAACAGTAAACTTCCTATAGTAGTTTATACCCCAAAGGGATATATTGTGAAATACAAAATTTGGGAAGCCGGAAAAGAAAAAACAGCTTCAGTGAAATAATTAATAGGGTTAAAAAAAGGAATTCTTTTCAAATTGAAAAGAATTCCCTACTATATAAAAGTTTAACTTTTAAATATCTTTAGTAAAAAATTATTAGTAATTCAACATATACGATTTAATATAATCTTTGAATTGAAATATAAAATCTTCTTAGGTTATCTGAATTAGTACCGGTATCCATATTATCTATAAATCCAAAAAAATAAATTTTATACCATTTATCATCCAGAGAAACATCTGCGGTTAATATCTCAGTCTGATTATAGGAAGGATTAATACTTAAATTTCCTCCATTAACCATGAGCATATTTTCACCCATGTTAGCCCAAATACCGTCATCTAAACTCACATACCCTCCCCTGGGAGCTAAAATTATGTTGGCATTACTTTTAAACGTTGCACTAGCTGTCGCTCCAAACCATAATTTAACAGGGGAAGAGGTGATGTTTACTAATCTGGGATTATAGGAAACAGCACCTATTGAACTAGCCCCATTCAATAAATAAGCATCTAATCTTAGTTTGCCGCCTAAAATGGGTAGATCATTAACGTATTTACTTAACCAATAATCGGGAATATTATTATATGGATTAGTTATTAAATCACCAAAATTGGCATTAACATACGGAGATCGATAGTAAACATGTTCCCCGGGTGCAAGCCCTAAACCCGCACCAATGGTAGCATCGCAGTTTTGCATAGCTACGCTAAGCGGAAATGTTGTTGTCTGAGGACTTGAAACCGTTGGAATTCCATCTACCACATAACGTAAAGCACCGTTTCCAACATTAAATTGTCCGGCTTCAAGTGTTGCTGTAAGACCGTTTACAGGTCCAATTGATTGAGCAGGATAGGTACCACCGTCACCACCGGTATAAGGAACCGTCATAACTCCATGATACCTTTCGTTGGCAGTATAAAAACTTGGAATTGCCATAGCGGCATTACAGGTCAAATTTTGAATGACCCCGGGAATAATGGGACGACCATCTAATGTCTTCCATTGTTTTCCATTCCAAAAAACATATCCATTAAAAACAAAATTTGGATTATCTCCCAGATTATAAACTAATAATCCTACAGCGGGATTCGGAATTGTGAGAGTGTCTATATTTGATGTTAAAGATACACGTGGTCCTAAAAAACCTTTTTTACTGCCGGAACTAAGTCCTTCTACATTTAATTCCAAGATGGAAGAAGCATCTGGATACGCGATACCAACACCTACACTACCATCTGAAGTAACAATAAAATCGTTCGCTCCTTGAAACGGAGTAGGTGCACCAATTTCCGCATTATCCTTCATGCCGTCAACATGAAAGGTACCTTGTGGGTTATTTGTATTTACGCCAATTTGGCTAAATGATAATATGGGAACTAATAACATCCCTAAAAAAATAAACTTAGTTTTCATAAATTAAGTTGTTTTTAATGATTAGTATATTAATAAAAATATGTATTTAGAAGATTTCTTACTTGTTTTAAGGTTATTTTAAATAATGTTAAACATTTATTTTAGAATTTATTTTAAAATATAAGTCTAAAAGTGTTTACATAAGTTTTTTAGTGAAAGTAGTATCTATTATGTTATAATAATATTGAATACAAATGTAAATATTTATTTTAAATTTAGCATTATAATTTTGATAATTATATAATTTTTTAAAATAGTTGATAGTTGGCATAAATTACTTTTATGCTAAAACTAATATTCACATCCTAGTATAGTAATAGGTTTGCTGTACGTATAGCTAAGTAAACATCTAATCTGAATTTAAAATTTACTATTTAAAAATTCAATAGTTTTTCTAATATAATTCTAATGTCCCTTTAATATAAAAATAACGCAGGTCAAATTTCAATCTAATATTTGGTAAATAAATTTGTCTTAAGACAAAAAATAATGTTTATATAATGCGTAAATACGTTTTTTTACTGGTTTGTACCTTCCTTACAAGTCTAGTTTTTGCACAAAAAGCAGAAGTAATTCAATTAACAAAGGAACAAGCAGAAGGTTTGTTTCTCAAACAAAATTTACAGCTGTTGGCAGAAAAAATGAATATAGATGCTGCCGAAGCTGCTATTGTACAAGCAAAACTATGGGACAATCCTAACTTTTCGTTAGGTGATGTAAATTTATGGAGTACGAAATCTCAACGAGAACAAGAGCAAATTCCGGCACTCTTTGGAAAGTTTGCTAAAAATACGGAGTTTACGATGGAACTTAGCCAAATGGTTAAAACAGCCAGAAAAAGAGGTAAACTAATAAATAGAGAAAAGGTATCAAAAGAAATCGCTGTTCAGGAATTTGAGGAGACATTACGGGGCTTAAAACTAGAAGTACGAAAATCGCTGCAAGAGCTCATCTATTTACAATCCTATCAAAAAATATTAAATCACCAGCAAGAAGCGCTTTCAAAGCTGATTACGGCCTACAAAAATCAGGTTGCCGAAGGAAATATAGCAAAAAAAGATTTAATTCGTTTGCAATCCTCACAACTAGAGCTTAATGGAGAAATTTATGAGGTTAAAAATAATTATAACGAACAACAGAAAATTATAAAATCTTTATTGAATATTCCTCCCTTGAATACGGTTGAAATACTCGAGGGAGACAATGAAGTAAAAAATCCGGATGATATCTTATTACCAAAAATTTTAGAAGAAGCATCTGAAAGCAGACCTGATATCAAAATTGCTAACCTTCAAATTGATTATTTTGATAAAGATTTATTATATGAAAAAGCACAAAAAGTTCCTGATTTAACCTTTGCTGTCAATTATGATCGTATAAGTGCCCCATGGAAAGATTTTATAGGGTTCGGCGTAAGCTTTGATTTGCCCTTTTTCAATAGAAATCAAGGAAATATAAAGTTAGCCCAAGTTAACAAAGAGCAAAGCAAATATCAAGCAAAACAAGTAGTAACTACCGCACAGCATGAAATTACTGAAGCTTATACTAACTATTCAGACACCTACCACCTGTTTAAAGATATACAAAAAGAAAATATTTCCGAAGATTTGGACTATATGTTAGATGCTTATACCAGAAACCTGATGAAAAGAAACATTAGCATGTTGGAATTTATAGATTTCATGGATGCCTATAAAACCAATAAAGAGACCCTATTAAATACCCAAAAAAATCTTTATACACAATTTGAAGAGTTACAATATACTGTTGGAAAAGAAATAAGATAAATCCCATGAAAAAAAATATATACATACTTTCCGTTCTGGCACTTGCCCTATCTTGCACCCATGTAAAAGATAACCAATCAAAAACTCAGGAAGAAGCAGCAATAAACCGGTCGTTTTTTAAACATGTAAAAACCATAAAAGCGGAATTAAAGCCACAAGAAGAGGAGTTAACACTTACAGGTAAAGTAGAATATGATCCGGATAAGATCGTTAATTATGTTCCATTAATTAATGGGGTGGTAACAAAAACCTATTTTTCATTAGGAGACCAAGTAAAACAAGGACAAGTATTGGCAAATGTTCGAAGTTTAGAAGTAAATTCTTTACATTCCGAAAAATCCGGGTTACAATCTGAATTGGAAGTCGCTAGAAGAGAACTAAAAAGTGCGGAATCCATGTATAAAGACAACATGCTATCCGAAAGCGAATTGGTTGAAGCAAGAGCTAAAGTAAAACAAGCTGAGGCTTCTTTAGCAAGGGTACATACGGATATGTCTGTGGTAGGATCCAACGGAAGCGGCAGTTCTTCCATCGTTTCTCCTATGACCGGGTATATTATAAACAAAAATATAACATCAGGCAGTACCATATCTCCGGATGCTGAGCCTATATTTACGGTTGCAGACCTAAGTAAAGTATGGGTGATAGCCAATGTATACGCGAGTAATTTACAATTTGTAAAAGTAGGAATGCCCGTAGAAATGAGTTCTTTATCCTATCCGGGTGAAATATTTAACGGAACCATACAATCCATTTCTCAAGTTTTTGATTCTGAAGAAAGAGTTTTGAAAGCAAGAATAGTTATGGAAAATGCAGATTTGAAATTTAAGCCCGAAATGTCCATGACCATCAAACTAAAAAACAATACAGAAAATACCCATGTGTCAATTCCGGTAAACGCACTCATTTTCGATGACGATAAATATTATGTAATCGTTGAAGAATCCAAAGAAAATTTCAAAGTTAAAGAAGTTCAACTTCAAGGTCACAACGAAGAAACCGCATATATCCTTTCCGGTCTTTCCGAAGGAGAAAATGTTGTGGTTAACAATCAATTACTAATTTATTCAGCTTTAAAAAACAAATAACAAAACATGCATAAGTTTGTTGAAAAATGTATTGCCTTTTCATTAAGGAATCACATATTAATACTATTTCTTAGCGTACTCTTATTTATCGGCGGAATTGTATGTTATTTAAACACACCTATTGAGGCTTATCCCGACGTAACCAACACAAGAGTACGAATTATAACCCAATGGCCGGGAAGAAGTGCGGAAGAAATTGAAAAATTTGTTACTCTTCCTATAATGAAGGAAATGAATACCATTCCCAGAAAAACGGAAGTACGTTCTACTTCTCTTTTTGGTCTTTCGGTGGTAACCGTAATTTTTGAAGATGGAGTAGATGATTTCTTTGCTCAACAATATGCTTCAAATCGTATGCAGGATATGGATCTTCCGGAAGGAGCCGATCCATCTATAGAGCCGCCTTCCGGTGCTACCGGTGAAATATATCGATATACTATTAAAAGTGACCTTCCTGTTCGCGAAATATCTGCTCTTAACGAATGGGTAGTTGAGCGTGAGCTTTTATCGGTTCCCGGAGTAGCCAGTATTGTAAGTTTCGGTGGAGAAGAAAAATGCTATGAAATAAAAGTAAATCCTACAGAATTAGCTAATTACGGACTTTCGCCTTTGGAGGTTTACGAAGCTATTTCAAAAAGTAATATAAATGTAGGAGGAGATGTCATACAAAAAGGAAGTCAAGCCTATGTAGTACGCGGAGTTGGCTTATTGGACAATATTAAAGATATTGAAAATATACTTATTGAAGTAAAAGGTAGCACACCTATACGAGTAAAACAAGTTGCCAACGTTTCTGTTTCTTCAAAACCACGTTTGGGACAAGTAGGGTTAGATGATAGAGATGATGTTGTACAGGGAATTGTGGTAATGTTGAGAGGACAAAATCCGGGAGACGTGATTAAAAATTTAAAGGTTAAAATAGCCGATTTAAATGATCGTATATTACCTGAAAACGTAAAAATCGTACCTTTTTTAGATCGAACAACCTTAGTAGATGCTACTGTTCATACCGTAATGAAAAACCTGATCGAGGGTATTGTGTTGGTTTCCATTGTAGTATTTATTTTCCTGTTTAACTGGAGAACCACCTTGATTGTGGCTACGGTTATCCCGCTTTCTTTCTTATTTGCCATTATTATGCTTCGAATACAAGGACTTCCGGCGAACCTTATTTCAATGGGAGCGCTAGACTTTGGATTGTTGCTCGAGGGAACATTGGTTATTGTTGAAATTATATTTGTCTCGATGGTAAAGAGAACGGAAGAGTTGGGAGGAGAACGATTTATAAAATCGTCCAAAGGGGGATTAATTAAAAAAAGTGCCGGAGGAGTTGCTTCTCACATATTTTTTGCTCAGATTATTTTGGTCGTTGCCTTATTTCCTATCTTTTCATTTCAAAAAGTGGAAGGTAAAATGTTTTCACCGTTGGCATTTACTTTAGGATATGCTTTAATGGGATCATTAATTTTATCTCTTACCTATGTGCCGGTTATGTGTAAAATTTTACTTACCAAACCGGTTAAAGAAAAATCAAATGCAATCAGCAGATTCTTTTCCTCCCATTTATATAAAATATATCTATTTGCATCCAGACATCGTAAAGGAAGTATTATAACCTTTTGTATACTGTTAGTGCTTTGCATCGTAAGATTTAGTTTTTGGGGTACGGAATTTATACCCAGTATGAACGAAGGAGCAATTTATATACGTGCTACCTTACCTAACAGCATTAATTTGGACGAATCAGTAAAAATCACTCAACAAATGAAAAAGAAGTTGAGGAGTTTTGATGAAGTACAATTTGTATTGTCACAGACCGGACGTCCGAATGACGGAACAGATCCAACCGGGTTTTTTAACATAGAATTCCATGCCCAGTTGAAGCCGGAAAATCAATGGAAGAAAAAAGTTAAAAAGGAAGAGCTTATCCGAGAAATGAAAGATTCTTTAGACATTTATCCCGGAACAGTTTTCGGCTTTAGCCAACCCATACAGGATAATGTAGAAGAATATGTAGCAGGAGTAAAAAGTTCCTTAGTAATTAAAATTTACGGAGATGACCTTCAAAAGTTAGAACAAATGGCAGATCATGCAGCTTCTATCATACAAAAAGTGAAAGGAGTAGAAGATGTGAATGTGTTCCGAAGCATCGGTTTACCTGAATTACAAATCCGTTTATCCGAAGATCGCATGGCCCGTTATGCGGTATCTATGGCAGATGCTCAAGCAGTAGTGGAAATGGCAATAGGAGGTAAAGCTGCTACCCAGTTTTATGAAGGCGAAAAAATATTTGATGTCAGAGTACGATTTCAAAAAGAATACAGAGATAATGAAGATAAGATCGGGGAAATTCTAATACCTACCATGGATGGAAAACATGTTCCGTTAAAAGAAATTGCCGATATCAAATTTGTAACCGGCCCGACGTTTATCTATCGAGATGGAAGCAGCAGATACATCGGAGTTGGGTTTAGTGTTCGCGACCGTGATTTAGGGTCTACTATCAAAGAAGCCCAAGAAAAAGTAAATAAAGAAGTCAAACTAGGTCGAGGAAACCGCATGGTTTGGGCAGGAGAATTTGAAAGCCAACAAAGAGCAACACAACGATTGATGATTATTGTTCCTTGCGCCTTATTGTTGATCTTATTTTTACTCTATATGAATTTTAGGACCATCAAAGACACTTTAATTGCAGCAAGCGCCATGCCTTATGCCTTTATCGGTGGTTTTATTTCCCTGTGGATAACCGGTACCACTTTTGGAATTTCTGCAGGAATAGGATTTATTATACTCTTTGGAATTACCGCTATTGACAGCATTTTGTTGATTGCTTTGATGAAGAAAAAGATGAATTCAACAGGAAATTTAAGATTAGCCATAGATAGTGCAGTTAAAAGCAGGATACGTCCGGTGCTCATGATAGCCCTTATGGGATCGATGGGATTATTACCGGCCGCCATGTCCAATGGAATGGGTTCTGAAGTTCAAAAGCCTTTAGCAATTATGATAGTTGGGGGTATAATCACCTGTATGCTTTTATCATTTACTATTTTACCGCAAGTTTTTTACTTTGCTTACCGCAAGAAAAGAAAAATTAAATCATAAAATAGTAACTTTATAAAGCAAAAAGTAAAATATGGAGTTGTTATTAGTAGAAGATAATAAAAAAATCAGTGAGTTCATGATCAAAGGATTAGAAGAAAGCGGTTTTTCAGTCACTTTGGTTGAGAATGGTGTGGATGCGAGAAGTCGTTTAAATGATACCAATTGGAATATGATCTTATTGGATATTATGCTTCCTGATATTGACGGAATGGAGTTGTTGCAGTATATCCGCTATAAAAAAATAACCACTCCTGTTTTAGTAATCAGTGCTTTAGGAGATCCCGATGATAAAGTAAAAGCCCTAAGTTACGGTGCCGATGATTATCTTACCAAGCCTTTTCATTTTAAAGAACTCGTAGCACGAATTCATGCATTGGACAGAAGAAGGAAAATGAATTATGATTCTTCTTCCAATGTATTGGTTTGCGGAGATTTAAAAATATATTTGGATGAGCATAAAATTCTTAGAGGAGATACTGAAATATTTCTAACCCATCTTGAATTTAAATTATTAAAATTCTTAATGGAAAATAAAAATAAAGTTGTTTCAAGAACCCAAATTCTAACCAGTGTTTGGGGAATTAACCATGATATAAACACCAATATAGTAGAAGTATATATTTCTTATTTACGAAATAAAATTGATGGCGAGTTTGAAACAAAAATCATAGAAACCATAAAAGGAAGGGGATATCGTATTAAATCTTTATTAGCTGAATAATGAAAATACAGACAAGATTAAGTTTACTAGGCTCCGGTTTTTGGGGAATTGTCTTTATTGCCGTAGCGCTTCTGATATTCAGCTTCTACAAAAGGAGCATTGAAAACTCTGTTTACAGGAATTTACAAAAGACTGCTCAAATTATCGGCTATTACTTTTTTGAAGAAGATGAAATAAGCGCAAAAGAATTTCAAAAAATAAAAAAGCAATACGAAAAAATAAACAATCCCTATTTTGAAATTTACGACGATCTGAATCAATTAAAATATGGAAATATACAAGATGTTCCCGAATCGGTAATTAATGAAATACGCTATCAAAAGAAATTGTCCTTTACCACCGATAACTTTTTATGTTATGGAATGTATTATAATGACAACGAAGGCAATTTCGTAATCATTGCTAAGGAAAATAAACACGATGTGTATCAATACATTAATCCCCTTATAGGAATATTAGTATCTGCCTTTATTTTAGGGTTATTGGCTACCATATTGCTAAACCGTTGGATAGCCAATATAGCCTATCGTCCCATAAGAGAAGCCATTAACCAAGTAAAACAAATGACTCCGGGCGATTCCATGGAATTGAAGACGAGCCGAAATACAGTTAAAGACGAATTGTACGATCTAACTGAAACCTTTAATGAATTGCTTAAAAAAATTTCCGATTCAATTAAAATACAACAAAATTTTGTGAGCTATGTTTCACACGAATTCAAAACACCTTTGGCGGCAATTCAAGGAAATTTGGAGGTATTTTCCATGAAAAACCGTTCACCTGAAGAATATCAAGCCCTTGCCCAAACATTGATGGAGGAAATAGACCGGCTTCAAGAAATATTAGATATTTTGCTCATTGTTTCCGATTTGCGAAAAAATACAGACGTTTCAGAACAAATACGTATTGACGAACTCATATTTGAAATTATTAAACGGGTTTCAGATAAATATTCTGACTGTAGTGAGATCATAGATTATACTTTAGATGTTACTTCGGAAAATATAGAGTTGCTTTACATTAATATAGATAAAACACAATTATTTATAGCCTTGTTCAATTTAATTGAAAATGCGGTTAAATTCTCACAAAGAAAATTAGTACGTATTCAACTGTATGAACGTGAAGGAAAATTACATCTTTTGATACAAGATCATGGGATTGGAATTCCCAAAATGCAATTAAGCCAAATAAGCCGTCCGTTTTATCGAGCCCCTAATGCTGAAAAAGTTTCAGGATCGGGGATAGGGCTTTCCATTGCCCTTCGTATTTTAGAAAAAAACCATATAGAATATACTATAGAATCCGAAGAAAATAAAGGAACTAAAATTACCTTAACTTTTTTCGGCACGAATCTGGAGTAAATTTACACTCATATTTGTTTTAGCTGTTTATTGTTAAGTAAAATTAGTGTCAGTAAGATATTAATTCACTTAGCTGGAAAAGGTGAATTTTAAGTAATTCACCTTTTCATTTTTTAACAATGGAATCTTTCAAAAAAAAGATATTTTTAATAATATCAAAAACAAAGTGAGTTAGTAAACTTTCATAATTTAAAATTTTTAAAGGAGCATCTTAATTAAATCCTTATTTTTGAGCTGATTTAATCAATATAACCAAGAAGATAAAATGAATACGTATCAAAATCCGTTGGAAAGCCGCTATTGCAGTGATGAAATGTTGTACAATTTTTCTCCTGAAAAAAAATTTACTACTTGGAGAAAATTATGGTTAGCCCTGGCAGAAATACAAAAAGAGCTTGGTTTAGATATTTCGGACGAGCAAATAAAAGAGCTTAGAGAGCAAGTATCGAAAATAGATTTTAAGAAAGCAGACGAATACGAAAAAAAATTTCGTCATGATGTTATGGCCCATGTACATGCATATGGAGATGCAGCACCGGCTGCACGTCCCATTATTCATTTAGGGGCAACTTCTGCCTTTGTAGGGGATAATACGGATCTTATCCAAATACGTGACGGTTTCGAACTGGTGAAGAAAAAATTGATTAATGTTATTAAAGGATTGAATTCGTTTGCACTCAAGTATAAAGACCATCCTACCTTAGGGTTTACTCATTTTCAACCGGCACAATTAACAACGATTGGTAAACGAGCTACTCTTTGGCTGCAATCGGTTTTATTAGATTTGGAAGATTTAGAATATCGTTTGGAAACGTTGCGCTTCAGAGGAGTTAAAGGTACTACCGGAACGGCTGCCAGTTTTAAAGAATTGTTTGACGGGGACTTTTCAAAAGTCAAGGAATTGGACCGGAAATTATCAGAACGTTTCGGCTTTAAAAAAGTTTTTAAAGTAAGTGGTCAAACTTATGACCGAAAGATAGATGCTCAGGCACTAGAAGTACTTTCCAATATTGCACAATCTGCACATAAGTTTACGAACGATTTGCGTTTGTTGCAAAGCTTAAAAGAAATAGAAGAACCGTTTGAAAAAAATCAGATAGGTTCCAGCGCCATGGCTTACAAGCGTAATCCGATGCGATCTGAAAGAATTGCTTCATTAGCTAAATTCGTGATCTCTTTAGCAACTTCTCCTGCAATGGTTGCGTCCACTCAATGGTTTGAAAGAACATTAGACGATTCTGCAAATAAAAGGTTGAGCATACCTCAGGCATTTTTAGCCATAGATGCCATCTTATTAATCTGGAATAATATCCTGGACGGATTGGTCGTATATCCTAAAATGATTGAAAAGCATATTAATGAAGAATTGCCCTTTATGGCAACCGAATACATCATTATGGAAGGAGTTAAAAACGGAGGAGACCGACAGGAACTTCATGAAATCATTCGTCAACATTCTATGGAAGCAGCAAAAAAAGTAAAAATGGAAGGAAAGCCAAATGATTTAATCGAACGAATTATCATGGATGAAAAAATAAATATTGACAAAGAAAAATTGATGAAATTGATTAATCCATCCAATTTCATTGGCTTTGCTCCGGAACAAACAGAAGAGTTTTTAGATCAGGAAGTAAATCCTATTTTACTAAAATATGAACATCTACTAGGAATAAATTCCGATCTTAGAGTCTAAAAATATATATACTGAAATAACCACTGTGGCAGTTCTGATTGTTTAAACTAATTTAAACTAAACATAAACTAAATATTTATTCAATTTTGCCGATTATAGGGCTATCTAACGATCTTCGTGTCCGGTGGTTTTCAGTATAGAGTGTATTTATTAATTCGGTTTTATTTTCTAGAGTATCCGATTTCTTTATAAAATTCTCCCAAAAATTTCAGCATAAATAAATGTCTTTCTTCAGCCATTTCTTTAGCAATATTGGTATTCATCAAATCTTTTAGCTTCAATAGCTTTTCATAAAAATGATTGATCGTACACGAAGTGCTTTTTTGATAGGAAGCACTTTCCGTATATTCGGTCGGTTTTTCGTTCGGATCAAACAATTCTCGACCTTTGGTGCCTCCATAAGCAAATGCTCGAGCTATTCCTACAGCACCTATCGCATCCAATCGATCGGCATCCTGAACAATTTTTGCTTCAAGTGAAGTAGGAGGGGGATTATGTCCGCCCTTATACGAAACTTCGTTAATAATCTTGATGATATCTTCAATGAAACTTTTCGGATATGATAAAGAAGACAGTAATGGAAATACGAGTTCTTCAGTACGGTCCGTTCCATTATGGAGTTTATAATCTCCTACATCGTGAAGCCAGGCTGCCAATAAAACTTTAGAACGATCAGCCTTTTCGTGAAGGAGAATATTTTGAGCATTAGTGACTACCCGCTCAATATGCCAATAATCATGTCCACTTTTATCCGAAGAATGTTTATTTTTTATATAATCCCGAATGATTGATATTGCTTGGTCTAATTCCATGCTTAAATATAGAATTTTAATAAGAATTATATATAAATATAAGTTCAATAATTTAACAGCCCTTTAATTATATTAGAGGGTTATAAAGATATTGAATAGGGCTTTTCAACTTCAATTGAAAGTATTGATATGAAAGGATAAAAAAGAAAAAGCCCCTTTATAAAAAACAGGGGCTTATATTATATTTAATATGGTAAATGTATGTAGATAACTATTCGCTATATACACCCATATTTATAAATTTATTTTGTCTGTGTTCCACCAACTCATCAGGAGACATTTTAGAAAGCTCATTATAGGCCTCTAAAACTTGGTTTTTTAGAGATATAAAAGCTCCTTCCGGGTTGTAATGAGCACCGCCAAGCGGTTCCTTAATAATTCCGTCAATAATGCCTAATTCCAAAGAATTTTTAGGAGTTAAACGAAGATTTTCGGCAGCAACTTCTTTGTATTCCCAGCTTCTGAATAAAATTGAGGAACAACTTTCCGGGGAAATTACGGAATACCAAGTATTTTCCATCATGTAAACCTTATTTCCTACACCGATTCCCAACGCACCACCACTGGCACCTTCACCAATAACTACGCAAATAATCGGAACTTTAATTTGGCACATCTGAGCGATGTTATACGCGATGGCTTCTCCTTGTCCTCTTTCTTCGGCATCAAGTCCCGGATAGGCTCCAGGAGTGTCTATTAAGGTTAGAATAGGAATGTTAAACTTTTCAGCAACCCTCATCAAGCGTAACGCTTTTCGGTAGCCGTCAGGATTGGGCATACCAAAACGACGGTATTGTCTTTCTTTGGTATTTTTACCTTTTTGTTGCCCGATAATCATGAAAGTTTTACCGTCAATTCTACCTAATCCTCCAATCATGGCTTTATCATCGCCATAGTTGCGGTCTCCGTGTAACTCAATAAACGTATTATCAGTGATGGCACTGCAATAGTCTAACGAATAAGGACGAGAGGGATGTCTGGATAATTGTACGGTTTGCCAAGGGGTAAGGTTATCGTATATTTGATGTTTAGTTTGTTCGATTTTCTTTTCGATTTCTTTGGAAGTAGAATTTATATCTACTCCGCTTTCTTTACCAAGCTCGATCCATTTTTTAAGCTGGTCTTCTAATTCTTTTATAGGCAATTCAAAATCTAAATATTCCATTTTATGAGTATTAGTGACTAAATATACTAACTTTTAAATAAATCAAATTAAATTCTCATTTTTGAAACTACTTAGAAATGGTATTTTCAAAAATAAATTTCCAATGAATTATAAATCCAAAATTCCTTCAGGTAAAGTCATTGAAATGTAATGATCATTTCTGTTTACTTCAATAATCCAATCATTAATAACAGGAATGTAAATAAATTTATCATTTTTCGATAGTTTTATAATAAAAAGAGCTTGTGCGCTGTTATCGTTTATTTCAGTAATTTCTCCAATCTTTTGTAGGTTTTCGTCTACTAAAGAAAAGTGTATAACTTCATGATAATAAAATTGTTTTCCTTTTAATTTAGGTAATGTATTTAAAGGAAGGTACAGCTGCGTTCCTATTAAGTCTTGTGAATTGATAGAAGTATCTTCAAATTTTACACGTAATGAATCTTTATTATAGAGTTGACATTCATTTAGAAAAAAAGGAACCGGCATTTCATTGATATTAATAAATACCGATTCCAAATTATTGTAAGCCTCCGGTTCATCTGTGTCTAGTTTAACAATCAGATGACCTTTCAGACCATGAGTTTTAGTGATTGTGCCTAGGTAGTAACAATCTTCCAATTGCATGAATCTAATTAGGCTTTAGGTTCTTCATTAGTTTCAGCCTGAGCATCAGTAGCAGCTTCATCTTCTGCGATGATTGCTTCTACTACTTCCTCTGCATCGTTAGCTTCTGCTTCTTCTGCTTTTTGTTGAGCAGCGATACGGCTTTCATTTACTTTTCTTTCAGCTTCAAGCTTTTCTTTTTTCGCTTGTTGCTTAGAAGAAGCCAATTTGTCTTTTTTAGCTTGAATAGCTTTTTCTTTGTCTTCCAACCAAGCTTGGAATTTTTTCTCTGCTTCTTCAGCCGAAAAAGCTCCTTTTTTAACCCCTCCGTTCAAATGCTTTTTTAATAAAGCACCTTTATAAGAAAGGATAGATTTTGCTGTATCTGATGGTTGAGCTCCTTTTTCTAACCAGCTCACTGCTCTGTCAACATTTAATTCAATGGTTGCAGGGTTGGTTGTAGGAACGTAAATTCCTAATTTTTCGATGTTTTTACCATCTCTTTTAGCTCTAGAATCTGCTACAACAATGTGAAAAACCGGTTTTCCTTTTTTACCGTGTCTTTGTAATCTAATTTTTACTGCCATAATTTTTTATTTTGGGATCCCGTCCCGTTATTAGTTAAGTTTGCAAATATACTACTTGTTTTACTATTGCTGCAAATTTTTGTATACAAATTATCGTTTTATACTCTTAGTTTTTCTTGGAAAAATGAGCATCCCAGCCTTGGGCATTCAAAGGAATGCGCTGTGTATTTCCTTTGGTTATCAAAACATTTTCAACCGTTTCGGTAGCATGACCGATAATGGTGAAGTTAGGATTATGTTTGATCTTATCATGATCTTCAATAGGAATGGTAAATAAAATTTCATAATCTTCTCCCCCGTTCAATACCCCTGTTACGGGATTGATACCGAATTCTTCCGCCGTAGTAATTACCTGGCTGTCCATCGGGATTTTTTCTTCATAAATGGAGAAGCCAACATTACTTTGTTGAGAAAGATGAATGATTTCAGAGGCCAACCCGTCGGAAATATCAATCATAGAAGTAGGATGTACGTCCATTTCTTTAAGTAAGGCTTTAATTTCCGTACGTGCTTCAGGTTTTAATTGCCTTTCCAAAATATAAGTATACCCCGATAAATCCGGTTGAAGGTTTGGGTTAACTTTAAAAACAGAATTTTCACGTTCCAATACTTGTAATCCGAAGTAAGCACCGCCTAAATCACCGCTGACAACCAAAAGGTCATTAGGTTTTGCTCCTTTTCGGTAGACAATCTCGTCTTTATGAGCATATCCCACGGTAGAAATATTTATTACCAATCCCAGGTTGGATGAAGTGGTATCTCCTCCGACTAAATCTATAGAATAGTTTTTACACGCCAGGTGGATTCCGGTATATATTTCTTCTAATGCTTCTACCGGAAAACGATTAGAAACGGCTATGGAAATCAGTATTTGTTCCGGAACGGCGTTCATGGCAACCAAATCGCTGAGTCCGATAACTACTGACTTATAACCTAGATGTTTTAAAGGGGTATAAGCCAAATTGAAATGAATATTTTCCAATAGCATATCGGTAGAAACTAACACCTTTTTATCTTTTGGATCCAACACGGCGGAATCGTCACCAACTCCTTGTAGAGTAGAGGGATGTTTGGGTTTGAAATTTTGAGTAAGATGTTCGATCAGTCCAAATTCACCATATTCTGAAATTGAAGTTTTATATGGGTTCTTATTATCAAGCATACTGCGGATATCTATTAATTTATTTTGAATTCGATTTTCGAATTTACGGCTTTTTCGGGTATATGCCTTATTATTTTATATTACGATCCGTAATTTTTTCGATTTTTACTAAATAGTTAAAGTTTAATTAAAATGTTTTACAAGGATAGAATGATATAAATTTATTTTTAGACTAAGAGATTCAGAGATTAATTTTTAAGGCTTTAACCCATAACAAAAACAACACCCCAATATCCGTAAATTCATAAACTACAAACAGATAGCCCATACTTATTTTCAAATAAAACCCAAACTAACTGATAATTTTATTCAGATAACTGAACAGTATCTTTGTGGTGATCAACAAGTTAAATTAAAAATAAGAAATCTCTAATAGGTATAGAAAAGCTTAATTGAAAAAAAGGCGTGAATAAGTAGTTAAATAAATTTGAAAACAATTCACAGCTGCTCAGGCAATGCATTAATTTTTGTATACTATACAAGTATATTATTATAACTGATAAGTATTAAAAATATTATATAAAATTAATACGATATTATAACCGTATTTCCAACCAATTGTGCAGGATAAATTTTAGGTGCTCGGTCAGCTATTTCTAACGGTTGACCGGAAGTAAGAGACCATTTTGCTCCATCTTCAGGACAATAGATATAAAAATCGTCTTTTACTTCCAATCGGGTATTAGGTCCCGGGCAAATATGCGGTGCATTTCTGTCGTAGGCTAAAAACTTATTAGCCTCAATTCTAACCAATATTAAGCCCTTAGTACCGGTTAAAGGACCCGCTTCAATATAAGCATAACCATTAATACCGGATAATTTTTGGAACTGCGGTAAATTGAGATCGGCTGAATAACTTATAGAAGAATTAGGAAAACAACTAATTGTTTTGTTTCCATTTTCGCATTGGATGAAGAAGAATAACTGTGAAATTAATAATATATAAAGAATTAATTTTTTAATCATAATAAATTTGCTATATTTGCATACGGATAATCCGACCGTGAAGAGTCGGGTTATTTTTTTTATGTTTATAAATTACAACGCAAAATTACAAAAAATAGTATCATGAATTATGTAACGAAAGAAGGTCTAGATAAATTACGTAAGGAACTTGATCAATTGGAACAAGTTGAAAGACCTAAAATCACACAGCAAATTGCTGAAGCTAGGGATAAGGGTGATTTATCTGAAAATGCGGAATACGATGCGGCTAAAGAAGCACAAGGTCTGCTTGAAATGCGTATATCTAAGCTTAAAGATATAATTTCTAATTCTAAAATAATAGATCAATCGCAAGTTGATACTTCTAAAGTAGCTATATTATGTTCTGTTAAAATAAAGAATACTGCCAATGGACAGGAGATGAAGTATACCTTGGTTCCGGATACGGAAACCGATTTAAAAACCGGAAAAATCTCTGTTAATACACCCATTGCTAAAGGACTTTTAGGAAAGGAAGTAGGAGAAACTGCCGAAATAAATTTACCGAACGGTAATCGAATTAATTTTGAAATTTTAGAAATTTCATTAGATTAATAAGCTAAATTTACAACCTATGGCAAGTATATTTTCAAAAATCGTAGCAGGAGAAATTCCCTGTTATAAAGTTGCAGAAAGCGAAAAACACCTTGCTTTTTTAGATGCATTTCCAGTAGTTATAGGACATGTCTTAGTAATTCCTAAAAAAGAAACCGATAAACTGTTTGATTTGCCCAAAGATGAGTATGATGAATTAATGGATTTTACCTATAGGGTTGCTCAGGCAGTAGGGAAAGCTATTCCATGTTTACGAGTAGGAATGTCTGTACAAGGATTGGAAGTTCCCCATGTTCATGTTCATCTGATCCCATTAAACGCTATCGGAGACATGAACTTTGGTAACAAATTGACACTTAGTTCGGAAGAATTTGCTGAAATTGCTGACAAAATAAAGTCTTATCTATAGGGACTCTTGTTTGGTATAGTTTTAGTGAGAAAATTAAGTAAAAAATTTTAGAAAAAGATTAATAAAAATGGATTTAGGAAAAGAGTTCCATAAATATGCAGTAAAACACCAGGGAATTAATAGTCTGGCGGTAGATCAGTATGTAAATTCAATGACTCCATATATTACTGAAGAACGAAAATTAAATGTAGCACAAATGGATGTGTTCTCTCGGTTGATGATGGATAGAATTATATTCCTGGGAACAGGTATAGACGATCAAATAGCCAATATTGTAACCGCTCAATTATTGTTCTTGGAAAGTACAGATGCCAATAAAGATATTCAAATATATATTAATTCTCCCGGAGGAGGAGTGTATGCCGGACTAGGTATATACGATACCATGCAAATTATTAAGCCCGATGTGGCTACTATTTGTACCGGTATGGCTGCTTCTATGGGAGCCGTATTATTGACCGCAGGTGCTGCCGGAAAAAGATCAGCATTGAAACATTCTCGAATTATGATTCATCAGCCATTGGGAGGAGCTCAAGGGCAAGCCTCCGATATGGAAATTACATTAAAGGAGATCTTGAAGCTGAAAAAAGAATTATATGAAATTTTGGCAGAGCATTCCGGTCAACCTTTTGAAAAAATTGAGAAGGATTCAGATAGGGACTATTGGATGATTGCTTCAGAAGCTAAAGAATATGGACTTATTGATGAAGTTCTTGAAAAACGGTAAAGCTTTGTTTTGTTGAGAACCACATACATATAATATAATATTTATACTAAGACTTTCGTTTGTTCGATATCTACAAACGAAAGTTTTTTGTTTTTTTAAATAACGTTCAATGAGTAATAAATTACTTTTTTTGTTTGCATTTTTATTTAGTTTATCTTATAATGCACAAATCAAAATTACGGGGGTAATTATAAATCAGGACACCCAGCGTCCTATTGAAGGAGCAAAAGTATCTTTTCCTGAAGCTCCCGAAATTTCAACCCTTTCAAATAATATTGGATATTTTTCACTCGAATCTAAAAATAACTTTGATTCTATCGTTGTTCAGATTGTAAATTATAAGAAAAAGTCATTTCCTGTCAATAAAAAACAAAACTTAAATTTAATTATTAAATTCTCTGAAAAAGATAAGATTGGTACATCCTCAATTCCTCCATCAATTACCAATCAAACTAAAATTGATACGGATACTATATCATCATCTTCAAACCAGCAAGTTAATTACGTTAGAGTTACCGGTCAATTGCTAGATGAAGATACAGAAAAGCCAATTCCGGATGCTGATATTTTTCTTAAAAATACTCAGGTTTATGCTTCTACCGACAGTGACGGGAATTTTGAATTACAATCCAATAAATACATTGACACGTTACAAATTATTACAGATAAATACCCAACAAAATATATACCTTTACAAAGGGGTGATAATCTAGGCTTAATTGTAAATCTCAAATTAAAAAACAAAAATAGTAGCCAATCAACCGATAAAGGAACCGTAAGTAAAGAAAAAGAAATAGACGAGGTAGTAGTTACCGGTTTTCCGAAAAAACGTTTACCAAAAAAAGAAAATCCTGCATACCGCATATTGCGTGAATTATGGAAGAGAAGAAGAACCAACGGTTTGACTAATTTTAAGAATTATCAATATAAAGAATATGAGAAAATCGAATTTGATTTAAATAATGTTGATAGTGCTTTTATAAGTAAAAAAATCTTTAAAAAATTAAACATTTCAGCCAAAGACATAGATACATTAGATATCTCAGGAAAAACGTACATTCCCGTTTTTCTTAACGAATCCCTTTCCGATATAGTAGGACAAAATACACCTTCCAAAAGAGAAAAATCCTTTTTGAGAGGAAATAAAGCTTCTGGAATTCCTAATAATGATATTGTAGCCAACACGGTTAAAAATTTATATAAAGATGTTAATATATACGATAATGTGTTAAACTTTTTTAATAAAGGATTCACCAGTCCGGTAGCTACTATTGGATTTTCCGTATACGATTATTTATTGGCTGATACAGTTTCCGTAGATGGAGTTGATTGTTATTATATTAAATACAGACCTCGAAGAGATAATGAGCTTACTTTTAAAGGAGATTTATATATTACCAAAGATACTTATGCAGTAAAGCAAGTAACCTTACAATCCACTTCGGGTATTAATGTAAACTTCGTTAAAGACATATATATGGAATTGAATTATGACAATGTCAATGATTCAATCTTTATTCCATTACGAAATTACACGGTTTTAGATATGTCTCTTATAACTAAAAAAGAAGGAGGAAAAGGTATGTTTGCAAAACGTACCATAACTTATAATGATTATAAATTCGATGAGCCGCAAGGCACTGTAGAAAAACTTTTAGATCAACAATGGGAACCTATTTCTGAAGGAGCTTACAACCGAAAAGATGATTTTTGGGCCGACAATCGTCCGGATCGTCTCAATGAAGATGATAAAAAGGCATATGAAATGGTAGACAAGGTATCTAAAACCCGATTATTTAGAAATATAGTAGATGCTGTACAAATTCTTTCTTCAGGTTATGTCAATGTGGGTAATGCCATTGATATTGGAAATCTGTATCAAACACTAGGATATAACGATGTTGAAGGAACCAGAATTCGTTTAGGAGCTAGGACGTTTTTCTCTCCCAATGATATGTGGAGAGTGGAAGGATATACGGCATACGGATTTAAAGACGATCAATTTAAATATGGTTTTGAAGGGCGCTTGATGTTAAACAAATACAATCGTTTTACGATAGGTGCTGGAACAAAAAGGGATATAACTCAGTTAGGGACTTCGCTTACAGAAAATGAGGGAATTATGACCCGTTCTTTTGCATCATCTTCCATCATATCCCGAGGAAGTAATGAATATTTGAGTTCTGTCAATCAAACCAATGCATTTTTATCTATTGAACCGTGGAAAAATGTACAATTGCGATTAGATGGAACTTATCAATACATAAAATCGGCAAATCCTTTCAAATTTAATATCGGGTATTACAACAAAAAAGGAGATATTAAAAACGATTTGTATGATTCTCACTTAACATTTAGTATTCAAGCGAGACCGGGAGCTAAATATTCTCGTTTTGGATTAGACAGATATGAGCATACGACGTTATCTCCAACCTTAATTTTAAAATATATAAAAGGATTCAATGGAGTGTTGGATGGTGATTTTAACTATGATAAAATACAATTTTTATACAATCATCCGATCCTTTGGGGACCGATTGGTAAATCGAATGTTACTTTTGAATTCGGTAAATCGTTTAATAAATTGCCCTTATCCCTGTTAGGAATCATACCGGGTAACCAGTCTTACGGTATCGTAAATAATACCTTTGCATTGCTGGATTACTATGATTTCGTAACCGATATTTATACGGCATTGCATGTTGAACATCACTTCAACGGAAGGATATTTTCCTATATTCCTTTATTGAAAAAATTACAATTAAGAGAAGTAGCGATTTTCAGAGGTGTTTGGGGAGATATATCCGAAGGCTCCAAGAATATGAATGCTTCTAATATCAGATATGTAGCGCCTAATAAAGATATCTATTATGAATATGGATTTGGTATCGAAAATATAGGGTTTGGAAATTTAAGAATCTTTAGAGTAGATTTTAACTGGAGAGGGAATTACTTACATATGCCGGATGTTAATAAATTCGGAGTTAAATTTGGAATGCAATTTACATTCTAAAAATCATACGATTTAAAAAGAAAAAAAAGGAGTAATTATAGTACTCCTTTTTTTATTGAATTTTATATTAATTATTTTTTAATTCTAGAATTAGTTAAAACAAAAGTGCCGACTAATTCCCTGATATTTACATAGGTTTTCTTCATAAGTTTAGGGATATCCTTTTTTCTAATCCATTGGGCTTTATCAATTCCTTCATTTTTTTGAGGTTTAGGTTTTTCATTTCCATCATACTTCATTTCAAACCATTGAACTATTTTTAAAAAGTATTTTTTTTCAGATTGATACACATGATAAGTTGTCGTTAGGTATTTTTTTAATTTTAGATCAGAAATAGAACATTCTTCTTCTACTTCCCGTTTGGCAGCTTTTTTAAAAGTTTCATTTTCTTCCACATGACCTTTCGGTAAATCCCAATAACCGTTTCTTTTAATAAATAAATAATTGTCTTTACTATTATTAACTAATCCTCCCGCTGCATACACGGGGGTAGCTATTTTTAGTAATTTTTTCCAAACTTTTTTGGTTTCAGATGAGTAAATATGAATTGAATTTATTTTCGTATGGTACAAAATATCCAGAGCGTATACCAAAGTTTTCGAATTTTCGTATGGAAGGTTAATGGCACCTTTTCTTTTATTTTTACCAAGGGTAAGAAATCTTTCGTTTACAGAAATTTTGTACATTTGTGTTTGTTTTTACCAAAATTACAAAAATGAATATTAAAGGAGAAAAAATACTGGTTAATAAATCGGCAGAAGATATTTACACGTTAGCATCTCAGCCTTCTGAATTTAAAAAGTTCATGCCTGAAACCATTGATAAGTTTGAGGCAGATGAAGATGGATTTATTTTTGCATTAAAAGGAATGCCTGAAATTGCCTTGAAAATGAAAGAAAGAATACCTTATTCAAAAATTGTATTAAGTTCGGCTAAAGAAAGTTTGAATTTTGACTTAAGTTTATTGATAGATCAGGTTACAGATAGTTCAAGTGAAGTTCAATTTACTTTCGATGGTAAATTTAATATGTTTATATCTGCCATGGTTGAAAAGCCTTTAAAAAATTTAATTAAAGCTTTAACGGAAGGAGTTACTAAAATTTCATAACGTTAAATTTAAAACATAAAAAAAGCTATTTTATTTAAAATAGCTTTTTTTATATAAAGAATATTTAACTTATTTTTTTCCTTTTTTACTTCCTTTTTCAGGGTTGAAATTATCATACGCATATTTCACGGCTCTAAAAACATCTACAACACCTCCGGTCGCTGAAAGTTGATCAAAAGTTGTTTTAATCATAGGACTGTTTTCACTCTCGCCACCTGCTGTTACTTCTATAGTAGATTTATTTGCTGTTATGAATAATATATTTTTCACTTGTTCAGCAGTTAACTGAGGAAAATAAGACCATAAAAGGGCAGCACATCCCGCAACAACCGGAGAAGCCATACTGGTACCTTGTAAAAATTTATATTTTCCTTTAGTAACGGTAGAGTAAATTTCTAATCCGGGTGCAAAAATATCAACTTTTTCTTTTCCGTAGTTAGAAAAAGACGCCTTCAATGCATTATTATATCGAGTACTGGCACCTACGGTAATCCAATTGTTTACAAAAGATTTATGCTCATTATCCTTAAAATTGGTTGGATAATTATATTCAGTATCTACATTTTTATTATCATTACCGGCAGCATGAACCATTAATACACCCTTTTTTTCCGCGTATTTCATAGCTTCCCATACTCTCTCTTTATTAGGAGAAAAAGGCTTACCAAAACTCATATTGATGACTTTAGCGCCATTATCAACGGCATAATATATGGCATTTGCAATATCTTTATCTCTTTCATCACCATCCGGAACGGCTCGAACTACTAAGATTTTTGCAACATCCCCGGCTATACCGTCCATACCTATATTATTATTTCTAACTGCTGCAATTATACCGGAAACATGAGTTCCATGTAATGCATCCGGGCCTTCCACTTCATTGTTACCGTAATGTTTTTCCTTAATATCTGTATAATCATCACCTACAATGTAGCGAGGATCATAACTTTTATTAAGCATGTAATCTACTTTACCGGAATAATACTTAACTGCTTCACCCATTTCACTATCTGCCAACATATTGATTTGAGTTGCATTTTTTCCTTCCAAATCGCTATTATTTGCAATCATCTGAAGGAAAGCTTGTTTATATTGAGGAACAGTAAAAGTTGCCTCATTTACATTTTCAAGAGTCAAAGGTTTGTCACCCAGAGCATTTTGTAATTCAGTGGTCATTTGTCTTATCAAAGCTTTTTGCTCATCAATATTAGATAGGGCATCTTTAGCTTCACCTAAATCTTTATCATATATAAATTTAGCTCTTTGATATTCTTTGAATTCGTTCGGATACTTTTCCCGATTTTTTTCATTCGTTTTCAGATCACCGGTTTCGAACAGTTTTTCATATAAAGAAACAATACGGGTTGATTCCATAGTATCGTGGTCAACATCTTTTCCATCTTTTCCACCGATAAAATCCCATCCATGAACATCGTCAGCATATCCATTACCGTCGTCATCTTTACTGTTATTAGCGATTTCTTTAGGATTATTCCAAATATTATTTTTCAAATCCGGATGATCAATTTGTACACCACTATCAATTACTCCAACGATAATAGGAGAGGGCTTGAGTCCTTTAGACTTTAAAAATTCAATAGCATCAGTAGTCCCTACACCATAAATACCGGTTTTTTCAAAACTTTGATGATACCAGTTTTTTAAAGCAAGGGAATCAACTGCCGGAACGTTATTTTGAGCAAATGCATTGGCAGTAAAGAATGCAAAAGCGAAGCTTAGGCTTAATAGTTTTATCTTCATTTAAAATTATTTATTTATTCGACATTAGTAAGGTAAGTAGCAGATTTCGGGCCAAGATTGCATATAAGATCTAGTATTGAAAGATCATTCATAAACTCGAAACGGTCTGAAAATACCTGAATATATTTTTTATTTTTATAGGGACTTTCTTTTTTAGCGTTGAATGCTTCTCGCGCATCGGTAAACGGAGGATTTTTTACATATTCATACGTTAGTTCGTACGAACATTCCAACTTTAGGATAGAACATGCCCATTCTAATGTGTTTAGATTTAAATCTAATAAAAAGGTTTCTTTTTTTTCCAATAATTGGATTAGCTTATCTTCGTAATATTCAAAGTAAGGAGAACTTTGATATGCTGATTGTAATGATTTAATGTGTAATTTTTGCCATGAAGACGCATAGGAAATCTTAATATCTTTTATAATTCTGGCTCCTGAATGTTCAATAGGAACAATAAGAGGCAATTTTCCATTAGCTCCTTGAACAATGCAACGATTACGATAAGTTTGTTTAGGAAAATTTTCCCACTGTTCCAAATAGATCTTTTCCGAATGGATCCATTTTTCAAAATAATAAACAGGAGGAAAATAAAAACAAGGTAAGACGATCATAGTTATTTTTTATGAAAGTGCTAATTTACCATAAAAATAAATATGATCTTCTTATTTTAACAAAATATGTATGCAATCTATTTTATATGAAATTTACTTTTTTTCTGTCTTTAAAATTAATTAGAAAAAATTATATCGTATACCCAAAAATCCTCTTAATTTTTGCAAGGACGCATAATTATAAGAAGTATCAAAAGTGTACCCGTTAGGATTGGTAATCGGATTATCAACCTCTTTATTGAAAGGGTCAAAAGGACGCATGATCGGGTTTTTGGGCGTAAAATTAAATAGGTTTTTAATTCCTCCGTAAATTTCCATTCCATTATGGAATTTCTTGGTTACTTGTATATTTGCAATGCAATACCACGGGGAATATTCACTTCTAAAATCATTAGGCTCGATAGGCAACCTCATTTTTCCGTTCCATTGTCCTGAAAAGTCCAATATATAATTTTTAGGAAATGTGTAAGTCATAACAAATGTTCCGGACCATTTGGGAGCATAAAGCTGATCTGTTCTAAGATAAGAACCCATGTCATCTTTTTCTTTGGTGTAAACATCCATATAAGTAACACCCGCCATAATTTTAAAAGGAATTAAAAAAGACCATTCCGTATTTAAAGATATACCTTGCGAAACAGCATGTCCGTCTAAGTTATCATAAATGATTTTAGTAGGATCGGAATCGAAGTCACCAATAATTTTATTAGTAAAATAAGAATAAAAACCGGTGATATCCAGATTTACATTCAGATCATCGAACATCATTTTTTTAACATAGTTCAAATTTCCGTTATATGAACGTTCCGGCTTTAAAGAATTCAAGATGACTACATCTCTGGCTCCCGTAAGAGCAGAATGATCTTCCGTAAATATATTTACAACTCTAAAACCGGTTCCAAAACTGGCTCGGAAGGTATTCGTATAATTGGGTGAAAACTTATAGGCAATTCTGGGAGAATGTACATTTCCATGATGTTTATCGTTATCGTATCTATACCCAAGTAAAAGTTTATTTTTAGTATTTATAGACCATTCATCTTGTAAAAATAATCCCGGTAACGGTGTTTCAGAAGGTCTGTTTTTCAAGCCGTCAGGAGAAGCGGTTGCAGGTGTATTGTCATCGTAGTAAGTATATCTAAAAGAAGCTCCTGCTAAAAAGTTATGATTTTTTATGGTTTTATCCCAATAACTTTGGATAAAAGCTACTTGTTGAGTTGCCATATACGGAGTATTCCCATACCATGAGTTTTGATCATGCCAATTATATGAAAATTGGGTGTATATTTTTTCATGTAGAGGTAATTGGTAAAGTCCGATCACTTCGGCACGTTTCGTATATATACTTTCTCCGTAAACCTCGTCACTTCCTCGATATTTTTTACTCCAGTTCATTTCTCCCCCCCAGCGATCTTCATTGACCCATCGCAGCCCTAAACTGGCAACTCTGTTTTCTTTTCGTTTAAAACTCCATTTATTAAAAACCGATATTCTGTTTTGTAAAGTTAAATCGGTAAAACCGTCGTGATTGGCATCGATAGGATTATCATAATAAAAATGATTGATACCCAGTAAACTGGTTACTTTTTTACCGGCATTAAATTTAAAGGATAAATCCGTACTTAATTCTCCCCAGCTTGTACTGAAAATATCCGCTGCAAATTTGGGTGCTTTTTGCGGGTTTTTAGTGATTACGTTTATAATTCCCCCCATAGCTTCTGAGCCGTATAAAGAAGAGGCGGGACCTTTAACTACCTCAATTCTTTCTACCAAACTATTGGGAATCCCACTTAAACCATAAACAGTAGCTAATCCGCTAACGATAGGCATCCCGTCAATTAATATCATAGTATAAGGACCTTCCATACCGTTTATGTGAATATCTCCCGTATTACAAACGCTGCAATTTATTTGAGGTTTAACTCCGTTAATCATTCCAACGGCATCGAAAAGACTGGGAGTAGGATTTTTTTTGAATAGTTTTGGTGTAATAATTTCAACAGGCACCGGGCTGTCAGATTTTCTAACTTCCTTCAAGGTTCCAGTCACGACAACATCGTCAATAGATTTTTCTTTAGAGTTTTTAATTGAATCTTTAACTTCTTGGGAATATAGAGTGCAAAGGGATAATGCAAAAAGTACAGTCAATCCTCTTTTCATAATTATTAATTTTAGACTAGCAAATATATAAAATTAGATTAGTCTAACAAATTTATTTTACGATTGTATTTTGGAAAAATAAATTATTTGATCTTGAAAAATTAATATTTTAATATATTTGTAAATGTTCTCATCTATAGAAGAAAATTATCTAAAAGCCTTATATAATCTGTCTGACGAAAAGGGAGAAGTATCTACTTTGGCATTAAGCCAATCCTTAGATATCAAAATGCCTACAGTGAACAGCATGATGAAAAAATTCTTGAAAAAAGGATTGGTATACTATCAGAGCTATAAACCGTTAAAACTGACAGAAAAAGGTAAAAAAGAAGCCGCTTTAATTCTTAGGAAACACCGTCTAACAGAAATGTATTTGGTTGAAAAAATGGGATTTAGTTGGGAAGATGTTCATGAAGTAGCCGAACAAATCGAACATATACATTCAGAAAAATTTTTCAATAAAATGGACGAATTGTTAGATTATCCTAAGTTCGATCCTCACGGTTCACCTATACCGGATAAACAAGGAAATATTGAAGGGGGACGCTTTAAAAAGTTAAACGAATACCAGATTGGAGAAATCGTGGAATTATCCGCTATCATTCACAGTTCTAAAGAATTTTTAAAATATTTAAATTCTAAAAATTTCAATTTAGGAATTAAATTTCAGATTGAATCAGTCGAAGAGTTTGACGGAAGTGTAACCGTTCAAATTGTAGGTCAAAATAGAACAGAAGTTTTAAGTAATATGATTGCTGAAAAACTTTTAGTCAAAAATTGTTTAAATTAAAGTTACCGCGCAATTACTATCATTTTAATTATAAGGTAAAAGTGCAGTAAATGAGTAAATTAATTTAATTTTTACTATATTTACTATATGAAGAAGGGATATGCAGATTTACCTTTACACTATGGAACAGTTCCCGCCTGGTTAGCTAAAAGAATGGCTTTATTAGGTGGAGCGATTGTAGAGGCTATAGTTCAAGAATACGGAAGAAAAACTTTCTTACAAAAATTAAGCGACCCGTTTTGGTTTCAATCTTTAGGATGTGTTTTAGGAATGGATTGGCATTCTTCAGGAATAACCACTTCCGTTATGAATGCTTTGAAAAAAGCAATAAATCAAAGATCCTCGGAACTTGGTATTTATGTATGCGGGGGCAGAGGGAAATCTTCACGAAATACTCCAACGGAATTACTTCATATTGCCGATAAAACCGGTTTAGATGGAAATGAACTCATTACTAAGAGCAGATTGGTAGCTAAAGTTGATAATTGTGCGGTTCAAGATGGTTTCCAAATATATTTACATTCTTTTGTAGTTACTATAGATGGTGATTGGACAGTTGTGCAGCAAGGAATGAATATCAACGATAAATTGGCAAGAAGGTATCATTGGCTGTCTTCCTCAGTTCAGTCCTTTACGGAAACTCCTCATACTTTTATTTATGGTAAAAACAAAGGAGAAATCCTTAATCTGACCGATAAAGATGCTTCTACAACCAAACAGGGAATTTTGGAACTAACTAAGGAAAATCCGGATCGTTTAATGAAAGAAATATCCCTTATATTGCCTTCTCATCATGAGGTACGCGAAAAAGATGTCAATTTGAAGAGATTGGGCGCTGCTTTGGTACTTGCTCATGAAACAGATGTTCAAGATGTGGAATCTCTGTTGCTTTTGAATGGAGTAGGACCCAGAACGCTTCAATCGTTGACCTTAGTTAGTGAGGTAATACATGGCACTCCTTCCAGATTTTCAGATCCCGCCCGTTTTTCTTTTGCACACGGAGGAAAAGACGGACATCCTTTTCCTGTACCCACTCGAGTATATGATGAAACCATTGAAATTTTTGATAAAGCATTGCAACGATCTAAATTAGGAGATACCGATAAATTGCAAGCATTGAAAAATCTTTCCAAAGTATCTATGGAAATTGAAAAGAATTTTAAACCCAGTGACAATTTTCATGAATGGATTGAAAATGAACGGAAAAATTCCTGGAAATATGGTGGTAAAACCATATATGGAGACGCCGTTGAAAACAGCAGTCTTATAAAAAAAACCGGCAAGAAAACTAATAAATCTGTAATTAAAAAAATTGATAAAAACCAACTCAGCCTGTTTGATTAAGCATAAGAAGGTATTTAAAGACTTTCACCAATAAATTTAGCTTTTAATTCCGTTTCCGTCCATTCTTTTTGCGGATTACTTTGCGCTGTAATACCACCACCAACATAAAGTAAAGCTCCATTAGCATATAGTTTAGCACATCGTAAATTAACGAAATACTTTTTAAATTTCTGAGTTTCCAATCCTATATATCCTGCATAAAAATCACGATTATATCCTTCATTCTCCAAAATGTAATTTCTACTTTTATTTAACGGAATACCACAAACGGCAGGTGTAGGATGCAAATCTGCTATCAATTGAGATAATTGATCAGAAGTATTTAATTTTGCAGAAAGATAGGTTACCAAATGTTTAACATGTCCTAAATGAAGTGTTTCAGGACCTTTTATCGTTAAATTCGAAGTATAGGCTTTAATTTTTTCACAAATATAATCTGTGACATATTTTTGCTCTTCTATTTCTTTGCTTTCCCATTGAACAGAATCAATATCCGGTAATGTTCCGGCAAGTGCCATCGTTGTAAATAAAGAATTTTCAAAAGAACCTAGGATTTCAGGAGTAGCCCCCATCCAAATTTCATTTTGATTCCAATAGCTTACCTGGCAAAAGGAGGATGGATATTTTTCGCATAAAAACAAAAACGATTTGAAAGGGTTGATTTTATCCTTATCGATCCATTTTTCGCGAGAAATTACAATTTTATCTGTTAGTTTTTGTTGAATATAATGAATGGTCCGTTGAATAAGATTTAAATATTCTTGTTCTGAAATAACCTTTGTATTTTCATTGTTAGGTAGAGGAAATATAAGGTCATTTGTTGGTAATAAATCTTTTACCTCAGTAAATGTTGAAAAATGGAAAGTATATTTCTTTGAATTATCAAAAGATTGAAAAGAATATTTATATATGCCGCCCTCTTCCTTTTTGATTAAAAATATTTTTTTGTCTTTAGGAAGTCGAATAAAAGCAAAAGGAATATTTTTTTTAATGCAATCTTTAACTATTTCAGAAAGTACCATTATTCAAAATTATTTTTAGGAACAATGCGATTAGTCATGGTAACATAACAATTTTTAAAAGTATTTCCCTCATCATCCGTACAAAAAATATTAATTTCAACCACATGGGATGTGTTACCTTTGTTAATAAATTGGGCTGTAGCTGAAATTTTTCCGTTTTTAACAGATTTTAAATGATACCCGTTTACTTGCGTTCCGAAAACATAATATTTGGAAGGATCAACCGTAGTGATAGATAAAACCGAACCTACAGTTTCAGCAAGAGCTAATGAGGCTCCACCATGTAAAAATCCTATCGGTTGGTGTACCCGGGAATTTACTTCCATTTCTGCAGTTAGTGTATCTCCTGTAAAATCAGTGTATACGATCCCTAAGGTATCCATTAATGTATTTGGTGAAGATTCATTTAGCTTGGCCAAAAGTTCTGCCTTATCCATTTTTTACTATTTATGTTTCATGCAAATTTATAAAAAATTAAACTCAAGGATTGGGCGAGAGGAAAGAATACCGATTCTAATTTTTTTACTATTTCTTTCTTTGCAATCTAATTGCAACATAGGGGAATTATTTTTGTTATATAATTAAAAAATACAGATAGTTATGTCTTCTTATAAACCCGGTTGCGCCTGTAATGACAACGTTAGAAAAAATATTACTAATCAAGGAGATAATGAATCTTCTCATGGACATACCCATGATCACGAACTAGATTTCAACATAAATATTTTTCAATTATTTTTACCGGCCATCATAAGTTCTGTCCTTTTAGCTCTCGCTCTCATTTTAGATTATTCTAAAACTTCATTTTTCAATTCTTGGATTAGATTGGGAGCATATATACTAGCTTATTTGCCTGTAGGGTATCCTGTATTTAAAGAAATGTTAGAAGAATTTAAGCATAAGGATTTTTTCAATGAGCTATCGTTAATGTTTTTAGCTTCGGTAGGTGCTTTTTATATAGGAGAATATCCGGAAGCGGTTGCAGTTATGTTATTTTATTCCATTGGAGAGAACTTCCAATCGTTGGCAGTAGCTAAAGCTAAAAGAAATATTAATGCTTTATTGGATCAAAGACCCGATGAAGCAACAATTATTGAAAATCAAACTACTAAAGTCGTAAAAGCTAAAGAGGTTCAAGTAGGCGAAATTATACAATTGAAACCGGGAGATAAAGTAGCATTGGATGGAGAATTGCTTTCTTCATCGGCTACGTTCAATACTTCTGCGTTAACCGGGGAAAGTACCCCGCAAAGTAAAGAAAAAGGGGAGACCATTTTAGCAGGAATGATAAATCTTAACACTTCTTCACTTGTAAAAGTTACTACTCCTTATTCAGACAGTAAACTATCTAAAATATTGGATTTAGTTCAAAATGCTACCGGTCAAAAAGCGAAAACAGAATTATTTATCAGAAAATTTGCGAAGATTTATACTCCTGCGGTTTTCTTTATTGCCTTACTGGTGTTTATATTACCATATTTTTTTGTAGCAAACTATCAATATGAAACCTGGTTATATCGATCCTTAATTTTTTTAGTTATATCCTGTCCATGCGCTTTGGTAATCTCAATACCTTTAGGATATTTCGGTGGCATAGGTTTAGCTTCAAGAAATGGAATTTTGGTTAAAGGTTCCAACTTTTTGGATATCTTGGCTGAAGTCAAACAAATTGTATTTGATAAAACAGGAACTTTAACCTTAGGAAATTTTTCTGTTCAAAATGTACATGTTGAGCAAGGTTTTGATCGGACTCAATTATTACAATGGGTTAATATAGCCGAATCTCATAGTAATCATCCGATTGCCACCGCAATTCAAGCTTATGTAAATCAAAAACCTGAGGTAACAAAAATTACTTCCATGGAAGATATTCCGGGAAAAGGGATTAAAGTGGAAATAGAAGATAATGAATTGTTAGTAGGTAATTTTAAATTAATGGATGCCTATTCCATTTCTTATCCGGATACTTGTAAAGAAATCATAAACACTGTAGTTTTAATTGCAGTAAATAATAAGTTCGCCGGATATTTGGAAATTGCAGATCAAATTAAATCAGGAGCTCAACAAGATATTAAAAAAATACATGATTTAGGTATCGGGGCAACCATTCTTAGTGGTGATAAAAATACAATCGTACAAAAAGTTGCCCGGGAATTAGGTATAGATCATGCCTATGGTGAACTTTTACCGGAAGATAAGGTAACTAAAATGAAGGAAATAAAATCAACAGTAATTGGTAAAGTAGCATTTGTGGGTGATGGATTTAATGATGCACCGGTGATCGCATTAAGTGATGTTGGTATAGCCATGGGAGGTTTAGGCAGTGATGCAACGATTGAAGTAGCCGATGTCATAATTCAAGACGATCAGACCTCTAAAATTCCTTTAGCCGTTAAAATAGGAAAAGCCACCAAACATGTTGTATGGCAAAATGTGATATTAGCTTTTGGTATTAAAATTATTGTAATGATTTTAGGAATTTTTGGTGATATCCATCTATTGGAAGCTGTATTTGCCGATGTGGGTGTAGCCCTTTTAGCTATATTAAATGCCGTTCGTCTACAAAAAGCCAACCTAAATAAATAGAATTTTCTCTACCATTTGTACGAATAAATTTTAATACATGCTTTATTAAAACAGGTAAGTAAACTAGGTACTTATCTGTTTAAAATTCGATATATGTTGATTGCCGATTAATTTTTGATTCTAAAGTTTAAACAGATATTAATACAATAAATTATTTTTCAATTTATCAATATTTAAATGCATTCTGTTAATCAAAAAATTTTGAATACATCCATACTCATTTTCTATTTCGTTTAATGCGCTTTCTAAGTATTCCGGTATGACCGTATATAAATATTTGTTGGATGGATTTTGTTCAATTAACGGATGGTATTTATCCGCCAGATAATCATTCGACGCTAAATAATCTTTTAAAATAATATCTTTAGGAATATCTAGAGCATATAGCAACAATGCGGTAGCCAATCCGGTGCGATCTTTCCCTGCTGAACAATGAAAAAGGAGCGGTAATTTTTCTTGATCTTGTATATAGGTAAAAAATTCTTCGTATGCGTTTAAATATTTATCTTCTGTAACTAAAAGTTTGTATAAATGCTTCATAGCATTTATTACATCATTTTTGCTCGTATGAATACTTTTAGCATATGCTTTTAAACGACCGGGTTCAATACACAAATAGTAATGATTTTTAACTTCTGCAGGAATTTTGTCCGGTAAGGCTTTATATTCTTCTTCGCATCTGAAATCAACCAGAGTAATTATAGGGATACCGGATAAATATAGTAAATCATTATGGGTTAAATTATATAAATCGTCTGTTCTAAATAATTTCCCCCATTTAATACGTTTTCCGTCTTTAGATTCTAAACCTCCTAAATCTCTAAAATTATATCCTCCTTCCATCGGAAGGTGTGTTTCCGCAAGTATAGCCGATCCTTCGGAAGTCTCTAATTTAAAATAACTTCTTTTGGATGGTAATATATATAAAGGATAAGTTCCGTAATCTTTACCTTGCGCGATCGGTTTTTTAGTATCAATAGTTTGAACTGAATCGCCTGAATATAATTTCCATTCTCCCGAAATATTTATATTTAAATAAGCTGATTTTGTATGCTTTTCTCGTATAATTTTACATCTTTTTAGAATGTCAATAGGGTTATCTGAATTTTCTTTTTCTTTAGTCATACCTGCTATCATACTAATTTTTGGATTATATTACTTATTAAAAACTTAAATCACATCAAATTTATTGCCATAAAAATTATTGAAATAATCTATATTTTAATTATTTGTAAAAGAATACTAATTAAAGTAGGTCTTTTTAATATCTTTGCAGGTAAAATAATAATATACTATACGAAATCAGGAATACTACGTTTTAATTAATCGGATTGATTTTAAAATTTATTTTAAAATCATGACTTTCTAAGAAAATAAAATATCTACATATAATGTATGTTTAAGTACTAATAAATAAATAATAGGTGTGACTATGGTTTCAATACATGAATGGTGGACAATTTTAAAACAACAATTTTATCAAATTTCTTTTTTAGAAGCCATAGGAGTAGCTTTTGGTATTGCGGAAGCTTTATTCGCCAAATATAACAAGGTTTGGTTGTATCCTTGCGGATTATTTAATATACTCATAACCATGTATATTTATTGGGATTTTCGTTTATATGCGGAAATTTTATTGCAAGGATATTATTTTGTAATGAGTATATATGGATGGTTTTTATGGACAAGTAAAACTAAGAATAGTAGTACAGTAAGTTTATGTACTGTCAACGATAGATTAATAGCATGTTGCATTGTGATATTTTCATGGATTCTTTTATATTTTTTCTTAACGAATTACACTAATTCAGATGTTCCTGTATGGGACTCATTGGTGAGCGCATTTGCATGGGCCGGTATGTGGCTATTAGCAAAAAGAAAACTGGACAATTGGATTTTTTTAAATATTAGTAATTTTATAGCCGTTCCATTATTACTTCATAAAGGACTATTATTATATTCTCTTTTAACTATATTTTTATTTATCATCGCAATTTTTGGATATTTTGATTGGAAAAAAATTATTAATTTACAAAAGTTAAAAGATTAGAACATAAAATAATGTGGACATTACTTATAGGGATTTCATCCGGTTTTTTAGCAGGGACTTTAATTAAAGGTCGAGGTTTTGGATGTTTTGGAAATTTAATGATTGGTATTTTAGGTAGTTTTTTAGGAAATTGGCTATTTAAACATCTTCAAATACCGGTTAATGAAAATGATAAAACTCTTATGTTGGCTATGTCCACTCTTGGCGCTATTTTCCTTTTAGCATTGGTGTCAATCTTCACTAAAAGATAAAAAGCCATCTAAATTAGACGGCTTTTTATTAAATCTTTATACTGATTTATTTACTTGATTCAAATAATTCAGAAACTTTATCCCAATTTATCACGTTAAAGAAAGCACTAATGTAGTCTGCTCTTCTGTTTTGATAGTTAAGATAGTAAGCATGCTCCCAAACATCTATCCCTAGAATAGGAGTTCCTGATGCACCTACTCCCGGCATTAAAGGATTGTCTTGATTTGCCGTTGAGCCAATGCTTAATTTTCCATTATTGGATAACAACCAAGCCCATCCGGATCCGAATCTGCCGGCTGCTGCTTTTGAAAATTCCTCTTTGAAAGCATCAAAAGATCCAAAAGATTCGTTGATTGCTGCAGCTAAATTTCCTTCCGGTTTACCTTTACCATTAGGGGTTAACCATTCCCAAAATAAACAATGGTTCAAATAACCACCGCCATTATTTCTTATAGGGGTTTTATCAAAACCTTTAATTATAATTTGTTCTATAGGTAAATTTTCAAGTTCTGTACCGGCGATTGCATTATTTAAATTTGTAGTATAAGTACCATGATGTTTTGTATAATGGATTTCCATGGTTTTTGCATCGATATAAGGCTCTAGCGCATTGTATGCATACGGTAATTTTGGTAATTCAAATGCCATATTCTTTTTTTTAATTAAAAATTAAACTTAACTTAAATTTATTAAACAAATCTAGTGAATTTAAGAGTAAGTATGCGGTAAAGGCATTAAATTATTTAATAAAGATATTTGAAATTAATATGTAAACAAATATTTACTGTTTTTTGAAATAAAAAATATTCAGATTATTAGAAAAGATTTATCTGTTCACCATCTGTCCCGGAGTTTCCATCTTGAGAATCTTTAGGTTCAGTTGGGGCTTCATCAGTTTCAGCATCGGCATTTGCTTCATTTTCCTGTTCGGAAGGTTCTTCTGTAATGGTTATCTTTTTTATTTTTTCTTTAGAAATTTGATTTCCTTGTGCCTTAATTCCTTTAATAGCTATAAAGTCTTCTAAATTAATAGTTTCCGGACTTTTATCTTTTCCAAAATTGATTTCAGCAATTAATTTCCATCCGGTTCCAACCCATTCTATAAAAGATCTTGGATTTTCTGAGATAAAAAATACTTGCGGATTCAAGGTATCATCTAACAAGAAGCGTTTAATATAATAAATGGATTTATCTCCTTCGTAATATATACAACATACCGGTTTTTCCGGATTCCATTTTTCAAGTACTAAAAATTCATCATCAAAATGATTTAACAGATCAAAAGTATGAAGTTTAGCAATTCCGGTAGAAGAGAGGGTAACTATTTTATCGGCTCCTTTAAAAGCGCCTAAATATTTGCCGCGGCCTTCAACGTTTAAACGTTGTACCGATTCATCAAACCATATTTTTCTAGGGGCTAAAGTAGAAATACCTGATTCTTTTAATTCAATTTTCTTTATATAATTTTTTGATACTAAATTTCCTTTAGAGCTTCTTCCTTTAATGGCTAATTCCGAAAAATCTATGTCAAACTTTAGTTTTTTTAACCTTTGGCTGGGTTTAAGGAAAATGGTAACTGATTCCGCTTCACCATTAGGATTCGCAGTAAAATATTGGACTTCTGAACCTTTAGCGGTAGAGGCTAAATTGTATTCTTTATCTCTGGTTATGGAGGTAACCGGAAATCTTTTCATATACCAAGGACCTAGTTTACCTTCACGATAGATCATATTGTAAATAGTACGGGTATCATTTTTCTTCCAAATTCCTACATGGATGATGTTTTTTCCTACAAAAGTTTTAGCATCTGCTTTAGTAACCAGCATTATCCCGTCTTTTCTAAACACAATTATATCATCTATATCCGAACAGTCAAAAAGGTATTCATCCTTTTTGAGGGAATATCCAATAAATCCTTCTTCACGATTGACATAGAATTTGATATTTGCAACTGCAACTTTTGCTGCATCGATTGTATCAAAAGTTCGAATTTCAGTTTTTCTTTCTTTATTTTTCCCGTATTTTTTCTTTATATTGGTAAAGTATTCAATTGCATATTGGATTAAATGATCTAAATGGTGTTTTACTTCTTTTATTTTTCCATCTAATGCTGCAATATTTTCCTCTGCTTTATCCAGGTCAAATCGGGTGATTCTTTTAATGCGTATTTCAGTTAACTTATTAATATCGTCTTCGGAAACTTCTCTAATCAAATGTTTGGTAAAAGGTTTTAATCCGGCATCGATTGTAGAGATCACATCTTCCCATTTATCAAGTTCTTCGATTTGATGGTAGATCCTGTTTTCGATAAATATTTTTTCTAACGAAGCAAAATGCCATTGTTCCTGCAATTCGCCGAGTTCAATCTCTAATTCTTGTTTAAGAAGATTTACAGTATGGTTGGTATTTCTTCTTAATATTTCAGAAACACTTAAAAATTCCGGTTTGTCTACATTGATGACACAAGCATTCGGAGAAATTGAAATTTCACAATCTGTAAATGCATATAAAGCATCAATCATCTTGTCCGGAGAAACATCATTAGGTAAGTGTATTAAAATTTCAACTTCAGAAGCGGTATTATCTTCAACTTTTTTTATTTTAATTTTTCCCTTCTCATTAGCTTTAAGGATACTGTCTATAAGAGAACCTGTATTAGTTCCATACGGAATTTCATTTATTAAAAGAAGTCCTTTTTCTGGATTTGAAATTCTGGCTCGAGCCCTTATTTTTCCTCCGCGTTCTCCGTCATTATAATTCGCAACGTCAATTAAACCGCCTGTTTGGAAATCAGGATATAAGGTAAATGGTTTTCCTTTTAATATCGCAATAGAAGCATCAATTAATTCTAAAAAATTATGTGGTAAAATCTTAGTAGATAATCCCACGGCAATACCTTCCACTCCTTGAGATAAAAGTAAAGGAAATTTTATAGGAAGGTTTTCAGGCTCTTTATTACGACCATCATAAGATGGTTTCCAAACCGTAGTTTTAGGATTAAAGACAACTTCCAAAGCAAAAGGAGTTAGTCTGGATTCAATATAACGGGCAGCAGCAGCTCCGTCTCCTGTATATATATTACCCCAGTTTCCTTGGGTATCAATTAGTAGTTCTTTTTGTCCTATTTGAACGATAGCATCGGTAATAGCAGCGTCTCCATGGGGGTGGTATTTCATAGTATTACCTACCACATTGGCAACCTTATTATACCGGCCATCTTCCAATTCCCTCATTGAGTGAAGGATTCTTTTTTGAACGGGTTTTAAACCGTCGAAAATGGATGGAATAGCCCTTTCAAGAATGACATAAGAAGCATAATCTAAAAACCAATTCTGGTACATACCAGATATTTTTTGAATAGTTTCAGTGTTTTGATTATTTTTATTTACGTTTTCTTGATTGTCTTCGTTCATTATTAGTTTAAAAGTGTTTTTTTATGCTTGTGTAAAATTTTATTGATATATTTCCTTTTTATTTTCACTAATTACTTTATTGAGAGAAATTCGTATATCTCTAATCTGTCGGGAATCTAGATAAGATATATCAAAATTCACTTTAGATTGTCCCGAACTAACTCGTTTGCTTGATATGTAAATTTCTAAAACTTTTTTGAATAAAGGTTTATTTTTAATTACAAATTTAATAAGTTTTCTTTTAGGAAAGTCAGATAATGATTCTTTAACCATAAAAGCAATCGGTAGAGATTTTTCATTTTGAAATATCAAAGTTTCTCCGTCACTGTCATACCTAAAGAAAGGACAACCTAAATAGGCTAAATAAATAAGAACTAAGAGACTTATTAATAAAACAAGTTCATCCCCTCTGCCAAAAGCAGGTACATTTAAGTAGATAAATACAAAGCTGGTAAAAAAAATGATCAATATTACAATGTTAATAATTGCAATTTTACTTTTAGTTTTTGGATTTTGAAATTTCATAAAATAGTAGCTTTTAAGTCATTATTCATATTTAATTTTTTTTATATCACTAAAAGGTATCTATTACTAAATTATTAATTATAAATTCTTGCCTGGTTTGTGTATTTTTTCCCATGTAAAAGTCCAATAGTTCTTCAATAGAAGTATTTTTACTTAACATTACGGGTTCTAATTTTATATCTTTACCGATAAAATTTTTAAATTCGTCAGGAGATATTTCTCCCAACCCTTTAAAACGAGTTATTTCGGGATTTTTTCCTAACTCTTGAATTGCTTTAATTCTCTCTTCATCTGTATAACAATACCGTGTTTCTTTTTTATTTCTAACCCTGAATAAAGGGGTTTGGAGAATATATAAATGTCCGTTCTTTATTAAATCAGGAAAAAATTGTAAGAAAAAAGTTATCATAAGCAAACGGATGTGCATTCCGTCAACGTCGGCATCAGTTGCGATAACTACATTATTATAACGTAAATCTTCTAAGCTTATTTCAATATTTAAAGCAGATTGAAGTAAATTAAATTCTTCATTCTCATAAACTATTTTTTTTGTCAATCCATAGCTGTTCAATGGTTTTCCACGAAGACTGAATACCGCTTGGGTTTCCACGTCTCTACTTTTAGTTATGGATCCTGAGGCTGAATCACCTTCCGTAATAAATATAGTAGATTCTAATTTTCTTTGAGACTTCTGATCATTATAATGTTGACGACAATCTCTTAATTTTTTATTGTGTAAACTAACTTTTTTTGCTCTTTCTCTTGCCAGTTTTTGAATGCCGGAAAGTTCTTTCCTTTCTTTTTCAGATATTATAATTTTTCTTTGCAGAGCATCTGCCACCTCCGGATTTTTATGTAAAAAATTATCTAAATGTTTTTTTAGAAAATCATTCATAAAAGTTCGAATCGTGGGTAAATCGGGTCCCATTTCACTACTTCCCAATTTAGTTTTAGTTTGCGATTCAAAAACCGGTTCAATAATTTTAATTGAAACCGCTGCTATTATTGATTTTCTAATATCAGATGCATCGTAGTTTTTATTATAAAATTCGCGTATGGTTTTCACGAAGGCTTCTTTAAAAGCATTGAGATGTGTTCCTCCTTGTGTGGTATGTTGACCGTTTACAAAGGAAAAATATGCTTCTGATTGAGAACGTTCGCTGTGAGTGAAAGCTACTTCAATATCTTCATCTTTTAAATGAATGATAGGATAAATCGTTTCTCCCTCAATATTATCTTGAAGTAAATCTTGCAAACCATTTTCAGAATAGTATTCTTCTCCATTAAAGAAAATTTTCAGTCCGGGATTAAGATAGACATAGTTTTTAAGCATTTTGTCTATATATTCTTTCCTAAACTTGAAGTTTCCGAATATGGAAGAATCAGGTTCAAAAGAAATTTCGGTACCTTTTCTTTCTTTGGATTCTGTTTCAGGGCTTTCGTATGTCAGTACACCTTTTGAAAATTCAGCATATCGTGAAACTCCGTCGCGTATGGATTTAACCTTAAAATAGGAGGATAACGCATTTACGGCTTTTGTACCCACTCCATTCAATCCAACGGATTTTTTAAAGGCTCTGGAATCATATTTTCCTCCCGTATTCATTTTAGAAACGGCATCAACCATTTTTCCTAAAGGAATACCTCTTCCGTAATCTCGTATTTTTATGATGGTATTATCAAGGGAAAGATCAATTTTTTTTCCTGCTCCCATAACATATTCATCGATAGAATTATCGATTATTTCTTTTAAGAGAATATAGATACCATCATCCGGGGAAGATCCGTCACCTAATTTTCCAATATACATTCCCGGACGGATACGAATATGCTCTTGCCATTCAAGAGTTTTTATGTTATCCTCGGTATATTGAGTACTTTGATTCATCTACTTCCAACTAAATATGTGCAAAAATACGATTTTTCATTTATAAAAAAAATCATACACAAATAGTATATTGTATATGATTTTGTAATAGGGTAGACTTTTTGTCTACCTCTTGTGTTTTTAAAATAAATTATTGATTGTCTTTTTCCAATTTTTTAATTTCGTTTAAATTTTTCTTTAATTTTTTTAGTAATATTCCATAAATTAATAAATAGTAGGCAATAATTATTAAAAATAAAATTATGCAAATGATAATAAAAACAAATATATTTTCAGGATAAGAGAAATTAAGTCTTATTTGATCAATATTTAAAATATCTGTAGAATTGAATCCTCGTCCCAATCTTTTTCCATACATAAATTCATAAAAGCCGGTTAAAATAAGTATTAATACACCCAGCAAAATATTAATACAAATGAACCAATTAACGCTTTTTCTAAATCTTAATATATTATTGATTAAATCTTTGGTTGAATATAGGAGATTGATTTTTTTATAGCATCTGTAAAAATAAAATATAAATCCAATGGAAGTTATAAGATTAAAATAGATGAGCAATCTGCTAATGTGGTAATTACGAATGTAAACTTTTAGAGCTTCCCCTCCCAAATTGGGCATAATAAGGTTCATATCCGCTGCTGTAAACAGTAGAGAAGTCATTAAAATTATAAATTCAATAACACTTATAATTACAATGTATTTTACATTATTACGCGATTTTTTATTAAGCATCAATAGTAATTCTGCCTGAGAATATTGATTGGTCTCACTTTGCTTTTGCCAAGATTTTTTTAGACTGTCTATATCCAATTCATTCTTCATTTTTGTTCATTATTTCTTTTAATTTGGTTTTCACGCGATTCATCTTTACCCGAGCATTAACTTCTGTAATACCCAAAGTCTCGGAAATTTCTCTGTAAGATAAATCTTCTAAATATAGCAACACTAAAGCTCGTTCTATTTCAGAAAGTTTTTTAATAGCCTCATAAAGCCTGTTGATTTGTTCTTGCTTTTCACTAAAATCATCATTTTCAGATATTTTATATAAGGTGTTATCAATTTCTTGGGTATTGATGGTTTTAGTTGATTTTCTAAAAAGAGTGATAGCCGTGTTTAGTGCAACTCTATACATCCAAGTAGTGAATTTAGAATTTCCTTGGAAACTTTTATAGGATTTCCAAAGTTGTAATAGAATTTCTTGAAATAAATCTTGAGAATCTTCATCATTGTTTGTATAAATTCGGCAAACTTTATGAATGATTCCCTGATTTTTTTCAATTAATTTCGAAAATTCTAATTCGATTTTTTTCACAGGTTTAGTTATTAAATTATAAGTAATTACATTAAAAATTTTGTTACATAAATAGAATTTGGATTTTTTTAATCGGGGATTAATTTTCCAGGATTCATAATATTTTTAGGGTCAAGGGCTTTTTTTATGTTTTTTTGGATTTGCAAATTAGCCTTTGAAAAAACTATAGGCAAGAATGTTTTTTGAAGCAATCCAATGCCATGTTCACCTGAAATTGTTCCACCAAGAGAATGGATATACTCAAATAATTCATAAAGCATAGCGTGGATAACCGGATTATTATACGAATTTTTATATTTCGGATGATTGAATCGAATGTGTAGATTTCCATCTCCTGCGTGACCGTAACAAACTACTTTACATTCATTTTTTTCAGCTAATTGATGAGCAAATTTTATCAAATTAGGTAATTCAGCTCTTGGTACAACCGTATCTTCTTCAATAGTATACCCGTTTGATTTTACAATTTCAGCAACTTTTCTTCTTAGTTCCCATAAACGGTTTTTATCTGTTTCATTGTCGGCAAAGTAAATTTCTTCTGTCGGAAACGATTCAACAACCGCTATGGTTTGTTCAAGTAATGGTAATAATTCTTCTTGAGAATTTCCGTCGAAATTTATTAATAGATGAGCTTGTACATTTTCCTGTAAAATAATAGAGTTTTCATTTAAATGCAATAAGGTTTGTTCCAAAGCATTTCTTTCCATAAGTTCAAGTGAACATGGTAGTAATCCGCTTTTAAAAATTTCCGCTACAGCCTTTGCCGAATCCTCTAGATTGTGGAAAGGAATAAGCAGAGTAATATCAGTTTTGGGTTTTGTAAGAACTTTTAAAACGGCTTTGGTAACTATACCTAATGTACCTTCACTACCAATAAACAATTGGGTTAAATTATACCCTGTTGAATTTTTAAGCGTATTAGCACCTGTCCATATAATTTCTCCATTGGGGAGAACTACTTCTAAATTCAATACAGAAGCAGAAGTGACTCCGTATTTCACCGCTCGTAATCCTCCTGCATTAGTAGCAATATTTCCTCCTATATAGGAACTGCCCCAACTCGAAGGATCGGGACCATAAAATAAACCGTATGGTTCTAAGGCTTGTTGAAGTTGATAATTGATAACTCCTGCTTCAACAACAGCCTGATAGTTCTGAATATCAATTTCTATAATTTTATTAAGTCTTTCCATGGATAAAACAATTCCTCCATGTATAGGTAAAGCTCCTCCCATTAGTCCGGTACCCCCGGATCTAGTTGTAATAGGTATTGTCTTTTCATTGCAGAATTTAACTATTTGAGAAATTTCTTCCGAATTTTCAGGTTTAACAACCAACATAGGTTTAAAACTTAAATTTTCGGTATGATCATAGGAATAAAATTCAAGACTTTGTTCATCGTAGAAACAATGTTCAGGTCCTAATAATTCAACAAAAAAATCAATATATTCAGGCATAAAGTTAAAATTCAATGCAAAAATACTAATTTGATAACAGAATTTACTAGATTATTCATTACAAATGGTCGAGTAGTTTTTATATTTGTATTTATGTTTTCAAAAAGATTTATACTACTTTTAGTTTTACTTTTACTAAGTTGTATATTCTTATTTCTTATTAATTTATTGACCGGATTTGAAAATATTTCTTTATACGATCTTTTTTTTACTCAAGAAGAAACTAAAAAGTTAATTATATCGTATCGATTTTACAGGGCGGTAGCTGTAGTATTATCAGGGATATCATTACCCGTTAGCGGATTTTTACTTCAAGAACTTTTTAAAAATCCTTTAGCAGAACCTTCCGTCTTAGGAATTACATCTGCTTCAGCTTTAGCTGTAGCATTGCTTATTTTTTTAGGTGGAGGACTTTTCTTTCTTCAATATCAATGGCTAGAAGGTTGGTTACTTATCATAAGTGCTTTTACGGGTGCCTTGCTTACTTCACTCCTGTTATTGTTTATATCTAAAGAAATTAAGAATATTTCCACATTTATTATTATTGGTTTTCTTTTATCCTCTTTTTGTGGGTCATTAATCAGTACTTTACAATTTTACTCACAATCTGAATCTCTGAAACAATACGTATATTGGTCTTTTGGTTCATTTGAAGGATTATCCGGAAATCAAATTTCAGTTTTTACAATTTGCACGATCCTGGGACTACTTCCGGCTTTTATGTCGGTAAAAAAATTAATAGGTTATCTCATGGGAGAAGAGTATGCGAAGGTTTTAGGAGTGAATATGGCGAAGCTTAAAATTAATATTCTGATAGCCGTCTGCTTACTCACGGGAAGTACAACCGCTATGCTTGGACCGATTGTATTTGTAGGTATAATTATTCCGCATTTTTGCAGACAAATTTGGAATCCTGCCGCACTTTGGGCTCAAATTAATTTAAATATTTTGATAGGCAGCGGATTTATGTTATTGGTAAGCCTTGTTATGAGCTATACGCAATTGCCTGTAAATATACTTTCCTCTTTGATTGGTGTGCCAACAATATTATTTATAATTTTAAAAGACAGATTTAAAAATTAACCCTTTGGAAACAAACAGTAATTCTATACTTGAATTTCATAATCTATCCATAGGTTATCAATCGCCAGTTCTCTCAGGGATAAATGCTACCGTGAAAAAAGGAGAAATTATACTTCTGACTGGAAAAAACGGGAGTGGAAAGACTACCTTATTAAAATCAATTTATGGTGAACTTCCTCTGCTTGAGGGCTCAATAAAAATTGAGGGTAAAAATATTTCTGAAATCTCACCTATAGAAACAGGAAAATATCTTGCGATAGTTCTTTCTCAAAACCCTGTCAGCCCCTCTCTACGGGTTTTTGATTTAGTGGCTTTAGGTAGATATCCCTATAAAAAATGGTATCAAAGTCTTACAAAAAAAGAAATTGAAGCGATTGATGATATACTGCACCTGTTGAATCTTAGCCGATATAGAGAATATAATATAACTAAACTTTCGGATGGTAATCTTCAAAAAGTAATGATTGCCAGAGCTTTAGTTCAAAATTGTCCAATATTAATTTTAGATGAACCTACCTCACATTTAGATATAGCTAATAAATTAGAAATCATGAATGTAATTAAAATGTATGCCCACGATCAGGATAAATCTATTTTATTTACTTCTCATGATTTATCTTTAGGCCTTGCCGTAGCAGACCGATTATGGTTTATAAAAGATGATTTGTTACATACAGGTTTTACAGAAGATATTGCTAACAGATATAACTTATATGATTTTTTTGTAAACGATGCGATACGTTTTGATTATCAAGCCAATGAATATAATTTTTTCAATTCTCATACTTCTAAAACAGTACGAGTAATTTCCAATTCTCAATCTGCATACTGGTTAAAAAAAGCTTTGGTAAAAAATAATTTTGTTATTTCCGATCAATCATCCATTCAGATTTTAGAAAAAGATTCCGTATTTTATCTTCTTGATAAGAATCAAAATGAATATAGTTTTATATCCATAGAAACACTTATCAATTTCTTGAGATTAAAAAATAGTTAATCATTTAATTTAATTAACTACGTAATAGGATAAAAATAAAGCAATGGCTGTAGCTGAAATTACACCGATTAAACCCGGTATCATAAAACTGTGATTAAGAATATATTTTCCGATATGGGTTGTTCCTGTTCTATCAAAATTTATGGTCGCTAAATCCGATGGATAAAAAGCAAAAAAGAAGTAAGCATAAGATGCAGGGATACATCCGATTAAAATGGATACAGGTATATGTAGCATAAATCCAATGGGCATCATAACTAATATTGTGGCTGCTTGACTTTTTAAAAACATAGACACACAGAACATGGCTATGGCAAATGTCCAGGGACGTTCTTTCACCATATCACTTATTAAAGATAATAAGTAGGATTCATTATTTTTTATTACGGTTTCACTCATCCAAGCTATTCCAAAAATCATAATTACAGCAATCATTCCCGCATTAAAAACCTTAGTATCCGATATAGATTTAGCTTTAACTCCGGTTATTAAGACAATAATAGCACCAACTCCTAACATGATAAATTGCAATACGCTGGTCATTGGAATGGTTTTACCGTTATTTTTTGGTAAAATTGAATCCGGGAATAAAGCAATTAAGATAATAAATAGGATACCAATAAAAAATAAGCTTAATGATATTTTAGCATCTTTTGAAGGTTTTGTACTTTCAGATCTTTCTAAATCACCTACTATATAGGCTTTCATATCAGGATCTTCCATTTTCTTTAAAAATGCAGGATCTTTATCGAGATCTTTTCCTCTGTTTAAACTCCAAGTTGCAGCTAACATCACCCCTAAAAAACAAGAAGGAGCGGTAACTAATAAAATGTCAATTAAGTTTATGGTAACTCCGGCTTTATAGGCTACACCGATCATAGCTGCTGTTGCTGCTGCTATAGGACTGGCTGTAATTCCCATTTGACTGGCTATCGAAGCTACCGCCATAGGTCGTTCGGGTCTAATTTTTTGTTTAAAAGACACATCGTAAATAACCGGTAATAATGGATATACAGCATGACCGGTTCCTACAAGCATGGTTAAAAAGAAAGTGGATAAAGGAGCTAAATAGACAATATATTTTGGATTTTTACGTAAAATTCTTTCCGCAAAACTCACCAACATACCGAGTGCACCGGTGGCCTCTAAGGTTGAGGAAGCAGTAACTACGGCAAGTATTATAAGCATTACATCAATGGGAGGTAATCCGGGAGAATCCCTGAATAATAAAACTAATATGGCCACTCCAAATCCCCCTAATAAACCTAAGGAAACTCCTCCTTTTTTTATACCAAAATAAATAACGATTAATAATAACCCTAGTTGTGTGATAAATTTTAAAGGTGCGTTATTTTCATTGGTTGCATTCGAATTAGAAATGGTTTCTTTTTTAGTTTCCTCTGATTTTATTTTATTAGAATTCGAAGAAGCTTTTTGATTTACCTGAGTTGTTGAGGCAGTTGCAAGTAAACTTACATTCTGAGATTTAATAAATATTGGCGTGAATAAAATGAAAGTTAACAATATAAAATAAATGTTTTTCATATAACTCCTTTTTCAAGGATAAAACTAGATAATTTATCATTTTTTATTTATATGATTTTTAACATGTATATATATAATATAATCTAACATGCTGATAATGTGATCGAAAAGTAAAAAGTTAACTACTAATTTATTTTAATTATAAATAAGTTAATGATTAGTTAAAATAATAAACCTAATTATAATTGACTGACAGCATCTGATAATTGTTTTAAAGCAACTTCAAGTACAGATCGAGGACATCCGACGTTCATCCTCATAAATCCTGTACCTTCCTTACCAAACATAGCTCCATCATTTAATGCTAAACGAGCTTTCTCTATAAAAAACGAATTCAATTCTTTTTGAGATAATTTTAATTCTCTGCAATCCAGCCATATAAGAAAAGATGCTTCCGGTATGATTACTTTGATTTTAGAACAGTTTGATTTTAGGAATTGGTCTACATATTTAGTATTTTCTTCAATATACCTTTTTAATTGATTCATCCATTCTTCCCCTTTTTCATACGCAATTTGTATGGCCAGATAGGCAAATATACTTCCTTGATTCAATTCATTGCTAACCAAATATTTATGATAACGCTCTCTTAAATTTTTGTTTTTAATAATGGAGTAGGAGGTAACCAAACCGGCTATATTGAACGTTTTTGAAGGGGCACTTAGGGTGATGCTGTTTAGTTCTACTTCTTCTGAAACTGTTGCAAAAGGAACATGCTTATTTCCAAATAGAACTAAGTCAGAGTGTATCTCATCCGAGATAACCAGAACTTTATTTTTATAGCAAATTTCAGCAAGTTTTTTCAATTCATTTCGACTCCAAACTCTGCCTCCGGGATTGTGGGGATTTGAGAGTAATAAAATTTTACATTTGGTAGTCATTAATTTTTCCAAACCCTCAAAATCCATTCTGTATTGATCTCCTTCTAAAAGTAAGGGGTTGGTTACCACTTCTCTGTCATGTAATTGGGTTATAATGCGAAAAGGATGATAAACGGGCGGTTGAATTATAATTTGGTCTCCTTTTTCTGAAAAGACATCTATAGCAAAAGCAATTCCTTTGACTACTCCGGGTAAATAACTAATTTCTTCTTTGCTTACTTTCCATTGATGTTGTTTCCATTGCCAATTACAGATTGATTGATAGTATTCATTGGAAACATAAGGATATCCAAAAATTCCGTTCTTTGACCTTTCAACCATAGCATCAACAAGTTCCTTTGGAGATTGAAAATCCATATCTGCAACCCAAAGAGGGATAAGATCATCTCTTCCAAATCTTTCTTTAAGTACTCCAAATTTAAGTGAATCTGTATTTTTTCTATCTATGATTTGATCAAAATTATAATTGCCCATTTCCGAATAATATTTACACAAAAATATGAGTTTTATTTAAATGAATGAGGTGATTTTTTATATAAAATTTTATATTACTGTTTTGTTATTCAGAACAATAAAATAGTTTTATATAATTTTTAGTTTACCTTTACAAGTGTTAATTTTAAAAATTATGAAATTAAGGTATTTATTTATTTTTGTTATTATACTACTGAATGGTAGTCTTTTTTTTACTAATCCGGACAAAGAAATGCACCAAGCATTTATTAAAGATAAATTAACGTCCATTATCGATCAGAAAATGGGGGATGAACTAAATGAAAACAAAGATCCTAATCTTAAATTTCTAGCTGAATTTAGTAAGAATATTATTCCCGTTATCAGTGATAAGATCGTTACTTACATGATGGATACTCATATACGAAGAGAAAATTATTATCTGTTTTCTACCATTCAAATCTTATATCATGATCAATGGAAAACTATTGGATTAGGTATATTCGATAAAATATTCTTATTTCCTAAAGTAGAGGAAGAAATTCAAAAAGTTGATTTTAAGAAAGAATTTAATAAACTATTGCAAAATAATCCTTAATATCAATATAATCTTAAATAGTTTAAGAGAAAAACTTAATATAGAAGCTATTTTTTATTATTCAATATAGCAAAAAGAATTATCCCCGAAATTGCAAAAATACATATACCGATAACAACTATCATTTGAAATATTTCTTTTTTAAAGTTGATTTAAAATTATGTTATTTTATTTCAAAATTCCATTGTTTAATTTTTTCCATAAAATGGTAAGCTGTTAAATCAAATTGAACGGGAACTATACTTATAAAATTATTATCTAATGCCCATTCGTCCGTGTCATCTCCCTTATCTGTGTTACACCAGTTACCCGTCATCCAGTAATAAGTTTTGCCTTTAGGATCAATTCGACGGTCAAACTCTTCATCCCAATGAGCATTTGCCTGTCTGCAAATTTTAATTCCTTTAATATCTTTTTCTTCGGCTTTAGGAATATTTACGTTGAGAACGACCCCTTCCGGTAATCCATACTTTAAAATATTTTCACATATAGATTTTATATGTTTTCTGGCTGCTTTGAAATTTGCAGTATACGAAAAATCGCAAAGAGAAAAACCAACGGAAGGAATTCCTTCAATACCTCCTTCAATGGCAGCAGACATCGTTCCGGAATAAATTACATTAATTGAGGAATTGGAACCGTGATTAATTCCTGAGACACAAATATCCGGTTTTCGGGGTAATAATTGATCAATGGCTAATTTCACACAATCCACAGGAGTACCGCTACAAGCCCATTCTCTGCGGGAATCATTTTCAATATACATTTTTTCTGCACGAATAGTGGAATGAATGGTTACTGCATGTCCCATTCCACTTTGAGGCTTATCCGGAGCAACAACATATACTTCACCGATTTCATTCATAATATCAATCAACTCACGTATTCCCGGAGCATTGATTCCGTCGTCATTGGTAACTAAGATTAAAGGCTTTTCCATAGGATTTCAATGAAATTTAAAATTTATAACAAAACTAAGATTTTTCCTTGTAAAAATATAGTATCTTTGAATTTATTTTTTAAAATTACAAATAATATACGTAAACCGATGCTTAATTTAAAAAAGACCTGGATATTTTTATCGCTATGTTCCATGAGCCTGTTAGTGTTTTGTTTTAATGCTTCTTCTCATGCCGACAATGAAAGAGAGATAATTAAAAGAGTTAGAGAAACACTACTTTTTACAAGCTATGCGCCTAAAAATTTAGATGTGTCTTATTCAAGGGATGTTTTTAAAAAATATATGGAAGACTTAGATCCGTTTAAAAGATATTTTCTGGATTCTGATATGGATGAGTTTTCTGAATACAGAGATAAAATGAGTGATATGTTTATTAATAATGATGTTTCATTTTATCATTTAACTATCGATAGGTTGTATAAAAGAATTGATGAAACGGAACAATATGTTAATGATATTTTCAGTCAGCCAATTACCTTCTCTAATGATGATTATTTTTATTCTGATGATAAAAAAAGAAAATTCCCAAAAAATAAAGATCAGGCAAAACAGTATTGGAAATCTTACATTAAATATAGAATACTACAGGAAATATTTAATACTCAAAACGTAAAAGATAGCATAAATACTAGTGATTCCATAAAAACGGATTCGATCAGTAAAAAAGTTACTAAAAAAATCGAAAAGCCTAAAACAAAAGAAGAAATAGAAGCAGATGCCGTAAAAAAAGTTAAAGAAAACTTGTCAGAATACTTTAGACAAATAAAATTAAGAAAAAAATCTGATCTATTTTCCATATTTGTCAATGCATACACGGAAGTTTTTGACATTCACACTACCTACTTTTCACCTAAAGATAAAGAAAATTTTAACAGCTCTATAAGCGGTAAAATTATAGGAATTGGTGCAACATTACAAGATGTTAAAGGGTATCCTACAATCAGGGAATTAGTAATTGGTGGTCCGGCTTGGAAATCTAAAGAAATTGAGGCAGGAGATAAAATTATTAAAGTACAACAAGGTAAAAATGGTAATCCGGTAAGTGTAGTAGGAATGTTATTAGATGATGCTATCCGATTAATAAGAGGTGAAGAAAAAACTACGGTAGTATTAACTTTAGAGAAAAAGGACGGAAGTACCAAAACGGTAACTTTGGTAAGAGAAGAAATTGAAATTCAAGAAACCTTTGTTAGAAGTGCGATTATAACGGATGAAAAAGGTAATAAATTCGGTATATTGTATTTGCCCGAATTTTATGTGAATCTAGAGAGTAACAGTAAAGGCAGAGATTGTTCCGATGATATTAAAAGAGAAATTAATGAATTAAAAAAGCAAGGAATTACCGGTTTAATTATGGACGTAAGAAACAACGGGGGAGGATCATTGTCTGAGGTGGTTGATATAACCGGATTATTTGTAGGAAAGGGGCCCGTAGTTCAAGTGAAAGATTCCGGTGGAAAAATAAAAGTATTAGACAGCAAAGAAAAAGATATTGTTTGGGATGGACCTTTAATTCTTATGACCAATGAACTTTCAGCGTCTGCGTCAGAAATTTTGGCGGGAGCTATGCAAGATTATCATAGGGCTGTGGTTGTCGGACCTTCTCAAACATATGGTAAAGGAACGGTACAAACTATCTTTCCTTTGGATAGATTTGGTATGAAAGATGATAAGTTCGGAGCCTTAAAGGTTACTATTCAAAAATTTTATAGGATAAACGGAAGTTCAACTCAGTTGAAAGGGGTAAATTCCGATATAGTTATTCCCGGTATTTTTTCCTATTCTGATATCTTTGAAAAGTCTCAAGAATATGCTTTACCGTGGGATCAGATATCTCCAACAAATTATTCTACCTGGAATGGTACTCCTAAAATAGATTATGAATATCTTAAAGCAAGAAGTGCAGAAAGATTAAAAGGCAGTACCTATGTTTCGTCTATAGAGAAAGCAGGTAAATGGACAAAAGAATTGGAAAAGATTACTAAAATCCCGCTAAAGTATGATAAGTTCATGCAGGAAATGAATAAAAGAAGAGATCAAAGTAAAGAATATGAAAAGGAAACTAATTTTGATGCAAAAATAAAAGTAGAGGCTCCGGCTTACGAGTTAGTCAAGTTCAAAGAAGATACTGTCCTTAAAGCAAAACGTGAAGATTGGTACAAAGGAATGAAAAAAGATTTTAACCTTAGAGAATCTGTCAATGTTTTAAATGATATTATTAATAAAAAGTAATTGAATAATAGTAAAAACAATCCATAAATTTTATGGATTGTTTTTTTTTTAATCCATTTGAAAATAGAATAAATTTTTTTAGATTTAATATAATAAATTTTAGTCATGGATAGATCTAATTTTCGATATATCAATAGGGAAATAAGTTGGCTTAAATTCAACTCTCGAGTACTTCAAGAGGCAATGGATAAGAAAAATCCTTTATTAGAAAGACTTCGTTTTTTAGGAATATATTCTAACAATTTAGATGAATTTTATAAAGTTAGGTATGCTTATATAGCTCGAATGGTTCAATTCAACAGAAAATATAATAATATTGTTGAGAGTCAAGAAGATGTAAATTTATTGGAAGAGATTAATATGACAGTTGCTCATCAGCAAGAAAAATATGATAAATTGTATGAACAAATAATTAAAGAGCTGGCTAAAGAAAAAACCTTATTAGTTGATGATAAGACGTTACCCGAAAGCTTGAAACCCTTCGTTCAAGATTTTTTTGAAAATAAATTAAGTCATAATTTAACTATATTATATTGGAAAGAAGGAGATAAAACGATTAACCTTAGAGATAATGTTTTTTATTTAATAGTAACCATGACTAAAAAAAATGGAAATCAACAATATGCACTTATTGAAGTTCCTTCGGACAGATTTTCGCGCTTTTTAGTTTTACCTGATATTAATGATAAACATTATGTAATATTTCTTGAAGATATTATTAGATATCATTTAAAAGATATCTTTCAATTTTTTAAATTCGAGACCATCGAGGGTAAATCCATAAAACTAACGAAAGATGCAGATCTGTCCATTGATAACGATGTGCAAGTCAGTTATGTAGATAGTATAGCAGTGGCCTTAAAAGAAAGATTAAAAGGATTACCGGTCCGCTTAGTATACGATAAAACTATTGATCCTAAAACGCTCAGGTTTTTAAAGAAAATGTTTGATCTTGATGAATACGATAGTTTAGCACCCGGAGGAAAATATCATAATAAAAAAGATTTTATGAAATTTCCTACCTTAGGACGACAAGATCTGGAATATAAAAAAATAGAACCTGTTATACCTAAAATTTTAAAAGGAGAAAAAAACTATTTTAAGGCTTTTGCCAAAGAAGATACTTTACTTTATGCTCCGTATTATGATTATTCTGTTTTTTTGAAATTTTTAAGAGGAGCGGCTATCGATCCAAAAGTAAAAAAAATAAAAATAACCATATACAGGGTTGCCAGTGACTCTCAAGTTCTAAGTGCCATACTCAATGCTGCAAGGAATGGAAAAGAGGTAACGGCAGTTTTAGAATTAAGGGCAAGATTTGATGAAGCTCATAATATAAAATGGTCGAAGCAATTACAAGATGAAGGAGTCAAGGTAATTTTTGGAGTTCCCGGATTAAAAGTCCATTCAAAAATTGGTATTGTCGAAAGAGAACCTCAACGAGGTGCAGCAACTAAATATGCATTTATTTCAACAGGAAATTTTCATGAAGGTACCGCACGATTGTATACGGATTTCACTCTTTTCACAGCTAATGAAGCAATAGTAAAACAAGTGGACCAAGTTTTTGATTTTTTTAATGCCAATTATTTGGTAAAACATTATAAAGATATAGCAGTAAGCCCTTGGGGAATACGTCGAAAAATTATACAAGGTATTGAACGTGAAATAAACAATAAAAAAAACGGATTACCCGCCCAAATTAATATTAAAGTTAATAGTATATGTGATAAAGAAATCATTGATTATTTATATGAAGCCAGTAAAATGGGAGTGGAAGTTCGAATGGTCGTACGAGGCATTTGTTCTATTATTCCTCAAGTTCCCGGTTTAAGTGATCATATTAAAATAATTAGTGTTGTAGATAAATTTTTAGAGCATCCGCGAGTGTATTGGTTTAAAAATGGAGGTGATGACCTCATTTATATTTCATCGGCGGATATTATGGCAAGAAATCTTGATCATAGAGTAGAAGTTGCATGTCCTATAATCAGCGCAAAAAATAAACAGGAGATTATGAAAATTTTCGAACTAGGTTTTAACGATAATGTCAAAGGACGTTTGATACAAGAAGGATTTGAGGAACCCTACCAGAAAAACAGAAAAAAGAAAAACCGTTCTCAAGAAACTATATACCAATATATTAAAGAGTTAAATAAATGATGAATATATTAACCTATGCTGCTATAGATATTGGTTCTAATGCAGTACGACTACTAATAAATACCATTTATGAAACTAAAGAAACTGTAACATTTAATAAGACCAGTTTAGTTCGTGTACCTATAAGACTGGGACAGGATGTTTTTACAGATAAGAAAATATCTAAAAAAACTATGGTGCGGTTAAATGATGCAATGACAGCTTATAGCTTATTGATGAAAGTTTATAATGTGGATGAGTATAGAGCATTTGCAACATCAGCCATGCGAGAAGCTTCAAATTCCAAAGATGTTATCAATTATATAAAAGACAAAAGCGGAATTACAATAGATGTTATTTCAGGAGAAGAAGAAGCAAAGATCATTTTTAGTTCGGAACTTAAAAATTTTTTGTATTCCGATAATTATTATTTATTCGTAGATGTTGGAGGGGGCAGTACGGAAATATCCCTATTAAATAAAGGTAAAGTTCATCATAGTCAATCTTTTCCTATAGGAACCGTTAGATTATTAGATAAAAAGGTAGATGAAAATTATCTAACAAATGTCATTAAACCCTGGGTGACTAAAATAACAAAAGGTAAATCCGTGGATTTAATAGGATCAGGAGGAAATATAAATTTTGTATTTAAAAATTCAGGAAAAAAAGAAGGTAAATTTCTTTCGGCTTCTTATATACATCATCAGTACGAACTATATAAAGGCATCTCTTATGAGGAAAGAATTGAAAAATTTAATATGAAACCGGATAGGGCAGATGTAATTGTTCCGGCATTATTAATATATAATTCGGTCATGAAATTTGCACATTCCACACGAATTCATGTTCCAAAAATTGGTGCTGCTGATGGAATGATTAATTTAATGTATAAAAATAATCGTTGAAATTTAAAATAATTTATATTTAATTTAATATTTGTATAATATTTATTTTAATATTATTTTAAAGAAAATAATTTATTTATAAATCATAAATAAACATTTGATTCGTTAATTTTTTTATCTTAATAATATATATACGGTAATTTTTACTATAATTTGTAAATTAATTTACTATATAATATAATTATTTTTATATAAATTGAATTTTTATTGTTAAAATGATTTAATTTAAGTTGTGTAAAAAAATAAAATGAATTATTTTATGCCATTAATATTTTGAAAATGTGATTAAAATAGTTTATTTTTGTAAATTAAAATAAAATTTTAAAATTAAATAGTGAACAACCTATAAGATGATCTTTTATATACTTTTAAGAGATTGAATAATGAAATTATTAAATAAAGATTATGATTAGGTGATTTAAATATTTTGAAATAAAGACTTTTTAATTTTTAATAAATTTTGAAGTTTAAAACTAATAAATAAACTAATGAAAAAAACTAGATCTTATATTATTCCTTTAGTTATTATGATTATAATTTTTAGTTTAATGTCTTGTGCATCTAAAAAAAAACTATATTATTTTCAAGGAAGTGAAACCACGTTAAATGAAGTGTATAAATATACACCAACCTTAAAACCGGATGATTTACTTGTAATAACAATTTCAGCATTAGATTTAGAATCAACACTACCATTTAATCAACAAAATCCATATAACTCTACTACATCCAGCTCTGAAAATATGACCTCTACTAATCCGAGATTGAAAACCTATTTGATTGATGAAAACGGTGAAATAGATTTTCCGGTTTTAGGGAAATTAAAATTAGGAGGCTTAACCCGATCTCAGGCTATGGATTTTATGAGAGAAAAACTAAGAGTTTATATAAAAGAACCTTCTGTCAATATTCATATTTCTAATTTTAGAATTACAGTATTAGGTGAGGTATCAAAACCGGGAACCTATACACTGTCTAATGAAAAAATTACCATTTTAGAAGCCTTAGGTTTAGCAGGCGATTTAACTATTTATGGAAAAAGGAAAGATATAATAGTGATTCGAGATATGAATGGAAATAAAACTTTTACACATGTTGATTTAACAACCAATGAAATTTTTAGATCTCCGGTATATTATCTATCTCAAAATGATGTGATTTATGTTCATCCGAATGGAGCAAAAACTAACTCATCGGCCTATAGTGCTACAAATTCTGTCTTTATATCTTTGGCAGGTATTATATTATCTGTGATTTCAATTATTACTCGTTAAATAATTAATATAATGAAAAAAAATCAGAAAAATTTATATTTAGAAAATGATGAGGATTTAGATATAAAAGAGTTAACCTATCGTTATTTAAAATACTGGAAATGGATTGTTTTATCGATTATATTAGCTATTATATTAGGTAAAGTATATTTAAATTTTACTCCAAAAAAATATTTATCTGAATCTAAAATTTTAATAAATGTTGGAAGTCATGATAATTTTACTTTATCAGGATTATCTGAAATATCTGATTTATCAGAATTATCAAAAAGTAATATAAATGATTGGATTGAAATGTTAAAATCTCGTCGTTTATTGTCAAAAGTAATTGATAAATTAGATCTTAATGTACAATATTATGAGAATAATAGATTTATATCAAAACAAATATATAAGAAGGATGCTAACATTTATATAAAGTTCGTTGATGAAAAATCAAAATATTTAATAGATAAATCAGTAAATCTTGAAGTAAATATTTTTGATAATAAAAAATTTATTTGTAAAGATGTTGATACTGACATCGAATTTGAAGGAAATTTTGGACAACCTGTTAAATTTCCTTTTGGTAATATCATATTTTATCGCAATTTATTGTCATCCAATGATGATAAAACGATTATATCCATTAGGCCGATTATAGATGTTACATTAGAATATATTAATTCATTGGAAGTAGAAAATATTTCCAAAAATGGTAATATTATTAATTTGGGAATGCAAAGTATTTTGCCTGAAAATGCTAATAATATAATTGATCTATTAGTTTTACAACTTCAAGAAGATATAAAAGATGATAAAAATAAGATAGGACAAAATACTGTATCATTTATTAATGATAGATTATCATTAATATCAAAAGATCTAGGTATTACAGATGATAATATGGAAAAGTATAAATCTGGTAAAAGAATTTTTAATGTAGAGACCGAAGGAATAAAAGATGTTCAAGAATCTTCGAGAATAGAAGAACAAATAAAACAGTTTTCAATACAATTAAGTTTGATTGATTATATGGAAAAATTTATTTCAAATAATAATAGTTCTTTATTACCATCAAATATTGGACTTACTGATGCATCTCTTATTTCCTCTACACAAGAATTTAATAAATTAATATTAGAAAGGGATAATTTGTTAAAAAGTTCAACACCGGAAAATCCTATAGTTAAAAATTTAGATCTACAAATTCGTGATTATAATAATAATTTAAGAAATAGTTTAAAAAATTATAAAAATACTACAAGCATAGCCATTAAGAACTTGCAAAAGCAAATGGGACATGTTTCAAATAAAATCACAGAATTGCCTTCTAAAGAAAGGGGTTTTAGAGATATTTTTCGAAAGCAGCAAACTATTGAGGCATTATATCTATTATTACTTAAAAAACGTGAAGAAACGGAGATTGCAACGGCATCCACACCCAATGTAGTGAAAGTAGTAGATAAAGCTTTTTATTATAATGATCCAATTTATCCTAAGTCGTCAATTATTTTATTACTATCTTCAATTATAGGTTTTATAATTCCTGTGGGAATTTTATATATCTGCTTCTTTTTTGATGATAAAGTAAAATCTAAAAAAGATGTTGAAAAAGTTATTTCAAATATTCCATTTATAGGATATGTTCCTAAAGCAGAATCTAATGTAGTTGATATTCAAAGCATAAATTCATCTTCTGCAGAGGCTTTTAGGATATTGCGTACAAATATTAATTTTTTACTTCCTGAAATACAGTTTCAATCGAAATGTATTTACATTACATCTACTATTAGTGGAGAAGGTAAAACCTTTACTGCTATAAATTTGGCATATACATTAGCGTTAACTAACAAAAAAGTGTTATTGATAGAAGCTGATATTCGTAAACCTAAAGTCAGAGAAAATTTAGGTATTAAAGAAAAATTGGAAGGTATTACTGATTTCTTGTCGGAAAATATCACTATCGATGATTTATACAGTAAAATTACCTCAATTTCTTATAATAATGAATCCACAACTGCTATTAAAATAGACATACTTCCTTCCGGTAAAATATCACCAAATCCTTCAGAATTATTGATGAATGGAAAATTTTCTGAAATAATTGATTTTGGTCGTTTACATTATGATTATATTATTGTTGATACAGCTCCGGTAGGGGTGGTAACGGATACCTTATTGATAAATAATCAGGCTGATCTATTGTTATATCTTATAAGGGTTAATTATTTGCAAAAGAATATGTTGGATATTTTAGTGCAATTGCAAAAAGAAGGTAAATTAAATCTTCATAAAACAGCTATTTTAATTAACACTGTAGATTCAAAAGAAGGTTATGGTTATGGACAAAATTATAAATACGGTTATAGTGATTCCAAAAAATCTTGGTTTAAAAAATTTTTTAAAAACTATATATCACAATCTTAAATTATTAATATCAAAAAGATAAATGTATGTAATTTATTTAAAATCATTTCATAAAACTTAAACTACAGCTAAAATTAACTAACTACTTATTTATGTCTAATAATAAACGTATATTAAAAAATACGCTTTTTCTCTATTTCAGGATGATATTCACTATAGGAGTGAACTTATATTCTTCTCGTATAATCCTAGATACATTGGGTATTGAGGATTATGGGATATATAATATTATAGCAGGAGTAATTGTAATGTTTGGTTTTTTGAATGCATCCATGAGTGGTGCAACGTCAAGATTTATAACCTTTGAACTTGGGAAAGGTAATAGAGATAGTTTATTAAAAACTTTTACTGCCTCTTTAACTGTACATATTATTATAGCAGGAATCATATTTATTTTAGGGGAAACTTTTGGTTTATGGTGGGTGAATAGTAAATTAGTTATTAGTCCAACTAAATTGTATGCTGCTCAATGGGTATATCAATTTTCAATTATAACCGCTATAATTAATATTATTCAAGTACCATATAATGCAATGATTATAGCCTATGAAAAAATGAATATATACGCATTTATAGAAATTTTTAATAGTTTATTGAAGCTTATAATTATTTTATTATTAAATATTATTAACTATGATAAATTAATTTTATATGCTTTCTTAGTATTGTGCGTATCAGCTATCATTACTGTAATCTATAGAATATATTGTATAAAAATTATAGGGCCATTTAAATTCAGATTTAAATGGCACAAGGAAGTTATTTTACCCATGCTAAATTTTTCCTCCTGGGATTTATATGGAAATATGAGTGTTATTGTAAAAACACAAGGTGTAAATATGCTTTTTAATTTATTTTTTGGGGTATTAGTTAATGCTGCTTATGGAATAGCTAATCAAGTTCAAGGTGCAGTAAGTAGTTTTTCCGGCAGCTTTTTGTCGGCGGTGCGTCCGCAAGTTGTAAAATATTATGCTTCTGAGGATCTAGACAAAATGAAAAATTTAATGAATAATTCATCAAAATTTGCTTTTACTTTAATGTATCTTTTAGAACTTCCTTTTATATTAGAATGTAATTTTATTCTAAATCTTTGGTTGAAAAAGGTTCCTAATTATGCCCTAATTTTTACTCAATTAAATTTAATACCAAGTTTAATATACACTTTATGTTCGCCTATGGTTTTTGCCATTCATGCTACAGGAAAAATAAAAAGTTTAAGTTTTATTACAGGAAGTATTTATTTATTAGTTATTCCTTTTTCGTACCTTTTTTTTAAAATGGGATATTCGCCAATAATTTCGTATATAATAAATATCATTTTAATGATGTTTTTTTACTTTGCAGTAACCCTAATTTTGCAACATGTATTACCTCAACTTTCTTATGGTATTATATCTTTAAAAAATGCAATTTTATCTTTGATTATGGTTGTAATGTCATCTATAATTTTAAATTACTTTCACAACTGTTTTCCGGAAGGATGGATGCGATTAATTTCAACCTGTTTATTATCAGTACTAATAATCCCTTTATTGAGTTATTTTGTATTATTTGATAGGAATATAAGAAAAAAAATAATAAAATTAATTATAAATAAAATTTTTTAAATAAGAATGAAACTGTTGTTTATTTATCTATAAGTATATTAAAAAACTGTAAATCATCTTTAATAGCTTAAAAATTAATTATATAAATAACATTTAATTTTAAATTATGGACTTTTATTTAATGTTTAAATAAAAAATTTACATGAAACAAGCTATATTAATTATAGGATATAAATCTATTGATAATATAATTAGAATTATAAATTATTTTGATGATAATTTTCAGTTTTATATTCACATAGATAAAAAAAGTAAGGCAGACTTAACTCCTCTTTATGCCATTAAGAATAAAAATGTTAATATTTATAAAGAATATAAAGTTTACTGGGGTGGAGTATCTTTAGTTAAAGCTACATTACTATTGGTAAAAAAAGCTTTGGAGAATAAGGATAATACATATTTTCATTTAATAAGTGAGCTAGACTTTCCAATTAAACCCGTACATTATTTTTATAAATTAGCTGAAGAGAATAAGAATTATTTAGCTTATAAAGAATTACCTATTAAAGTATGGGGAGGAAATGGGGGATTTGATCGTATTTATTACTACAATTTTTATGATAAAGTAAATGCTAGAAATTTTGGTGTTGGTAGATTGCTTAGAAACATTGTTTACATTCAAAAAGCTTTGGGAATAAAAAGAAAATATTCCCCACTTTTGCCTAAATTATTTGGAGGAAGCAATTGGTGGAGTCTTGCAAGGGAGGTTTTGCAATATGTTATAAAAGCAAGTGAAAACAATTCTTTGTTAGATCGAATGAAGTATACGTTTGCATCTGATGAAATATATTTCCAAACCGTATTAATTAATTCACCCTATTTTAAAGATATTATTAATCAAAATCTAAGATACATCGATTGGGAATTTAGGGATGGAAATTCACCAGCATTTTTGGATATAAGTGATTTCGATAAACTGATTTTATCGGATAATATTTTTGCCAGGAAATTTAATGAAAATTCAAACGATTTAATAACTAAATTATTAAAAATAAATAAGAGCAATAAAAGTTTATAGATAAATAATTAAAATATTAAAGTTTACGTGTTTTAGTTATTTATATTTCTGAAATAAACGTCTTATTAAGGGTTAAATGTTTGTGTTTTTATAAAAAAATAATTAGATAAAATAATTTTATGAATTTAAATTTTTATTTAATTATGAATGAAATGAAGTATAGATAAATAGATAAGCTTATAATACAATTTTTCAATTGAACGATAATGGTTTTTTAGAATAGTGGTTAAATTTTAGGTATAGTAAAATTAAAAATTTTTAAATTCTTGAAGGATGATATAAAGTAAATAAATGCAAAATTTTAAAGGATAGTCATTTTATTAGTTTGTATGTGTTACGTATAGCCTTATTTATTATAAGGATTATTAACTATTTTATCTTTATTTTTCTTAGTTTATTTATTATAAAATGATTTAAACAAAAAATGAATTCACTTGTATCAATAATTATTCCTGTTTATAATGTAGAAGAGTATTTGGAAGAATGTTTAAATTCAGCAATTACACAAACGTATTCTAACGTTGAAATAATAATTGTTAATGATGGATCCACCGATCGTAGTGGAGATATTATAGACAAATATAAAAAGAAAGATAATAGGATAAAAGTTTTTTCAATTAATAATAGTGGGCAAGGTAAAGCAAGAAATATTGGTATCAATAATTCTCTAAGTGAATATATTTATTTTTTAGATTCAGACGACTATATTGAGAAGCAAACAATAGAAATTTTACTAAATTCTATTCAATCAAATCATATTTGTATTTTTAATGCTGTTTCTTTTTTACATGAATCAGGTAAAATTGTATCCTCTAAATATTTTAATATAAATGAGGATTATTTAAAAAAAGAAATAAAGAAAGGTATTCAAATTAGATACTTAACGCCTTATATTTCTCCCTGGTCAAAATTATATTCTAAAAAATTTTTTCAAAACAATAATATTTATTTTCCTGAAGGTATTTATGGTGAGGACGTTGAATTCTGGTTAAGGTGCATCGTATCTACTAACAAAATAAATTATGTAAACTACTATGGATATTACAGAAGATATAGAAAAAATTCAACTATGACCGGAGGTAGTATAAATAATTTAAAAGATAGGATATATTCAATGGTCCGATTAATAAATTTAGATCCGTTATCTAAACAGCTAAGTTTATTTGTTTTGTAATATCTATTAAATAATTAGCGTCAATCCAATCAAATGAAAGATCAAGAATTAATTGAATATGCAAAATTGAAATTTTCGGTATATAATGCCATAAGTTTATATAAAGATATAAATATTTTATACAAATCTAGATATAACTTATTCACGAAACCATTATTAAGCAATCATATAATAATACTATATTTTGATAGATTCTTAATCAATTTAATAAAATTCTGTAACTTATTTAGTTTTAATGATAAATGAAATGTTCAACTACACTATAATAATTCCACATAAAAATACTCCAAAATATCTTCAAAGGTGTTTAGATTCAATTCCTGAAAGGAATGATATTCAAGTAATTGTTGTTGATGATAATAGTGATAACCTCGACACAATTAATTTTCCGGGATTATATAAAAAAAATACTGAGGTATATTTTACCAATGAAGGAAAAGGAGCAGGATATGCAAGAAATATTGGATTATCTTATGCGAAAGGTAAATGGTTATTATTTGCAGATGCTGATGATTATTTTAACTTGGATTTTCTAACTTTCACAGATGAATATTTAGATTCAGATAATGAAATCATTTATTTTTCTGCTTCAAGTATAGATATAGATACAGGTAAAAGATCTAATAGAAATAAAATTTTAGTTAAATCTATTAATGAATACAAAGAAGGTTGTACTAAATCTAAAGATAACTTATTATTTAAAAATTGGATGCCATGGTCCAAAATGTTTAAACATGATTTTATAAAAAAAAATAATTTAAAATTTGAAGAAGTTAAAGTAGGAAATGATGCATTATTTGTAATTAATGCAGGGATTTTAGCTGATAAAATATGTGTTGATATTAATTCAATATATTGTGTCACTTACAATAAAAAGAGTTTATCTTTTAATTTTAATCAAAATTTGTTTGATGAACGATTCATGTCAAAAATTCGAATTAATAATTATTTAACTAAATTAAACAAAAAAAAATATAAATTATTATTAGGACCTGATATTGTTGAATCTTACAATTACGGGATTAAAAAAACTTTAGAAGTCATAAAAATTGCAAAAAAAAATAATAATAAAGTATTTCTTACATCAATTAGATCAATAATTGGTAAATTATTAAGATCATTTAAATTAATAAACTAAAACTATGAAAATTTCTCTAATTACAGCTACATTAGGTAGAATAGATGAAATCAAAATACTTTTAAATTCTCTTAAAGCTCAAACGTATACTAATTTCGAAATAATAATTATTGATCAAAATGAACATTTATTAGTTAAAAATATTGTCGATAAATTTGAAACATTACATATTAAATACATAAGAAGTAACATTAAAGGTCTTTCATATAATCGTAATCTTGGTATAAAATTAAGTCAAGGAAATATAGTAGCTTTTCCGGATGATGATTGTTACTATGATAAAAACGTCTTAATGGAAGTTAATAATGCTTTTGAGTCTAATCAAAACTTAAAATTATGCGCATTTCCTGTTTTTGATACTATTAACACTGAAATGTGTTATCTGAGTAAAAAAGGCCAAGCAATTAATAGATATGAACTATATAAATATTGTATTTCAATAAATTTTTTTCTAAAAAAAAATTCAAATATTTATTTTGATGAAAGATTAGGAGTAGGAACATATTTTTCTTCAGGTGAAGAAACTGATTTTTTGCTATCAAATTTAAAAAAACAAGATTTAGGAATATTTATTAAAAATTCGTCGATTTATCATATTTATAATAAACAAACATTATCAGCAGACAGAGCTTATAAATATGGTTTAGGATTTGGTGCTCTATTTAAAAAAGAAATTTATCTCAGAAAAAATTTATCATTTATCTTTCTTTATTGGTATTATATAGTAAGATCAATAATAGGAATACTAATTATTCCTTCCAAATCTAATATATATTTCAATACTTTAAAAGGTCGAATATTAGGTTTTCTAAAATTTAAAATATGATAAGTAAAATTTTTGAATAATATTAATATAATATTTAACAAAACTAACTTTATTTGAATAGTATACACTCGTTAAACTACCTAACTTATGAACTTTAATATTTATTTAAATATAAATTATTATAGAAATAAAATATTTTTCAAAAAAGTCAAAATTTTAATTTAAATTTTCATAATGAGTTTGAGGATTTAATTTAATTTAAAAATAATTTTAATCTTAATTCTATAATAAATTAAAAAATGTATTATTTAAAAAAAATTTATATAATATTAATTATAATTTTTTTAATAATATTTCCAAAAGGAGGTTTCAAATTTGGAGACATTCCAATAACTTGGGGGTATGTATTGTTAATAATTTCAATTCCACTTTGTATATTAGGTAAAATAAGATTTATAAACAAAAATAGATATTATGTATTTATTTTAACATTGCCATTTATTATTTATTCATTTATAATATTAATATTGAGAATGGAGAAAATTGATTTAGCTTATACTTTATCATTTTGTCTAAGCATATTAATTTTACCATTTGTTTTTTTAATTTTATATGATAATATTTTAGATAGTGATATGTTTAATAAAACTTTTCCAAGAATATTTTTTTGGGGAATTAGGATTGTGATTATTTTCGGTTTATTGCTTTTTTTCTGTAAATTATGTTACGGTATTAATATTGAAATTCCTTATCTTACAGTAAATATAGATGATAATATGGAAGATAAAAACAATAATAGATCAGGTATATCAAAACTATATTCAACATATAATAATGGAAATTTGTATGGAATATGTATGATAATATTGGCACCTTTGTTTTTTAAATATGAAAAAAATAATATATATCGCTGTTTATTTTTTATTTCTCTATTTTTGACTTTATCAAGAACTATTTGGATTGGGATAATTATCTATTTTATTATTTATATTTTTAAAAACTTTATAAAAGGTAAAAATATATTGATTATACTCCTTATTGTTATAAGTTTAATAATTGGTTTCCCCTATTTATTAAGATTTATGAATAAGGATATAAGTTTTATAATGGATAGTAATTTAGGAGGAAGAAGATATCAACTCAATTTTTTGAAGGACGCTTCGTTATTTGGACATGGCTCCTTTAAAGGTATCGTTGAAATTGTTTACCTCTCAATAATTGATATTTTTGGAGTTATTGGTCTATTATTATTTATACTATATCTAGCATCACCTATAATTGTTTATAAAATAAAAAAAAATAATAGTAATCTGTACTGGGGATTAATATTATATTCAATACTGTGTTTATCTGATGGGGCAATTTTATTAATTCCTGTTATGTCATTTTATTGGTTCATATCTTCTTATATGTTCAAAAATACAGAAACAGATATAGAAATAGATGGCTCATGAACTCTATATAAACTATTAAATGATGGAAATATTTTTTCAATAGAATTATTAAAAATATAATGTCGTTGAAAATTAATATAAACAACTTAATTATATGCGATTAAATTAGTAATGTTTATAATATGAGAAAATTGTTATGTATAGACTGTAGAATGATTTCAAATTCAGGAATAGGTCGATATATTTCAGAAATATTACCTTATATTATTGATAAATTTAAGGAAGAGGTAGTATTATTAGGCAAAAAAGAAGAATTACAGCAATATAATACACCCATTTTAGAGTTTAATGCACCAATATATTCTATTCAAGAACAATTAAAATATAGTAGAATTATACCTAAATCTAAGTTATTTTGGTCCCCACATTTTAATATTCCTTTATTTCCTATACACTCAGAAAAAAGAATCACAACCATACATGATGCTTACCATTTAGCCTATTATAAAAATCTATCTCTATTTCAAAAGATATATGCAAAAACTGTTATCAACGTTGCTTTAAAAAAATCAGATAAAATTATCACAGTATCTAATTTTTCTAAGAAAGAGCTCTTACAGTATACTCATTCAATATACAAAGATAAAATTGAAGTAATATATAATGGTATCTCAGATAAGAAATCAGATGAAAATAATAAAAATGTGAGTGTAAATCCTTATCCTTATATTTTATATGTAGGAAATATAAAGCCTCATAAAAATTTGGAAAATGCTCTTGAGGCATATGATCTTTTTTTAAAAAAACATTCTGAAATTATGAATAAGCCATTATTTAAAATTGTTGGGAAAAGAGACGGATTTATAAACGGAAGTCAAGATCGATTAAAAAAAATACTTGATAATAATCCCGTGTTAAATGAATTTGTTGTTTTTACAGGCTTTGTTTCGGATATAGAATTAAATAAATTATATTCTGAAGCTTTAGCTTTCATATTTCCGTCTAAGTATGAAGGATTCGGTTTACCCCTTTTGGAGGCTATGAGAGCAAATTGTCCTGTTCTAGCATCTAATATTCCACCTATTAGAGAAATTTGCGGAGATAGTGTACTATATTTTGATCCGGAATCAATTAACGATATTTCTGAAAAAATAAGTTTGATATATTTTTCAAAAGATCTACGAAAAGAACTTATGAATAAAGGAGATCGAATATATAAAAAGTATTTATGGGAAGCATCAGCTAAAAAACATTTAAATATTATTATGCAATTATTATAAATTTTTTATATATTGCGGTTGCTAACAACTAGATATTCATTGTTTTTATATGAACAAAGCATTGATCCACGATTGGTATTGTACTATAGGTGGAGGCGAAATAGTAGTAAAAGCTCTCAATGAAATATGGAGCGATTTTGATCTTTTTTCTTTAATAGATACTTTTGATGAAACTAAAAGAAAAGAAATATTAAATGGCAAAAAGGTTACCACCAGTTTTATACAGAAATTACCTACAGCCAAAAGTAATCATAGAAAATTCTTGCAATTTTATCCTAAAGCCATTGAACAGCTTGATGTAAGTAAATATGATTTGATTATTAGTTCTTCCTCTTCGTCAGCAAAAGGTGTGCTTACTTCCAGTAACCAATTGCATATATGTTATTGCCATTCGCCGGCAAGATATGCTTGGGATTTATATCACCAATATTTATTTGAATCAGGACTTACTCATGGTTTAAAAGGATTATATGCAAAATATGTGCTTCATGAATTCAGAATATGGGATGTAATTTCATCCAATAGAGTAGATCATTTTATAGCCAATTCAAATTATATAGCGAAAAGAATTAAAAAAATCTATAACAGAGATTCTGTGGTTATCTATCCCCCGATTGATACGGATTATTTTAGCTATTACGATAAAAAAGAAGATTTCTATTTAGCTGCTTCAAGAATGGTTCCTTACAAAAAGATGGATTTAATAGTGGAAACATTCAATAACATGCCGGATAAAAAATTAGTTGTTATAGGAGACGGTCCGGATTATAAGAAAATAAAAAAACTCGCTAAATCTAATATTGAACTAAAAGGATTTGTTTCGAACGAAAAATTAAGATTTTATCTACAAAGAGCTAAAGGGTTTGTGTTTGCAGCTGATGAGGACTTTGGCATGCTGCCTGTCGAAGCTCAATCATGTGGAACTCCTGTTATAGCATTGGCAAAAGGCGGAACACTTGAAACAGTCATACCCCGAGTAACTGGAATATTTTTTAAAAATCATAGTGTTGAAAATTTAAAATCTGCTATTGAAGAATTTTCTGAAATTGAATTTAACTATAAAAAAATAAGAGATCATGCATTAAATTTTTCTAAAGAAAAATTTAAAAATAAAATTAAAAGTTTTGTACTTGAAAAATATAAAGAATTTCAAAATACAAAACTATCCGAATATTAAGAAAACTGCAAAAACATTTTGTAATGAATCCCTATAAATCATTTATACCAGTGATTCAATTTCTAATTGATATTTTAATAATAATTTATTGGTTCTTTTATTTTTTAAAAATACAATATGAAACACTAGGCGATAAATGGGATGTTGTATTATTAATAGAAAATCATTATAAAGCATTATTCCTATTAATTATAAGTTGGTATTTTATTTCAGAAAAAACCGGATTATATAAATTAAAAAAGAGCAATCTTTTAGAATCAATAAGAAAAGTTTTAGTACAGGCAATTATATTTACACTTATAGTATTTACTGTTTCAGAATTAAAAAGTAAATATTTATTTAATAACGATATAACATTGCTGTATAACATTTCAATATTTATAAGCATTTCCATTCATCATATTATCGCAGATCAATTTCAAAATAAAAAATATTCACGGGTTGTATTTATAGATTCAAATAATAATACAAACAATGTTATAAAGCAATTTTTTCATGGTGAAAAGTTGTATAATTATGGGAACTTTGTTAAAGTTCCCCGAGAAAAAAATCAATATAAATACGATTTTAATAAATTAGACTCATTTATAAGAGATCATAACATACACATTTTATTTTTTTCATTAAACGGAGAATTAAGTAAGGAAGTTGAGGATGCCATTATTAAATTTTCAGAAAGTAAATGTTTGATTTATATTATTCCGGATATATCCTATGAGTTCTATAATAATTCAATCATAAGCTATTACGGAACATTTCCTATATATATTTATAGAAAAAAATCAAATATATTTAATAAAATTCTAAAAAGATTATTTGACGTAGCGTTTTCACTATTTTTTATCACATTTGTATTAAGTTGGTTATTACCAATATTAGCCTTAATTATAAAAATTACATCTAAAGGACCAATTATTTATAAACAAGAAAGAATAGGATTAAATGGAAAACCATTTAAAATAATGAAGTTTAGATCAATGTATGTTGATGCGGAATATAGTGGACCAAAATTGGCTACAAATTCAGACCCGAGAATAACATCTGTTGGTAAAATTATGCGAAAATACCGCATTGATGAATTTCCGCAATTTATTAATGTATTAAAGGGTGAAATGTCTATGGTAGGTCCACGTCCGGAAAGAAAATTTTTTATAGATAAAATAATAAAATTAAATCCCAATTATAAAAAATTACATAAAGTAAAGCCCGGTATAACATCCATAGGGCAAGTATATTTTGGCTATGCCGAAACAGTAGAAGAAATGTCACAACGTTTAAAATATGATTTATTGTATCTTCAAAATGAAAATTTCTTTTTTGATTTAAAAATCATTTACTTAACAATAATTGTTATGATTCAAGGTAAAGGCAAATAATTGATTGAAATAAGAAAAGCTAATCATTATATTACTAATGATTAGCTAAAATAAATTAAAATTAAAATCTAATTAGAATCAACTAGCGTTATTATAACTACACGGTTCCATTGATTTTTAGGATATGGTTGAACGGTATCACCTTTGCCAAAAGTAATTATGCGATTAGGTGATATTCCATAATCTTTAATTAGCTTATTTTCAACCGCTTTTGCTCTCTTAATAGATAGAATTTCATTGAATTTAGGTGAGCCGGTGTTTTTGTCGGCTAATCCAACAATTTCAACTTTTAAGTCTTTATTCTTTTTTAATAAATCAGCGATATCATATATAACAGCTTCTTGTCTAGGTTTTATTAAACTACTATTAATATCGAAAGGTATTGAATAAGGATTGTTTTTAATTATAAATTCTTTAGAATAAATAGTATCAGGTTTCTTATTTCTGGCAATTTCTAATTCTCTAATTAAATTTTTATTCTCCCTAGCTAATGAATCTATTTGTTTAGATAATTTGCTTAATAATATTTCATCAATGTTGTTTTCGGGTTTATTGATAATTAGTGTGTCGCAACTTATTTTATCAAATTTTTGTTTACGACTTAAACCTATAATTAATCCGACATTTATGGAACCAATACAATCCCAGTCCTGTTTTTTATATGATTTTACCCACTTTCTTTGATATTGAGCATCATTAAATTTGGATTGGACCACTTGACCGGATATGTCGAAGCTTATAGCTAATTTTTCATTAATCCTAAAAGTATTAAGCAAACCAAGAACAATAACCGGTGAATTATTGTCTATGGCATTTCTATCCGTACCAATACCGGCTCCGGCATACGTAATTAAATTATATAATCTATCATTTTTATATCCGTAAAATAAATTTGAAAAATTAAACATAGCATCAGCATGTACTGTGATATAGTATCCGCGTGACATGTGATGTATTTTACTTGGGTCAAGAGTATTTAGATCAATAGGTTCACCGTTAATATCGAACACGGGTTTACCATTAACATTAAAAGTATGTTTTTTTCCTCCCTGAAATGTCAATCTTGCACCTATAATGGGAGAAAACCATTTTCCGGTATTTAATGTAGCTGCCCAGTTAAGTCTTTCAATAAAATTAGCTTCTTTATGTTGTTTACCTCCAAAATATACACCGGTTCCGCCACCAAAATTTAAAAACCAGTTATCCCAAAAATTGTTAAAAACAATTTTTTGATTAGTCAGAGATTCCTGAGATAATAAATAAACTGAATGTAGGGATAAAAAAAGAATTAAAAATATCTTTTTCATGTAAAAAAACATAAATATTTTTCAAATATAATATTAAAGTATTTTTATAAAAAGAATTATTATAAAAATAAATTAATTTCATAATAAAGATTAATAAAAAATAAAATTTATTATTTTTTTAAATTAATAGATATAAAATAAAATTTTTGTGTTTTTTGTATGATAATTCTGTTTTATTTAATTACTTTATTAGATATATAAGCTACTACTTAATAACTAGAATAAGATTAGGAAAAAAATCGAAAAATAATTTTATCCATATTTATTGTAACATAAAATGTTTAACACTTAAAATCGAATTAAAATTATTTTTAGATTTTAAATTTTTATTACTCTTAATATTATTGAGAAGAGAAGATTAATTTTTTATTAAAAGGATATTCACAGCTATAGATCGTGTCTAAATTTAAATAATTCAGAAAATTATTAATTAAAAAGGTTGCATTGAAAATTATGCAACCTTTATATAAGTAAAGTTTAATTAAATTTATTTTATGAATTGGAATTGTTTCAATAAAAACATGAAATATTAATATTGACGGTAAATTAAATTAATTATTTGTTTATAATACTTTGTATAATATTCCATATATCGTTTCCAAATACCAAAATCATTAATCCAAGAAGGATAAATATACCCACCATTTGGACCTTTTCCATTGTCTTATCACTTAATTTACGACCGGTAATCATTTCAGCAATGGTAAATAAAGCATGACCTCCGTCTAAACCTGGAATCGGTAATATATTTAAAAACGCAAGCCATATAGAAAACATAGCGGTAAAACTCCAAAATTGTCCCCAATCCCATTCAGGTGAAAATGCTTTATATAATCGTAAAGGACCGCTTACTTGTTTATAAGCTTCTGTTTTTGGATTAATAATAAGTTTAAATTGTTTTATTTGAACCAATAACATTTCCCAAGACAATACCGGCGCCCTTTTAAAGGCATCCATAAAATTATATTTTTTATATGCAGTTGCATTTTTTAAATTCGAAGCACTAGGAACAAAACCTAAAATGGCGCTATCAGGAACAAAAAGTTTTTCATTTATATTTTGTCCGTCTCGATATATTCCTAAAGTTACACTGTCATTTTTATGTTTAGAAAGTTCTAATCTAAATTCATCAATATATTTAATAGGTTGCTTGTTGAAACTAGTTATAACATCCCCTTTTTTAAGATATTTTGAAGCAAGTGAATTAGGTAAAATCGAATCAACATCGGCAATTATTCTCGGAGAAATAAAGCCTCTGCCTTCCTGTTTTAAAACATCCCTTTTTTCTTCAGGGAGGAGGTTAAATTTAATGATTTTTCCATCGCGCTTAACCGTTACATGATCTCCGAATAAAAGAGAAACAGGTAAATAATTAAAAGTTGGAATCTCTTTATTATCAACTTCTAATATAATATCACCATCTTTAAATCCCAATTTTTTACCTACATTAGAAAATGCATATCCGTCTTTTAATTGATCCGTATTAATAGTTTGTTCACCCGTAGTCATTAAAATTCCGGCATATATAATGATAGCCAATAAGATATTAACAAAAATTCCGGCAAGCATAATAATTAAACGTTGCCAAGCCGGTTTAGAACGAAATTCCCAAGGCTGAGGTGGACTTTTCATTTGCTCAGTATCCATGCTTTCATCAATCATGCCTGCTATTTTAACATACCCCCCTAACGGCAACCAACCAATACCATATTCAGTATCACCTATTTTCTTTTTGAATAAAGAAAACCATGGATCAAAGAATAAATAAAATTTTTCAACCTTTGTCTTAAAATATTTCGCCGCTAAAAAGTGTCCTGCTTCATGAAAGACAACTAAAATAGATAAACATAATAATAACTGGGCAATTTGGATAAATATATGCATATTCAAAATAAAACTTAGTTTGCAAAAGTAAGAAAATTTATTCTATTGAAATTTTATGATAAAAATAAAAATATTCATTAACTTTAAGCTGTATAATAAAAAATTAGGTTATGAAAACAATGATAGTCCCTGTAGATTTTTCAGCAACTACCAAATATATTTTGAAAGAAGCTGTCATCTATGCCAAAGCTACCGGAAGTAAAATGTGCCTTTTACATGTTGCCAGTTTAGATTTAGGTTTTATTATAGGGGATATCGGTTTTCAATATCTTCCGGAATTGGAAGAAGCAGGTATGAAGGATGAAACCAGACAATTGGTAGAATATGAAAAATCAATTAAAGAACAAGGCGTTGAAGTTGAAATTGTTATAAAACAAGGAACACCGGCAGATATTATATTGAAAGAAGCAGAATCCAGAAAAGCTAATCTCATCATCATGGGTTCTCATGGAAGAGGTTTACTTATGGAAGCAATTCTAGGCAGTGTTTCAAAAAATGTAATTAATAAATCTAAAGTACCCATTCTTATAGTTCCTCCCAATCAACATCAACATCATCATGAAAATTAATCTTTTATGATGGTTCATTTATCTAACATTAAAAATTATATACTTCAAACTTTGATATTTAGTCAATATCATTATATTTGCGGCATAGTAAAGATAGTTATATATGGAAGAAATTAAGATTCTGGATAAAACTTTTACCCCTTTTATATCTTCGGAAGAAATAGACCATTCCATACAAAGGATGACCAATACTTTGTATGAAGAATACAAAGACACCGTCCCCGTTTTTATAGGGGTGCTTAACGGAGTTATTATGTTTTTCAGTGATTTTTTAAAAAATTATAAAGGCAACTGTGAAATAGGTTTCCTTCAGTTGTCTTCATACAAAAGTGGAATGCAAAGTTCAGGAACTGTTGATTTAATTACAGATATGACTGTAGACATCACAAACCGAGATATAGTAATACTTGAAGATATTATTGATACCGGTAACACCTTGGAATACCTTTATAAATTACTTGAAGTAAAACCGGTGAAAAGCATTAAAATTGCAACTTTGTTTTTTAAACCGGATGTCTATAAAAAGGATCTAAATATAGATTTAATAGGAATGAATATACCTAATAAATTTGTTATAGGGTATGGGTTGGATTATAATGGTTTAGGAAGGAATTTTAAAGACTTATACCAATTAAAAGGAGAATAAACAGAATTTCAAATATGAATATAATTGTTTTATTTGGCCCTCCCGGGAGTGGAAAAGGGACTCAAGCAAAAATTTTAGCAGAAAAGTTTCACTTAGAACACATTTCCACCGGAGACTTATTCAGATATAATATAAAGAATAATACCAAATTAGGTCAAGAGGCTCAAACCTATATAAATCATGGAAAATTAGTGCCGGATGAACTTACAACAGAAATGTTGATAGATGAACTTAAAAGAAATTCAAACAAAAAAGGGTTTATCTTAGATGGATATCCAAGAACTAAAAGCCAAGCAGAAGCCCTTGATGAATTATTGAATTCTATATTTCAAACCCAAGTTGATGTAACGTTAGCCTTATATGTAGAAGATGAAATTCTAGTCAAAAGAATTTTAAAAAGAAGTGAAGAAAGCGGTCGTTCAGATGATGCAGATGAAAGTATAATTCGTAACAGAATTAAAGAATATTATGAAAAAACAGCCGTTGTTTCCAACTATTATAAAGAACAACATAAACTGGTTGAATTAGATGGAGAGGGAAGTATTGAAGATATAACCGCAGAACTGTCTAAAGAAATAGAAAAGTTTGTATAAAAAATACATGTAACACATACAAATAAAAGGATTATTATGAAAAATGATAATCCTTTTTTTATAAAAAAATAAACGATATATGCAGTCGAATTTTGTTGATTATGTTAAAATTTTTTGTAAAAGCGGACACGGTGGCGCCGGTTCTGCACACCTTCATAGAGCAAAATATATCCCTAAAGGTGGCCCTGATGGAGGAGATGGAGGAAGAGGGGGACATATAATTTTACGTGGTAATGCTCAACTATGGACCCTTTTGGCTTTAAAATATTCCAAACACAATAAAGCAGAAAATGGTAAACCCGGAGGAAAACAAGAATTAACCGGAGCTAATGGAGCGGATTTGTATATCGAGGTTCCCGTAGGAACTATTGCTAAAGATGAAAGCGGAACTATTGTTGGAGAAATAACTAAAGATAAAGAAGAGATAATTTTACTTGAAGGAGGAAAAGGAGGGTTAGGAAATTCACACTTTAAATCATCAACCAATCAAACACCGCGATATGCTCAACCCGGATTGCCCGGTAAGGAAGGTAATTTTATTTTGGAATTAAAATTATTAGGTGATGTAGGATTAGTTGGTTTTCCAAATGCAGGAAAATCAACATTGTTGTCTGCTTTAACATCTGCAAAACCGAAAATAGCCGATTATGCTTTTACCACCTTAGTACCTAATTTAGGAATCGTTAAATACAGGGATTTTCAATCTTTTGTAATTGCCGATATTCCGGGTATTATTGAAGGAGCATCCGAAGGAAAAGGATTAGGATATAAATTTCTAAGACATATAGAAAGAAATTCAATTTTATTGTTTTTGATTCCGGCTGATGCAAAAGATTATTACCAAGAATATAAAATTCTGTTAAATGAGCTGAATAAATATAATCCGGAATTAAATGATAAAGATCGAGTAATTGCAATTTCAAAATCAGATTTACTGGATAAAGAATTGGTGGATGAAATAAGGAAGACTTTTCCTGAAAATTTCAAATTGTTATTTATTTCTGCCGTAACCGGCGAAAATTTAATTCAATTAAAAGACGAACTTTGGAAATTATTACATCAGTAATAATTTATGTTTAATAAAAACATTATATAAAAAAGAATTGCAACTTTTTAATAAATTTAAAAAGTTGCAATTCAAACTACTAATTAATTATATATCAATAACTACATTTCTTATTCCATTTTAAATCCTCTACGATAGATTCTACCATAAGGATCTACATATCTTACAGAAACCGTTCCTTTATAATTTTTCAATATTTTTTCAATGTCTTTTTCACTATTAACAGGCTTATCGTTTACTTCCATTAAGATATATCCTTCACCAATGCCTGCTAATTTCAATTTTCCGTTAGAATCGATTCTGGTTACAACAATACCGGATTCTAAACCGTAATTAACCTTTTGGTCATCAGTCAATTCTTGAAATTCAGCACCCAACTTTTCGGCGACACTTAAATCGTTCTTCGTTTTAACCGAAGTCCCTCCTTTAGCATCTTTAATTCTAACATTAAAAGATTTATATGAATCATCTCGTATAACGGTAACCTTCACTTGGTCACCCGGTCTTTTCTCACCAATAACTCCCGAAAGAGTAGGGAAGTTTTTAATATTCGTTCCGTCAATTTGCTTGATAATATCTCCTTTTTTCAAGCCGGCATCTTTTGCTCCTCCGTCATTTTGAATATCAGTGATAAGTACACCTTCTTGAGATTTATAGTTGGTTTTATTTTGAGAATTATATTGCTTAACTGCAGAATCATCACTCAAGTCAAGAGCACCAATACCCAAATAACCCCGTTGAACCAAACCGTATTTGCGAATATCTTCCACAACTTTTTTAGCTATGTTGGAAGGAACAGCAAAACTGTACCCTTCAAATGTTCCGGTTCCGGAATGAGAAGCAATTGCTGTATTAATACCAATTAAATCACCGTTTGCGTTTACTAAAGCACCTCCGCTATTCCCGGGATTTACTGCTGCATCGGTTTGAATAAAAGATTCAATAGGACTTCTGGAATTGGAACGCAAAAGATCTAAACTACGACCTTTGGCTGAAATGATACCCGCTGTAACTGTTGAAGTTAATCCAAATGGATTTCCTACAGCTAATACCCATTCTCCAATTCTCACATTATCGGAATTATAGAAATTTAAAAAGCTTAGCCCTTTTTCATCAATTTTTAACAGAGCAATATCGGAGTTGATATCCGTTCCTACTAAAGTGGCTGTATATGTTTTTTGATTATTAAGTGTAATTTCTATTTTATCAGCTCCATCAATCACGTGGTTATTGGTAACAATATAACCATCACTAGAAATAATTACTCCCGAACCTAACCCGTTTGGAGAATCTTTTGGAGTTTGTTGTTGTCTTTGTTGCCCTTGAGAATTAAAAGGATCTCCAAAAAAGAAATCAAAAGGATCTAAGGATCTGCGTTGTTGCTGCTGCACATAGGAAGAATAACATTTTACACTCACTACTGCATTCACGGTTTTTTCTGCTGCGATGGTTAAATCTGGAGGATTTAATCCCACTACACTATTAGTTGAAGCTGAAGTAAAATAAGCTTTTTCGTTATGAGTAGGATTTTTAAATATTTCAAAATCATTTAAATTCGTATTTTTTGATATGGAGGTAACTGCACCTGCAGAAATTAATCCCCCTATCGCACCTACTAAAATATAAGAACCTATTTTTTTAATTTCAAACTTATTTTTTTTCATAGTACAATTTAATTTAAATAAATACTGGATTTTTTTATTTCAAAAGTAATACCAAATTTCAATTATTTTGTTGCTTTAACGGTTTTTAACAAGAAATTAATCTTCTTTTATATGGTTTATTAATTATTTCACTTTTCATATTGAGAAATGAACATACTGAACAATTCTTTATAAATTACTACTAATTGCCAATAAAGTTTATAAATTTGTAACTAATAATTGTAAAACTAATGAAAAATATTTTATCCATCCAATCTCATGTAGTGTATGGCCACGCAGGAAACAGTGCAGCTGAATTTCCCATGCAGCGTTGCGGCGTTAGAGTATGGTCATTAAATACGGTGCAATTTTCCAATCATACACAATATGGACAATGGACGGGTGAAGTAATGACAGCCAAACATTTATTGGATATTGTTCAAGGAATCGACAACATCCATCAGTTGAAAAAGTGCGATGCAGTTTTAAACGGATACATCGGTTCTCCCGAACAAGGAAAATCAATTTTGGAAATAGTTAAAAAGGTTAAAAATGAAAATCCAAATGCCGTTTATTTTTGTGACCCCGTTATGGGACATCCTGAAAAAGGCTGTATTGTAGCTCCCGGAGTATCGGAATTTTTTAAAAATGAAGCGATGGGAGTAAGTGACATTATGGCACCTAACTTATTAGAGTTGGAAATTTTAACCGATCAAACCATTACTTCAGTTGCAGATGTAGTTTCTGCAGTTGATGTAATTCACAGTAAAGGGGTAAAAACTGTATTAGTTAAACACTTAAGCAGGGCAGGCTATCGTTCAGATAAATTTGAGATGTTATTGTCTACTTCAGAAGGGAAATGGCATATATCAAGACCTTTAGTAGATTTTGGTGTTCGTCAACCGGTTGGAGTAGGGGATCTTACTTCCGGTTTATTACTGACCCATATGTTACTGGGGAAAAATTATAAAGAAGTATTAGAACATACGACTGCTGCTGTTTATGCCGTTATGCTGGAAACTCATAGACAAGGAGAGTATGAATTGCAATTGGTAGCAGCACAAGATGAAATTGTAAATCCGACTCAAATGTTTGAGGCAGTAAAATTATAATTGATAGTTTAAGTAAGCTATTACTTAAAAACGCATATCTTTTTTACAGCAAATTTTAAATTTCAAAAAGCATAGTTGTGAAGAATAAACTTTTTATATAAAAAGTTTATAAAGCATTTCTATATATTAGATTCATTAATATTTTTCTGGATAATCTTAAGAATAGAAAATAAATCATTAAGTTGTTTTTCAGTTAGTCCTTTTGCAACTTCTTTTGCATATTGCTTTGCTATGTCTTTAGCATTATGTAAAAGTGTAATTCCTTGCTTAGTAATTAATATAATTTTTTTCCGACGATCTTTTTCTGCATTGACTCTGTTTACCAAATTTTTTTTTTCTAAAATGTCAATGGATCGGGTGATGGCAGAATTATCTCTGTGTATTTTTTCTGATATTTTCTGCATGGATATTCCTGTAGAATGTTCCGTTAATAAATCTAAAATAATAAATTGTTCGGGAGTAATGTCTAACTTATTGGTAGAAAATTTTTTATTTAATAGATTCCTGTGCAGATTTTCTGTATAACTTAATTGGTAACCGATCGAATTTTCTTTTTCAGAGTTAGTCATTGATATCCGAATTATATTTTATTTATATATAAATTTTTAAAATGCAAAGGTAATTAATATTATTATAGGATTAAAGAACAAAAAGAAGATAACAATAAAAAGAACCCTTAAAAAAATAAAGGTTCTTTTAACAATTTTATTAAAAAATTAAATTTTCTCAATGGTAAATCCGGCTTTTTTTACTGCATTGACAACCTCTTCTTCCGTAGCACCGTCTAAGTCTACAGTCAAGATTTTATCCGGATTAGAAGTGTCAACTTCCCATTTTGAAATACCTTCCACTTTAGATAAAAACGGAGTTACTGCTTTTACACAACCTCCACAATCTATATTAGTTTTAAATTTTAATTCATTTTTCATATTTATTATTCAAATTTATTTGATATCTCAAATGTACTCTATAATTAATGAAAGTAAATTATATAATTATGGAAACTTTTTATATAAAGTATTTTTGATACTAATCAATAATACAAATTTTACTGTCAATAAATTATATAATTCCATTATAAAAAAGGTATTCAATAGGTTTTCAAACTAGTTTTTAAGTTCAGTATCAGAAATTTAAAAAATATATTTCTATTATATCACTCACAATAAATTTTATCTTTGTTATATGTTAAAAGAATATTCAATAGCAAATATCTTAGGGGTACCGAATCATTTCATTTCGTATTTTGTAGGAACATTTGAAGGAACAGAAGATCCGGATATTGAATGGCCTCATCGACATTCCTTCTATTCTCTGGTTTGGTTTACTCATGGAAGCGGATTTTATGTTGTCGATTTTCAAGAGTATCCCATAAAGCCCAACCGTATTTTTCTTGTGAATACTAAACAGATACATAATTGGGAATATTCTTCTGACAGCAAAGGATATATTTTGATGGTGGATGCTTGCCTGGGCTTGGAAATGGGTATTAATAATCATAGGGCATTTGTAGATATTCCAACTTCATATATACAAATTATGGAAAGCTGTTTTATGAACCTTATTCATGAATTTGGAATGAAAGATGAAGTAGCCGATACAACTATAAAATTAGGAATTCCCTATCTCTATTCCATACTTAACAGATTGTCATTTAAAAAAGAAACAAACTTTCATCATACTCTTTTAGACGATTTAAAAATGGTAATTTTTGAAGAAAATTTTAAAACATCATCCATTGAAGATTACGCTGAAAAATTGAAAGTTACAACCCAAGAATTAAATGAAATTTGTAAACAATACAAAGGCATTTCTTCCAAACAATATATTATAGATCTTAAAATTACGGAGGCCAAACGATTATTACTATTTAGCGAGTATAATGTAAACGAGATAGCTTATAAATTAGGTTTTGAAGATCCCTCTTATTTTTCACGTATTTTCAAAAAGAAAACAGATTTCTCTCCTTCAACCTTTTTGGAAAAGTACCGAAAACAGAAATAAAAGTCCTATCTGTAGAGTGCTGATCTCCGGTACCTTTGCTTAAAAACAAAATGAAAAAATTACTTACCGTTTTAGTGGTATTTATATTAACATTAAATAGTTATGCGCAAATGGAAAAATCAGAACGTTACCAAAAAGGTTGGGAAAAATTAAAAGAAATTGATGGAGAAGCCGGAATCAGAACTGTTGAAAGCTTAAAAGATATTTCACCGGAATTAAGTAGATTTATTATTGAATATTCATTTGGAGAAGTCTATAGTTTAAAAGCACTGGATAATAAATCAAAAGAAATAGCGGCCATCTCATCTCTCATGGCACAGGGAGCCATACCTCAATTAAAAGTCCATTTACATGGAGCCTTACAAGTAGGTTGTTCCATAAATGAAATAAAAGAGGTTATTTTGCAAATGTCGGTATATTGTGGATTTCCAAAATGTATTAATGGAATGAATGCATTTAGAGAGGTCCTTAAAGAAAGAAAAGAAAAAGGAATCAAAGATGAAGAAGGTAAAAAGGCTTCTAAAAATGAGACAGACCGATATAAGTTAGGAGCTGATTATTTAGCCATGTTGAAGAAAGAACAAGAAGGTATTCTGAAAAAGGCGTATCGAGACATTTCACCGGAGTTGGTTAATTTTGTTATCGAATATGGATATGGAGATATTTTTTCAAGAGATAATTTAGATAAAAAATATAGACAAATTGCCACCATAGCAGCTTTAGCAACATTGGGAAATGCTCAATCTCAATTAAATTTTCATATAAAAGGAGCTTTGAATATAGGTTTAACTCCAGATCAAATCAAAGAGGTAATGCTACTTATGACAGTCTATGCAGGATTTCCTGCTTCTATAAACGGAATAAATATTTTTAAAGAAGTTGTTTATAATAAATAAGAATACACTTTAAATGCTATATTTTATTAATTACACACACCAAGTCTTAAAAATTTAAATGATAATAGTTTAAATTTTAATCTTAACAACCGCTAAGCCTTCTGATTGTTTAATTCATTCAGAATGGCTTACTTTTAAATTACCAATTCAAAAATTTTTAAAATGCCCTCGACTCTAAACTTTGTATTCCTTACTCTTTTCAAAAAATTTTATAAGTATTTACGGAGATAAAACATAAAAAAATACAGACATATAATCGCTGCTCAAAAAATTGAATACGTATATGCCTGTACGTGTTTTAAAGATAAAAATTTATATGAGAACTATTTATTCATTAATCAACATGATTATTATGGTTTCTTACAACGATCCATCCGGTAAATTGTCTTCCGTCAGCAATATCAATAACATACCAATAGGAAGTAGTAGGTAATGGTCTGCCTAAATAATATCCATTCCATACAAAGCATGAATTAGAACTTTGTGAAAATACAACTTTACCATATCTGTCAAAAATTTTGATATGAGAAGGAAGTGAGTCGAAATTTTCCAAGCCGCATAATCTCCACGCATCATTGAGATTGTCTCCATTGGGAGTTATCACATTATTTATCTTATATAAAACTCCTTTCTTTTCGGGAGAATAACAACCGTTTGCCAATGACCTTACATAGAAAGTATATATCCCCGGTTTTAGATTATAAAATGTATTATGGGATTGCCAATTTTTATTATCCATAGAATATTCCAAAGGAGCATCCCCCTCGGCAATTACCGTTATATAATCATTACCTTCCTTTAAATCTGTGATTCTTGTTTTAGCATATTCGGTTACATGAGTGGTATAAGTATACTTACAACCGTTTTTACCGGTAATGGTTACCGTATAAATACCTGCTTTATATATGGTTATTGTATGTTTATCATAACCTTTTACTCCGGTATTCCATTCGTAAAAATCCTCAGGATTTTTTGTATCCGCTACTAGTTCAAGAGTTCCATTCGGACATATTTTTAGGTTCTTTTGTAATGTACTTACAGGAACCGGTAAAACCTTAAGGTTTATTACACTTAGAGCCGGACAGTAATCGGGAGATGAAACTCGGACGTATACTTGGTCCTTAAAAGGTACAATGTTTTTATAATTATAAGGATCTACAATAGGATTGGTTTGGTTTTTAGCATCGTTTAAAGTGCTGAAATATTCAAAAGTAGCCTTTGGATCTTTGGTTATGGATGAGTTCATGGTAGTGATATTGAAAAATGTTAATCCATCAAAGTCATCATCACAACTTTCAATTTCCATGGATTGAGTTGATACCTTAATTTTATCTTTTGTGTACAAGGTCACAGTTCTGATTGAGCTGCACCCGTATTTATTGGTTGCTTTCAGTACTATTTTTTCATTAAAGCTTTTTACTGTGTATTGATGTATATTTTTGATCTTATTGATGTCTTTAACAGCATCTTCCTGAGAATGATAATAGGAAAATGTATACCCGTCGGGGTTAAATATTACGGTATAGCGAAGATCATCTAAATCTACTTTATATATATCGTCAAAATCTGTATCACAAACTAAATATTTAGCATTAATAAGTTTAGGAAGAGGTTCTAAATTAACTTCTAAATATCTAACCGTATAACAACCGGTAGAAGGATTATCCATCCGTACCCATACATAATCTTTTGCTAAGGTAACAGAATAACGTTCAGGATTTTTTATGAGCGTATGGCTGTCTCTATTATTAGCTCCTTCCTCGGTTTCGTAATAATTAATAGTTAAATTTTGGCCCGAGGTAATTAAAACATCAGATATATAGTTGGTTAAATTAACATATTCTTGCATATCTGATCCCTCATCGCAAATATGTATTTTTTTATTTTGAGCTAACACTTTTTCTGCACTTTTAAAAGTGAGCTTTGCAATGGAAAAACATCCTGAAGAATTCGTAATTCTTACATAAATAGTAGTAGGAAATGGTTGAATGACGTATTCTTTTGTATTGGAAATACTAAATTTATCAGTATACGCATTTTCATATGAAGTATAATATGAGTATTGATAATTTGATCGGGAAGTTGTAACTAAATCTTCTTCATATAAGGTTAAATCGACGATTTCCGTATCGTCTGCATTATTGTCGCATATTTCAACAATTTTATCTTTAACTAAAGGTGAAGATTGTAATGTAAAACCTAATTTTTGAATGATTTGGCATTCTTTACCTGAAGAGATTTTAACATATAGTTGCGTTGAATTTTTTATAGTATGTTTTATAATAGTATTAATGTTGTTTAAAGCATCTTGTTCATTTAAATAATAGGAGAAAGTAAAACTTTGCGGATTGGTAACTATATGAGAGTTTAATTCACTTAAAATTACTTCTTCCTCATTATCATTACTAAAGTCACAGATATCCAAGTTATATTTTAAAACAATAGGAAAAGGATTTAACTTTATTTTTAAAGGCTTTATTTCACAACATTTTGATTTTTTGTTGGTAAAACGAACATATAGTGTAGTAGTGTTGTATAAGGCGAATGCAGTAGGATCTAAAATTTTTTCATTATTGTTTTGATTTTGAGCTCCTTCTGCCGTTAAATAAAAATCTACCGAAACTAGTTTCGTATCTACTCCGCTTTCTGCAATCACCGGAATTAAATTTACTATTTTGTTATGGCTATTGTCTGTATCACAAACCTCAATAGTTTTCAAATCAGGAACTGTTACCGATTCCAACAAACGCATTTCTACAGGAATAATACTTGGACAACTGTTTTCATAATTAGTTCTAACATATACTTTATTATTACTTATACTTATAGGATAGGGTTCTATAGCAGAAATCGGATGTATTTCTTTGAAAGCATCCTGTTCAGATTTGTAGAATTGAACAGAACTGTAATCGGTTAAGCCTAAAAAATTGATTAAATCGTTCAAATAATAAATTTCATTTCCATCATTGTTTATGTCACATATAGAAATATTTCGTACATCCGCTACTTCCAATGATTTTAAATAGAGATTAATCATATAGAAATATTTGCATCCATCATCAACGTTAACTTTGACATAAATGGTTTTGGGTCCGGTGATGATAGTTTCAGTTACCGGATTAATTTCATTGTTATAGTCATCCAATGTTTCATAAAATGCGATTGAAGATGGTGGATATCCGGCAAGAAAAATAGGTCTTAACGTATTAAGGTTAAAATTAACTTTACCTGAATTATTAATATCGCAAACATTATAAGATGGCCTTTTTTCAATTTTATCTCTAATCTCCAATTTTATTTCTCGAATAAAATCGCATTTAATCTTTTTATCATAAAAACGAACATAAATAATTGAAAATGGATAATTGACTTTAAAATTTTCTAAATCAGTAATTAGCAGCAAACTATCTTTATCTATAGCTCCTTGCCAGGTAGTGTACATTCCATAAAGATCTATATCGTGTTCTTTTTTCATTAAATAATAATAGTCTAAAAGATTCACCTTTATATCTTGGGAATTATCATCACACACGTATTTATGTAAGTTTTCTACTAAAGACTTTTTAAAAGTAAAAGTTAACGATGATATAGAAGAGCAATAGCCCGGACTTGAAATGGTTATAAAAATTTTCTCTCCATTGGTCACATAATAATTATTAGGATTTTCTATAGGATTTATATTTTGTAAAGCATCAGATTCGGAAGTAAAATAACTAAAAGAAAGATTATCATATCCCGTAATCGAGGCTTCATAGGATCTCAAATTATAAATTTCTCGTCCTTTTAAATCTTCATTACAAAGTATAATTTCTTGAGGATTGGAAACAATCGTTTTTTGAAATTTGAAAGTTACAGGAATGATAGAAAAACAATCTTCAAAGTCTTTATTACTGGCTTTTGCATAAACGGTTACCGCAGAAGAAAGCGAAAGGGTACTAATGGGATGATTTCCGTTTAAAGCATTAGTATAGGAATCATAAAAATCAAGGTTCATCCATTCTTCATATCCATTGATTTGATTCGTATAATTGTTTAAATATATTATTTCAGAATCCTGATCACCATTACCGCAAATAATAATAGGTTCCATTTCTTTTAGGGAAGGTTTTCTTTTCATGTGAATAGTAATCACCGAGGTCGCATAACAATCTTTACCCTTTGAAGCTCGTAAATAAAAGGAATTTGAATTAGAGGTAATCGGATAGGAATTTAAACCCATCAAAGGATATTGTCCTGAATGGGCATCTTCTATATTCTGATGTAAAGTGGTAATGACATCGGGAGCAGATTCAGAAGCTTCTTTCATCAATTCTTCTAAATTGATAACTTCATTTGGAGTTATACCTTCAAAACATTTATTTACCTGTATATCTTTCACTTTTGGAAAGTCAGAGGCGAAAATAATTTGGAATTCATCATTTAGGGTAATCGGAGTACAACCGGCATAGGATACGTTCACATAATAAGTTGTTGAATTTTTCGGATTAACTTCCGATGAAGGAAGAAGGGTTTGATCAGCATCTTTCCATTCAACTTTAGGAACAGTAGGAGTACCTTGCGGAGCAAATCTCCATGCTTCATGATAGGCTTCCCAGATTCCTGTATTTCTTTGATCGGGTGAAATTCCTTCAGATCCATCGGAATTAGTGATTCCGATAAGTGCTCTTTTTTCATTTCCTATTTCACAAGTTAACGGTTTTTCTTTTACATAAACTTCGATAACATTAGTAGTTTCATAAAGTATTATTTGCACGGTCGATTTTGAGTTTTCGCAACCAAAATGATTCATATTATAATAATTTATGATTGTTTTTCGGAAAGGAATCATCCCTGTCGTATACATGGTGATTTTACCGCAATCACGAGTACATCCAAATACATCACTATCATTGGTCATATCATGATAAGCCCCAAATATGGTATTATGCATTAAATTAGGATCGGGGATAGATCCTGCAATGGCATAAGGACATTCAGTTCCCGCATATTGGGTATCAAAACAGATGACTCCGTTATCACCTAAAATAATAGAGTTAAAAGTATTACCGTAAAAACAGAAATTAAAAGGGAGTTCTTGTGCGTTGCTCCATTTATCATCACTGTCAATGATAACTTCTTGACCTTCAGAAAATGTTCCCACCGGATTAAAAGGAATAGAGCTTACAGCATAGGAAGATGTGTTTTTTAGTTCCGGATATTCAGCCTTGAGTAAAATTTTATGGTTTTCATTGAATTTATAATTACAATCAATGGTAACAGGACTTTTCAGGCCATTATGATCTTTTATCGTCACCGAAGGGGGTGTCATAATTTGGGCAGGAATTGAATTAAAAATCCCTAAGAATAATAATAATAAAATGAAAAAACGGTATGGAGCCTGTGTGCTCATGTATTTTTTTAATGTTAATGTTAGTTTAACAAAGTTAACAATTATTAACATTTAATTTTATATAATTTTAAATATTTTTTAAAATAAAATAAATTATTATGAATAAAAATTAATAATATTTAAATATTTAATAAATTTTATACAATAAAATTATATATTTTGTAATTTAATAAAATGAGTTAATATAATAGTTGTATTTTTTATTTCTAATAGGGAAAATATAAAAGCTTGATTACTGTTTTTTACCTTTATAAACGGGAGTTCAGCTCCTAAATTTGTAAAAAATCTCTAATGAAATAGTTCAGGTATTAACTTTTTTTTATTTGTTTTTATAAAGATTCTTTTCAGTCAATTTGTTACCTTTGTTTAACATTTTTAACAAAAAAAATAATATAAAAATAGTTTTATTATGCCAGGATATGAGCTTTGGGGTGAAGAAGAAAAAAAACACCTGAACGATGTTATTGAAAGTGGTATTCTTATGCGTTATAACTTTGAATCCGCAAGGAATAATCATTGGAAGGCAAAAGAGTTTGAACAGGCCATTCAAAAAAGAATGCATGTAAGTCATGCACAACTTACCAGTAGTGGTACAACTGCTTTATTAACGGCTTTGAATGCTGCAGGAGTTGGGGCGGGAGATGAAGTGATACTTCCTACCTTTACCTTTGTGGCCAGTTTCGAAGCGGTATTAAGCGTGGGAGCCGTTCCTGTTTTGGTTGACATTGATGACACGTTAACCTTAGATCCCAAAGCTGTAGAAAAAGCCATATCTTCCCGAACCAAAGTAATAATGCCTGTACACATGTGTGGAGCTATGGCAGATATTTCCGCTTTGAAAGAATTGGCAAAAAAATATAAATTATTATTAATTGAAGATGCATGTCAAGCATTTGGAGGTACTTATAGGGGTAAATATTTGGGAACTATAGGAGATTTAGGTTGTTTTTCATTTGACTTTGTTAAAACCGTAACTTGTGGAGAAGGAGGAGCCGTAGTAACCAATAAGGAAGAGTACTATGTACATGCCGATCAATATACGGATCACGGACATGATCATATCGGAAATAATAGAGGCGCCGAAAATCATCCGTATTTAGGATTAAATTACAGAATTTCTGAGTTACACGCCGCTGTAGGTCTTGCTCAATTTGAAAAATTAGATCAAATACTTTCCATACAACGTAAAAATAAAAAAGTATTGAAAGATGCGTTGAAGGAAGTAGAGGGAGTAAATTTCAGACGAGTACCGGATGAAGCGGGAGATAATGCTTCTTTTTTAAGTATATTTTTACCTAGCCAAGAATTAGCAAAAAAAGTATCGCTTGAATTAAGCAGCAAAGGTATAGGCAATGCTTATTGGTATGATAACAATTGGCATTATATCAGAAAATGGGATCATTTGAAATTACTGAAATCGTTAGCCCCTCTTTATAAAGAGCACAAAGAATTGTTACCAAATTATGCGAATGCAGATTATTCACAATCAGATGATATTATCAGCAAAACGGTAACCATTCCTATTTCCTTATTGTGGAATGATGAAGAATTAGCTAAAAAAGCAGAAATTATAAAATCTGCCGTTTCAAGCATTTTAACTAAAAAATAAAATTAGAATATATTTTTATAAATAGAAAAGCTGCTTTCTAATCAGGAAGCAGCTTTTTATTTTAGTGTAATTTTAATTGTTAGATCTATTGAGAAAATTCGTTCGTTAAAGCTTTGCTTCTATAAAAGCCCAAAATAATAAATATAACGCCAAAGAAAACTATTTTAAATAAGGAGAAAGAATAATTTTTCCACATTAAGTTGATCCAATTTGAAAAAGGAATTTCCCCTGAGAATAAGAATTTAGAAGTATAATGATTATCTACAAAACAATGAAGTATAAAATCTACTAACACCATTACGAGAGAAAATACTAAAGTAAAGATAATGATATATCCAATTTTTCCTAAAGACTTAAAAATAGTTTCTTCAATACGTAAATAATTTTTTTTCTTACTCATATTTTATTTATCTAATTTATGGCGTTTGTCAATCTCAATAATTTCTTTTGTCCACAAAACCTCCTTATCAAAAAGATATTTACGATACGGGCAATTGGTTTTTGTACAAATTTTGCATGAAATAGATTCACAGCAATCATCAACGTGAACAAACATTTCAAAACTGTTGCCAAAGTTATCAATAATTATCTTTTTAAGCGCATCTAATTCTTTATGAGCTTCCCTCACATTAAAATACCAGGGCAAGGTTAAATGACAGTCCAGATGTAAGCTGCTTCCGTATTTTATAAACCGTACATTATGAATGTCAATCCAATTTGGATTTCTGTTCTTATTTAAAGTTTCAACTAATTGAACGATCAATTCTTCGTCGGCTTCATCCATAATTCCCGCATAGGATTTACGAATAATTTTAACCCCGGTAAAAATAATAATCAAAGCAAAAATCAGGGCTATCACGCTATCCATCCAATATATTTTAAAAAAATACATGACAAAAAGACCCAGTACAAGTCCTAAGGTGGAATACGTATCTGATTTTAAATGCTCTCCTCCCGAAATTAAAGCCAAAGATTTATTTTTCTTACCTTTTTTAATGGCGGCAACTCCCATAATATAGTTAACCAGTCCGGTCACGGCAATTAAAAGAATTCCAAAGTCCAGTTTGCGTATTTCATGAACGTTGAAAATATTAAGTATCGATTCATAAATAATCAGCACACCGGCTACGGTAATAAGACTTCCTTCAATCCCGGCCGAAATAAATTCAATTTTGCCATGTCCGTAAGGATGGTCTCTGTCTTTGGGTTTGGAAGATAGGTAAAGGCTGTATAATGAAAATAATCCGGCAGCAATATTAATAATACTTTCCAACGTATCGGTTAAAATCGCTATGGAATGGGTAAGCTGCCATGCAATAACTTTAATAATAAATAAAGCTGTTCCGACAATAACCACAATTTTCTGAAAAAAATAATTTTCTTTTGCAGGGGTATTCATGTATTAGTGTATTACATTTATAATGGCGAATGCCTGGCAGTGCAAAGGTACATCTTTTGTTTCATTAATACTGATATTATTCTTGAATTTTTAAAAGTTGACTTCTATATAATACAAAATGCCATTGATATAATAGATTTTATTCTATAAAATTAAATTATTATAGATTTTTAGTATAAAGATTCAGAAAGCCCGGTAATTGAATTTCTGTTAATTCACTATCTTTGCAGGCTCTAATAAAATCAAATGGATTTAAAAGGACATTTTAAAGCAAATATTAAATTAGCATTACCTGTTGTAATTACTCAATTGGGACAAGTTTCCGTGAATTTTATTGATATTATTATTATAGCAAACTTAGGAGAAAGAGCCGTGGCCTCATCTTCATTGGCAACCAGTTTGTTTTTCATTTTCTTGGTTTTTTTGTTAGGGTTTTCCTATTCCATGTCGCCTCTTATATCTTCTTCCGTAGCCAATGGAAATACTGACCGAGTGAAAAAAATATTTACTCACGGAATGGTTTTGAATGTATCTTTGGCCTTAGGGGTCATTCTTTTACTAGAGTTGTGCTCTCCTTTGATGTACAAAGCCGGACAAGATGTATCCGTAATTCCTGACGCAATTACTTTTCTTAATATAAGCGCATGGAGTTTATTGCCTTTAATGATTTTTCAATCTTACAGACAATTTTCTGAAGGTATTTCCATGACTATTTTAGTTACCATCGCAACCATTATATCTAATATTGTAAATGTAATTTTGAATTTCGGATTGATTTACGGATATTGGGGATTGCCGGAAATGGGATTGCAAGGTTCTGCAACGGCAACTTTAATAGCGCGTATTTTAATGATGTGTATTATTATAGTGGTTTTATATACTAACAAAAAATCATTATTTTATTTAAAAGGGGTAAAATGGAAAAATTTTCAAGCGGCCTATTTTCGTAAGCTTATTTCCATAGGGTTGCCTTCTTCATTACAGTCTTTATTTGAAATAAGTTCGTTTGCCCTTGCTGCATTTATTGCAGGAATGCACAGCTATTTAGATACTTCTGCCCATTCGGTAACATCCAATTTGGCATCTATAACCTTTCAAGTATGTACCGGTTTTGGTGTGGCAGCAACCGTTAGAGTAGCCGGATATTATGGAGTAAAAAATATGGCGGATCTAAAAAAAGCAGGGATGGCAAATATATATTTGGTTGTCGGTTTTATGACGATATGCGGTATACTTTTTATCATTTTTAAAGATCAACTTCCGTTAATATTTTTTGATAAAAGTAAAACCGAAGTTATTGCTATTGCTTCACGATTGGTGATTTTAACGGCCTTATTCCAGATTTTTGACGGAATACAGGTGGTGAGCTTAGGTTGTTTACGAGCCATGAGAGATGTGAAAATTCCGACCCTTATTTGTTTTATAGCGTATATTATCTTAGCTATTCCCATAGGATACTATTTATGCATCCAACAAAAATTGGGAGCTGTGGGAACCTGGATCGGTTTGTGTATCGGATTAGGATTTGCTGCCGTTATGTTATTATGGCGTTTTCATATTCTTACGAAAGATAAAAAGAATTTTAACCATTGATTTTACTTTATTTAGAAAATAGTTCTAAATTACTTTCTATTAAAAGGGAAGAGGCTTTACCTGCATTAAAATCGCAAGTACTCGAAATTTTTTCTAAAATAAATTCGATTGAAAATGCCGTTTTAGGTTTGTTTGTAGATGCTTCAATGGAGATTAGAATTCAATCGTACAATAAATATATTTGGAAAGTTGAGGTCATGGATTTGCTTAACTATAAAATGTTTTTGTATTATTATTCAACTCAAAGGGTTCAACAACTAATCCAAGATATTTTTAAAGTATAATTGCGTATTTCAATCTCGTTAGTCTTCGACTAATACCTTATCTAAAAATTCAAATTCGAGATGCGGAAGAAGTTTTTTTATTAATTCCAAAAGGTTGTAAATATCAATCCGTATTTCTTCTTCTTCCTTTGAACTTTGGTTTTCCAAAGAAAACAAATGCGTTTGACAAATATTTAGCATTGAAAGAATAGTAAACCCTAAATGTTTATAGCTTCCGATACCTGCATATTCACTGTGTTTAGCGTGATCTTTCTTTAAATCATCAATCAAATCTTGTATGTGTTTATAAGGCTTGTGTTTCATATTTTAATTATATTTATACAAGCAAAGTAACGACACCTAGATAAGATAAATAATTATAAAATGTTAATTCGTACAACAACCGAAGAATATCTTATTTAATTCGTATAATTTTATATTTTTGTAAACAGATAAAACGAAACAAACCATGAATGCTGATATTAGCTCTAAAAAAGTACATCACGGAAGAAATATAAAGAGATTGCGCGAAATGTTAGGCGTTAAACAAGATGCTTTAGCCGTTGAATTACATATAACGCAAGCAGGAGTATCTAAATTGGAAGCCAAAGAAGAAATTGAAAAAGAAACTCTTGAAAAAATCGCTCAAATTCTTAAAATTCCCGTAGAGGCGATTGAAAATTTCAATGATGAAGGCGCTTTGAATTTTATTGCAAATACTTTCAATACTCATGATACTTCTATAGGTTTAACTATCAATTTTAATCCGATTGATAAAATCGTAGAACTTTATACCGAAAAAGAAGATCTTTATAAAGAAAAACAAGAGCTCTATGAACGCATGATTCAAGAAAAAAATGAGTTGATTGAGAGATTATTGAATAAATAGTTTTTATTTTAGCTTCAAAAATAATCAAGATATTGGTTTATTATTGATCCAGCCATTAATAAAAAAACGTATAATATATATTGACTTGATAAGCAATTTTTGTTTCTTATAATAAGTTAATGACTTATTTTAATTATTAATTTTTACAAAATTTATTCTGAAAGTATATTGTTAAACAGAATATTATATATTTGTTAAATTGTTTACTTTTATTTCCTAAAATAATTTAAATAATTGAATTTCCATTCTATTTTTTTTCATTTAACATAGTTAAATATTTTGTTTATTCTCTTTATAAAACCTTCTTTGCTTTTATCTTTTAAAGTTATACTAATGGATAATTTTCCAAATTTTTGCTCATTGATATAATATTTTAGTTTAAAAATAAGATAAACAACTAACTCTAAACAAAAAATTAGAAATATTTTAAATACAAATATTTGCAATAATTTATTCCTTATACATTAAATAAGAAATAAAAATCTATTAAAAAATAAAAATTAATATAATAAATTTGTTAATTTATATTGTATACTAAAGTCTATATTTTTTATCTTTGCTCTAGATAAAAAAATTAGATAAATGCCTACACTCCGCTGGATAGGAAAAGAGAAAGTAACCAATCATCATCAGGAAGTACCCTTTAGGATATTAGAAAAGCTATATACCTATACAAACGGTACACAAACAGAAGAGAAAGAGAAAACCAGCGAAAATAAAATTATACACGGCGATAACCTCGAAGCCTTAAAAAGTTTACTGCCAGAGTACGAAGGGAAAATAAAGTGTATTTATATAGATCCTCCCTACAATACCGGAAACGAAGGCTGGGTGTATAACGACAACGTAAACGATCCTAAAATAAAAAAATGGTTGGGGCAGGTAGTAGGTAAGGAAAGCGAAGACTTAAGCCGTCACGATAAGTGGCTTTGTATGATGTATCCCCGGTTAAAACTATTACATAAATTATTAGCTGACGATGGGGCTATTTTTATTTCCATTGACGATAACGAACAGTCAAACCTAAAATTAATCTGTGATGAAATTTTTGGAAAGAATAATTATTTAGGATTAATTACACGTAAGCAAAGTAGTGGTTCAAAAAATGATACAGGAAATAATAAAATTATAACAACTACAGATTATATTTTACCGTATAAAAAAAATAATTTTACATTTAGATCTTATCAAATTAAAAATAGTAAAAAATTTAAATTAAAAGATAGTATTGGATTTTACAGTATTCGTGCTCTAGAAATGCAAGGGGGAGATGATACATTAGTAAAAAGAAGTAAGATGGGGTATTCTATTTATTATAATGAAGAATATAATAAAATAGACTTAAAATTTGACTATAATTTGGAAAGAAGTACTGTTTATGAGAATGAAGATTTAGAATTAATAGCAAAAGGATATAAATGTTATAGACCTAGAAAAAGAGGTAATGAATATGGGAGATGGAGATGGGGTTATGATACTTTTATTGAAAGATTTAGGAGTAATTTAGTTCATTTTGAAAAAAAAAGAGTGTATATGAAAGAACGAGAGATAGATTTTGTAAACAAATACCCAGAGGCACTACTCGAAGAATTTTTAAATACTCAAGGTACTAATGAATTAAAAGATATTTTTAAACAGAAATTATTTGATTTTCCTAAACCATCAGAATTAATAAAATTTATACTTACTGTATCAACAGATAAAAACTCCATTATTTTAGACTCCTTTGCAGGTTCAGGAACCACGGCTCATGCCGTTTTAAATCTTAATAAACAAGACGGAGGCAACCGCAAGTTTATTTTGGTAGAAATGGAAGACTATGCAGAAAGTATTACCGCCGAAAGGGTAAAACGGGTAATTTCCGGCTATGGAGAAGGAAATAAAGCGGTGGAGGGCACCGAAGGAGATTTTTCTTATTACGAACTAGGTAAACCGCTCTTTTTAGAAGAAAATATATTAAATGAAGAAGTAGGAGAAGATAAAATAAGGGAATATATTTGGTATTCCGAGGTAAAAACTCCTTACCAAAAACAGGAAGAAAATTATCTGTTAGGAAAACAATACCAAACGGCGTATTATTTTTATTACGATAAAGAAAAGCTTACCACACTGGATGAGAACTTTTTGCGCACCCTGAAAACGAAGGCAGAACAATATATTATTTATGCAGATAACTGCTTACTCGATGCCGATTTTATGAACAAACATTCCCTTATATTTAAAAAAATACCCCGGGATATTACCCGTTTTTAAGGATAACCTTTATGGAATTAAAACCCTACCAACAAAAAGTAATAACCGATTTAGAAAACTATTTGAGTTATCTGGAAGAATGTAGCTCTCCGGCACAGGCATTTAATGAATACTGGAAAGATAAACTGGGAGAATATACCGTAAAATTAGACGGTTCTACCACCGGAAAGCGACCGTATAAAGATAACATTCCCGGAGCGGCTCATATTGCGATAAAAGTACCTACTGCCGGCGGAAAAACCTTTATTGCCTGTAATGCCTTAAAAAGTATTAACACTTATTTTAACAAAGGAAATCCAAAGGCCGTGGTTTGGCTGGTACCCTGGTCTAACCTGTTGCAACAAACGGTGGGTAATTTATCCAACTCTTCTCATCCGTACCGCCAAAAACTCAATACTCTCTTTAACGGAAGAGTAGAGGTATACGGAAAAGAGCAACTATTGCAGGGAGCCAATTTTAATCCTTCCTCAGTACTGGAACAATTAAATATTTATGTTTTCAATTTTAGCAGTTTACGAATAAATAAAGCCAACAAGCAAGATCGTAAAATATATCAGGAAAACGGTGCCTTAGAATCCTTTGCCGACACTCTTATTGATGAAGAAGTAGTATTGGAAGGAACTGACAGAACGGCTCTGATTAATGTAATAAGAAGCCTTAATCCCGTCGTAATAGTAGATGAAAGTCATAATGCAGAAAGCGATTTAAGCGTGGAAATGCTGAATAATTTAAACCCTTCTTTGGTTTTGGATTTAACAGCCACCCCCAAATCGAACAGTAATATTATCAGTTTTGTAAATGCAGTAGAGCTGAAAAAAGAACACATGGTAAAACTTCCGGTGATTGTGTACAATCACAACCGGAAAGAAGAGGTGATTAGCAGTGCCTTACATTTACAACGACAATTAGAATTACTGGCACAAGAAGAAGAAAAACAGAAGGGCAAATACATACGCCCGATTATTTTATTTCAGGCCCAATCCAATATTAAAGGAAAAGATAATACCACTTTTCAGAATATAAAAGAAAAACTAATTCGCTTAGGTATACCAGAAGAACAAATCAAAATAAAAGTCAGCGGAATAGATGAACTAAAAGGAATAGACTTAACTTCCAAAGAATGTCCGGTGCGGTACATTATTACTATTAATGCATTAAAAGAAGGTTGGGATTGTCCCAATGCCTATATTTTAGCCTCATTGGCAGATAAATCTTCCGCAGTAGATGTTGAACAGATTTTAGGGCGTATTTTACGTCAACCCTATGTAACTCAACACTCGGAAAATCTCCTAAACCTTTCCTTTGTTCTTACGGCTTCTGCTAAATTTAAAGAAACACTGGATAAAATTGTGAAAGGATTGCAAGATTCCGGCTTTAGTAAAGATGATTATTATGCAACTGATACCCAACAAGAAGAAGAGCTTACAGACAATGATATTTTAAAGCAGGAATTGCTTTCTGTTGATACACCGGAAACCACCTCTTCAGATGATGATTTTGCAATTGAAAAAATAGAGTATATCCCGTTAAATGATAACGGAATTGTTTCGAAAGTAACAGATAATAGTATTGTTCAGCAAATAACCGAAAAAGCGATAATTGAAGGAAAAGAGTTTGAACAAAAACTTGCAATTACCGATGAAGACGATGACACCTATCTTATACAAGCAATGGGAGGAACAGTGAAAACCTATAAAATAAATGAAGAATATACTGACGGTAATATGAAATTACCTCAGTTTTTTAAAAAATCTCCAGTAGAAGATTTGAATGCAATTCTTTTTAAAGAATTGAAAGAAAATGAAATTTTTCTTAGTAAAAACAGTCTTTTAGAAGGATTTGTCTTAGCCACTCAGGATACACAGATTGACTTTAAAATCTCTGCCGATATTTATAAAACAGATATAGATGAACGAACAGGAACCGTTAAAACGGAAAAAATAGTAACCCGGGGAAAAGAATTGTTACTCAACGCCATACTCAACACTCCGAAAGAAGGACAAATAAGACAGATAAGTAGCTTAATAGTTAGAAAACTGGGAGATCAGAGCCCTATCTCTCAGCAGGATTTAACCAAATATGTAAACAAAATTTTTGAAAATCTTACCAATACGGAACAAATTAGAGATATAGTTACTAACGTATATATATACATAGCAAAAATAAAAGAAAAAATAAATAAATTAACCGATGTCTATTCCCGGGAAAGTTTTAACCGATTACTAGATACCAACCATATTATAACTAAAGAAAGTTGGAGTTTTCCTAAGCAGGTAAACCTGGTAGAACCTAGCAGTCCAATCATTAAATCCTTATATGAACAGGAAGAGAAAATGAATCAGTCAGAACATAAACTCATTATGGAAGTAGCCGCTTTAGAAAATGTAAAGTTCTGGCATCGGAATTTAGAGCGAAAGAAAGGTTTTTTTCTGAACGGATATAACAAAAACCATTACCCGGATTTTATCATTTGTACCGAAAAGAATAATCTGATTTTATTAGAAGTAAAAGGAGATCATTTAAATAATGAAGATAGTAAAAATAAAAATTTATTAGGTAAAAAATGGGCTGAAAAAGCAGGTGAAAAATATAAGTATTTTATGGCTTTCGAATCAGTTCAAGTACCAGATACTTATACTTTCAGAACAATTACTGAAGTAATAAAAAGTTTATAATAAAAAGTAAACGTAAAACCTGAAAACTAAAATCTATGAAAGAATCAGCATCTATACTCAAATCACGTAATCAATTTGTTATTCCAATATACCAACGTATTTATAACTAAATATTGGAACATTGTCAAGATTTATTTAAAAATATTTTAAGTATTGGATGATAATATACCAGTTGACACTTTATGGAGTTTGTGATCTATTTTCAGGAAAGCATTCTTGCCATTTCGAATATATCCCAATTGCAAATAATAGATGGTCAACAGCGATTTACTAATGTTTCAATACTTTTTGCAGCTCTGCCAATTTATCAAAGAGAATAAGACTTATATAGAAAATACTTCTTATAAAATACCTACAAAACTATTATGTGTTTTATAATGATGAAGAAAATGAATAACGATTTAAATTATTACTTATAAAAAAGGATAAGTAAACTTATTTAAACAATATAAAAGGAATAGATCTTTTCGAAAATTATTCACTTTGTTTACTGGAAAATTTATAAGTTTTAAAAAAGAGATTAATTTTATAAATATAGTACAAAATTATAATGGCTTTTTATTCTTACTTATCGTGAATATAGCCTTAGAATAAAACTAAGACAATCGCCAGCTTATTTTTGAAAGCCTGATTTTATAAGAAATTATATATTTATTGAGCGTGAAATAGTTAAACAAAACCATTTATGCAATAAATATTGGTTTCCCATAGAGCAAAGTTACGGGATTAAGTAAATATTATTAACCTTTATACCGAAAAAGAAGATCTTTACAAAGAAAATATTTACAAGAAAAAGAGATTATTTATAATATTCCAACTTCTTAACATAGATAAAAAAATATTTGTTCATAAAATATAACATTTTTTTTATACTATTATAAATATGTTTTGTAGTAGTTCGAAAATAAAATTAGAAAATTCATAAACAAAAAAAGAGAATCAATATGCTTGATTCTCTTTTAAACTTGGTAGCGGGAACAGGACTCGAACCTGTGGCCTTCGGGTTATGAGCCCGACGAGCTACCTACTGCTCCATCCCGCGGTGTTTGTGAGTGCAAATATACAACAAATTTGTTACAATGCAAGTTTTATTTAAAAATTTTCAGGTAAAAAGTGAATTTTTTACAATTAAAATAGAATTTATCTTAATAAAATAGATAGTCTGCATCAAAAATAGCTGAGTTAAAAGTAACTCTATCAACCCTTTATACATATAAGAATTGAAAACGTCAGATAACTTATTTAAAAAAAGATTTAGTAGAAAAGATTGATAAATTTATAATTACGTTTAGGTATTAATCAATAATGAACGATGGAGGCATTTAATTTTTAAGACTTTGCAATTAAAATCAAAATGTCAATAAATCAAATAAGAATATAATTTTAAAATATCTCGATTTTATATTTTATACATTAATAAAAGAAACAGAATTTGTTCTACAAAGACTTTTGCAAAGCCTCAAACTCATCCCATCGATCTTTTGCTGCCAGTTCAGCCAGTTGCGGCCAATGGTTTGGATTGTGTATACGATAAGAAGCTCCTTCATAAAGCTCAAGAATATTTTTCAATGAATCTACAGATTGTTGAGAAAGTTGTTCCCAAGTATAAATGCCGCTTTCATTTAAAAAGAATTCAATACGTTCACCAATACCTTCAATAATTTTTAAATCATCTTTTTTAATGGGCGTATTTTCTTTATTTTCTTCATCAACAATACCGTTTTCAGAAGCAGAGAGGGGAGAGGTGTTTTCAAGCGTCTCTATGGGTCTTCTTCTGATTTTTCCACCGGTATATAAAACCTTCATGGTTTCAATTTTATCAATATGCGTGGCAATTTCGTTTTTCAATTGCTCATTCTCTTTTTCAATATCCGTAAAATATTTTTCCTCTTTTTTACCAAACAATAAACCTATAAAATAAAAAAGAAAAGCTGTGATCAATAAAGGTACGAATACCACAGAAACAGCTTTAAAAAAAGCCTTAGTATTCGGGTCATTGCTGCTTAAATTTAATTTACTTAAATCCAGATTTTCAATCCATATATACCAATAACTTGCCCCTAAAATCCATATTATTCCCGTAATAAGAAAAACCCAAAATAATATCTTTTTATTCATGTAAAGGTAATTTAATGTTAAAATTTTGTGATAAAGATAAGGAAATCCATTCAAATATAGATAAATATCTATTTCAAAGATGAGTACCTCTCATTATCCTGCGAATTTCGTTAGTAATTTTTTAAACTCTTCCGGTCTGTCTAATTTAATATTAATAGGAAGATAAAAAAGAATATCTTGCAGTTGTTGAAAATGTTTTAACCGCATAAAGTCTTTTTCAGTAGTTAAAATGATGGCTTTACCATCTAATTTTAGATAAGCTTTTTCAATTTCCACAATATCCGCTTCCGAAAAATTATGATGATCTTTAAATTGTAAATGAGTAACCGATGAAAATTTACTTTCCGCAAATTCCAATATATCCTGATATTTAGCTATTCCTGTTACTAATAGGATCTGATAAGAAAGTAGATCATCAATAGGTAAAGTTAAAGTAGAATTGATCACCTGTTTTTCGTATATAATGGTTGAAAAAAACAAAGATTGATAGGGTTGTAATTTTAATTTTCTTTCAATGGTCTTTTTATTTTCATCATCTAAATTTTCGGGACATTTGGTAACAACAACTATTTGTGCCCTTCTAGCACCATATCTGCCTTCACGTAAACGTCCAACAGGTAAAATATGATCGTCATAATAGGGATGACTGTAATCTGTTAAAAGAATATTCAATCCCGCCTTTACATACCGATGTTGAAAAGCATCATCCAAAATAAAAAGATCAGGATTAAAATCCTTGATAAGATTGTCGATTCCATGGGCTCTTTTTTCGTCTACTCCTACAATTATTTTGTTTTTAAAACGTAAAAAAAATTGCATGGGTTCATCACCAATATCTTCATAACTGGTAGTATAATTTGCAAAATGGAAACCTTTGGATTTCCTTCCATAGCCTCGGCTCAATACGCCAATAAGATGAGTATCTTTCAACAATCCGATTAAATATATAACGAAAGGTGATTTACCCGTTCCTCCAACGCTTAAATTTCCTACCGTAATAATCGGTTTTTTGTAACTTTTTGAATGTAAAAGTCCCCAATCAAAAAATTTATTTCTAATATAAGTAACCAGCCAATACAGACCGGCAAAGGGATAAAGGAATATCTTCATATTTTAATAAGGAAGCAAAAATATAAATTTATAAGATGATATTTACTTCTCGTTCTAATTGAATGTTAAAAATTTTATTAACATCTTCAATTATAGAGTTTGATAGTGATAAAATTTCTTCTCCGTCGGCATTATGCAGATTAACTAACACCAACGGTTGTTTTTCGTGTACACCCACGTTTCCGATTTTTTTGCCTTTCCAACCGGCATTTTCAATTAACCAAGCAGCAGGAATCTTAACCCAAGTATCGGAAATGGTATAAAAAGGTATATTTGGGTAATTTTCTTGAATTTTAGTTAATTGATCGATCGTTATAATCGGATTTTTAAAAAAGCTTCCTGCATTTCCCAAAAGTGCGGGATCAGGAAGTTTACGTTTACGGGTAGCTATAATTTGATTTCTTACGTCTAGCAAAGAGGGTTCAGAAATATTTTTTTTAATAAGTTCTTCTTTTATATCTCCATATGAGAGTTTAAGTTTATGTTTTTTAGTGGTTAATCGAAAAGTAACTTCAATAATGGCATATTTATTTTTTCCTTCATTCTTAAAAAAAGATTCTCTATATCCGAATTTACAATCTTCAGAAGAAAAAATCTCTATTTCACGGGATTTTAGATTAAGAGCTTTCAGTTGATAAAAAGAATCTTTCATTTCAACTCCATAAGCACCGATATTCTGGATAGGAGAGGTTCCAACATTTCCCGGAATAAAAGATAAATTTTCCAATCCTCCGTAATTTTTATCTACACAATAGCTCACAAAAGAATCCCAATTTTCTCCGGCCATAGCAGATACGAATACATGATTCTCATCGTTACCCGGCCTTTCTTGAATTCCCTTTAATTTAATTTGTATAACTAATCCGTGAAAAGCTTTTGTAAATAAAATATTGCTTCCTCCCCCTATAAATAATACAGGTAAATTTTGATTCTCAGAAAAATTTAAAGCCTCGTTGAGCTCTTCGAGTGTAGATATTTCCGTAAAAAAATTACAAAGCGCAGGTACTTGAAAAGTCGTAAATTTTTTTATATCCTTATTCTCCTGAACTATCATTGAAGTGAATTATATTTTTCTAAACCTTTTTTTATAATTTTTATGGATTGGGCAATGTCATCTTTATTGATTACATAAGCAAGTCTAACCTGTTTTTTGCCATGTTCATGGTTGGAGTAAAAACCTTGTGCAGGGGTAAGCATAACCGTACCGTTTTCATATTCAAAGTCTTTTAACATCCATAAACAAAAATCCTCAGCATTATCAACCGGCAATTCTACAGTGCAATAAAAAGATCCTTTGGGATTGGGACAAATTACCCCCGGGATTTCATTAAGTAATTTTACCAATAAGTCCCGTCTTTCCGAATATTCTTTTCTTACGTTTTCAATGTACGACAGAGGTTGTTTATGTGCGGCATTGGCAATAATCTGTCCAATTAAAGATGGACTCAAACGAGCTTGGGCGAATTTTAAGGCTATTTCCAAAAATTTTGTATTTCTGGTAACTAAAAAACCGCAACGGATTCCACAAAGGCTGTAACGTTTGGATTCGGAATCTACAACAATCACATTGTCTTTAAGTTCAGGAAAATCTAATACGGAATGAAATGGTAAACCATCGTATACATATTCTCTGTATACCTCATCGGATATAAGAAATATATCGTGTTTAATTGCAATATCTGCCAATTTTTGCAATTCCTCTCTTGAATAAAGGTAACCGGTGGGATTACTTGGATTGGTAATGAGAATTGCACGGGTTTTGGGTGTAATTAGTTCTTCGAATTTTTCAATATCGGGTAATGAAAATCCGTTGTCAATAGTTGAAACAATGGGAACTATAGTAACACCAATAGATTCTGCAAAACTATAATAATTTGCATAAAACGGCTCAGGAACGATAATTTCATCTCCATGATCGCATAAGCAACTTAAAGAAAATGAAAGGGCTTCAGACCCCCCGTTGGTAATAATAAAATTGTCTCTGGTTAAGTCATTGAATCCTAACGAGTGATAATAATCTTTTAGTGTTTCTCTATAATCAAATTTTCCTTCAGAAGGAGTATACGCATAAATATCAATATCAATATTTTTTAAAACATCGATGGAAGTTTGCGGGGATTTGATATCCGGCTGCCCGATATTCAAATGGTATACTTGTAACCCTTTTTCCTTTGCTTTAACTGCATAAGGAGCTAGTTTCCTAATAGGAGACTCAGGCATATTTAAACCTCGTGAAGAGAACTTTGGCATAATTTTTTATGTTGTTTTGGAAATTACAAATTTATTGAGTAAATTTGTTTAAGGCAACAAAAATAAAAATAAGTTTTAAATTTTTAATTATTATAGTTTAAGCATATTGTATAAATAGTAAATTTATTTAAATGTTTAGCTAAATAATTGATAATCTTAGTTGTTTTTTCTTGTCTTAAGTAAAGTGCGAAAATTCTAAAAATAACATTATAATAATATTTAATAGTAATTAGTATGGGAAATAAAAATGCTCAAAATGTTTTAACCGGTATGGTATTAGGAGCTGTTGCCGGATTTCTTGCCGGTGTGTTAATTGCTCCTGATAAAGGTAAAAACACCCGTAAAAAAATAAAAAGAAAAGCAGAAGATTTAGGGGAAAGTCTTAAGGATTCTTATCATAAATATAAAGATGAATTGAAGGAGGGATATGATAAGTACAAAAAAGAGTTTAACAGAAAAAAAGATGAGACAATTGATCATCTCGCGGAGGAATACGATGAGTTGACCAAAAAATAATTACTGAAAATTTAAAAGAGTCTGTTTTAATGACTCTTTTTTAATTTTATCACTATATTTTAATAACTTATGTTAGGTTTTGTAAAAAAATATATCAATAATAGAATCGAACTTCTTAAATTGGAATTGACTGAGACTATTTCCGGTTTGTTGAGCATAGTAATTTTCATCATTATTGTTTTCAGCTTAGGAATGATGTTCTTATTTTTAGCCAGTATTGCTCTGGGAGTAATGCTTGGAACTCATTTTAATAATATGGGATTAGGCATTTTAATTATTTCTTGTATCTATCTCATCATTTTTATGATTCTTCTTTCCAATTATTCGAAAATCAAAAAATTTATTGAGAGGAAAATTATTGAATTAGATTTAAATGTAAAAGAAAATGAACTTAATGACAAAAACTAACGGAAGATATACGTACGAAGATTTTTTATTACGTAAACGTGTATTAAAAGATGAGATTTCTGATATGGAGAATAAACTCTCCCTAAGTCATTTACCTGAAACCTTAGGTTTAGTTAATGATAATGTAAGAGACAAAGCATTTTCCTTTGTTTCTAATTCAAATCTCTTAAAGATGCTAATTAATTTTGGAATAGGTTTCGGAACTGAAAAAGTAATTTCAAGGTTTGTAAATAAGAAATCCTTATCAGGGAAATTGATCATGTTAGCTTCTTCTTATGTTGTTCCTATGGTCATTTCTAAAGGTAGGAATATTTTATCAACTATACGTAATAGAAATGAAGTTAAAGCTCTGAGGAATTTTAATGAAGATGACGAAATTTAGAAATTAGTATTTTTTTAAATACGTGTCAAATTCATTACAAAATAAATAAAAAGGCTGTTATCATAACAGCCTTTAATTTTTTTAAACTTAATTAATTTAGTCTATCTAGTTAACTGCAGTGGATAATTCTGCACCTGCTTTAAATTTAGCAACTTTCTTAGCAGGAATTTTAATCTTAGCTTTTGTCTGAGGATTAATTCCTTCTCTTGCACTTCTTTTAGAAACAGAAAAAGTTCCAAAACCTACAAGAGTAACTTTGTCTCCTTTTTTTAATGCTTTGGTTACATTATTCAAAAATGAATCTAAAGCTTTTTTTGCTGCTGCTTTAGTAATATCAGCATCAGCTGCAATTGCATCAATTAATTCTGATTTGTTCATGATGATTTAATTTTAATAAGGTTATTTATCTTAATTTAACAAAGGTAATATTTTGTTTGATATATACAAGCAAATTCCCTCTTTTTTTCGTTCTTATAAAGAAGACTTTACATTTTTTTGTAAAGATTTAAACTGTGTTTTTATACCTTATGTTTAAAATAAAACCCGATCTAATATTATATTTCCATTTTCAGTATATTTAATAAGATCATTTTTTATAAAACTGGTAATCAGACCTTTTTCTCTTTCAGGATAAAGTAGATGTATATTAGCTCCGGCATCCAAAGTAAAATATAATTGAGCGTTAGAATCATGTCTGAATTTCCAAATTTTATCAATGATCGCCAATGTGTTTGGCTTAATTAAAATATAGGGTGGGGTAGAAGTCATCATCATGGCATGAAGTGTCAATGCTTCATGTTCAACTATTTTACCAAATTGTTCCCAATCTCCGGATTGAATCAAATCGCAAACTTCAGATAAATTTTTATTTGCTTCTTGGAAGCGTGTGGATGCATAGGGATGTCCTTTCATTAAACTATGGCCAACGGAGCTGCTTACTTGTTTAGATCCTTCATGGACCAATAAAATGGTATCTTGAATTTCTTTAAATATAGGAGCTATTTCATAGGGAAAAGGAATAGCATATAAATCGGAACTGAAAGGTATATTTGGACTCTTTCCCCATATAGCCAATCCCTTGTAAATTGATCTGCATGCACTTCCGGAACCTAATCTAGCCAAAAAAGAAGCTTTTCTTAACGTAAACTCTTCAGAATTTTTCTCTCCCAATAATTCGCTCATATTCATAAGACATAAGGCCAAAGCACCAAATCCGGATGCAGATGAAGCAATTCCACTACTGTGAGGAAAAGAATTTTTTGTATGTATGGTGTATGAATATTGGTCAATGAATGGTAAATATTTTTTTATAGATAGAAAATAGGTATGAATTTTTGCTGCGAAATTTTCTTGAATTTGGTCTTCCAGATATACTTTTATTGAAAAGTTGTCAGTTTTTTGAAATTGGATTGAAGTTTCCGTAAAACTTTCGGTAAGTGTGTAACTTATGGATGGATTAGCAGGTAATTGTAAATCATATTTACCCCAATATTTAACTAATGCTATGTTTGAACTGCATTTAGCGTTCACTTCTCCATTTTCTATATTTTTATACGTTTCAGATGGAATAAAATTTTCCTCAATCATTATTTAATTTTTTATATTGTAGATAATTTTTAGCGTGAAATTTTAACGAATCTTGAATAGATATGAATGCATACGACAATAATTTTTTTATCTTGTCGTTGGAATAGGTGTTTTGAGAAGTCAATGCTAAGTAAACAGGCTTACTTAACGTTTTTTTACCGGGTAAAAACCGAGACAATACGGATATCCTTTTTAATAATGAATTAGATATTTTAATGGGAGGTTTCCTGTTCAATTCTTTTCTTAACAGGTACATGAGGTTTTTATACGATATGTTGTCTGCAGTTAAAATAAATTTTTCATTACTTATTGAAGGATCATCCATAAGTCGTATACAAATATCAGCGACATCCGAAGCATCAATACATCCGGTGATCCCCGAAGTATAATAGGCTCGATCTGCATATGCCTGATCGTAGAGTAATCCATTGCCTCGTTTCCAATTTCCGGAACCTAATAAGATACCCGGATATACAACTAATACATTTAATCCTTCTTGAGAACCTCTCCACACTTCCATTTCAGCTCCGTATTTCGAGCACGCATAGGAAGAATGATTGAATTTAAAATTCCACTCAGCATTTTCATTAATTGAGGAATCTTCTAAATTGGGGTCTAAGGTGGCAATTGAACTTATATAACAAAATTTATCTATTTTATGACTAATAGATAAATTAACCATATTTTGAGTTCCTTCAATATTTATTTTGCGTAATTCTTTTTTATCTTTTTCATCAAAACTAACCTTTCCGGCAACATGATATACTTTTGTTACACCTATAAAAGCTTCTTCCAGGGAAATAATATCAAGAATATCCCCTTTAATCCATTGTAAAGAATCATATAATTTGTTAAATCTTTCCGGTTCGTATAATTTAAACAAGTTGAAAACTTCTTGTTTAGAATCTTCCGATCTATATAAAGCTTTAACTTGCTCACCTTTTTCGGCTAACTTTAATAAAAGATAGCTTCCTACTAAGCCCGTACCTCCTGTAACTAATATCATAATGGATTGCTAAATTACAGCTTTTTAATTTTATTTATTAGTGAAATTAGCTTAAGTTTTGAAAATATAAAGTAGTTAGTTTGAATAAAAAAAATAAGCTTATTATTTATCAAATACACAATTTAACAAATTAAATAATATACAAATGAATTGCTTATTAATAAATTATCTCTAAAAGTATGAGTATTTTAAAAAAAGGGTGAATAACAAAAAAAATGCCTGTATTAAACAGGCATTTTTTTATTTTTTTTGAAAAAACATTATTGGACTCATCCAATATTGGATCGGTTTTGTTTCCGATAAGTATAAACTTATAAAGGTTATAACCATTGATAGTGGAAAATCAAAAAGAATCGGGTAGGTAATATCTAAAGGAGGAAGTAAATACATTCGGATACCTGCTATTGTAAAAATAACACAAGGATGCACCAAAAATATTCCCAACGAATATTTACCTAATTTATAAAATCGATCAGTTGCTAAATTGATTACGCAAGTAATACTTATCATACTAATTAAATAGAAAGATGCTCTATATAAAAATCCCTGTAAAAGAGTCGGATAAGTACTTTTATAAGATCCTTCCCCAAAAGTAGCCATCACAAAATAAAAAAGGTTTTTATAAAAGAATAAACCGGTGAATATGGCTAATAAAATAACAACGGGTATAATAGGATTAACTTTTCTGATTTTATTGAACATTTGTTCATTGCAATAATAACCTAAAACAAAGTACGGAAAGAAGGTTATTACTCTGAAGGCATTTAACTGGATATCTATAAAGCCAAACAGTAAAGGTATAATTAGTGAAAGACTAAACACTAATGGGAATTTTAAGTTAAACTTAGCAATATAGTAAACAAGTAGTCTCCAAACTAATAGACCAACCACATACCAAAGCCCTCCATAAGGAAGAATGAAAATCGAAATAATTTTTTGAATAATATTAAATTGATCTGCAGGAAGGGTTACTGCTTGTACGGTTATGAAAGGGATGGAATAAGTTAGCTGTGCGGCTAAGTAGGTGAGTCCTAAAGATTTAAATGACTTGGTGTATTTGTCCCACGTAATGTTTTTTGAAAAATAGCCGGATATAAATATAAAAAGAGGCATGGTAAAAGTAGAGAGAAAGCTAACTAAAACTGCTGTTCCTCTATCTTTGTAAAGGTTTTCGGTAGTATGAGCATATACTACAAAACAAACTAATATAAATTTCAAAGAGTCAAAGGTCTTATTCCTGTTCATTGTTAAAAAGCAATTAAATTAACGATGACAAAACTATAAATATAATAGTAAAAGTCCAAATTAATATGTATATTATAAAAAATTTTATTTCATGTCTAAAATTTTATATGAAATTGAATAAAAATAGATAAATATCATAAATTTAATATCTTATAACCATAAACTTTGGTAAATCATTTTATATTTATATGCTAAAATAATATAATATTTAAATAAATAAATTAATATATAATAAGAAATGGAAAATATTATATTATTTTATCTATGCTTTTTCTTGTTTTTATTTTTTGAGCTTTAAATTGAGAGGGTGTTTGTCCGGTAACTTTTTTAAATTGTGCAGAAAGGTGAGCAACGCTGCTGTATCCCAACTTATAAGAAATTTCCGATAAATTCAATTCCTCATAAGACAACAGTTCTTTTACGGTTTCTATTTTTTGTAGAATGATATAATGTTCAATGGTAATGCCTTCTGAAGAAGAAAAAAGTTTGCTTAAATAAGAATAGTCTTTGTTTATTTTTTGGGATAAAAATTCAGAATAAGTTATCGATGGTACTGTATGTTCTCGGATCTGTGAAATTAACAGAGATTTAATCTTTTCAATTATTTTTTGATTAGAATCACTAATAAGCTCGAAGCCCAGTTTTTCTAATTTATCACTAAAAATATGCTCCTTTTCTTTGCTCAATTCCTCATTTATAATAACCATTCCAAGCCTAACAGTAACCGGCTTAATATGAATTTCTTTTAAAATTTCCTCGACCGCAAAAATACAGCGATCACAAACCATATTTTTAATATATAAATTCATAAGTGAAATTTTATACAAATGTAATGCCTAAATTCTTCGTGTAAAGTGATGGATAGTAAGTCGCACTCATTTTTTCGGCTAAATTCCAATATCGATTAGTAAATAGTTTTTTATAAATTTGTATAAAAAAAATGGCACTACTTGCACCTTCCATCCTTTCAGCAAACTTTGGGAATTTAGATAAGGATATAGAAATGATCAATTCGAGCGAAGCCGATTGGTTTCATATAGATATCATGGATGGAGTATTTGTCCCTAATATTTCTTTCGGATTTCCGGTTTTAGAAGCTGTTAATAAAAAAGCTAAAAAAATCAAAGATGCTCATTTAATGATTGTAAATCCGAGTCAATATTTTCAAACTTTTAAAAATTTAGGTATAGATTATATTACAGTTCATTATGAAGCCTGTATCCATTTACACAGGACAATTCAGGAAATTAAAAATTTAGGTATGAAAGCCGGAGTAGCCTTAAATCCGCATACCAATATAAATTTATTGGATGATACTATCCAAGATTTGAATTTAGTGTTAGTGATGACTGTAAATCCCGGGTTTGGAGGACAAAAATTTATTGAAAACTCATATAAAAAAATAGCCTCTTGTAAGGATCTAATTATTCAAAAAAATTCACAAGCATTAATACAAGTTGACGGAGGAATAAGTCTCGAAAATGCTAAAAAGCTAACTGATGTCGGAGCTGATGTATTGGTTGCCGGAAGTAGCATTTTCAATGCGAAAGATCCCATACAAATGATCAAAGATTTAAAAAATAGTACCAACTAAGTTCATAACCCATTAAAATGAAAGACAAAAAAATTCATTTTATAGTTAATCCTATTTCAGGTAAAGGATTAGGTAAGAAAGTAAAAAATAGGATAGAAGAACTTTTTGCAGACTATGATAAAGAAATCAAAGTAACAAGAAAAAAAGATGATGGATATAAATTTGCATTGCAATCCATTAAAGAAGGAGCCGACATTATTGTAAGTTGTGGAGGTGACGGAACACTTAATGAAGTAGCTACTGCCTTACTTAATAAAGAAATCCCCTTAGCAATCGTTCCTATAGGTTCCGGAAATGGATTGGCCAGACATTTACATATTCCTCTTACTTATGAAAAAGCTCTACAATCGTTGAAAACTTCCCAACATACTAGTAAAAAAATTGATTGTGGAAAGATTAATAATATATATTTCTTCAGTAATGCAGGTATAGGATTTGATGCACATACTGTGAAAGAATATGCTCATCAAAAGAAAAGACAGTTAGCAGGATATGTTAAAAGTGCTATCGTAAGTGTTTTTAAATATAAGCCCATTCAGATTGATATGCATTCAGAAACGAAAAACTTCAAGGGAAAAGCCATGATGCTGAATATTTCTAACAGTAATTGCTTAGGATACGGGTTTTCCATTTCGCCAAAAGCTTCTTTGCAGGACGGTAAATTTGATGTTAATTTGATAACTGAATGTTCCTGGGGAGCATTTGGTTTAATCGGTATGGGATATTTATTAAATACTAATTTCGGAAGTAAGAAGAAAATATTTTTTAAATCCAATCAATTAGAAATTGAATTTGATGGAAAATATTTGCAAATTGATGGAGAATATATACCCACCAATGCTAAAAAACTAACAGTTTCCTTATTACCTCAATCACTTAAAGTTTTAGTAGCTTAAATATATAACCTATAAATTAATATTCTTTAAGTTGCTTAATGTCATTTTTAAAATATAGATAAAATCTGGAAATGTTAAAATTATAGCATAACTAAAATTAGGATGAATAGGGTAGTTAATGAGGAATTTATATAGAATGTTAATGTATCAAAGCACATACAAGCTAAAAATAAGAATCTTATTTTAAAAAAATAATTGATCACTTGCTACCAATAAATTTATAATATAAAAAATATTTACTTTGAAGATATTATCAAAATCAGTAGATTTGAACCTATACAGTAAATAAAATATACCCGTTAAAGCAAAAAATAAAATGGACCAATTTTCATTTTTAAATGCAATCAATTCAGAATACATAGATGAGTTGTATCAAAAATATTTGAAATTTCCCGATAGCATAGAACCCAGCTGGAGAAGTTTTTTTCAAGGATTTGATTTTGCCAGAAAATCCTACAATGAAACTTCTGAATATAATCAATATAGTGAAAAGGAATATTCAAATGAAAAAGGAATTTCTGAAGATATCATAAGAGAATTTAAGATAATAAATTTAATAAACGGGTATCGAACAAGAGGGCATTTATTTACTAAAACCAATCCGGTCAGGCAAAGAAGAACCTATACTCCAGATTTAAGCATAGAAAATTTCGGACTTAGCGAATCAGATTTATCCGTACCTGTCAACGGTAAAATTATAGGAATAGAAGGAGAATATACTTTAAAAGAAATAATAGATATTCTTAATAAAGAATATTGCAGTTCCATTGGAATTGAATACATATATATTAGAAAACCCGAAGAAATCCGTTGGATTCAAAATTGGATAAAGCAAAATTTTAATCAGCCCCTTTTAGATGTAGAAGAAAAGAAAAGAATATTAAAAAAGCTTTCACATGCCGTTGCCTTTGAAAATTTTTTACATACGAAATTTGTCGGACAAAAAAGATTTTCATTAGAAGGAGGAGAAACTTTAATTCCCGCTTTAGATGAAATAATTAACCATTCCTCAGAACTGGGAGTGGAAGAAATCGTTATCGGAATGGCCCATAGAGGAAGATTAAATGTTTTAGCCAATATATTTAATAAATCGTATTCGCAAATATTTAATGAGTTTGAGGGAAAAGATTATTCAGAAACCATTTTTTCAGGAGATGTAAAATATCATTTAGGATCTTGTAATAATTATAAAACTAAAAAAGGTAAAACCGTTAAAATAAGTTTAGCTCCCAACCCGTCGCATTTGGAAACCGTTGATGCCATAGTGGAAGGAATTGCGAGAGCAAAAACAGATCACGAATATCAAGAAGATTACGGTAAAGTCATGCCTATACTAATCCATGGAGATGCAGCCATTGCCGCTCAAGGAATCGTATATGAAGTAATTCAAATGATGAACTTGGACGGCTATAAAACCGGAGGAACCATTCATATTGTAATCAATAATCAGGTAGGATTTACTACCAACTATTTAGACGCACGTTCCAGCACCTACTGTACAGACATAGCTAAAACGGTTTTATGTCCGGTATTGCATGTAAATGCAGATGATGCGGAAGCAGTTATCCATGCAGTACGATTTGCTTCGGATTACAGGAATACCTTTAATAAAGATGTTTTTATTGACCTTTTAGGTTATAGAAAATATGGACATAATGAGGGCGATGAACCTCGTTTTACACAGCCTCAATTATATAAAATAATTGAAAATCATCCGAATCCCAGAGAAATATATCGAGCAAAACTTGAAAAAGATGATATCATTACGCAAAAAATGGTGGCTGACGATGACGAAGAATACAGAAAGTTACTGGATAAAAATTTGGAAGATTCCAAAGAAATGGAACAAGCGACCGTTGAATTATTCATGCAGCAAGAATGGAAAGATTTTGAAAGAGTAGGAGCTGCCGAACTTTTAACACCCATAGATACAACCTTTCCATTGGAAAACTTGCGTACCATAGCGCATCAAATTACGGAAATACCGGAAGGAAAAAACCTCTTTAATAAAACCAAACGTTTATTGAAACAAAGGCGGGATATGATTGATGTTACCCAAACCATAGATTGGGGGATGGCAGAATTATTGGCTTACGGTTCGCTGTTAACGGAAGGACATCATGTCCGATTATCCGGAGAGGATGTTGAACGAGGAACTTTTTCACACCGTCATGCAGTAATTAAAACGGAAGACACAGAAGAAGAAATCATCTTATTAAACAGCTTGAATACCAAAGCTAAATTCTATGTTTATAATTCCTTGCTGTCAGAATATGGAGTTTTAGGATTTGAATATGGCTATGCCATGACTTCTCCTTTTTCGCTTACAATTTGGGAAGCACAATTTGGAGATTTTGCCAACGGAGCACAAATTGTAATTGATCAATATATTTCTGCTGCTGAAGATAAATGGAAAATGCAAAACGGATTGGTTATGTTGCTTCCGCATGGTTTTGAAGGACAAGGAGCAGAACATTCTTCGGCGAGGATCGAACGATTCTTATCTCTTTGTGCCAATGGAAATATGTATGTAGTAAATTCAACTACTCCGTCGAATTTATTCCATTCTTTAAGGCGACAATTGAAAACTGATTATAGGAAACCGTTGATTGTTTTTTCTCCTAAAAGTTTACTAAGACATCCTCAAGTAGTGTCTACCCTGGAAGAATTAGCAGAAGGAGCCTTTGAAGAGGTTATCGATGATTCAAAAGCAACTAAGATAGAAAAAATAACTCGTGTCGTTTTATGTTCAGGAAAATTATTCTATGAATTGGATAAGAAAAGAGAAGAATTAAAAGAGGATCGAGTGGCATTGGTACGTATTGAACAACTCTATCCTTTACATTGGGATAAAATCCAACAAATATTACAAAAATATTCTTTTCAAAAAGAGTTAATTTGGGCACAAGAAGAACCCGAAAATATGGGAGCTTGGTGGTACATACTCAAAGAATTTAGAAAATTCAATATTGAAGGAATTTATACAGCCGAAAGCGGCTCTCCTTCACCGGGTTCACACAAACGATACGATAAAATACAAAAAAAATTAATCAATTCTGTGTTTGAAAATATAAAATAAACCATTAAAAAATAAAATATTTGAACTTATGATACTTGAAATGAAAGTTCCCTCTCCCGGGGAATCAATAACTGAAGTAGAAATTTCAACCTGGTTGGTTAAAGAGGGAGATTATGTTGTAAAAGATCAGGCTATAGCGGAAATAGACAGCGATAAAGCCACTTTAGACCTTCCGGCAGAAGCTTCCGGCAAAATATCTTTGAAAGCTCAAGAGGGAGATACAGTTCAGGTAGGACATATTATATGTTTAATTGACACGGATGCTGTAAATCCAATTCATGATAAAAAAGAAATAGTAACCAACGAAGCAGAAACAACTGTTTCTACTCATACATCGGAAAATTCTCAAGAAAGACCCGCCGATTCATATGTAAAAGGAACTTGTTCCCCGGCAGCCAGAAAAATAGTTAAAGAAAAAAATATTTCTCCCGAAGATATTCAAGGAACGGGAAAAAATGGAAGAATAACAAAAAATGATGCATTACAAGCAGTTCCATCTCTTGGTAATTCTACAGGAAATGGAGTCAGAACGTACCAGTCAGTTAAATTATCGGCGCTTAGAAGAAAAGTAGCCGAAAGATTGGTAACCGTAAAAAATCAAACCGCCATGTTAACTACTTTTAATGAAGTGGACATGAGTGAAATTTATCGTATAAGGAATGAATATAAAGAGGCATTTAAAAATAAACACAATGTGAATTTAGGATTTATGTCTTTTTTTACCCTTGCTGTTGTAAGAGCATTGCAACTGTTTCCCGATGTTAACTCTATGATCGACGGAGAGAATAAAATAACCTATGATTTTCAAGATATAAGCATAGCGGTGTCCGGACCTAAAGGATTAATGGTTCCTGTACTTAGAAATGCGGAAACCATGACATTTAGAGGAGTAGAGCAAAATATAAAGATCCTTGCGGAAAAAGTGAGAGACGGAAGAATTACCGTGGATGAAATGACCGGAGGAACATTTACCATTACCAATGGAGGAGTTTTTGGTTCTATGTTATCTACCCCGATCATCAATCCACCACAAAGTGCAATTCTTGGAATGCACAACATAATTGAGCGGCCTATCGCAAAAAATAAACAAATTGTTATTGCTCCCATGATGTATGTTGCCCTTTCTTATGATCATAGAATTATCGATGGTAAAGAATCGGTTAGCTTTTTAGTGGCTGTGAAAGAAGCACTTGAAAATCCATTGGAACTATTGATGAATAATAACATAAATAAAGCATTAGAATTATAAAAATCTATACAACCGCTTATAGCGGTTTTTTTATGAACCAAAAACGTTTTTATACTAAGATTAAATCCATAAAATAAAGCATATATAATATTTTAATATGAAAAGAATACTCTTTGTCTTTACTCTATTATTTTCGTTTCTTATTTTATCAGCTCAAGAGTCAGACAGAAAAAAACTGGAAGAATTTCTTTCGAAACAACAAGATATAACTTATGAAAGGATTGAAACTTATAAAGGAGGACCTTTACAATATAAGTTACAAATTAAACAACCTTTAGATTGGTCGGATACCTATGCCGGTTATTTTAATCAACAAGTCATTTTGACTCATACAGGCTTTGATCGGCCTATGCTCATGGAAACGCAAGGGTATGGGATGTATGATGTTAAAAATGAATTGCAGCAAATCTTAAATTCTAACGATTTAAATATTGAACATCGATATTTTGGAACTTCAATACCCGACTCTTCAATATTTAACTGGAAATATTTGACTCTTTATAATGCAGCTCATGATTTACACCATATAAATACTATTTTTAAAAAAATATACGGTAAAAAATGGATCAGTACAGGTATAAGCAAAGGAGGACAAACAACTATATATTATCGATATTTTTTTCCTGAAGATGTAGATGTCTCCGTTCCGTATGTGGCCCCGATAAATTATTCTTTGGAAGATTCGCGAATATATAGTTTTTTAAACTCGGTGGGATCGGAAACTTGCAGAAAGAAAATTAAAGATTTTCAATTGTTTATGCTAAAAAATGAAAAGGAAGCCTTAAAATATGTACAAGCCTATTCTGATATAAAAGGTCTTACCTATAAATATTTGGGATCCCTAGGCAAAGCATTTGAATATACGGTATTGGAATATCCTTTTTCATTTTGGCAATGGGGATATTCTTGTGATTCCATTCCTCAGTCAAACGAGGTTGCGAAGGGAGTGGATTATCTTATAAAAGCCGTTGATATAAGTTTTTTTAGTGATCAGGAAATTAAGCAATATGCGCCACATTATTATCAAGCAGCCTTAGAAATGGGATATTACGGATATGATATTTCACCATTTAAAAATTATTTAAACTATTTTACTGAAAATCCTTTAGCAACATTTCCTCCTAAAGAAGCAGGAAAAATCACGTATAGTCCGAAACTCACTAAAAAATTAGAAAAATGGTTAGATACTCAGGGTACTAATTTTATATATATTTATGGGGAATTGGACACATGGAGCGCTACCAAAGTTATCCCTTCTTTAAAAACTAATTCCCTTAAATTGGAACTTCCCGGAGCAAACCATGCTTCTGCAAGAATCGCAAACATGAATCAAGTGATGAGAAATCAGTTGAGCGATACCTTATATCAGTGGATAGGGATTAGACCTAATTATAGTTTATTTAATTAATTATTTTATATTTTTAAAAAGAAATAACTAATAAATTTATTAAAATATAAATAGGAAACTAAATTTAAATTTTTATTTTATCTTGGAATAGAATTTGTATTTAAATGATTTAATTGTAGGATATTTCTTTTTTTTAATAAAAATAGAGATAAATACAGGGTTAATCAAAAATACTTTCGTTTTAATTAATATTTAATTAACAAGAATTCTATATATAAATTATAATTTTGTGTAATCATTAATGTACTAATAATACGGATTGAATTAATTATAAATTTAAAAGTAATAAATTTACAATTTTAAAACCTGGGTGTAAAAATGGAAAAAGGAAAGAAGAAGAATAGAATATTTAGAGATGCGTTTGGCCATTGGTTTATCTTAAAAAGATTTCTTATATTCACCTTTGGGGTTATATCATATAATAGATTCAACGGATTTAATAAATTAAAACTTAAAGGAACTGAAAACCTGTTAAAGCTTCCCGATACCAATGTATTGTTCGTATCCAATCATCAAACCTATTTTGCGGATGTATTTGCTATGTATCATGTTTTTTGTGCCGTAAAGCACGGTTATATTGACACCATTAAAAATCCTGTTTATCTTTTAGATCCGAAAGTAGATTTATATTATGTGGCGGCAAAAGAAACCATGAATAAGGGATTACTAGCCAAATTATTTTCTTTAGCAGGAGCAATTACTGTTAAAAGAACTTGGAGAGATGCAGGAAAAGATGTCAATCGAAAAGTTGATATGAATGAAATAGATAATATTTTGCAAGCATTGGATAGCGGATGGGTAGTTACCTTTCCACAAGGTACGGTAACTCCTTGGTCACCCGGTCGAAGAGGTGCGGCAAAAATTATCAAAAAAAATAAACCCATTGTAATACCTGTTGTAATTGATGGATTCAGAAGAGCTTTTGATCGTAAAGGATTACTCGTTAAAAAAAGGGGAGTTGAACCGAAAATGACATTTAAAGCTCCATTAGACATCGATTATGAGAACGAAGATTCAAATGAAATTTTAGCTAAAATCATGATAGCTATAGAACAAGATCCAAGTTTTTTAAAAGTTAAATCGGTGGAGGAACTGGAAGCAGAAAGGGAAGAAGAAAAGACCCGATCATTTTTTGAACTATAATTTATTACAGAGATAAAAAAAGGCAGTCGTATTTAGCTGTCTTTTTTAGTTTAAAAAAGTATCTTTGTTCTGAAAAATATCGGTAAATGAAAATACATTTTATAGCGATAGGTGGAAGTGCCATGCATAATTTGGCTTTGGCCTTGGCTCAAAAAGGCTACACTGTTACAGGTTCTGATGATGCAATTTTTGAACCCTCCCTCTCAAGATTAAAAAAACAAGGTATAGCACCTAATTCATTGGGGTGGTTTCCCGATAAGATTACTCCGGATATAGATGCAGTAATTTTGGGAATGCATGCTCATTCAGATAATCCCGAACTTCAAAAAGCAAAAGAATTAAATTTAAAAATTTATTCATATCCTGAATTTCTATACGAACTATCTAAAAATAAAACCCGAGTAGTTATCGCAGGTTCTCACGGTAAAACCACGATAACCTCCATGGTTCTTCATGTACTTAAGTATCATCAAGTAGATGTTGATTATATGGTTGGTGCTCAGTTGGAAGGATTTGATACCATGGTGAAGCTCACAGATACTAATGAATTTATGATTTTAGAAGGGGATGAGTATTTATCTTCACCGATCGATTTACGTTCAAAATTTCTTTTGTATCAGCCTAATATAGCTTTACTCAGCGGGATCGCCTGGGATCATATCAATGTTTTTCCAACTTTTGAGTCTTATAAGCAACCCTTCCTAAATTTTGTAAATACGATAAGTCAAGGAGGTGCTTTAATTTATAATGAAGAAGATAAAGAAGTTGTAGAGGTAGTAGAACAATCGAGTAACTATCTGAAAAAGTTTCCTTATCATACTCCCAATTATGTAATTAAAGATGAAAAAGTATATCTTCAAACTTCTGAAGGAGAATTACAATTGTCGTTATTTGGTAGACATAACCTATTGAATTTAGAGGGTGCGCGATTGGTTTGTAATCAAATAGGTATACAAAATGAAGCGTTTTATGAAGCAATACTATCATTTAAAGGTGCTTCACGAAGATTGGAAAAAATATACGATACAAATGAATATATAGTATATAAAGATTTTGCACATGCACCATCTAAAGTAATGGCAACAGTTAAGGCAGTTAAAGAAAATTTTTCCAATAAACGACTGGTAGCTTGTTTAGAACTCCATACATATAGTTCACTAAACCCTGAATTTTTAAAACAATACAAAAACACATTAGACAAAGCTGATGAGGCACTTGTTTTTTATAGTGAAGATGCTTTAAAAATCAAAAGAATGGAACCAATTTCAAAAGAACTGATTATAAATTCTTTCGAAAAAAATAATTTACAAGTCTTTACAGATCCTGTTATATTAGAGAACTATTTAAAAGAAATCGATAAAAATAACAGTATTTTTTTAATGATGAGCTCCGGAAATTACGGCGGAATAAATTTGGACTCAATTTTTAAATAAAAACAAAATACACTATATCATAAAAATCTTTCTTTTCGGAAAGATTTTTTTTATGCGATGAATTTTATAAGCCTTTTATAAAGGATATATATTCGTCTATGCTTTTATCCAAAGTGCCATTATCAGCTGCATAATAAGAATTATATAACATATAATATCCCCTAAAATTCGAACTAACATAGGCTGCCGTAAGTTTAATAGGCAAAATTAAATCTTCCAAATTCAGATTTTTATTATCTTTAAGATCGTCTTCACTTATACCGGCAGAAAATGCTAATGCTATTTTTTTATCTTTTAATTTATCCCCTTTAGATCCATAGGCCCAGCCATAAGTAAATACCTCATCGATCCAACGTTTTATTAAACCGGGTACATTAAACCAATATATTGGATATTGTAAAATTAAGTTTTCATGGTTTTCAATTAATTTCTGTTCTTTTTGAACATCGATTTTATAATCCGGATATTCATAGCAAAGATTATGAACTGTAAAATCTTTCGGATATTTTTTTAATTCTTCTGACCATCTTTTATGAATTATCGATTGATTTAAATTGGGGTGACCATTAATAATTAATGTTTTCATCTTTTTTAATTTGATTATAGTTTTTATAAATTATATATTGTAATCATTGTAAATATATTAATTTAAAATCAAATTTAATATAATTATGAATCAATATTTGCTAAAAAATAAATAGATGAATAATTTAGATTTCAATAATTATTAGTACTTAACCAATATAAATAAATATAATATGAAAAATAAAGAAGTATAAATGATTATACTTAAAATAGTGTATATTTTAAACTTTTGAATAAAAAAAGAAATCAGACTATATTTTTAGTAAGTAAGGATTAATTCAAAATGTGACTAAAAAAACTTGAAATTATTTCAATAATTCAATAGCTTGTTTTCTTGCGTTTTCCGTAATATCAGAACCGCTTATTAACTGAGCAATTTCCTCAATCCTTTCCTCATGATTCAGTAAACGTATTTGAGTTTGAGTTTCCCCCGATTTTTCCGTTTTTTCGACTTTAAATTGACTGTTTCCTTTTGCTGCAACTTGAGGCAAATGAGTAATGGCAATTAATTGCATGGTTGAAGCCATTTGCTGCATTAATTTTCCCATTTCATTAGCAATACGTCCTGAAACCCCCGTATCAATTTCATCAAAAATTAAAGTAGGTAATGCTTCTTTCTCAGACATAATTTTTTTTATTGCTAACATTACGCGTGATCGTTCACCTCCCGATATGGCTTTAGCTATAGGCTGTAAGGACATGCCGGCATTAGCGGAAAATAAAATATTGAGGATATCTGTACCGTTTGCAGTAAATTGATCTGTTTTTTGTATGGAAATTTCAATTTTAGATTTTTCCATTCCTAAATGTGAAAGTATAGTGAGTATTTTGTTTTCTAATTCAGGAACATGTGTCTTTCTTTTAGTATGAAGATCCTGAGACCATTTAGTAAGTTCTGAAGAAAGTGTTTTAATAGTATCTTGACAGGCTTGGATTTGATTTTCCAAATTCATCAAATCAGAGGTATCTTTAGATAAAGAATCTCTAATTTGTTTTAATTCCTCTATAGTGGTTACTTTATGCTTCGCATATAAAGAATGAATTAAATCAACTTTTTGAGTAAGATCTTCATAACGCAGCGGATTGAAGTCTAATCTTTCAAGGAAAAACTCGGATTCTGTTGAAATATCTTGTAATTCCAACTTAACGCTGCTGATTCTTTCAGATAATTTCATTAAATCCCCTGAATATTGCGAGCCTTTATCCATGCGCGAAGATACTTTTCGTAATTGATTTAAAATCCCTATCTCATCATTATCTAAGATTTGTTTAACTTCAGTTAAGATTTGAGCTAAATATTCAGAATTTTTCAACAAATTCAGCTCATTTTCCATATCAATAAAATTGATGGAATCTAATTGAGCCGTATTTAACTCTTCTAATAAATAGTTTTTATAATCAACTTCTTCATTACTTAAAAGTAATTTATCCTTTAACGAGTTAAGCCTCGAATTTTCAAATACGTATTTTTGATAAACTTTTTGATACTCTTTCAAATCTAAACTTGCACCGGAATAAGTATCCAATATATGTAATTGATATTTATCATTCATCAGATCCGAAGTATCAAATTGAGAATGAATATCAATAAGTTTTTCAGTTAGCGAATGTAATACAGATAGGGTAACCGGAGTATCATTAATAAAAGCTCTAGATTTACCTGAAGGTAAAATTTCTCTTCTAATAATAGTAATAGGATCGAAATCCAATTCATTTTGAATAAAAAAGTCAGAAAATAGTTCGCGATCAAGAGTGAATTCCGCTTCAACAAAGCATTTTTCATCAGCATTTTTCAAAGATTTGTAATCTGCCCGCTCGCCTAAAACTAATTTTAATGCTCCCAGAATTATGGATTTACCGGCACCGGTTTCGCCTGTAACAGTTATCATACCGTAAGGAAAGTCAATATCCAGGATATCTATCAACGCATAATTACGAATTGATAAATGAGATAGCATAAATTTCTAATTTTTAATTTTATTCCAGTATTCGTTACTGTTGATTGGATTGATTTTTTGTAACAGAGTTTTCAATTCTGAAATGTTCATTGAAGTAACCGGAGTTCCGCCAGAAAATATATTGGCTATTTCTTCACGTTTTGCAGTTAAGAAAAGATCTAAAGGATAAAACTGATAATTGGAAGAATATTCATTTAATTTCATTAAATAAGTAGCAATGTGAGTTTTAGCTTGTAATTCATTAGAAGACATTACATCTAATCCTAAACGATGATAATTATAAGAAATATTTCTTAACATTTTTGCTTTATCATTTATTAGATCGGAAATAAGAGATCCTCGGGTTCTAGGACCGTCAAAAGTATTCCACCCGTTGTATCCTTGATTAATGGAATTATCTGCAATTTTTTGAGCTTTATCAAAGTATTCATTTCCTCCGTATCGTGAAAATGTGTCTGCATCATATCCTAAGATCATATAAATATAATAGGCAATAACATCAGTTAAATTTTTTCCGCTGAATCGGGTTTCATTAAATACTAAATTTTCGGATTCTAGATAATTAAAGGTAAAATCGGTGTCTTGATAATTTAATACGGGTGTGATATATGAAGAATTATAAACCGGTCTGCTGGATTGAATTAATAAGGTAGCTTTAAATTTATCTGTTGAAATTCGTTCCTCAATAATAATTCCGAACGAACATTTAATTCGTTCCTGCACAGATAATTTTTTACCCTGAACCCAATCCGTATTGTTGATAAATTCTTTTAAATCTTTTTTCAAGGTAGTAAAAACTTGATTGTTTGATCCTTGAACTTTACTGTAATCGATATTTACATCAGCCAATAATTGTTGGCAAGTAGCAAACAAAGGTAAAAACAGCAATAGAGTAATTAAAGATATATGTTTCATAAATCAGGTTTTAATTCTTTCATGAATAGATTTTAAAATATTTTCAGCAACTTTTTCTTTGGTTTGAAGATCAAAATACTCTATACCTCCCTTGTTATCTAAAATAGTTATTTTGTTGGTATCGTAAGAAAACCCTGCGCCTTTATCCTGTAAAGAATTTAAAACAATCATGTTTAAATTCTTTTTGTTCAATTTAGTAAGAGCATTTTCTTCTTCATTATTCGTTTCAAGAGCAAATCCCACTAAAAATTGGTTACTTTTGGTTTTACCTAACTCTAAAAGTATATCTTTATTTTTTAATAAGGGTAAAGAAAATGATTCTTCATTTTTCTTAATTTTAGTTTTAGATACAGTTTCTGGTCTATAATCGGCTACAGCTGCGGCCATAATAACAATATCTGTATTCTGATAATGTTCCGTTACTTTTTGATACATTTCTTCAGAAGACATAACATCTATTCTTTTAATGGAAGAATAATGCGAAAGTTTTTGACAAGTAGGACCGGATACTAAGGTAACTTCAGCCCCTAATTTCTCGGCTGCTTTAGCTATTTCAAAACCCATTTTACCTGAAGAATGATTGCCTATAAAACGTACCGGATCAATAGGTTCATAGGTAGGACCGGCAGTAATCAATAGTTTCTTTTTATAAAAAATTAATTCTTTTCGTATATAATTTTCAATAAAGTCTAAAATTTCTTCCGGCTCTGCCATTCTTCCTTCACCTTCTAATCCACTGGCAAGTTCGCCCTTATTTGGAGGTATTAAAATATCTCCTTTTTGTTGAAGTTTCTTAATGTTTTCCTGATTGTATGGATTTTTATACATATCCAAATCCATTGCAGGAGCAAAAAAAACTGTGTTTTTTGCTGACAAATATGTTGCTAAAGCTAAATTATCAGCTTCGGCACTGGCCATTTTAGATAATGTATTAGAGGTAGCAGGTGCTACCACTAAATAATCGGCATGTAAAGCTAAATCTACATGGTTGTTCCATTCTCCGGTGTTTCCTTCAAAAAATTGAGTATATACCGGTTTTTTGGAAAGTGTCGATAAAGTTAAGGGAGTAATAAAATTATGGGCCTTAGGGGTCATAATTACCTGCACTTCACAACCTCTTTTCATGAAAAGCCTTACAAGGGAAGCAGTTTTATAAGCAGCTATGCCACCTGTAATAATTAAAACGATCTTTTTCCCTTCTAAAACCGACATTTGTAAAAATGGATATTAGGCGTCTGTTTTTCTAAAATAAACTTCGTTATCTAACCATTCTTGAATGGCAATTAACGTTGGTTTAGGTAATCTTTCGTAATATTTTGAAACTTCGATTTGTTCTCTGTTTTCGAATACTTCATCTAAAGAATCGCTATTAGAAGCAAATTCATCTAATTTTTGGTTTAAATCATTTTTAATAAAGGTATTGATTTGTTCAGCTCTTTTACCTATGATTACTATGGCTTCATAAATGTTACCTACTTTACTCTCAATTTGTTGTCTGTTGAAAGTAATGGTTGTGTTGGGTGCATTTAATTCTTTTAAATTCATATTTTGATGGTGTATAATTAGTTAACTTATTTTATTTTTTCGCTCTTTTTCTGCTGATTTTAGTTTATCTTCTGATTGATCTTTTGCTTCATTAATGCTTTTTTCTTTGTTTTGATATACAATTCTGGCATTTTCCAATCGATTATTCAATCTTTTAGCTTCGTCCAAATATTCAGATTTTGGAAATAATTTGCAAAAGTTGTTATATGAATTAACCGCATCATTAATCCGTTCATTTTGCAATCTATGAATGGAATTAACTGCTAATTCAGTTTTTGCTCTTAAAGAATAAATTAAGATATCTTCACGCAATTTAGTATCCGGAAAATCGCTTAATACATTATCAAAAGAAATAATAGCGGCTTTATATTCTGTTACTTTATATAAAGTTTTAGCATTTTCAAAGGCTTTCTTTTCCAACTTTCTTGTCAAATCGTCCATCATTCGGTTGCATTCTGCAATCTTATCCGAGTTTGGATATGTGTCGATATAAAGTTGTAGTTCTTTTAACGCATCACGAGTATTCGTTTGATCCAAATTATAATCAGGAGAGTCTGCATAATAACAATAAGCAGCCATAAATGCAGCTTCATCCGCTCTTGAATCTTTAGGATACGACATTACAAAATTTTTAAACTGATGAGCCGCAAGTCTGTAGTTTTTATCCAGGTAATTCAAATAAGCTGTTCGATAAGAAACTTCAGGAGCTTCATCTGTTCCTACTATAAATTTGTTTGCATACTCGTATAAGCTAATGGCTTGAGAATATTTTTTTCTTTGTTCATATTCTTCAGCAACCTTTAATATCAAGTCTTTATCAGTACTTTTCAAAGCTTGATTTAATCTTCTCTCACAACTAATTAAAAGGAGAAATGACAAACCTAGTAGAGGTATTTTTTTCATCTAACTACAAAATTACATCTTTTTATAATTTAAAACAAATAAATAACATTTATTGATATAAATGATACCTAAAAGTAAACAGCTAATAAATAGTTCGATAAACCCTTATTGCAATAAAATTTAAGCTAAGATGGATAGGTTCTCTAATTCTTTTTCTATTTTTTCAATGAGATTAGAAGACGCAGGAGTTAATGGTAAACGCGTATAGGGTTTACAAATTCCTTTAAGAGATAATAATGCTTTTATACCGGAAGGGTTACCTTCAGCAAAGATAAGTTCAAAAAGTTTTTTAATTTTATAATGAATTCTATAAGCATCATCGACTTTCCTTTCCAATGCCAGTTGCATCATTTGAGAAACTTCATGGGGAAGAGCTTGACCTAAAACAGATATAACTCCCAAACCACCTGCTAATACCATAGGTAAAGCTAATTCATCATCTCCGGAAATCACCATAAAATCCGATGGTTTATCTTTAATAATTTGTGTGGATTGTAAAAAGTTTGGGCTTGCTTCTTTAATTCCTAAAATATTTGAGCAGTCTTGAGCTAATCGTAGGGTTGTTGCAGCTTCAATGTTAGAGCCGGTTCTCCCGGGAACATTATATAGTAATATAGGTTTGTTGCTGTTTTCTGCTATGCTTTTATAGTGAAGATAAATTCCTTCTTGGGAAGGTTTATTGTAATAAGGAGAAACGGAAAGTATTGCCGTAAAATCTTCCAGATCGGTTGTACGAACTTGATGTAATATATCTGCCGTATTATTTCCCCCTATACCCAAAACCAAAGGTAATCTCTTGTTGTTACTCTTTTTTACGCAATCAATTACCTGTTTTTTTTCTTCTGAGTTTAAAGTAGCATTTTCGGCAGTAGTACCCAAAATTACTAGGTAATTGGTACCGCCTTCAATATTGTAATTTACTAATTTTTCTAAGGATGGAAAATCAACCGTCCCATCTTCGCAAAAAGGTGTAATCAAGGCCACACCTAATCCTTGTAATGATTTCATAAGAGTAACAATTTTGTCTTTATACTATAAAAAGTAAAAATACTATTAATTATTGAAATATGTAAAAAAATGAATGATAGATATAACTATTTTATGGCCTTAAAAATAAGCATCTTACAAATTTGATAAGAAGTCTAAAGTATCAACTCCATCTGCATAATCATCTATTTTAGGATTTTGAGCCTGTCCGGGAGCTACTGTTTTAAATTGTTGATAAGGTTGGGCACTCACTACGCATTGTAGAGAATCGGCATGCTGAGAGATAAATTTTTCAAGTTCTGAGTCATCCGAATACGTACTGTAATATAGAGTGCCTATAGGACTAAATAAATTTCGAGATTCTTTCAATAGTATAAAGTTATTATCCCAAAACAGTTCTTGATTCATTAGATAAATCGCTTTATTATAATCGTAATTATTCGAATATTTGGTATGATTAATACAATCTTGATAGGAAATAAAAACTTCGAAGAGTTTATTAATATCATAATTCTCAGGAATGAAAAGTTGAGTAACACTTCTGCATCCTAAACCAAAATAAGAAAATACATCATCAGCCAGGCCGTGCAAATCTTCTTTCGATTCATTCCCATTAAGTATAGCGATTGAAGTTCTATTTTTACGTATTATATGCGGTATATCTTTAAAATAATATTCAAAATATCTGGCAGTATTGGTAGTACCGGTAGTAATAACCGCATCACAAGGAGGAAGTTTATCTACCCATTCAAATTCCAATTCTTCACAAAATTCTTTCCATAAGTTAAGTATAAAAGGGATAAGAACAGCGTCTTTAGATGATAATTTTATTTTTGCCTGATGCCCTGCCAGCAAAGTACTGATACAGTCGTGAAATCCAACCATAGGTATATTACCCGCTAATACCAATCCAACTGTTTTAGATTCTTCGGATTTTATTGTATAGTTAGATAACCATTGGGTTAGTATTTCTTCAGTAAGAACATTATTCCAATAAGTCAAAACCGAAAGAATGCTGTTTTCAGTAAACCAAGGGTTTTTTATCTCAGCAAGAGAGATACTATTTTTAAATTCGGAATATGTTGGGGATTCCGTCTGGTTTTTAGTAAGAAATTGATCTAAAATATTTCTTACGGCAGCTAACGACTTTATTCTTTGATTTAAACTCATTTTTACTTATGATAAATGTGAAAAAAATTGTATAATTTTGCACAAAAGTAAATTAAAATTAAATAATGGCTATAAAAATTACGGATGAATGTATAAATTGTGGAGCTTGTGAGCCGGAATGTCCTAATAATGCAATATATGAAGGAGCTGTTGACTGGAAACTGTCTGAAGGAACAGGTTTAACCGGTATGGTAGTTACGAAAAGTGGTCTTTCAATTGATGCGGATGCTCCTCAAAAACCTATATCTGACGATATTTATTATATAGTTGCTGACAAATGTACAGAATGCGTAGGGTTTCATGAAGAACCCCAGTGTGCTGCTGTATGTCCTGTCGATTGTTGTGTTCCGGATGATGCTCATGTTGAAAGTAATGAAGAACTACACGCTAAAAAAGATTTTTTACATCCTTCTTAATAGAAGTTGTACGCATTTACTTTATTTCTCAATAAGATAAAAACATTATATTTATTAAATAATGAAAAAATATAACTTTAGTGCAGGACCTTCTACTTTACCGGAAGAAGTTATTCAACAAGCCTCTCAGGCTATATTGGATTTTAATAATAACGGGATCTCTTTAATTGAAATATCTCATAGAAGTAAAGATTTTATAGCTATCATGGAAGAAGCTAGATCGCTAGCTAAGAAATTAATGAAGTTGGATGATAATCATGAAGTTTTATATTTACAAGGAGGAGCCAGTTTGCAATTTTCTATGGTTCCCTATAATCTGCTTAAATCGAAAGCGGCTTATATTGACAGTGGAAATTTTGCATCTATGGCAATTAAAGAAGCAGAAAAAATCGGTAATATAGAAGTTGTTGCCTCATCTAAACAAGATAAATATACCTATATTCCTAAAGATTATGTGGTACCCTCTGATGCTGATTATTTACATATAACCACTAATAATACGGTTTACGGAACAGAAATAAAAACATTTCCTGATACTGATATACCTTTAGTATGTGATATGTCATCGGATATTTTAAGCAGGAATATCGATTATAATAAATTTGCTGTATTGTATGCAGGTGCTCAAAAAAATCTTGGTCCGGCAGGAGTTACGCTGGTTATTGTGGATAAAAGATTTTTGGGAAAAACAGGAAGAAATTTACCTTCTTATTTAGATTATGAAGTTCATATTGCCAAAGAAAGCATGGCTAATACTCCACCCGTTTTTGCAGTGTACACCACCTTATTAAATTTACGCTGGTTGGAGAAACAAGGAGGAACAGAAGGCATTGAGAAAAAAAATAAAGAAAAGGCGGAATTGTTATATAATGAAATCGATCGAAATCCGTTATTTAGAGGTGTTTGTGTGAAAGAAGACAGATCGCCTATGAATGTATGTTTCTTTTTGAACGATGAAGAAAAACATAAAGCCCGATTTGATCAAATGTGGAAAGATGCAAATATTGTAGGTGTGGGAGGATACAGAACAGTAGGAGGATACAGAGCCAGCATTTACAATGCCATGCCTTTAGAGGGGGTACAAGTGTTAGTTAATGTTATGAAAGAACTTGAAAAAACCGCTTAAAAATTAATTTAAAAGTATTACAATGAAAATATTACCTAACGATGGCATTTCTTTATCTGCGATCGAATTTTTAGAAAAAGAAGGACATGAAGTTTTAAACCATAAAGTAGCTCAAGAACAATTAGCTAACTTTATAAATGATAACAACATTGATGTATTATTAGTTAGAAGTGCTACTCAGGTACGAAAAGAACTGATAGATCAGTGTCCGTCAATAAAAATTATTGGTAGAGGAGGAGTAGGCATGGACAATATAGATGTACAATATGCCAAAGAAAAAGGAATTCATGTAATTAATACTCCGGCTGCATCTTCCAGATCTGTCGCAGAATTGGTGTTTGCACATATGTTTAGCCTATACAGATATTTGCAAGATTCTAATCGTAACATGCCTTTGGAAGGAGACACGAATTTTGCAGCATTAAAAAAGTCTTATTCAGGAGCTATGGAGCTTGGAGGTAAAACTTTAGGAGTTATCGGTTTCGGACGAATCGGGGTGGAAGTTATCAAAATAGGATTGAGTTTAGGAATGAAAATATTGGTTTCTGATGTAAATGACATCACTAAAACAATTACATTGGATTTCTTTGACGGTCAACAAGTTCATTTTGAAATATCCACAGTTCCTATGGAAGAAGTCATTAAAAATTCTGATGTTATTTCTGTACATATTCCTAAACAAAATAAATATATAATTGGAGAAGCAGAACTAAATAAAATGAAGCCAAATGCAATTATTGTAAATGCTTCAAGAGGGGGGATTATCGATGAAGTAGCCTTAATTAATGCCTTAAATGAAGATAAAATATTCGGAGCGGCATTAGATGTTTTTGAAAAAGAACCTAAACCCGAAATTACTTTATTAATGAACCCTAAACTATCTTTATCTCCACATATAGGAGGAAATACCAAAGAAGCTCAAGAAAGGGTAGGTATGGAATTAGCTGATCAAATTATTGAATTAGCAAAAAAATAGTATTGTAAACAATATACATTAAAAATTTTATTTAGTTCTTACATTGTTCTTAAATGGTCTTATATGTTAAGTTTTAAACCTTTTAAAGGAATACATGCTAAAGAGGAAGATATCAAAGATTTTCCCATGTATTCGCCGGATATATATTCTGATGAGCAAATAAGAATGAAACTAAGAGGCAAAACTCCTTCTTATATCGATCTTATTAAACCGATTTTTTTCAAAGGAGAAAGTCCTTTGGAAAATCGTTTAAAAAAGATAAGAAAAAGGTATGAGGATTATGTGAAAGACAATTTGCTTGATCATGATCCTGCCTCATTTTATATTTATGAGCAGAAAAAAAAATCCGGAGAAACCTTTAGAGGAGTTATAGGATTAATCTCTGTGGATGATTTTAAAGGAAAAAATATAAAAGTACCTTCGCCTACTAATGAAACAAAAGTCAATGGATTTACCCAATTTTTAGATACCACCTATTTGCAAACTAATCCGATATTACTTTGTTATGAATCCAATTCCAAAATAGAGATATTAATGGATTTAGAAATGAAAAGTAAACCATTTATCCATTTTGAGGATGAAATGGAGGTTTCACATAGATTATGGAGAATAGATAACCGATTAAAATTATCACAATTTAAAGACGTTGTTTCCAATTTGCCTTCTTTATATTTAGCCGATGGATATTACCGGTTGATGGGAGCTATAAAACACTCAGACAAGATTAAAGATAAAAGTAAAACTAAAAATTTCTTATTTGAACAAAACCATCAAGTATTATCTTTATTAGTTTCAGGTCAAAACTTAAAAATTATAGAATATAATAGATTAATAAAATCACTAAACGGGTTAACCAAAAAAGATTTTTTCTCAAAACTGGAAGAACATTTTACTATTAATCATAAAGGCAAGGAACCCTATTTTCCCTCACATAAACATCATATAAGCATGTACATAGACGGAGAGTTTTTTGGTTTATACATTAAACACGAATTTAGGGGAATGAAGGAAGGATTAGGTTCTATTGATACGTATTTATTTAATACCTTTATCTTAGAAAGGATTTTTAATATAAAGGATTCCACACAAGAAATGAATTTAGTATCTTATATAAAAGGATCCAACGGTATTGAAGGGATAAAAAAAATAAAAGAAGAAGTAGATACGGGTGATTTTACAATAGGATTTGGTTTTTATCCTCCTTCATTTTCCGACTTACAAAAAGTGTTGGAATTAGGAGAAAAATTACCCGATAAAATCACCTATATTGAACCTAAATTTCCTACGGGTATGATCATGGTAAACATGAAATAAATAATAACAAATTATTATAATCAAAATTCATATCCATGAGTCGATGGATAAAATTTTGTAATTATCCAAACTCAATTAATCTTTCATTGATTGTATTTGACCGGCATAAGGGGTGTCATCAATAATTTTCCAATTATTAAGTTTTACCATGTTATACAATTCTTTCAGATTGGAAATTAATTGTTTTTTAGCTAAAGATTGTATATTAGATTTTTGAACTTCTTTAGTTATATCTTTTTTCCCTTCTTCCATTACTTCATTAAGTTCAGATTTTGAAAAATCATTTAAAAAACCGGTTTCCATATTATAAATTTCAACATCTGGATATACATGTAATTCGGGATCGGGTATTGACAAAATATGTACTGTTTTATGAGCTGAGTCTACCTCAATTTTCATCTTTTTCATATCATACGTTACTTGAGCCATGGCAGTAATGTACAATACAATATTTTTATTTAGAAAATCAAAATATTTAGGATTAAAATTATTATACTTTTTAGTCTTAAATGAAGAATAATTTTGTTCAATAACAATCATTTTATTCAAACGCTGAATTTCATGATTTATAATTCTGGTTTCAGATTTTACATTTTCTTTACCCGATTGTCTTAAAATAAATATAAATAGTAATAAACCTAAGATTAAAAATACTATGGATATAAAATATTTTTTTAAAAATTTAAGGATTATCATTATATATTTTTTAGTGTTAATAATAGTGCATAAATCATGCAAAAAGATAATAAAATAAAAAAGAGTTTAAGGCGTGAATGGAATAATTTTATGTAGGATTTTTATTTGATTTAAACAATAGTATATTAATATACTATTGTTTAAATTCTTTTCCTGTTAGAATTTTGTATAAATCTAATTCCAGGGATTCTTTTGGAGATTCAACTATTCTGCCAATTTCTATATCACTGCGTTTTGGGTTATGATTGGCTTTGTAGAGTATAAAAGTAGGTATACTAACTATATTCTTTTGATTTTGTTCGCCATACAAACTCTCTTTTTTACGATTTAAAGCATAAAGTTTTAATTTCCTTTGAGGATAATTGGTTACATCCAGGATTTTTAAAAATCGAGGAAGTTGCTCATGAGTGTCGCTGCACCAAGTTCCAAAATATATTTCAATTTTATATATTTTTAATTTATTTTTTATTTTATTTATAACATTACGATCAGGAACATAGGAATTATATTCGTCTGTATACCATGAATTAAAATCAGATTGTTTCAAGGCATCTCTAGTTATTTGACCAAATAATATGGTTTCTCCCTCCGGATCGGTAAGCTTTTTATTAACAATCATTTTATCGGATGTTCTACAACTTATAAGTATAGTTAAAATAAATATAAAAATAAGGGATTGTTTAAACTTCATATAAATATAATTTTGGTAAATATACAAATCTCCGTCTATTATCTTTAAAAGAATAGTTCAAACATTTAATATAACATAATTTCACAAAATTTAACTTACAAATACCAATAGTATAAAATATAAAATTTAAGTATTTAATTATATAGTATCAAGCATTAAAATGAAGAATAAAAGATAATGCTTACTAGTTTATCATAAATAATTAAATATATGTTTGTATGTTAAATGTTGTTAGTTTAAGCAACTGTGTTTAGATGGAATATTATAATTGTTTATTCCAAAACAGCTATAGGAATTATCATTTCCTCAAGTGAAATCCCACCATGCTGGTAGGTATCTTTATAGTAATTAACATAATGGTTATAATTTTTTGGATAAGCAAAAAATTTGTTTTCTTTAGCAAAAATATATTTTGAGTTTAAATTAACTTTTGGTAAAAAATAATCCTCCGGATCACTCACGGCAAAAACATCTTTTTCATCATATTGTAAGTTTTTTCCTAATTTATATCTAAGATTGGTGGATGATTCTTTATCGCCAATTACTTTACTAGGTTTTTTCACATAAATGGTACCATGATCGGTTGTAATGATCAATTTAAACCCTTCTTCCGCGGCGGATTGAATTATTTTTAATAAGCTTGAATTTTCAAACCAAGTATAAGTCAAGGATCGGAATGTTTTGTCATCCCTGATTAACTCATTGACAATATTATTGTTGGTTTTCGCGTGAGAAAGAATATCTATAAAGTTATAAACGATAGTGATAAAATCTGCATTACTGCTGTGATGTTTAAATTCATCTGAAATTTTTTTCTCAAATTCAGCATTTAAAATTTTAAAATATTTATTTCTAATATTTTTTAGCCCTAAACGCTGAAGCTGAGCTGTTAATAATTCACTCTCATATTGATTTTTATGTTCTTCATCATTCTCGCCTATCCAATATTGAGGAAATTTTTTTTCAATCTCTAAAGGTAGTAATCCGGCAAAAAAAGAATTTCTTGCATATTGAGTAGCTGAAGGAAGAATGCTAAAATAGGATTTCTCAGTTACAGAATTAAAATACTTAGAAAATAATGGTTCAATAATTTTCCATTGATCATAACGCAAATTATCGATCATTAAGAGCAAAACCTTTTTATGTTTGTTAATAACCGGTCTAACGACATCATTGAATGCAGTATGAGACATGATCGGTTTTTGTTCAGAATGCAACCAATCATGATAATTATTTTCTATAAACTTTGCAAACAAACTATTTGCTTCATCCTTTTGATTGCTTAAAATAGCACTCATTTCAACATCGGAAAGTTTATCAAAACTAATATCCCATTGAATAAGTTTTAAATAAAGTTGAATCCAATCTTCATACGATTGAGCATACATTAAGTCCATTGAAATCTTTCGAAATTCCTGTTGATAATTTTGAACCGTTTTTTTCTCGATTATCTCATCGCTTTTAAGTATTTTCTTTAAACTTATCAATACTTGATTGGGATTAACAGGCTTAAGGATATAATCTGTGATTTTTTCGCCAATAGCTTCTTCCATAATATCTTCAGCTTCATTTTTCGTTACCATAATTACAGGTAAATTCGATTTTATTTCCTTAATCTTTTGTAGAGCTTCTAAACCGCCAATACCGGGCATATTTTCATCAAGCAGAACTGCGTCAAAATTGTTTATGGGAATCAGTTCTAAGGCTTCAGCTGCATTGTTGACATAAATAACCTCATATCCTTTGTTTTTTAAAAAAATTATATGAGGTTCCAATAGTTCTATTTCGTCATCAATCCATAATATTTTTTTACCCATGCCTATATAGTTATTTATTTACATTAATTTTGCATTAATGTACAAAAAATATGCCTATTGGAAAAAATAAATAAGAGGAAAATTTTTAATGATCCGGTATTAGGATTTGTTTCCATATCCGATGATTTACTATTTGATATCATTGAACATCCCTATTTTCAGAGGTTACGACGGATATCTCAAACAGGCTTAAGCTATTATGTTTATCCCGGTTCTACACATTCGAGATTCCTACATGCCTTAGGGTGTATCAATTTAATGCAAATTACCCATAAAGTCCTTAAAGATAAAGGCGTTAAAATTTCAAAAGAAGAAGAAAGAGCCTCTTTAATAGCTATATTATTACATGACATAGGACATGGACCCTTTTCTCATGCACTTGAATCAACATTGTTGGAAGGAATACATCACGAAAAACTTTCAATCACTTTTATGAAATTATTAAATGAGGAGTTTAATAATGAATTATCATTAGCAATTGATATTTTTTTAAATAAATATCCTCGTAAATTTTTCCATCAATTAATTTCAAGTCAAATAGATTTAGATCGATTGGATTATCTAAAAAGAGATAGTTTCTTCACCGGAGTTTCTGAAGGGAATGTAAATTCAGAAAGGATTATAACTATGATGAATGTAGTTAATGATGAATTAGTAATTGATGGTAAAGGAATCTATTCAATAGAGAAATACTTGACATCGAGAATGTTTATGTATTGGCAGGTATATTTCCATAAAACATCGGTAACTGCCGAAATATATTTAATTGAAGCTTTAAAAAGAGCCAAACAATTGGTAAAAAAAGGTAAAAATGTTCCTTCTTCCGATGTTTTGCAATATTTTTTGGAAAAATCTGACTTTATTGAAATTAACAAAATGGATTTGGAGAAATTCGCTCAGCTTGATGATTCTGATGTAATTTCAGCCTTGAAATTATGGCAGTCTCACGAAGACAAAACATTGAGTTTATTAAGTCAATTCATTATTCAAAGAAAATTACCCTCATCACTTATAATTTCAGAACCTATTTCAAATGAAAAAGTAGAACAAATAAAAAATGAAGTTAAAAAATTATATTCCGTACAAGATGCAGGGTATTTTGTACACCAAAAAGAGTTAAGTGTATTAGCATACAACGATACCAAAGACCCGATCAAATTACTTTTAAAAAATGGGGAAATTTTGGAATTACAAAAAGCAGATAATCAAGTCTTAGTTAAAGATTTAAGAAAGAAAATAACTCGTTATCATATATGTATACCCAGAGAAATTAGTGGTGTTAAATAAAGATTTTTATAATCATAATAAAATGTTTACATTTGCCAATCATGGAATTTAGCGCTGAACAAGTAGCAAATTTAGTAAATGGGGTTATAAAAGGTAACCCCCAGGAAAAAGTATCTTATATATCTAAAATAGAAGATGGTAAGCCCGGTACCATAACCTTTTTAGGAGGAGAAAAATATCAGGAATATTTAAAAAATACCAAAGCTTCTATTGTTATTATATCAAAAGAACTATTACCGAAGGACATTTCCAATTTACCAACTATTATTGTTGTGGAAAATGCATATTCAGCTTTCAATAAATTATTGACTATTTATAATGAGATGAAAATAAAAAAACAGGGTATTGAAAGTCCTGTATTTATATCTCAATCTGCAACTTTATCGGAAGATGTTTATGTAGGGGCATTTGCTTATATATCAAATCATGTGAAAATAGGTAACAATACTAAAATTTACCCTCATGTATTTATAGGTGAAAATGTTAGTATCGGGGATAATTGTTACTTAGGTCCCGGAGTTAAAATTTATGATGATTGTGTAATAGGTAATAATTGTTCAATTCATGCAGGAACTATAATAGGAGGAGACGGTTTTGGATTTCAGCCAACAAGCGAAGGATACGAAAAAGTACCTCAATTAGGTAATGTTATTATTGAAGATAATGTAGAAGTAGGATCGAATTGTTCTATTGACCGAGCCACCATAGGATCAACAATTATCAAAAAAGGAGTTAAATTAGATAATTTAATACAAGTAGCACATAATGTAGTAATTGGAGAACATACAGTTATAGCAGCTCAAGCAGGTATAGCAGGTTCTTCAAAATTAGGAAAATGGAGTATGATCGGTGGACAGGTGGGAATTTCCGGACATCTAAATGTAGGAAATAGAGTTATAGTTCAAGCACAAAGCGGGATAACTAATGATGTAGAAGATGACCAAAGACTATTCGGTTCTCCTGCAATACAATATTTAAAATATCAAAAAAGTTTTATATACTTTAAAAAACTTCCTGAAATAGTCAATAGATTAGAGAAGTTAGAAAAAGGTAAAAAGTAAATCTTTAACTAGTAATTTATATAAAATGTCAGATAAGCAAAAGACACTTAAACAGGAGTTTACATTAAAAGGAAAAGGTTTGCATACAGGTAAAGAAGTTGTCATGACAATTAAACCTGCACCTGTAAACACAGGATTTATTTTTGTTAGGGTGGATTTGGAAGGGCAACCTACTATTGAAGCCGATGCAACCTATGTGACTTCTACTGAAAGAGGTACCGTTTTAGAAAAAAAAGGAGTAAAAATACATACTTGTGAACATGTATTAGCTGCATTAACCGGAATGGATTTGGACAATGCATATATTGAGATGGATAGTTCAGAACCTCCTATTATGGATGGCTCATCTAAATTTTTTGTAGAAGCTATTGAAAAAGCCGGTGTAGTTGAACAAGAAGCTAACAGAGAATACTTCACAATAAAAGAAATAATTTCTTACACAGATCCGGAAACAGGCTCAGAGATTACTGCAATACCTTCCGATCACTTTGAAGTAGCAACTATGGTAGATTTTGGTACGAAAGTATTGGGAACACAAAATGCTACCATGAAAAGTATTCAAGATTTTAAATCTGATTTTGCCAATGCCAGGACCTTCAGTTTTCTTCATGAACTGGAAACTTTATTAGACTCCGGATTAATAAAAGGCGGAGATATTAATAATGCCATTGTTTATGTAGATAAAGAACTTTCCCCGGATACCCTGGATAAACTAAAAGTTGTATTTAATCAACCGGAAGTTAGTGTAAGACCTAACGGAATATTAGATAATGTGACCTTATACTATCCTAATGAAGCAGCAAGACATAAATTATTAGATGTCATTGGTGATTTAACCTTAGTAGGTGTTCGATTAAAAGCTAAAATCATAGCTACCAAGCCCGGACACCATTGCAATACACAGTTCGCAAAAAAATTAAATAAATTATATAAATTATTTAAAAGAAAAAATATACCGGAAATTGATTTGCAAAAAGAACCGGTATACGATATAAAAGATATCATGAGAATGCTTCCCCATCGTCCTCCATTTTTATTGGTGGATAAAATAATGGAAGTTGATGATAAACATATAATCGGAGTTAAAAACGTAACTATTAATGAACCTTTTTTTGTAGGTCACTTTCCTAATGAACCTGTTATGCCGGGAGTATTACAAATTGAAGCTATGGCTCAAACAGGAGGTATTTTTGTGCTCGAAAATGTAGATGATCCTCAAAATTACTCTACCTACTTGATTAAATTAGATAATGTGAAGCACAAAAGAAAGGTGATACCCGGAGATACCTTAATTTTTAAAATTGACTTATTAGAACCTATACGAAGAGGAATTGTACATATGCAAGGATATGGATACTGTAATGGACATATGGTTGTTGAAGCAGAAATGATGGCTCAAGTAGCGAAAACCAAAGAAGAGAAGGAATAGAAAAATGATTCAACCATTAGCTTTTGTACATTCCGATGCAAAAATTGCAAAGAATGTTGTTATTGAACCATTTTCATCGATTTATAAAGATGTTGAAATTGGAGAAGGAACATGGATAGGCTCTAATGTCATTATTATGGAGGGAGCTCGAATTGGGAAAAATTGTAAAATATTTCCCGGAGCAGTAATTTCAGCAGAACCTCAAGATTTAAAATATAAAGGTGAAAAATCTTTAACGATTATAGGAGATAATACTGTACTGAGAGAATGCGTTACTGTAAGTAGAGGTACTTCAGATAAAATGAAAACAGTTATAGGCGAAAATTGTCTGATAATGGCTTATTCCCATATCGCACATGATTGCGAAGTAGGAAATAATTGTATATTCTCTAATAATACCACCTTGGCAGGACACATAACTGTAGGAGATTACGTTGTAATGGCAGGAATGACAGCTGTACATCAATTTTGTTCCATTGGTAATCATGCATTTGTAACCGGAGGATCACTTGTAAGGAAAGATATTCCCCCTTTTGTAAAAGTTGCCAGGGATCCATTGTCCTATGTTGGTATTAATTCTGTAGGACTAAGAAGGAGAGGTTTCAGTTCCGATAAAATTGCGGAAATACAAAACATTTATCGAGTTATTTTTCAAAACAAATTGAATATCACACAGGCCTTATCAGTAGTAGAAGCTGAATTTGAGGCCACCCCTGAAAGAGATGAAATCATCCAATTTATACAATCAAGTATGAGGGGGGTAATGAGAGGATTTAACGCTCAAGGATTATAAAAATAGTAGTAAAAAAATTTAAATTATATACATATGGCTGGAATGGGAGATATAAAAAAGGGACTTTGTATCAATTTTAATGATGACATCTATAAAGTAATTGAGTTTTTACATGTTAAACCGGGTAAAGGCCCTGCTTTTGTAAGAACTAAATTAAAATCTTTAACATCAGGAAAAGTTGTTGATAATACCTTTTCAGCAGGTAGTAAAATAGAAGATGTAAAAGTTATTACTCGCAAATATCAATATTTATATGATGACGATCATGGTTTTCATTTCATGAATAACGATGATTTTTCTCAAATTTATATAGATAAAAATTTGATTGAAAATGCTCAATTTATGAAAGCAGGAGAGGAGGTTATGATTATTCTTAAAGAAGAAGATGAAACACCATTGTCAGCAGAATTACCGGCAAGTGTTATCATGGAAGTAATAGAAGCAGAACCCGGCGTTAAAGGAAACACAGCTACCAATGCGCTTAAAAATGCAATCATTGAAACCGGAGCTAAAGTTTTAGTGCCCCTATTTATTGAGGCCGGTGAAAAAATAAAAATTAATACAGATGACGGCTCTTATATCGAAAGAGTAAAAGATTAGAAAAGATTAAATATATTCGTATATTTACCTATCATTTTTATTTAATATCATGAAATTTCCAAAATCATTTACACTAAAAAACATTGCATCAATTATAGGATGTGAATATATTGGAAAAGATGACTTTCCAATTTATGGAACTAACGAAATTCACCGCGTAAAAGAAGGAGAAATAGTTTTTGTAGACCATCCCAAATATTATGACAAAGCATTACGCAGCGAAGCAAGTGTAATTTTGATTAATAAAAAGGTTGAATGTCCGAAAAATAAAGCTCTCCTTTTATCTGATGATCCTTTCAGAGATTTTAATAAAATCAATGATTATTTTGTAAAATTTACGCCTCAAAATAAGTTAATTTCAGATGACGTTCAAATTGGTACAAACACCGTTATACAACCGGGAGTTTACATTGGTAAACATGTAAAAATTGGCAATGATTGTGTAATTTTTCCAAATGTTACCATACATGATTATACTGAAATAGGTAATAATGTCGTTATACAATCAGGAACGGTACTTGGAGGTGATGGCTTTTATTATAAAAACCGCGGAAGTTATTATGATCGATTGAAATCCGTAGGTAATGTTATAATAGAAGATAATGTTGAAATTGGTTCGAATTGTACTATCGACCGAGGAGTTACAGCTTCTACCATTATCGGTGAAGGTTCAAAATTGGATAATCTCATACAAGTGGGACATGATACCGTTATTGGAAGAAAATGCTTAATAGCATCTCAAGTAGGTATTGCCGGTTGTTGTAATATTCAAGATGAAGTGAGCATATGGGGACAAGCAGGATTTGCCTCTTCACTTACTGTGGGAGAAAAAGCTGTGATATTGGCACAATCGGGAGTTTCTAAAAATTTGGAAGCAGGAAAAACTTATTTTGGTTACCCTGCCGAAGAAGCTAAAAAGAAATTAAAAGAAATGGCTACACTCAAAAGATTAGCCAAATAAAAATTGAATTAATTATTCATCTTTAAATTATAGATATGTCTGTTTTGGTTGATAAAAATTCCAAAGTAATTGTTCAAGGATATACAGGTAAAGAAGGTTCTTTTCATGCAGAACAAATGATTGAATACGGAACCCAAGTGGTTGGAGGAGTAACTCCGGGAAAAGGAGGAACAACCCATTTGGATAGACCTGTTTTCAATACAGTTAAGGAAGCTATCGACCAGACAGGGGCTAATACCTCCATCATATTTGTTCCCCCTGCGTTTGCTTCAGATTCGATTATGGAAGCAGCACAAGCCGGAATAAAAGTTATTATATGCATTACAGAAGGTATTCCTGTTGAAGACATGGTTCAAGTTAAAAATTATCTTAAATCGTACGATTGCACATTAATAGGCCCTAATTGTCCGGGAATTATTTCAGCGGAAGAGGCAAAAGTTGGAATCATGCCCGGTTTTATTTTTAAAAAAGGAAAAGTCGGTATAGTTTCTAAATCAGGTACGCTAACCTATGAAGCTGCTGACCAAGTGGTTAAAGCCGGGTATGGGATTTCAACCGCAATTGGAATTGGTGGAGATCCTATCGTAGGAACATCTATTAAAGATGCCTTGCAACTACTTATCGAAGATAAAGATACAGAATGTATAGTTATGATAGGGGAAATTGGAGGTCAACTGGAAGTAGATGCGGCATTATGGTATAAATCTAATAATATAACCAAGCCTATTGTCGGATTTATTGCAGGAATTACTGCACCTAAAGGAAGAACTATGGGTCATGCCGGGGCTATTGTTGGAGGAGAAAATGATACAGCACAATCAAAAATGAAAATTATGGCTGAATGCGGTATCCACGTTGTCAACTCTCCTGCAGATATAGGAAAAACGGTAGGCAAAATATTCGTTTAGGTATTTTTTGCACAGCAACAAACCAAAAAATTATATATTTATGAGAAAAAGCGTTCTTTTATTATTAATTCCGATTTTGTCTTATTCGCAAGTAAGATTTGGTGTAAGAGGAACACTTCAAAATACAAGTGTTTCCAATATACATAAAGAATCCAGCAGTAGAAATGCAGCATCTATCGGTGTTTTAGCCCAAATTCAATTAGACTATTATAATCGGTTTTTCATACAGCCTGAGATATCATATTCCATGCAAGGGGAAAAAGATAAGATTAATCTGTCAGGAAATCAAACGAAGGCTAAATTTTTTCAAAATTATATAAACATACCGATTTATTTTAGGGCATATTTATCAGAATCCGAAAACGAATTTTTTGCAGAAGTTGGTCCTCAATTAGGAATATTAATATCCCAAAAAGATAAAGACTTAGAAAAAAAGCGATACGGATCCAACCCTAAGAATCTTGATACATCCATATCAGTAGGTTTAGGATATAGTATTGTTAGAAAATCAGAAATTTTCGTTCGTTATAATTACGGTTTTATGGATATTTATGATAAATTTTACCAAAAACAAAATACATCAGTAATTGCTTTAGGTTTTGCCTATATTTTTGATTAATTAAATATAAATAAAAATATATTTATGGGATTAATTTTGTTTAATCCCATTTTTTATGCTTATAACTCTTTGTGTTTTTAAAATATTTGATCTAAAATACCGACAGCTTTAAGCTTTGTCTATGAAAAATTGTCAGTTATAATATATGACATTTGTGACAGAAAATTTTCAGCTATTATTTTTTTTAAATTGCAACATTTTTTTTAAAATATGTATTATTTAAATTAAAGGACACTTTTTATAAAAATAATATTAATATTTTTATATATAATAGTTCAATAATTTATATTTTAAATACAATAATTACCACTTTTATATATTGTCTGACCTATATAATAGTCAACTTGATAAAAATTATTGACGATTATAATCCAATAAACTAAGTGAACAAATTATCTCAAATACTATAATAATTAGATTATAAATTGAAACTATTTGTATTAAATAGAAATAAAAAATGGGATTAAAAAATTTGGCTTGAAGTTTGATGTGTGGAAGGAAAAATTAATCATAATATAAATTTTACCTTATGTATTGGACCTTAGAATTAGCGTCTTATTTAAGTGATGCGCCGTGGCCCGCCACAAAAGATGAATTAATTGATTATGCCATCAGAACCGGCGCCCCTTTGGAAGTAGTTGAAAATCTACAGGCAATTGAAGATGAGGGCGAGATTTACGATAGCATTGAAGAAATATGGGCGGATTATCCGACTGATGATGATTTCCTCTGGAACGAAGATGAATACTAATTTATAAGCCCTAGCTCGTTTAGGGCTTTACTTTTCATAGTTCATACTAAAAAAGCTTTTTTTTAGTACATTTGTACGTACAAATTAATTACATATAATGAATATATTAAATTCAGTCCTCAAATTATTTATTGGGGATAAACATAAAAAAGATCTTGCACAATTAAATAAATATCTGGACAAAATTAAAAAGGAAGAAGAAAGTATTTCTTCTTTATCTTTTGATGATCTAAGATTTAAAACCATTGAGTTTAAAGAAAAAATATCTCAAGCAACTTTTGATCTTAAAAATAAAATTGCAGAATTAAAAGAACAAACTCAAAATGTTGATAATATAGACGAAAAAGAGCGATTATACAGCGAGATTGAGAAATTTGAGAAGGAATCCTACGAAGTAGAAGAAAGAATATTGGAAGAAATACTTCCTCAAGCGTATGCTTTAATTAAAGAAACAGCCCGTCGATTTGCTGAAAACAACACTATTACCGTTACAGCCACCGATTTTGATAAAACATTGGCATTAACTAAAGAGTATGTTACCATTGAAGGAGATAAAGCCGTATGGAGAAATTATTGGAATGCGGCGGGTAAAGAAGTAAAATGGGACATGATTCATTATGATGTTCAGTATATAGGAGGAACGGTATTACATCAAGGAAAAATTGCTGAAATGGCAACCGGTGAGGGGAAAACATTAGTAGGAACACTTCCTATGTATTTGAATGCTCTACCGGGACGTGGAGTTCATGTAGTAACAGTTAATGATTATTTAGCAAAACGGGACTCCGCATGGATGGCTCCTTTGTTTGAATTTCATGGATTAAAAGTAGATTGTATTGATAACCATCAACCCAATTCAGAATCTCGAAGACAAGCTTATCTTGCTGATATTACTTACGGAACTAATAATGAATTTGGATTCGATTATTTACGTGACAATATGGCAAATTCTCCAAATGACTTAGTTCAAAGAGAACTTAATTATGCCATTGTCGATGAGGTAGATTCCGTTCTAGTAGATGATGCACGTACGCCATTAATTATATCCGGTCCGGTACCTCAAGGAGATAAACAAGAATATCAGGAATTAAAACCGGTTGTTGAAACCATTTTTACGGCTCAAAAAAATGAAATTTCAAAATTATTTCAGGAAGCAAAACAATTAATAGCTTCTGGAGATAAAAAAGAAGGAGGCTATAAATTATATCAAGTATATAGAGGATTACCTAAACATAAGCCTTTAATTAAATACCTTTCAGAAGAAGGGAACAAAGCTATTTTGTTAAAAGCTGAAGCTTATTTTATATCGGATAATAACCGAATGATGCCTGAGGCAGATAAAAATTTATATTTTTCAATTGATGAAAAAAATAATCAGGTAGAGCTTACCGATAAAGGAATTGAATTTTTGTCAAAAGGAAATTCCGATCCTAACTTTTTTGTATTAGAAGATTTAGGAACTGTATTTGCCGATATTGAAAATAAAAACTTATCCAAAGAAGAAGAACATAAAGAAAAAGAAGAGTTCTTACGATACTTTGCTATCAAATCCGAACGTATTCATTCTTTAAGTCAATTGCTCAAGGCATATACTTTGTTTGAGAAAGATGTAGAATATGTTGTAATTGACGGGCAAGTTAAAATTGTTGACGAACAGACCGGACGTATTATGGAAGGCCGTCGTTATTCTGATGGATTGCATCAAGCTTTAGAAGCTAAAGAAAATGTAAAAGTCGAAGCAGCAACACAAACATTTGCTACAATTACTTTACAGAATTACTTTAGAATGTATAATAAATTGGCAGGTATGACCGGTACTGCCGAAACGGAAGCCGGAGAATTTTGGGAAATATATAAATTAGATGTAGTGGTTATTCCTACCAACAAACCTGTAATTAGAAACGACCAACAAGATTTAGTTTATAAAACCAACAGAGAAAAATTCAATGCCGTTTTAAATGAGGTGATACGTTTATCTCAAGAAGATAAAAGACCGGTATTAGTGGGAACTACTTCTGTAGAAATTTCCGAATTATTAAGCAAAGCTTTAAAATTAAGAAAAATACCACATAATGTATTGAATGCAAAATTACATAAAAAAGAAGCAGACATTGTTGCAGAAGCGGGAAATCCGGGAGTAGTAACTATTGCTACCAATATGGCAGGAAGGGGTACCGACATTAAGTTAACGGATGAAGTTAAAGCCGCAGGAGGGTTAGCTATTATTGGTACGGAAAGACATGATTCTAGACGGGTAGACAGACAGTTAAGAGGTCGTGCCGGTCGTCAGGGAGATCCGGGATCTTCTCAATTCTATGTTTCTCTAGAGGATAACTTAATGCGTTTATTCGGTTCTGATCGAATAGCTAAAATGATGGATCGATTAGGGCATAAGGAAGGAGATGTAATTCAACATTCTATGATCACTAACTCTATTGAAAGAGCTCAGAAAAAAGTTGAAGAAAATAACTTTGGAATTCGTAAAAGATTGTTGGAATATGACGATGTAATGAATAAACAAAGGGAAGTAATTTACAGCAGACGTAAAAATGCTCTTTTTGGTGAGAAGTTAAGTATCGATATCGCTAACATGATTTATGATACTGCTGCTTTATTAGTAAGAGACAATAAACAAGATAAAAACTATAAAAATTTTGAGTTTGAGTTAGCAACAGTGTTTGCTATGGATACTCCTGTAGATGAAGCAGAGTTTAACAGATTATCTGAAAAAGAACTTGTTGATAAAGTTTTTGAACAAGCAGAAGCTTTTTATAAAGAAAAATTAGAAAATACGGCACAACAGTTGTATCCTATCATATCTAACGTCTTTTTAGCAAGAGGAAACACATTTAAAAATATTTCCGTTCCTTTTACTGACGGTACAAAAGTATTAAATGTAACCACCAATTTAGAAGATGCTTACAATTCTGAAGGAAAAGCTTTATTAAAAGACTTTGAAAAAGGAATTACTTTAGCATTAATAGATGAAAATTGGAAAGAACATTTAAGAGAGATGGATGAATTAAGAAAGTCTGTACAATCTGCCGTTTACGAACAAAAAGATCCGTTGGTTATTTATAAACAAGAATCCTTTGCTTTATTTAGGGATATGTTAGATAAAACCAATAAAGAAATTATCTCTTTCTTGTTCAAAGGAGGTTTACCATCTGAACCTGAAGAATCAAAAATAGAACAAGCTCGTGAAGTAAAACAAAAAGTGGTTGAGAGCAGAGAGTTTGTTGAAAATGATGAAAAACAGACTCAAGAAAAGCCGGTTTCCGAACCATTACGTGTAAACAAGATCGGAAGAAATGAAATGGTACATGTACGTAATTTGAGAACCGGAGAAGTTAAATCTTTGAAATTTAAACAAGCGCAAAGTCTTATAGAGGAGGGAAGTTGGATATTGGTAGATCAAGAGGATGAATAACCTCTAAAAAATATTAGAACATTGAGCCGGAATAATAATATTTTATTATTCCGGTTTTTTATAAAAAAAATTAAAACCTAAATGCATATTTAGCATGAAATCATTAGCAGAAATTAGAAACGAGTTTATTAAAAATCTTTCTTCGCAATATACACTTAAAGAAATAGATATTATTTTTTATGCGTTGGCAGAAACATATTTGCATAAAGATAAAATTACCTTAAAATTAGGATTGGATGAAATGCAAGAAGATTCTCAAATAAAATCTACACTTTTTCAAACAGCCTTATTTCATTTAATTAGCGGTATGCCTTACCAATATGTGGTAGGTTATACGGAATTTTACGGCTGTAAAATTTCTGTAAATTCCCATGTGTTGATTCCCAGACCGGAAACAGAAGAATTGGTATCTTGGATTTGCAATGACTTTGAAAATAAAAATGAAGAGTTGAATATCATTGATTTATGTTCCGGAAGTGGATGTATTGCTATTGCATTAGCTAAAAACTTAAAAGCAAAAGTATCTGCACTTGAAATTGACGAAAAGGCTATAAATTTGGCCAAAAAAAATGCAGAAAGCAATCAAGTACAGGTAGATTTTATACAGGCTGATTTACTTAATACGGGTCACCTAATAAAGAATACTGAAAAGTATGATATTATTGTATCCAATCCTCCCTATATCAGAGAATATGAAAAAGAAGGTATGGAAAGTAGGGTAGTCAATCATGAACCATCCAAAGCCTTATTTGTGCCGAATGATGATCCATTGGTTTTTTACAGGAGTATAATAGATTTTTCACTAAAAAACATGAAGCCACAAGGAAGAGTATATGTTGAAATTAATCAAGATTTAGGAGAAAAAACCAGACAACTGTTTTTGGAATACTTTAATTACGTTGAGTTAAAACAAGATATATCCGGTAATTTTAGGATGATTAAGGCTAAAGAGATAGTTTTTTAAATAAGTAAGTATATAGTGTGTAATTGTATTAAAAAAGTTAAAATATCTATTTTTGAAGTAGCATTTCATTTTCCATCAAAATTCATCATCGCAGGTTCTTAGTCAGCCAAAGTCATAGAACGTTCTTTTTCTTAAATAGTAAGATTAGATCCTCCTGCCTTTTCCAAACCTTACTTTTATAAGAATATAATGTTAATAATTAATATATATTAATATAGATAGTGTAAATGTTTGGCACAATTATTTTATTTACAGTAAATAAGGTTAAAAACTTAATCTTTGTCATTACTATTTAGATACAAAAGTGTAGTTTTTATCTGACAAAATTTATTGTAAATTTGAATTGTGAAAAATCAGATTAACATTGCCGATATTCCCGGAAATTCTCAATTAATTAAAGATTATATAACTAAGGAGGAAAAAATCGCATCTTTTTATGGAAGAAATTTATCACCTGAATCTTTACTTATACAGGCTAGAGAAAAAATTTCCAATTATAAACACAGGGAAAAGTTAATTGATGAATTGCAACGACAGTTAAAAAATTTACAATTGTCTGAAAAGCAAACAATCAATCTAAAAAATCTTAGTTTAGCGAATTCAATAACCATCACAACAGGTCATCAACTAAATTTAATGACCGGTCCGTTATATTTCATCTATAAAATTTTACAGGTAATAAAATTATGTGACACGATGAATGAAAGACAAGAGGAATTTAAATTTATTCCAATTTTCTGGATGGCTACGGAAGATCATGATTTTGAGGAAATAAATCATTTTAATTTTAATAGAGAATTTATAAGTTGGAATGAGAAACATCATGATTATGTTGGTGAAATTTCAACCGGTGGATTAAAAACTGTCCTATCCGATTTTTATGAAGAATTAAAATATTATCCTTTTGGAAAGGATTTAAGAGAGATTATTGAAAAATCCTATTATACTGCGGATAATCTTTCAAATGCCACTCGAATTTTAGTTAATGAATTGTTTAAAGAATATGGTCTATTGTTTATAGATGGTAATACAGAATCTTTAAAAAAATTGTTTATACCTTTTATTAAAGATGACATCAAGGAAAAAAAATCTTTCCAAATCATTTCAAAAACAATCGAAAAATTAAAATCGAATCATTATAAAATACAAGTAAATCCGAGAAAAATTAATTTTTTTTATCATAAAAATAAAGAAAGAAACCGTATAGATGAAACCAATGGTAAATATTATATTTTAGGAAGCTGTAAAAATTTTAGTGAAGTTGAAATACTGGAAGAAATAGATAAACATCCCGAAAATTTCAGTCCCAATGCATTAATGAGACCGGTGTATCAGGAAGTCATATTGCCTAACGTTGCCTATGTTGGTGGAAATGCAGAAATTGCATATTGGATGGAACTTAAAGATTATTTTTCTGCACAAAATATTCCCTTTCCTATATTGGTGCCAAGAAATTCCTTTTTATTGATTAATGACAATCAAGAAAAAAGAATGAAAAAACTTTCTTTGAATATCAATCATTTATTTCTTCCTAAAGAACAAACAATTAATACCCTAGTAACTCAAAATTCATCCTATATATTTGATTTTGCAAAGTACGAAAATCGTTTAAAAGAAATTTTCGATGATTTATTGAAAGAATCTGCCAATACAGATCCTAGTTGGGAAAATATGATTATGGCTCAAAAGAAAAAGCAACTCAATGGGTTGGAAAAAATAAACAAACGTTTTTATAAAGCAAATAGATTAAAACATAAAGAAATTGTGTATAATTTTGAAAAATTATATGAAGAATTATTTCCTGAAGGTAGTTGGCAGGAAAGGGTCTATAATTTTTCATTTTATTATGCCACAATGGGATCTGAATTTTTAGCTCGAATATATAATGAAATCAAAGAATTTCAAAATATTGTAACAGTATTTAATTTAGAAAAAGGGAAATAAATAATTTAATTACATTTGCAACAAAGTTATTTAGAAATGAAAAAGCAATTTAATACGCTGCTATTATTATTTATAAGTTCCTTGATGCTTTCGCAACAGCAAAAACATACTGTTATGGCGAAAGAAACGCTTTATGGGTTAAGTAAAAAATACAATGTTTCCATTGATGATTTAAAAAAAGTAAATCCTCAATTAAATAGCCGTACGCTTCAGATAGGGGAAATTCTTATTATACCGGATAAAATAGCTTTACCTAAAGCGAATGAATATTTAACGTCCAACACTGTTAATAACATACAAAATATAGAAAATTCACAAAATTTAGATTATTTTTATATTACCGTTGAGCCTAAACAAACGTTATACGGATTAAGTAAAAAGTATCATACTACAATTAAAAGCATAATAGCTCTTAATCCGACTATGGATAAGAACGGTCCCAAAATTGGTGAAATTTTAAAAATTCCTGCCAATTCCTCATTGGAAAATTCAAATGCTTATAATCATGTTTATAGTGAAGATAAAAAGGATCAGGAAGATTTAAAAATAAATAATTCAGATTCAAAAGAAGAAATCAACATAAAAGATAAAAAAGAGTTGATTTCGGCAAAAGATGATCCAATAGAAACTAATAAAAAAGAAAATATTGAAAACCAGAAAGATAAGGAATCAGATATCTTAAGTAAAAATAAATTACCTGAAAATGATTTACAGAATGATGCTAAAGATCAATCATCAAGTCAAGCCGATAGTGAATTTAGAAAAGACGGAGTAAATGTGGTTTTATTTTTGCCTTTCCATACCGGAGAATCGTCCGTTAATGCGGAAAGACGTATAGCTACTCAATTTTATTCAGGAGTTAAACTTGCACTGGATTCTTTGTCCAATAGAGGAAAAAGAGTTCATGTAAAAATATTTGACACAAGTAATGATAATAAATTCAGAGAAATTGTAAATACCTATGATTTTTCGAATACCAATCTTATAATAGGCCCTTTATTTAAATCGAACTTATTAACCCTAGCAGATAAAATTAAAAAAATTCCGATAATTTCTCCATTTTCTTCCAGCGATGACCTAGATGAACACGAAAATTTAATTTTATATAATACAAAAGATCAAATATTAGCAGAGAAAGTAACTGATGAAATGTTAAAAAAATATTCCAACGAAAAAATATATATAGTATATGATGAGGAACATTTTAAAACGGCTCAATTTATTCAATCATTAATTAAAGATAGAAAAAATAATGCTGAAGTAATTTTAACTAAAAATGCAGAAGATATTAAACCGGATCAGAATTTAGTTACTGAAGAATATAATAAAATTTATGCGCTATTAATTTCAAATCAAGATCCGGTAATAAATAAATATTTGGATACGATAACTAGTTTTGAAACTAACCAAGTACAACCTATTTCTTTATTTTACTCTTCTTTGTTTGATAATAAAAAATACGAAGAAAAACTTATAAATTTCGGATTGTTATATTTAGATACAAATTATGTAAATGAATTTGGTTTTAATGAACAAAAAATGATGAATTTATATAAGAAAAAATATTGTCATATACCGGATAAATATGCTATTACCGGTTTTGATGTAACCTATGATATTTTGAGTCGTGTTGATGAAAAAGGGAATTTATCTAACGCAATTATGAAAGCTGAAAGTAAACAAGTCAGCAATAAATATTCTTTTAGAAGAATAAATAAAAATGGAGCTTGGGTTAATCAAGAAGCTAGAATTATTCAATTATTAAAATAACTTAGAACAAACAAAATTACATTTAACAATAAAATACTTAATATTAAAAAAAATTAATGAATTCATTAGTATTTCCCGGACAGGGTTCTCAGTTCCCAGGCATGGGAAAAGAAATATATGAGAGCAGAGCTGATATTAAAGAAATGATGAACTCTGCTAATGATATATTAGGGTTTAATATCATTGATATCATGTTTAAGGGAACCGAAGAACAACTAAAACAAACAAAAGTAACACAACCTGCAATTTTTATCTATTCCATCGCTTCTGCTAAAGTTAATGAAAATGCCCGAATTGAAATGGTAGCAGGGCATTCCTTAGGAGAATTTTCTGCATTAGTTGGAAATGGAGTCCTGTCTTTTGATAACGGTTTAAAATTAGTTTACGAAAGAGCCTTGGCGATGCAAGAAGCTTGTGAAGAAAATCCTTCTTCGATGGCAGCGGTTATAGGTTTAGATGATGAAACTGTCGAAAAGGTATGTCAGGAGATATCCTCTGAAAATAATATTGTAGTTCCGGCTAATTATAATTGTCCGGGGCAATTGGTTATATCAGGAAACACAGAGGCAGTTAAACAAGCTTGTGAAACTTTAAAAGAAAAAGGGGCTAAAAGAGCAATTTTGCTACCCGTTAGCGGGGCTTTCCATTCACCACTTATGAAAAGTGCCGAGAAAAGATTAGAAGAAGTTATTCTTAAAACTAAATTTAATACACCCAGTGTCCCAATATATCAGAATTATACTAGTAAAGCTGTTACCAATATTGAGGAAATAAAAGAAAATCTTATTAAACAATTGACCTCTCCGGTAAACTGGACAAAAATAATTCGTAACATGATACAAGATAATTGTTCGGTATTTACAGAAACCGGTCCGGGAAAGGTTTTACAAGGATTAATTAAAAAAATTGACAGTTCCGTTGAAGTTTCCTCACTTTCTAATTAAAAAAATTAAATAGAATACAAAAAAGAGATCTTATATTAAGATCTCTTTTTTTATGAAGAATATTTTTTAACGATAAATCATTAACTTTTTTTAAAACAAAAAGATTTTAAATCTTTATATTATCACCATTTAGAATATATGTATATAAAAATTTTTAAAACAGATTAAACAAAAATTCATTAAAGTTTTATACGGATATAATTAATTTGCTTTAGTAAAAGCTATAATTAAACATTTAATTTAATTTATCGATCATTTTTAGTTTATATAGAATGTTAAACATATATTAAATAAACTGTTTCGATTTTGCGGTAATCTGTAACATTTAGTAGTTAAATTATACAAATTAGTAACTACAATTGCAAACGACATGATTTCATTGAAAAACATACATAAGTATTATGACATAGGTCATAATAAATTACATGTATTAAAAGGAATTAATCTGGAAATAGGAGAAGGAGAAATGGTTGCTATTATGGGATCTTCCGGATCAGGTAAATCTACCTTATTAAATATTCTTGGAATATTGGATTACGCTGACGAAGGAGAATATCTATTAGATGGGGTTAAAATTGAAAAAGATTTAAGCGAATCAAAAGCAGCAGATTATAGAAATAAATTTTTAGGCTTTGTTTTCCAGTCCTTTAACTTGATAAGCTTTAAAAATGCTATTGAAAATGTCGCACTTCCTTTATATTATCAAAAAGTAAAACGTTCTCAAAGAAATTCCAGGGCCATGGAATATTTAAAAAGGGTAGGATTGGATGATAGAGCAGATCATATGCCTAATGAGTTGTCGGGTGGACAAAAACAAAGGGTGGCAATTGCTCGCGCATTGGTAACACATCCTAAAGTTATTTTAGCCGATGAACCTACAGGAGCACTTGACAGTCAAACCACTTATGACGTAATAAAATTTTTACAAAAAATTAATAACGAAGGAAAAACTATTTTAATAGTTACACATGAACCCGATGTGGCGAAACAATGCAAAAGGGTAGTTCATTTAAAAGATGGTATAATTGAAAGGGATGAATTTATTAATCAAGAAGTTTTAGTATAATTTATTAACTATGTTTAATATAGATCGCTGGCAGGAAATATTTTATTCCATCAAGCAAAATAAATTAAGAACTTTTCTTTCAGGTTTTACAATATCATTAGGATTATTTATCTTCATTATACTTTTCGGTTTTGGAAATGGTTTAAAAAATGGCTTTTCACAAGCCTTCATATTGGATTCTTCCAGTACAATTAATATTATTCCGGGAAAAGCAACCGAAGCATATTTAGGTTTACAACAAAACAGGGATGTTACTCTTAAAAATGAAGATCTTGAACTTGTAAAGAAAGAATTTGATGAAAATTTAGAGTATAAAACAGCTACCATCACACAGCCTGAAAATGTTACTTACAGAACATCTTCAGGAATCTATACAGTTCAGGCAACTTACCCGGATAAGCAATATATAGAAAAAGCCATTATTACATCAGGACGTTTTTTAAATCAATCAGACATTATAAACAAAACTAAATTTGCCGTTATAGGTCGATTGGTAGAAAAAGATCTTTTTAAAAATGAAAAAGCCTTAGGTAAATATATAAATATAGGCGGAATCAATTATAAAGTTGTTGGTATATTCTACGATGAAGGAGGGGATAATGATGAAAGAATAATTTACATCCCTATATCCACTTTACAAAGTCTCAAAAAAAGTACAGATCATGTAAGCCAGATAGATGTTGCTTATCTATCGGACATGAAACCTAGCGTAGCTGTTAAATTAGGGGATGAGATTGAGAGAACTTTACGCTCCAAACTTAAAATTTCACCCACAGATAAAACCGGTTTGGTTATTCGAAACAGAGCCCAAAATATGGAAGATACCTACTCGTTTTTCACGGTGATTTCTTCTTTGGTTATGTTTATAGGATTTGGTACCATAATGGCCGGAATTATCGGTATTAGTAATATTATGGTTTATATTGTAAAAGAAAGAACAAAAGAAATAGGAATTAGAAAAGCCTTAGGAGCAAAACCATTCAGTATAGTTTGGCTTATCTTGCAAGAATCTATTTTCATTACAGTTATTTCCGGTATTTCAGGGGTTATTTTAGGTAGTCTGGCTCTTTATTTTATAGGTAATAATCTTTCCACCTATCTTATAGTAGATCCTTCGGTAAGTAAAGAATTATTAATTTTTGCAACGGTATCCTTAATAACTTTTGGTACGGTAGCAGGATTTATTCCGGCAAGAAAAGCTGCAAAAATAAAACCTATAGAAGCCTTAAGTTCAGATTAAACTATTTATTGAAATTTAATATCTTATACAAATGCAAATTTTAGATAGAGAAACATGGGTTGAAATTTACCATACTCTCAGCAAAAATAAGTTGCGCACCATTTTAACAATGATCGGTGTGGCATGGGGAATGTTTTTGTATGTATTTCTTTTAGGAGCTGCTAAAGGCGCTGAAAATGGTTTTTATAAAATATTTGACGGATATGCAACCAATAGTATATTTCTTTGGGGTGGATCTACAGGTGAACCCTATAAAGGATACCCGAGAGGAAGGGAGTTAGCTATACATTTGGATGATGTAGAATATTTGAAAAAACAAGTTCCTGAAATTGATTTTGTAGTACCTAGGAATGCTGCTTCCTCAGAACAAAGTGTTATAAACAGAAAAAATAAAAGTAAAAATTTCACCGTATTTGGTGATTTTGCTTCGGTATCCAAAGTTCAAAAGAAACAATTGATTACAGGAAGATTACTAAATGAAGAAGATGATGTTCAGAAAAAAAAGGTTGCGATAATCGGTAAAGAGGTTTATGAACAATTATTCAATAATAAAGAAAATGCTATAGGTGAATATATCAAAATTAACGGAATTTATTTTCAAGTAGTTGGAGTTTACAGAAATCCAAATTCAGGATTTTTACCGGAAGATGTGGTATATATTCCTTTTAATACCTATCAGAAAATCTACAATCAAGGAGATAAAGTAAATTGGATGGTAATTTCCATTAAACCACAATACAATGTTAATGTGGTCGAAGAAAAGATCAAAACAGCTTTAAGAAAAAAATACGATGTAGCCCCCACAGATGAAAAGGCTTTCGGTGCTTGGAATTTTGCTGAGAACTTTAGAAAATTAACCAATTTCTTAAAAGGATTGCAAATCCTTACTTGGTTTGTGGGAGGATTAACCATTCTTGCTGGAGTAGTTGCTATTTCCAATATTTTATTAATAACGGTGAAAGAAAGAACCCTGGAAATAGGTATTCGAAGAGCATTAGGTGCCAAACCGGGTGAGATAAGATCACAAATACTTATGGAAAGTGTGTTTTTAACTGTATTTTCCGGTCTACTCGGTTTCATATTAGGAGTATTACTTTTAATAGGAATGAGTTCATTTATGGGCGATGCCAATCCTAAATTTCCGTTCTATAATCCAACTGTAAATATTTGGAACGTATTAGCAGCCTTGTTTTTAATGGTAAGTTTAGGTTTGTTTATTGGACTTATACCCGCTCAAAGAGCAGTACAAATAAAACCGATTGAGGCTTTACGAACAGAATAATAGTCATTTAAATTAGTTTAATTTTGGAAATTATGACTTTATCTAAAAAATCAGATAAGTGATAAGACACAAAAGCAAATGCGATAGGATTTTCAAATTATGAAAATCCTATTTTTATATCTAGTGATATAATTTTTTTAAAAAATTTTAATAAAATACTACCTTTGTAGTCATTCTCAAAAAATAAGAATTCATGTCAGAAATTACAGCAAAATATTCTCCTAAAAATGTTGAAGATAAATGGTATAAATTTTGGATGGATAACCACTTTTTTCATTCAGAACCGAATGAGAAAAAACCGTATACTATTGTAATTCCTCCCCCTAATGTAACCGGTGTATTACACATGGGTCATATGCTTAATAATACAATTCAGGATGTATTAATAAGACGTGCCCGAATGTTGGGATATAATGCTTGCTGGGTTCCCGGAACAGATCATGCTTCCATAGCCACTGAGGCCAAAGTAGTTAACAAGCTAAAAGAACAGGGAATTAGTAAATTTGACATAGGAAGAGAAAAGTTTTTAGAACATGCATGGGAATGGACTCACACACATGGTGGAATCATATTAGAACAATTAAAAAAATTAGGTTGTTCTTGTGATTGGGATCGTACAAAATTTACCCTTGACGGTGATCTATATAATTCAGTAATTAAATGTTTCGTGGATCTTTATAATAGAGGATATATTTATAAAGGGAACAAGATGATTAATTGGGATCCGGAAGCGAAAACCAATATATCCGATGAAGAAGTAATTTATAAAGAACATAACGGAAAACTATATTTTTTGAGATATAAAGTAGCTCATGAAGACCATTATGTAATCGTAGCTACTACAAGGCCGGAAACTATATTCGGTGACACCGCTCTTTGTATAAATCCTAGTGATGAGCGTTATCAATTTTTAAAAGGAAAGAAAATTATAGTACCGATCTGTAACCGAGAAATACCGGTCATTGAGGATGAATATGTAGATATGGAGTTTGGAACGGGAGTTTTAAAAATAACGCCTGCTCATGATGTGAATGATTATAATTTGGGTAAGAAGCACCAATTAGCTACCATTGATATTTTTAATGATAATGCAACTCTAAATGATAATGGATTGCATTATAAAGGAAAAGACAGATTCATAGTTCGTAAGGAAATAACAAAAGAGCTTAAAGAAAAAAATCTTCTTGAAAAAGAAGAAAATTATGTAAATAAAGTGGGAACTTCTGAACGAACCGGAGCAGTTATTGAGCCTAAAATATCGGTACAGTGGTTTATGAAAATGAAGGATTTTGCTAAACCGGCTCTTGATGTAGTATTAAATGAAGAGCTTAAACTGTATCCGGATAAGTTCGTTACTACTTACAAAAATTGGTTGGAAGACATTCATGATTGGAATATCTCACGTCAGCTTTGGTGGGGACATAGAATACCTGCTTATTATTATGGAGAAGGCGAAAATGATTTTGTAATTGCAGAAACAAAAGAAGAGGCTCTAAAGTTAGCTCAAGAAAAAAACTCATCCATCACACCCGAAACCTTACGACAAGAAGAAGACGTATTAGATACCTGGTTTTCTTCCTGGTTATGGCCTATTTCAGTTTTCAATGGAATCAATGAACCGGACAATAAAGAAATTAATTATTATTATCCTACCCAAGATTTAGTTACCGGACCGGATATTATATTTTTCTGGGTAGCCAGAATGGTAATGGCAGGATATGCTTTCAGAAATGAAAAACCATTTTCTAACGTTTATTTCACCGGAATTGTACGAGATAAATTAAGAAGGAAAATGTCTAAGCAGCTCGGAAATTCTCCGGATCCTTTAAAATTGATTGAAGAATACGGAGCAGATGGTGTACGAGTAGGGGTATTATTAAGTTCATCTGCCGGAAATGATCTTATGTTTGATGAAGATTTATGTTTACAAGGAAGAAACTTTTCAAATAAAATTTGGAATTCTTTCCGTTTAGTACAATCTTGGAATGTAGATTCGTCAAAACCTCAAACCATTGAAAGTAAAGAAGCTATATCTTGGCTAAAAAATAAAATAGCTAAAACAGTTACTTTAATAAATGGAGATTTTGAAAAATATCGAATTTCCGATGCTTTAATGAATATTTATAAACTCATTTGGGATGACTATTGCTCTTGGTATCTAGAAGCTGTTAAACCCCCGTTTGGTGAAGATATTGATGAAAAAACTTATATAGAAACAATAGCGATTTTAGAAGACCTGTTAAAATTGCTTCATCCATTCATGCCATTTATCTCTGAAGAGATTTGGCAAACAATTAAAAAAAGAGAAATACAAGAAAGCCTTATTATTACTTCAACAGTCTCTGAAAACGCATATAATGAGTCCATTATATCCGATTTTGAAGTAACCAAAGAAATTATTTCAAGTATTAGAAATTTCCGTTCTGAAAAAGGCCTTTCACCTAAAGAATCCTTAACTCTTATAGTTAAATCATCCGATAAATTGGAAAATATTGCTACCATAAAAAAATTAGCTAATATCTCACAAATAAAGGATCAACTGAATGAAAATGAGCCTTCATATACTTTTTTAGTTGGTAAATTGGAATTTGCCATACCTTTTACACAAACAATCGATACAGAAGCAGAAAAAGCAAAAATATTGGAAGATATAGCTTATTTAGAAGGATTTTTAAAAAGCGTAAATGCAAAACTGTCTAATGAAAAATTTGTGAATGGAGCTCCTCAAAAAGTAGTCGAAATGGAAAGAAAGAAGCAATCCGATACACTGGAAAAATTAACTATTTTAAAAGACAGCTTAAAAAAGTTATAAGACTAGCTATTTTTATCAAATTTTAGTTTATAGAAAGAAATAAAACTATTGAAACATTTAAAAATGATTTATTTGAATTAATAAGTAAGTAGGAATAATCCTATCCATTAAATCTGAGAACGTATGATGAAACTACCTAGACTTATTTTTTGTTTTGTTTCAATAGTTTTATATAGTCAGGTAGAGAAAAATATATTAGACTTATCCGAATATCCCGAAAAATATATATTGTCGTCTCAAATCAATGAAACTTCTGCACTTGAGTTTTATAATGATTTCCTATATACCTGTAACGACAGCGGAGGAGAAGCCGAAATATATAAATTAAGCACTCAGGATGGAAAAATAGTAGAAACAATAAAAATCAAAGGAGTTAAAAATGTTGATTGGGAAGAATTGGCACGTAAAGGAGATACACTTTTTATTGGTGATTTTGGAAATAATTTAGGCATTCGCAAAAATTTAACCGTATATCAAGTAGTTTTGCCTACCAATGCAACAAATTTAAAAGAAATAACTATAGTAGATCAGTTTCAATTTACGTTCGAAGATCAAATAGATTATGAAAACAAAGGAAACTTTAAGACAAACTTTGATTGCGAAGCATTTATCTATTATAAAAATAAGCTTCATTTATTTACTAAACGATGGGGTGATTTTTATACCGCACATTACGAATTAGATTTAACTTCTGTATCAAAATCTAAAATTGCAAAAAAGATAGAAACTTTTAATACGGAATGTTTAATAACCGGAGCAGACATACACCATGATACATTATATTTGATAGGATATACCAAAGAAGCAGCCTATGTATGGAAATTTTATGATTTTGAAGATCATAATTTTTTTAAAGGTAAATCCAAACAAACCTTGATCGGTTTAACTGCTGCTATCGGTCAAACAGAAGGTATTGCCGTAACAGATTCCAAAATATATATAACCGCTGAAGAAATGAATTATTCGCTCTTCCACGTTAAACCCACGCTCTATATTCTCAATAAAGATGAACTTTAGTTTAAATAATATTTTTTTGATTTAAATTTTTAACTTAAGATGGTTTTATTTAATATCATTTTATAGTCTATAATTTTATATCTTTTAAATTAAATAGGAGGTTACTAATGCTCAAATTAATAATTCTCAAAGTTATACCTTCATAAAAAAATAGATGTTTCTATCTGTATTTATCCTTATAATCAGTTTTTTCATTTTATATTAAAAATTAAATCTAATACTATATTTAGTGAAAATAAATATCTTTATTTTCAAAGTAATAGAAGATAAAAAAATGAAAATATATACTTTATTTTTAAAAATTATTTTATCTTTGCTTATAAATCACAAAAATTAATACTATGGCTAAAGAAAAAAAAATAGTAAGGTACAGAGATGCCGAAACTGGACACTACACCACTAAAAAATATGCTGAAGAAAATCCTAAGACTACAGTAAGGGAGACTGATCGGGTTAGACCCAGAACTAAGAAAAAATAATAGTTAATTTTGCCTTTATCTTTTTTGTCATCTAATTAATAAATTATGCAAAAGTTGCATTTATTAAATGAAAATTTATTCATTTTTCCTTAGTAACGTGGAAAAATCAAACCTTTATATATTGAAGCTATCTGATTATTGCAAAATTTCATTAATAGTTAGTTTGCATAAATAATTATGGCAAAAGTAATAGATAAAATAAAAATTAGTAGTATTCCGATACTATAATCTTATAATTTTCAAATCTAGTTATAGTACAGTAAAAGCTCACATTAATTAATGTGAGCTATTTTTTGCATATTTTATTTGCTAATTTATAGTATGGAACTAATTATACTTAATAATTAATCTATACAGTATAATGTTGGACTTAAATATGAGCCCTTTAAAAATAAATTTTACGTAATTTAACTATAATATTGAATGCTATATATATTTACTTAAAATACGTAGATATTAAATAAATCAAATCAAAAGATTTCAAGATTAAACCGTCATAGAAAATAATTTGGTTTGAGGTGCATTTTTCATCATTCTCAGATCAAAAGCCATACAAATATTACGAATAAACGAACGACCATTTTCTTTTATAACTAAAGAATTTTCCGATAATTCAATAAGACCGTCTGCTTCAAACTCTCGTAATCTTTCGATGATTTCAGGATAATTTTTTTGAATAATTCCATCTTCCCAACGGGTTTCCAACAAACACATTAAATTAAGAATGTGTCTTCTAATAAACAAATCTTCCTCGCTTAACATATGCCCTCTAAACACTGAAAGTTCTTTATTATTAACTTTTTGGTAGTATTCTTCTATAGTTTTAACATTTTGAGCAAATGCATACCAATTATCTGAAATCGAAGAAACTCCTAATCCGATCATTACTTGAGTGGAAGAGGAGGTATATCCCATAAAATTTCTATGTATTTTTCTATTTAGCATGGATTGGTACAAAGAATCTGATTTTAAGGAAAAATGATCCATTCCGATTTCAAAATATCCCATATTTTCCAATAACTCTTTACCTTTTTCATACAATTCTCTTTTTTCCTCACCGCTTGGCAAATCTCCATCTTTGAAACCCCTTTGTCCTACACCTTTAATCCACGGAACATGAGCATAAGAATAAAATGCAATTCTGTCGGGTTGCATTAATTCGGTCATCTTTATGGTATGCTTCACTTTATTTAAATCTTGAAAAGGCAAACCAAAGACTAAATCATGACTTATACTTTCATATCCTATTTCACGAGCAATATCGGTTACTTTTTTAACGTTTTCAAGGGGTTGAATACGATGTATCGCTTGTTGTACTTTAGGATCGTAATCTTGAACTCCAAAACTTACTCTTCTAAATCCTAGATTGTATAAGGATTGAAGATGTTCACGGGTGGTATTATTCGGATGCCCTTCAAAACTAAATTCTTTTTCCGAATGAATTTCTGCTTTTGAGAAAATATTTTCTAATAAATACGTTAGATTTTCAGGAGAAAAAAACGAGGGAGTTCCACCTCCTAAATGTAATTCTTTTATAACGGGTTTTTCAGGCAGTAAAGCTAAATACAACTGCCATTCTTTTAAAAGAGTTTCTATATATACTAACTCAACATTATGCTGTTTAGTAATACGCTTATTGCACGCACAAAAAGTACATAAGCTTTCACAAAAAGGAAGGTGAATATACAAACTAATGCCTTCTCTTTTATTACTTTCTAAAAAAGATTTTTGTAGCGTTTGAATCCATTTTTCAGAAGAAAAATTTTTTTCATCCCAATAGGGTACCGTAGGATAACTGGTATATCTGGGACCGGGTACATTATATTTTTGTATAAGAGTATTATTTTGCATATTTCGTTTCGTTACTGCAAATTTATTGATAACAAAATATATGACTTACATAATTCAATTACTTTGAATTATGTATTTATAAATCAAACCAATAAAGTTATTTTAAATTTTATTAAGATGGTAAACCCAGGATAAAAAATTAATTAAAAAACAATGTCAAAGTCAATAATAATCAATAAAAGATATGAAATGATTGATTTATATTGTATTAAATTAAAATCATTTTTTACCCAAATACTAACTGATAGCTTTTCGTATTTTTACCAATTTTTGCAACAAGTTTTCCAGTAAATCCAGTTTTAACATATTTGCACCATCGGAAAGGGCAATTTCAGGATTCGGATGAGTTTCAATGAAAATTCCATCTGCACCAACGGCAATACCTGCTTTAGCAATAGTTTCAATCATATCGGGTCTTCCTCCCGTTACACCGGTTGTTTGATTGGGTTGTTGTAATGAATGCGTAACATCTAATATTACAGGTGCGTAGTTCCTCATAGTAGGTATTCCTCTGTAATCTACAATTAAATCATGATATCCAAAAGAAGTTCCTCGATCAATAATTGCATAGTTGGAATTTCCTGAATCTTTTATTTTTTGAGCGGCAAATTGCATGGCTTCTGGAGACAAAAATTGACCTTTTTTTAAGGTAATATACTTTCCGGTTTTTGCAGCCGCAACTAACAAATCGGTTTGTCTAACCAAAAAAGCAGGAATTTGTAATACATCCACATATTTTGCAGCCCATTGAGCATGTTCGTTTTCATGAATATCGGTAGTGGTGGGTATTGAAAACGTATCACCAACTTTTTTTAATATTTCTAAAGATTTTTGCTCTCCAATCGTGGTGAAGCTGTCAACTCTTGATCGATTTGCCTTTTTGAAAGAACCTTTAAAGATATAAGGAATACCTAATTTATCAGTAATTTCAACAATTTTTCCGGCAATATCCATAGCCATTTGCTCACCTTCAATAATACAAGGTCCTGCAATTAAAGTGAAATTATTAGTAGTTGTATTTTTTATTTTAGGAATTGAATATAAGCTGTTTTTCATGAGGAATCTTTTTTACAAATTTAGTATATATTTATGATCCATAGAAATTACCGATAGATCACTTTTATAAAAGGTTGAAAAGAAATTACTTTCCAATAAAAAATGATTATTTATATAAAATATATACTAATTAAAAGATGTAAAATTGTATAAAAACACTTATAATTTTTATGAAAATGATTTAAAAATACCAATTTAACAATTTACCTAAAATTTATTGCGGTGTATTGAAATGAATATAAGATCTCCATTTTTCTATCACCTGTTTCATATCTTCAGGTAATTCAGTTTCAAAAAACATTTCTTTTTTTGTTCTAGGATGAACGAAACCTAAGGTACGAGCATGCAAAGCTTGTCGCGGAAGAACTTGAAAGCAATTTTCAACAAATTGTTTATATTTTGTGAAAGTAGTTCCTTTAAGAACAATGTTTCCTCCGTATCTTTCATCATTAAAAAGAATATGCCCTAAGTATTTCATATGGGCCCTAATTTGGTGAGTTCTTCCGGTCTCAAGTTGACATTCAACCAATGTAACATAACGGAATCTTTCTAAAACCTTGTAATGGGTTACCGCATGTTTACCATGAGAACCATCAGGAAAAACAGCCATTTGCATACGGTCTTTCAAATCGCGTCCTATATGACCGTTTATTGTTCCTTCATCTTCCTCAAAATTACCCCAAACTAATGCATTATATACCCTTTTAGTAGTCTTATTAAAAAATTGCTTAGCTAAATGATTCATCGCAAATTCATTTTTAGCAATTACCAATAATCCCGAAGTATCTTTATCAATCCTGTGAACTAGTCCGGGACGCTTGTCTAAGTCTGTTTGAAAATAGGGGAGAGTACTAAAATGGTAAGCCAAAGCATTAACTAGGGTGCCTTCAAAATTTCCAAATCCGGGATGAACCACCATGCCGGCTTTCTTATTAACCACCAACAAATCTTCATCTTCATAGATAATATCTATAGGAATATTTTGGGGAAAAATACTCGTATCACGAGGAGGATGTGCTAAAACAATGGACACGATATCATTAGGCTTAACCTTATAGTTAGATTTTACAGGTATATTATTAACTAAAACATTACCGGCAAGAGCAGCCTTTTGAATTTTATTTCTTGTAGAATTTTCTATTAAATTTACAAGATATTTATCAATACGTACGGAACCTTGACCTTTGTCTACAGTGATTTTAAAATGTTCATATAATTCATCCGCATCATTATTCTGATCAGTATCTAATATATCTTGCTTTTCCATAATATTTATAAATCTATCCTAACTATTCCAATATTACTCTCTTAGGTTTTTTCGGAGCATCATCTTTTGGAAGATGAACAGGTTGAGCCGAATTATCTTGAATGTTAGAATTATTATTAGTAGTGTTAATAGTTTCGTTAGAAGAAGGAATATTTTGATGATGGTTAGAAGATTTACTAATATCATGAGAATAATTAACAGAGTTCAAAGAATCGGAATATTTATGAATGTTAAATGTTTGATCCAATTCTCTGATCTTTTCTCGTAAACTACTCAAAGGTTTATCACTAAGATATAAATCTATGGGTTGACCTTGATCATAAATAAATGAAGGAGCAGGCACTTGATAATAAACACGATTGTTTTCTGTTTTGGCAGGATCATCATAGGTTATATTACCAATTGAAAACAGGTTTTCTGTAATCAGTTTCTTGGCTGTTTCTTCATTTAAACCAATAAAATTAGGTACGGAAACATTTTTGGCAAGGCTTTTTGCTAATACAATAGTTAAAGGAGAAAAACGGGGTAACGTTAAACCCGGTTGTACTTCTTTACCTTTATATAATAATTTTAGAACCGTATTTGTTGCCAAACTTGGTTCATAAATCGTATCGGTAACTTTTAATCCGACTAAATCTAATTGACTGAAAGCTAAGTATTTGTATTTTCCGATAACATTGGGTACCGTTACAGGTTTCCATGTTTTGGCATTGGCTCGAATAAATATTCTTCTGCCTTTTTTAACATGCGAACCTATTAGAGGATATATATCTAAAATTTGATATGATTTATATTTAGGATCATACTTAGAAGTATCAATCTCATATTCCAAGTCATTATCTTCAAGCTTAACTACTGCTTGATCCAGAGTTAAATTATTTAAATTAGGAACTTCCACTTGAACACCGTGATTTGTGTAAGCATTCAACCATAGAAAGGTTCCTTGTAAAAGTCCAAAAAATATTACTATAGCTAGAATAATGCTGACCCAAAATTGCCAAGATCCTAACAGTTTTAAGAATTTCATACTTACATTTTACAAAGCAAATATATAAATAATAAAAATATTATGGTTTATTAGTTAAAAATATGTTTAATTTTGTACGTTCTAACTCTAAATAACAATAAATAATTAATTACTATTATAATAATTGAAATTTTATGATGACAGTCGGAATTGTAATGGGAGGCTATTCTGAAGAAAGTAACGTTTCTTTAAAAAGCGGTGATTATTTTTATTCTCAAATAAATAAATCAAAATATACTGTCTTTAAAATAACCATTTTAAAAGACGGATGGAATGTCATTATAAATGATCAATCATATCCTATAAATAAAGGAGATTTTAGTTTTCAGTTAAATGAAAAAAAAATCCATTTTGATGTGTTGTTAAATACAATACATGGAAATCCGGGTGAAAACGGATTGATGCAGGCATATTGGGAATTGCTGAATATTCCCTATTCAGGATGCTCTTTTTATAATTCTGCATTAACATTTAACAAAAGAGATACTTTATCCGTACTTAAAAAATTTAATGTTTCGGTAGCCAACTCAGTTTATTTAAATCAAGGAGATCATATAGATGTTGATTCGATTATTAAAGAAGTAGGTTTACCTTGTTTTGTTAAACCCAATCAGTCGGGATCAAGTTTAGGAGTATCAAAAGTGAAAAAAAAGGAAGATTTCTTAACAGCCTTAGATTTTGCATTTAAAGAAGATAAAGCCGTATTAGTAGAAAGTTATTTAGAAGGAAGAGAAGTTCAAGTAGGAGTATTTAAAAATCAAGGAGAAGTGGTTGTAGTAAATACAACCGAAATAATTTCCAAAAATGAATTTTTTGATTACGAAGCCAAATATTTGGGAGCATCAGAAGAAATAACTCCCGCTCCTATTTCAGAAGAAGAAGATAAACGAATAAGAGAGGCTGCGGCCCACATATACAGATCTTTAGATATGACCGGGTTTTCAAGATTAGATTTCATAATAGTTAAAGGAACACCCTATTTCTTAGAAATAAATACAACTCCCGGATGCTCACCGGCCAGTATATTTCCACAACAAGTTAAACAAGCAGGGTTGGATTTTTCGGAATTATTAGACAACGAAATTTCAATTGCATTACAAAGATTTGAAAATAAATAAACATGGAAAGAGTAGCAGTATTTCCTGGTTCTTTTGATCCAATTACCTTAGGACATTCAAATATTATTGAAAGAGCTGTCCCATTATTTGATAAAATTATTGTTGCCATAGGAAATAATTCCAATAAACAATATATGTTTCCCTTAGAAAAAAGAATGGAATGGATACGTGAGACAGTTAAAATATTTCCTAATGTAGAAGTTGACTCTTTTGATGGGCTTACAATTGATTATTGTGCAAAAAGAAAAGCTCCTTATATTATTAGAGGTCTTAGAAATCCAGCAGATTTTGAGTTTGAAAAAGCAATAGCACATACCAATCGAACATTGGCAAAAAAATCTGTAGAAACCGTATTCTTTTTAACATCATCCGGAAAATCTTTCATAAGTTCAAGCATTGTAAGAGAAATAATGAGATATAACGGAGATTATGAAATATTAGTGCCAAAAGCAGTTAGAATATGAATTTATTATTAAAATAATATATAACTAAGAACGGCTGCTAAGATTTTTTGTGAAATCAATATTCTTAAAATAAATATAGTTCGATTAATGAAGGAGGAATGTTAATAATATCTAGTAAAACTTAGATAAAAATTATTGCTTAGTTAATTTTTTTGTATTTATTTTACGTGATATTTTTACGAATAGTTAAAAAATTAATTTATATATCAGATGGAAAAACAACAATTAACCCAAACAAATTCAAAGACTAGAGTAGGAGGATTAAATCCTTTTATTACGATCATTATTTTAATAGCTATAGGAGAATGCATTTATCACTTTGTACTAGGTGCACCTTCAAATTTTAAAGGTGATACTACCGATAGCGACCCTAAAACGTTTATGGGTATTATCCATAAAGGGGGTGTGATTGTTCCTTTTTTGATTTCCTTTTTACTTATGGTTATCGTATTTTCAATTGAAAGATTTTTTATCATTGGAAAAGCGGAAGGAACAGACAGCTTAACAAAATTTGTAAATGATATCCGTGTATTATTAGATAAAAACGATATCAATAATGCCATTTCATTATGTGATAAACAAAAAGGTTCTATAGGAAATGTAGTAAAAGAAGGGTTAATTTCATATAGAGCATTAGCTAATGATACAACTTTAGATAAAGAACAAAAATTAGTTTCATTAAACAAAACATTAGAAGAAGCTACCTCATTGGAAATGCCAATGCTTGAGAAAAATATGACTATTTTAGCAACGATAGCATCAATCGGTACATTAGTTGCCTTAATGGGAACCGTAATTGGTATGATCAAAGCATTCTTTGCATTAGGTGAAGGAGGTGGGTCTCCGGATGCCGCTGCTTTATCAGTAGGTATATCTGAAGCCTTAGTAAATACTGCATTAGGTATTGGTACTTCAGCACTTGCTATAATTGCTTATAACTATTTTACATCAAGAATAGATACTTTAACTTTCAAAATTGATGAAATAGGTTTAAGTATTCAACAGTCTTTTTCTGCTCACCATTAATTAAGTTTCTAATTTTCTTTAAAGAGTAAAGAAAATTAAAAAGATAAGATTAAAAATTATTTTAAAAACTTAAAAAATAATATGGCAAGAGTTAAACCAAAAAGACACGGGATACACATAGATATGACGCCAATGAGTGATTTGGCGTGGTTGCTGTTAACGTTCTTTATCTTGACAACACAATTTAAGCCTAAAGAAACGGTAACCATTGATCCGCCTTCATCTATATCTCAAATTAAAGTCAGAGATCATGGAATGATGAAGATATCTATAACTTCAGATGGAAAATACTATTTCTCAATGGATGAGGAAAAATACAAAGTTCAATTGCTCGATGCAATGGGAAAGAAGTATGGCATCAATTTTACGGATAGAGAAAAAAGCGAATTTAAAAAATTAACGGATTTCGGGGTATCAATAACCGGTCTTAAGCAATATTTAAATATTCCGGAAGGACAAAGAGAATCTGTAAAAGTTCAGGGAATACCGGCAGACAGTGCAAAACCTGAAATTACCGATTGGGTTTTTGAAGCTAGAGAAATAGCTAAGAAAAATGGCGATTCATTAGACTTAGGGATCAAAGGTGATGTTAATACGCAATATCCTGTATTTAAAAATCTTTTATCTAGATTACAGGAGAAGAATATGAATAAATTTCAATTAATTACGTCAGCCGAAAGTAAACCGGAATAATGTAATTAAATTAACCCATTAACGAAAAAGAAAAATATGTCAGCAGGCGTAGATACAAGTAATAGTGGAAAAGGGGATGGAAAGGTAAGGGCTAAAAAAATGAACCTTAATGTGGATATGGCACCGATGTGTGATTTAGGTTTCCTTTTAATTACATTTTTCATGTTTACAACCACGTTCAGTAAACCGAATATCATGCATTTAAACATGCCACCCAAGGTTGAAATCCCCCCTTCTAATATTCCTGAAATTAAAACAAAGAATTCGTTAACTATAATTTTAGGAAAAGACGATAAAATATATTGGCATCAACAGGAACAACAGGATTTAAATGCTTCCACTCTGATGGAATCCGACTATTCAAAAGAAGGAATACGTAAGGAAATATTACGAGCTCAGAAACAAGCAGATCAAAATAAATTCACTGTGATTATAAAACCTACCGATGATTCAAGTTATAAGAACTTGGTGAATATATTAGATGAAATGGAAATTACTAATTCTGATCGATACGGAATTAAAGAGCTTTCTTCAAAAGAAAAAGCAGTATATAAAGAAAAAGTTAATAACTAACGAAAAATTAAAAGAATGGCAGAAAATAATATGAAGTCCTTAGACGACATAGTTTTTGAACATAAAAATAAAGACTATGGAGCCTATTGGATAAGAAATACAGAAAGAAAATATCTGACAAGAGCATTTATTATAGGAACGGCTATCTTTATTGCATTCGTTTTGTTATTATATTTTTATAACAGATGGCAAGCTAACAGCGGAGAAGTACAAAAGGCGGTAAATATTGAATTAACGGATATACAAACTCCTGAAGAGGAAAAAGAAGAAATCTTTGAACCTAAAGATGAACCGCCACCGCCACCACCCGTACAGCAAGATGAAGTGGCCCAAGTAAAAATGGTTATCCCTGAACCTAAAAAGGTTGTGGTTAAAGAAGAAACCGTTCCTAAAGTTCAAGATACCAAAGACAAGGCAATTGGATTAGAAGATAAAGAGGGAAAAAATACAACAGATGCAGCCATATCTCATGGACCTAAAAATGATGTACCTCCGGCACCACCACCGCCAATCCCTCCAGCAGATCCTAACAAAGTATTTACTCAAGTAGATCAAGAAGCCGAATTTAAAGGAGGAGGATTGAAAGAAGTAAGTAAATTTATTGCTCGTTATATGGAATATACAGATCGAGCAATAGATAATGGAACTGAAGGGAAAATAACCGTACGTTTCGTGGTAGAAAAAGACGGTAGCGTAACCGATGTTCAGGTTGCCGGTAAAAAATTGGGTGACGGGTTAGATGAAGTAGCTATTGCAGCTATTAAGAAAACCAGTAAAATGTGGACTCCGGCCAAAGTAAATAATCAACCGGTAAGATCTTATTTTAGAGTACCCGTAGCATTCAGATTGCCACAATAATTTTATAATTATTTACAATAATAGTAAAACTATCTCTTTTAGAAAGAGATAGTTTTTTTGTTTTTATATACAATTATATACGGATGAAATAAGTTATTTAGATGCATTCTAAAAGAACGAAAGGTGATATAAGTCATAACACACAGGGTTAGACGTTTTTTAAATTTGTATTCCAAAATTAAACATTAAAGTATTATGACAAGATTTTACTCTTCCTCCATAGGAAGAAAGTTTATGATGGCTTTAACAGGCTTTTTTCTCATGATTTTTTTACTGGTGCATTTAGGAATAAATTTAACTCTATTTGCAGGTAATACAGATAATGAAGGAAAATTATTGCCTAAAGAAGAAGTGATTTTTAATCAGGCGTCACATTTTATGGCAACTAATCCCTTAATCCAGATCATGCAATATGTACTGGCTTTTGGCTTTATCTATCACATCTTCTTAGGTATTATATTAACCTCCAGAAATCAAAAAGCAAGAGGAAAAGAACGTTATGCCGTAAATCAGTTTTCAGCAAACACTCCTTTTAATTCAAGAACTATGATTTATACAGGGTTGTTAATTTTAATATTTTTATTATTACACCTTTATAATTATTTTGTTCCCATTAAATTCGGTACGGTAGGAGATGATTATTTATTAGTGACAGAATTATTTAAAAGTCCAGTATATACCTTAATATACGTCTTGGCTTTTATATTTTTAGGATTGCATTTAAGTCACGGATTTGCATCTTCTTTCCAGTCAGTTGGATTTAATCATAAAATTTATACTCCTGTTATTAAAATACTGGGAAAAGCATATTTTATATTTATCGCAGTTGGATTTGCCGCAATTGCAATTTATTTTTACTTCAAAGGCAATGGTTTAATTTAAATTATTTTAAGAAAATACTATTATGGGTATAAAATTAGAATCAAAAATACCGGAAGGAGATATCCATGAAAAATGGAAAAATCATAAAGATCATATGCGTTTGGTTGCGCCCAATAACCGAGGAAAAATAGATATAATTGTAATAGGTACGGGATTAGCGGGAGGTGCAGCAGCAGCATCGTTAGCAGAGATGGGGTATAATGTAAAAGCTTTCTGTTATCAAGATTCCCCGCGACGTGCGCACTCCATTGCAGCTCAAGGAGGGATCAATGCAGCTAAAAATTATCAAAATGATGGCGACAGCGTTTACAGATTATTTTATGATACAATTAAAGGAGGAGATTATAGAGCGAGAGAAGCAAACGTATACAGATTAGCTGAAGTTTCCAATTCAATCATAGACCAGTGTGTGGCACAAGGAGTACCTTTTGCACGAGAATATGGAGGACTATTAGATAACCGATCATTCGGGGGTACACAGGTACAAAGAACCTTTTATGCAGCAGGACAAACCGGACAGCAACTATTACTAGGTGCTTATTCCGCAATGAACAGACAAATAGGTAAAGGGCGTTTACAAATGTTTAATAGACATGAAATGCTTGATCTGGTAGTGGTTGATGGAAAAGCTAGAGGAATTATAGCCAGAGATCTGGTTACCGGAGAAATACAAAGACACTCTGCTCATGCGGTTGTTATTGGTTCAGGAGGATACGGAAATGTATTTTTCTTATCAACCAACGCCATGGGATCCAATGGAACAGCAGTTTGGAAAATACATAAAAAAGGGGCAGCCTTTGGTAATCCTTGTTTTACACAAATTCACCCGACATGTATTCCGGTTCATGGAGATCAACAATCCAAATTAACCTTAATGTCAGAATCTTTAAGAAATGACGGAAGAATTTGGGTACCTAAAAAAATTGAAGATTCACAAGCTATACGTGCAGGAAAATTGAAACCGACTGAAATAGCTGAAGAAGACAGGGATTACTATTTGGAAAGAAGATATCCGGCATTTGGAAATTTAGTTCCAAGAGATGTGGCTTCACGTGCAGCAAAAGAACGATGTGATGCAGGATACGGAATCGAAAATAATGCTACCGGAGAAGGAGTTTATTTGGATTTTTCTTCATCTTTTGTAAAATACGGTAAAGAAAAAGCAAATGAGCTGGATATTCACAATCCATCACAAGAAGAAATTATTAAATTAGGAAAAAAAGTAGTTGAAGAAAAATATGGAAACTTATTTACCATGTATGAAAAAATTACAGGTGATAATCCATATGAAACTCCAATGAAAATATATCCTGCAGTGCACTATACTATGGGAGGAATTTGGGTTGATTATAACCTAATGAGTACCATTCCGGGTTGTTTTGTAACGGGTGAAGCTAATTTCTCTGATCATGGAGCTAACCGCTTAGGAGCGTCAGCCTTAATGCAAGGGTTAGCCGATGGGTATTTTGTTTTGCCGTATACTATTGCTGACTATTTAGCTGATGATATACGTACCGGACCGATATCAACAGACTTACCGGAATTCGTAGAAGCTGAAAAACAAGTCAAAGATAGAATTCAACATTTTCTAACCAATAAAGGAACTAAAACCGTTGATTATTTCCATAAAAAATTAGGTCGTGTCATGTGGAACAAAGTAGGTATGGCTCGAGATGAAAAAGGATTAAAAGAAGCAATCTCTGAAATAGAAGAAATCAGAAAAGAATTTTGGAGAGATGTTAAAGTACCGGGTTCCGATAATACGATTAATATGGAACTTGAAAAAGCGGGTAGAGTGGCAGATTTCCTAGAATTAGGTCAATTGATGGCCATGGATGCATTAAATAGAAATGAATCATGCGGAGGACATTTCCGAATTGAATACCAAACAGAAGACGGTGAAACGCTGCGTAATGATGAAGAATATTCTTATGTAGCCGTTTGGGAGTATAATGGTGAAGATTTAAATAAAGAAATTCTGCATAAGGAAGATCTAAATTACAAATACATTAAAATAGCAGCAAGAAATTATAAATAACCTGTAAATAAAAATAAAAAAATGGCAGGAAAATTATTAAACCTAACACTAAAAGTTTGGAAACAAGCAGGTAGGGGACAAAAAGGAAAATTTGAAGAATATAAATTAGAAGGAGTATCTACTGAAAGTTCATTTTTAGAAATGTTAGATATGCTAAATGAGCAATTAGTAGAACAAGATAAAGAACCCGTTGCATTCGATCATGATTGTCGTGAAGGAATATGCGGAATGTGTTCACTATATATAAATGGAAGGGCTCATGGTCCGGATCGAGGAATAACCACTTGTCAATTACACATGAGAATGTTTAATGATGGTGACACTATTGTTATTGAACCTTGGAGATCAGCAGCTTTTCCTGTAATTAAAGATTTAATTGTTGATAGAACTGCATTTGACAGAATTCAACATGCCGGAGGATTTGTTTCTGTGAATACTTCAGGAAATACAATTGATGCTAATGCGATACCAATTGAAAAAGAAAAAGCAGATAAAGCATTTGCTGCAGCCGCTTGCATTGGTTGTGGAGCTTGTGTGGCTACTTGTAAAAATGGATCAGCCATGTTGTTTGTTTCTGCTAAAGTTTCTCAATATGCATTATTACCTCAAGGTAAAATAGAAGCTACCCGCAGGGTATTAAATATGGTTAGAAAAATGGATGAAGAAGGATTTGGTAACTGTACCAATACAGGAGCTTGTGAGGTTGAGTGTCCTAAAGGAATTTCTCTTGAAAATATAGCCAGAATGAACAGAGAATTTCTACATGCCAGTATTGTAAATGATATTAAGGCAGAATAATTGTCAAATATTTTTAAGTATAATTTACAGTTCGAAGCGTACGTTTCGAACTGTTTTTTTATTTTATAATCTCATCTACTATATTAATATTTTGTATCAGTATATAATCCGAAAACTATTTATCCCAAAAAAGATAAAGATATATTACGAGCTTAATTGATCCGTAAACGTTAATAATCTTTCATAATTATTATAATTCAGAATTACCTTTGGTAAAATTTCAAATGAATTCAAAATATTATATTTCTTTATAATATGTTTTTCTTCTTTTATGATTAATAGGATTATAATCCTTCCATAATAATTGAATACTTTTATTATCTGCTAATTCAGGATTAGTTTCCAAATATTTAACACCTTTATTGTTAAATAAATCAAAGAATTCTTTCAATACGATAGCAGTAATTCCTTTCTTTTGATAATCGGGATGGATTCCTATCAAATAAAAATTAGCCCATTCATTATTTTTGGAAGCTCTAAGTAAATGATACCATCCGAATGGAAATAATTTCCCTTTCGCTTTTTGTAATGCTACGGAATAGGAAGGCATGGTTATGGCAAAACCCACTAAATTATTACTTTCATCTGCAATACAGATTACATAATCCTTATTTATAAATGGAATGTATTTTTCCTTATAATATTGTATTTGCTTATCTGAAAAGGGAACATAAGTAGGTAAAACCTTGTAGGTATCTTCTAACAATTTAAAAATTTCATCCGCTCGCTCAATTAATTCATCTTTCGTTTTAAACTGTAAAGATTTTAGTTTATATTTTTGCTTTAATAAGTCGGAGAACCGAATGACTTTATCCGGTAATTCTTTAACTACTTCAATGTAAAATTCAACCCATTCATTAGCTTCAGTAAAACCTAATTTTTTAAAATGATCATGATAATAAGGAAAATTATAAATACCAATCATAGTTGCTAATTTATCATATCCTTTACTTAAAAATCCCGCCTTATCAAGGTTAGTAAAACCAACAGGTCCTTCAACTCGTTGAATACCCTTTTCCTCAGCCATTTCATAAGCTTTATCTAAAAGTCTTTTGGTAACTTCAAGATCATCTATAACATCAAACCAACCGAATCGTAGTTTCTTTATACCGGAAAATTTTTCCTCATTTTTATTGATAATCAAAGCAATTCTTCCAACGATTTCATTATCCCTGTAGGCAAGAAATTTTTTACATGTTGAAAATTCAAAAACAGGATTTTTAGTTTCGTCGAAAATTGCCATTTCTTCAGAAATTAGCGCCGGTACATAATAAGGGTTATTCTTATAGAGTTTAGTTGGAAATGTTACAAAATTTTTTAAATCTGATTTCGTGACAACCTCGTTAATACTAATTTTGTTCATGTACTGTTAGATTTACAAGTCTTTTTGGTTTTACAACTAAAAAGTTATAATTTTAGCAAATATACTTAGTATAAATTAATTTTAAAATTTACAAGAATAATAAGTCTATAAAGAATTTAAACAATTATGGTAAACGATCCCATTTATTTATTAATAACAGCAATTATTTTCATAGTAAGTACGATTGTCCAAGGACAATTAAAATCAAAATTTGAAAAATACTCCAAAACAAGGTTATCTAATGGGTTGAGCGGAAAAGAAATTGCAGAAAAGATGTTACGAGATAATGGAATAACCGATGTTAAAGTTACATCAACTCCCGGAATGTTAACAGATCATTACAATCCGGTAAATAAAACCGTTAATTTATCTGAAGGTGTTTATAACCAGCGGTCTACAGCCGCAGCAGCGGTTGCTGCTCATGAATGCGGACATGCCGTACAGCATGCCGTTGGATATTCCATGTTACAATTACGTTCCCAATTAGTTCCCATAGTTAGTATTAGTTCTAAATTTCTACAATGGGTGTTATTAGCAGGGTTAGCAATTATGGTGTTTTCAGGAAATACGATTGTATTAGGAGTTGGAATAGGTTTATTTGCCATAACTACCCTTTTTGCATTTATCACCTTACCGGTAGAATATGATGCCAGTAACAGAGCATTAAAATGGTTAGAAAATAATCATGTCGTTCAACCCGGTGAATATGATGAATGTAAAGATGCTTTGAAATGGGCAGCAAGAACTTATTTAGTATCAGCTGCCGGGTCTTTAGCTCAATTAATTTATTTCGTCATGATATTTTTAGGAAATAATCGAAGAAATGACTAACTAATAAGCCAATCATAACGAGTTATGAATTTTATAAATCCTATATATTACGGAGTCGAAGGAATCAAAGAAATCAATAAGTATATTCAAAGCTATCAACCTTCCAAAATAGTTTTTTTGGTGGATGAAAATACGCATGAGCTATGCTACCCAAAAATTATTACTGAAATTGAAAGTTCTGCTGAAATTGAAATTTTGGAAATTGATTCAGGAGAACATAATAAAAATTTATATATATGTATAAATTTATGGGAGGCTTTAACAGAACTCAAAATAGATAGAAAAGCCTTGCTGATAAATGTTGGAGGGGGAGTACTTACGGATATGGGAGGATTTGTAGCAAACTGTTACAAGAGAGGAATTCCTTTCATAAATATTCCAACCACACTTTTAGCAATGGTGGATGCTTCCATTGGAGGAAAAACGGGCGTTGATTTAGGCAGTCATAAAAATCAAATTGGTAACTTTGTTTTACCTCAATTAGTCCATGTAGATGTTGGTTTCCTTACTACACTTCCTACCGAGCAAATTTTAAGCGGTTTTGCAGAAATTATTAAGCACGGACTAATTGCAGATAAAAAATACTGGGAAGAAATAATTCGCTTAGATGATCGTAATCCGGATTATTTAGAACCATTGATAAAAACTAGTATTGAAATAAAAAAGAAAGTAGTTTCAAATGATTTTACCGAATCAGGATTAAGGAAAATATTAAATTTTGGTCATACCGTAGGTCATGCAGTAGAAAGTTTCTTTTTAGAAAATAACACCCCTATTTTGCATGGAGAAGGGGTAGCCATGGGAATGATTGTAGAAAGTTATATTTCCATGAAAAAAGGCTTTCTTTCTTATCCCGAATACGAAGAGATTAAGCTATATATTTCCTCCTTGTATCCTAAATTAAATTTGAAGAAAGACTATTTTGATGATATTTTTTCATTCATGCAAAACGATAAAAAAAATGTGAATCGGGAAATTAAATTTGTTTTGTTGGAAAAAATAGGACAAGCAGTTTATGATATTTCTGTGGAAAAAGAACTTATTAAAGAGGCAATTTATTTATATATAGAGTAAGAAGGTTGAATATGGTTTAATTAACCAATTGAGAAAATATAATGAAATTAGCTAACTCTAATAGGTATCACTTTTTTCAATCCATATATGTAGATTTCATTTTGCAAAACCAATAAAAATCTATATATTTGCACTTCGAAAAAAATAATTAAAAAATTTTGATCTATGAATCATTACGAAACTGTTTTCATTTTAACTCCCGTTCTGTCTGATTCTCAGGTAGAGGAAGCAGTTAAATCATTTGAGGCTTTACTCAAAGAAAACAATGCAACTATTGTAAACCAGGAAAACTGGGGATTAAAAAAATTAGCATATCCAATTCAACTTAAAAGAAATGGATTTTACAATCTGATTGAGTTTCAAGCTCCCGGAGAAATTGTTAATACATTAGAATTAGCATTCAAGAGAGATGAAAGAGTATTAAGATTCTTAACTGTGAAATTAGACAAGCACGGGGTAGAATGGGCTAGAAAAAGAGAAGAAAAAGTTAAATCATTAAAAAAATAAGACATGGCAATTGATGAATTAGCAAAACAGGCAGCAGGAGGAAATGTCAGTGAAGTAAAATTCTTAAGTCAATTAGATATTGAGACTAAGACAGAAAAAAAATATTGCCGTTTTAAAAAATACGGTATAAAATACGTTGATTATAAAGATCCTGATTTCTTATTGAAATTTGTGAATGAGCAAGGTAAAATCCTTCCAAGAAGACTTACCGGAACATCTTTAAAATTTCAAAGAAAAGTATCTCAAGCAATTAAAAGAGCAAGACATTTAGCATTATTGCCATATGTTGGAGATCAATTAAAACCTTAATTTAAAGAAAAAAAGAGATCATGGAAGTAATTCTTAAACAAGACGTTGAAAATTTAGGACTAGAGTTTGACGTGGTTAGCGTAAAACCGGGTTATGCTCGTAACTTTTTAATACCTAAAGGATTTGCTTTATTAGCAACTCCTAAAAATAAAGCAGCATTAGAAGCTACTTTAAAAGAAAGAGAAGCAGAAGAAGCAGCTCAAGTTAAAGCAGCTAACGATATCGTTGCAAAATTAAAAGAAGTAGTAGTTTCTATTCCTGCAAAAGTAGGTGCCGGAGATAAATTGTTCGGTTCTATTAACAATTCTGACTTAGCAGAAGCATTAGCAAAAGCCGGAGTTAATGTAGATAAAAAATACATCAAAATTCCTGGAAATACTATTAAAAGATTAGGAAAATATACTGCAAAAATTCGTTTACACAGAACCGTTGAGTATGACTATTCCTTTGATGTAGTTTCCGATGGAGTTGCTGCAGAAGAATAATATACTTGTAAAAAGTAAATACAATACAAAAAACTGTCAGTTTAACTGACAGTTTTTTTATTGCTTAAATTCTTGGCTTATTTTATTTCTTATCTTATCTTTGATAAGAAAAATTATTTAAATATGAAAGTAGCAGATGTTGCAGAACTTTTAAAACAACTGGCGCCTGAGTCCAATGCAGAAAACTTTGATAATGTTGGTTTATTAGTTGGAGACCTTCAAGCTGAAATATCAAGCATTTTAATAACCCTGGATTGTTTAGATGAAGTAGTAGACGAAGCAATTCAAAAAAATTGCAATATGATTGTTACCTTTCATCCCATAATTTTTTCGGGTATGAAATCAATTACCGGTAAAAATTACGTTGAAAAAGCAGTTATTAAAGCCATCAAAAATGATATAGCAATCTATGCCATTCATACGAATTTAGATATAGCTAAAGAAGGAGTTAATTATGAAATATGTAAGCGTTTACATATTAAAAACAGTAAACCGTTAATTCCTAAAATTAAAAGCATTAAAAAGCTGCAAACATTTGTACCTTTGACGCATTTTACCCAAGTACAACAAGCATTATTTAAAGCCGGGGCAGGAGAAGTAGGGAATTATAAAAATTGCAGTTTTAGAGTTGAAGGAACCGGCACATTTTTACCAACAGAAAATTCTAATCCTTTTATTGGCAAAAAAAACGTAATTGAAGAAGTACAAGAGGTATTGATTAGTGTAATATTTGAGGATTTTAAACAAGCAACCGTTTTAGAAGCATTACGAAGATCTCATCCTTACGAAGAAATTGCTTATGAAATTTTCACTTTAGATAATGTAAATCAAGAATTAGGTATGGGTAGAATAGGAGAATTGGAAACCTCATTATCTCAAGAACAATTCTTATCATATCTTAAAGAAAATTTGCCTACCTCATGTATTCGCCATTCCAATTTAAAAAATAAACAAGTCAAAAAGGTAGCAGTTCTAGGGGGAGCAGGTAGCTTTGCAATAAAAAATGCGTTAAATGCCGGAGCAGATGTTTTTGTGACGGCAGATATAAAATATCATGAATTTTTCCAAGCAGAAGGAAAAATTCTTCTGGCAGATATAGGACATTATGAAAGCGAGCAGTTCACTAAAAATTTATTGCATAATTATTTACGTGAAAAATTAAATAATATCGATATTTTACTCTCTGAAATAAATACAAATCCGATAAACTATTACTTTAAATAATAGTTGAGTTTTAAAACTCCTTTTTATAAAATTGTGACAATTAATTTAGATCTATCATAAAATATGATATTACAAGATTAATCAACTATATTGTAAATAATAGATGCTAAAAGACTAATTTTTTTCCTTAAGGATATTTTTAATATAAAGAAACTATATTAAATAATAAATTAATAATTTAACTAACCAATGAATGTTCGTTAAGCAAATACCTCATGCTATTGAAACATATTATAAAATTTAGTAACTTTGTAAACTTTAATAAGATATAAAAACATAAATTCCAAAAATAATTATAATCAACCCTATGATAAAGAAAAAAGCAGATAATACTACTGTTGAAGAAAAGTTGAGAGCATTATATGATTTACAAATCATAGATTCCCGCCTGGATGAATTGAGAAACTTAAGAGGAGAATTACCTATTGAAGTGGAAGATTTAGAAAACGATATAGCCGGATTGGAGAAACGAATAGGGAAAATGGAAGATGAAGTAGTTCATCTGAATAATGAGATTAAAGTAAAAAATGAATTAAACAAAAATTCAGAAGCTCAAATAAAAAAATATAAAGTACAGCAAGATAATGTACGTAACAATCGTGAATTTGAAGCATTAACAAAAGAAATTGAGTATCAAGAATTGGAAATTCAATTACAAAATAAAAAAATAAAAGAAATTAATGCTAAAATTGAGTTTAAAAAAACGCAGATAGAAGAACAACGTACCAAATTATCTAATTTCCAAGAACACCTTAAATTTAAAAATTCCGAATTATCTAATTTGATAAAAGAAACTGAAAAAGAAGAAAATTTCTTATTGGAAAAATCGGAAGAATTTGCTTCTAAAATTGACGAAAGATTATTAAATAGCTATCGTCGTATTAGAAAAAGTTCTAAAAATGGTTTAGCTATAACCAGCATTGATCGTGGTGCTGTAGTAGGATCATTCTTTACCGTTCCTCCTCAAAAACAAGTTGAAATTGCTTCCAGAAAAAAAATTATTCTGGACGAACATAGCGGAAAGATTCTTGTAGATGAATATTTAGCAGGAGAAGAACAACAAAAAATGAAAGACTTATTAAAATAAGATAACAATATCTTTTAAATAAAAAGGCCTATTTCATGTGAAATAGGCCTTTTTTTATTTTAGATAAAATTTTAATTGAAAGAGTTTAAAATGTAAAGAAAATAATTTTTTAAACGTAAAATAGTGGATATTTACACATTAAATCTTATTTTATATTTTATTTATAAAATATATTGGTCTATTATTTGACAATAATTAAATATTATAAAAAAATAAAATAGGTTTTAAAATATTTTTATAGATTTGTTTATCGCAATAATAGGATAGCAAAGATTTATTTAAGGTTCTCTTTCATAAATCAACTATAATCCAAAAATAGTCATGAAAAAGAAAATAAATGAACTTATTGATCGATTAGAACTTCATCCAATCTGTTTACCTATAAATAAAAAAGAATTAGAGCAGGTAGTAAAAATACTATTTTCCAAAATGTTTCCGGTCTGTGAGAGAAAAAATCGACGTAAAATAGAGCAAGAACTTACAACCGTTTATAATATCTTATTGGAAAATATTTCCAAAATTATTAATACTAAGGCTGCAGAATCAATAGTAAATACTTTTTTTGATAAAATACCTTCGATTCAGGAAGCATTATATAAGGATGCAAATGCCTTTTATAAGAATGATCCGGCAGCAGACTCATTGGAAGAAGTCGTATTGGCATATCCCGGTTTTTTTGCGTTGGCAGCTTATCGTATTGCCCATGAATTTCACAGGTTGGAGGTTCCTATAATTCCTCGTATTTTTTCTGAATATGCACATGCTAAAGTAGGTATAGATATACATCCCGGAGCACAAATAGGAGAGAGTTTTTTTTTAGATCACGGTACGGGAACAGTCATTGGAGAAACAACCATTATCGGAAACAATGTTAAAATATATCAGGGAGTAACTTTAGGAGCTTTGTATGTAACCAAGAATCTGTCTAAAGTTAAAAGACATCCTACCGTTGAAGATAATGTGGTGATTTATGCAGGAGCTACCATTTTAGGAGGAGATACAGTTATAGGCCATGATTCGATTATCGGAGGTAATGTATGGATAACAAAATCCATACTTCCTTACACATTGGTGTATTATTCTTCGGAAATGAAAATTAAAACCGTGAAGGATTTTAAAGAACCTATTAATTACGTAATTTAAAACATATAATAACCATAAAATTTCAAAAGCATATTGTCATGAAAATAAATAGCATTTTAGAAGCCATAGGAAATACTCCTCATGTGAGATTACCCAAAATATTTCCTGATCATGAAGTATATATTAAATTAGAAAAACAAAACCCCGGAGGAAGTATCAAGGACAGAATTGCTTTGGCAATGATAGAAGATGCTGAAAAAAGAGGAATTCTTAAACCCGGTGGAACCATTATAGAACCGACTTCGGGAAATACAGGAGTGGGATTAGCATGGGTTGGAACGGTTAAAGGGTATAAGGTTATATTAGTTATGCCGGAATCCATGTCAATTGAACGCAGAAGACTTGCAGCCGCTTATGGTGCTGAATTGGTATTGACTCCCAGAGAAAAAGGAATGAAAGGAGCTATTGAAAAAGCGGAAGAGTTACAAAAAAATACACCAAATTCATTTGTTCCTCAGCAATTTAAAAATCAAGCCAATCCTAAAATACATGCACAAACAACCGCTAAAGAAATTGTTCAGGATTTTCCGGATGGAATAGATGTTCTAATTACCGGAGTGGGAACAGGAGGACATATAACCGGAGTAGGCGAAGTATTAAAACAAAAATTTCCTTCTGTAAAAATCTTTGCAGTAGAACCTACTGAATCTCCTGTTATTGCAGGAGGAAATCCCGGACCTCATGCAATTCAAGGAATTGGTGCAGGATTTATACCGGAAACTTTAGATACAAAAATTCTTGACGGCTCCATACAAATTACAAAAGATGAAGCATTTAATTATGCAAAGCTTTTAGCTAAAAAAGAAGGAATTTTAGGTGGTATATCCACCGGAGCTTCTTTGGCTGCTGTTGCTAAAAAAATACAAGAATTGAATCTTCCTTCAAATGCTAAAATTTTAACATTCAATTACGATACCGGAGAAAGATATTTTTCTGTTGAAGGTTTATTTTAAAACGTTTTAATCAAAAATATAAATGCAAAAAAAATTCCGATAAATACTTATCGGAATTTTTATTTAGATTTTTTATTTTTCTAAAAATTCTTTGATTTTTTGAATTTTATTTTGAGCATGGCTCAGTTTGCTTTCAAATTCATCTTTAGAAGATAACGTATCTTGCACGGAGAAATAGAATTTAATTTTCGGTTCAGTTCCTGAAGGTCTACAAGCTAATTTAGTTCCTTTATCTGTGTAGAATATTAATACATTTGATTTGGGAATATCGATTGGTGTTTTTTCACCAGTAATCAAATTTAAAGAAGTGGAAGATTGGTAATCATCTAGTTTAACAATTTTCTCACCTACTAATTCTTTAGGAGGATTACTTCTAAATTCTTCCATCATTTTCGCGATTTGTTCAGCTCCATCTTTACCTTTTTTAACGATTGAAACCAATTCTTCATAATAGTATCCTACTTTGGTGTATATTTCAATCAATTTATCAAATAAAGTTTTACCTTCATTTTTAGCTTCCTGAGCCGCTTCACAAGCAACTAAAATTGATGAAATGGAATCTTTATCACGAACATAGTCACTTGGCATAAAACCGAAACTTTCCTCACCGCCGCAAATAAATTTTTCTTTACCTTCAGCTTTTCTAATCAAATCGGCAATCCATTTAAAACCGGTTAAACCTACTTTACATTCTACACCATAATATTTAGCTAAAGGAAAAAATATGTCAGAAGTAACAATAGTTGAACCGATAAATTGTTTACCGTCTATTTTACCGTTTTCTTTCCATTTTCCTAAAATATAGTCAGTAATAACCGTGTTGGTTTGATTCCCGTTTAAAAGTACTAATTTACCGTCTAAACCGCGTACGGCTACTCCTAAACGATCTGCATCGGGGTCGGTACCGAATACGATATCTGCATTTTGTTCTTCGGCATATTTTAAAGCTAACGATAAAGCTTCCGGTTCTTCCGGATTCGGTGATTTTACAGTAGGAAAATCTCCATCGGGATTTTTTTGTTCCGGTACAATAAATACATTTTCAAAACCTGCTTCAGCCAAAGCATCAGGCAATATTTTTATGGAAGTTCCGTGTAAGGAAGTATAAACAATTTTTAAGTCTTTTTTACCTTTTAAATAGGAAGTATTTTCAACCGCGGCATGGATAAATTTTTTATCTTCCTCTTCCCCTAAATAGGTAATTTTGGAATCATCACCGTCAAATTTTATGTCAGCAAAATCAACCGAACGAACTTCATTTATAATAGCAGAATCATGAGGAGGAACAATTTGAGCTCCGTCATTCCAATATACTTTATAACCGTTATATTCCGGTGGATTATGAGAAGCTGTCAAAACAATCCCCGCATCGCATTTTAAATTACGCACGGTGAAGGATAATTCCGGTGTGGGACGAAATTCTTTATATAGATAAACATATATACCATTGGCAGTAAGAACATCAGCTACTAATTTAGCAAACGTGTCGCTGTTATGTCTCACGTCAAAAGCTATGGCTACTGTAATTTTTTTATCAGGAAATTGCTGATGCAGGTAGTTAGCCAAACCTTGGGTTGCTTGACCATAGGTATATTTATTCAACCGATTTGTACCTATACCCATAATTCCACGCATTCCTCCCGTTCCAAATTCGAGGTTTTTATAAAAAGCATCATCCAATTCTTTTGGATTAGAATTTATTAAGTTTTGTACAGCCTTTTGAGTTTCTTCATCAAAAGGAGGTTGTAACCATGTTTTTGCAATTTCTAATGAATTCATATAATAAAAATGTTAATTTTATAATTATTTAAAATTGATAACCGCAAGATCTTTTTGTTGAATGTTCTTAGCGGGATTACCAATTACTGTTATTTTCGTATTGTCGGATATTCTTCCAACCAATTTGCTTTTTACATTTATTTCTGCAGTAGCAACATCGGAAAGCTCAACATTTGCTTCAGATACTTCTAAAAACGGCGCAGTAAAGTCACTTGTATCACCGGCAGTTAAATGTAATGTATTACTAGTCCCTTTTAAATTTATCTTGGAAACATCGCTCACATTTACATTTAATTCATCGGTAATCACTGTGTTGGCTATAAGTTTAGAAACATCATTCAGATTAATGGATAATTTTGAAACTCGTAATTGAGAGTTTATGTCAACATTAACAAGATCATGAATGTCAAATGTTTCGATCTGAGGATTGTAAACATATACATTATAGAGATCAGGATCTTTAACGTTATCGATTTCAGAGATAGTTAGTTTTCCGTTGGAATCATCAATTTTTAAGTTATCGATCAAGTTCTTATAAGATTCTATTACAATTCTCGGATTATTGCTGTCATATAAATAGATCAATCTATAGGAGCCATTGGCTAAAATTTCTTTTACGGGACTAATTTTAAGTTCCTTGGTGGTTACTTCTCCTTCTCCTTTAATAGAACGAGAACAAGAAAGTAAAACGATAGATAGTATACATAAAATGCTATAATGTACTAATTTTTTCATGTTAATTAATATTTAGATATTGTGAAACCGTATAATCATCTTTTTTTCCTCGTTTTAATTGTACGATTAATTCTCCTAAAAATCCGGCAATAAATAACAAAGTACCTAAAATCATCATAGTTAAAGCTATGTAAAACAAAGGATCATTAGTAACCAGTTGAGCAGGAATTTTTTTCCATACTTTTATCAATTTATTGATGCCTATCCAAGCGGAGGATATAAAACCGATGATAAACATTAAAGTACCAATAAAACCAAAAAAATGCATAGGTCTTGTTCCAAAGGTGGACATAAACCAAACGGTAATTAAATCTAAAAATCCGCGTACGAATCGATTGGCACCAAATTTTGATTTTCCATATAGTCGCGCTTGATGAGGTACTTCCTTTTCAGTTATTTTAGTAAATCCTTCATTTTTTGCCAATACAGGTATGTAACGATGCATATCGCCGTGTACGTCGATGGCTTTAGCTACTTCATTTCTATAAGCTTTTAACCCATTATTAAAATCATGCAATCTGACCCCTGAAGTTATTTGAGCGGCTTTATTAAATAATTTAGAAGGAAGATTTTTTGTTAGAACATTGTCGTATCTTTTCTTCTTCCAACCGGAAACCAGGTCAAAACCATCTTCAACAATCATTTTCCTAAGTGCAGGAATTTCTTCGGGAAAATCTTGTAAATCCGCATCCATAGTTATGATTACTTCTCCTTTCACTACTTTAAAAGCAGCATTTAAAGCTTGAGATTTTCCATAATTTTTAGCAAATTTAATACCTTTTACTTCCGCATATTGTTGGCTGAATTCTGAAATGATTTTCCAGGATAAGTCGGTGCTTCCATCATCTACGAAAATGATTTCATAAGTATAGTTTTCTTTTTCACATACGGCTTGTATGCGATTCAATAATTCTTGCAATGATTCTGCTTCATTGAGCAGGGGAATGACTATAGATAGTTGCATTAGGTTTTCTGGTTCTAAAAAATATTGACAAAAGTACGGATATTATAAAGTAAAAAAAGTATAGCACACTTAAAATAATGCAGGAATTTTTAAACGTGAAAAAAGATTCCTTTTCAGTTATTCTTGTTTGAATATTGTTTACGTATTCCTTATATTTTAACGTAATTTCTTCTGTTGGGTGTTCAATGGATGCATATTCGGAAGTAAGATTTTCCAACATTTTATTTAATCCTTGATTTTGCAAAAGTTGTTGTGCATCTTGATCTATATAATTGAAAAATAAAGCTATAAAAAGGAAGGAAAGAGTACCTCCTATAAACATCGTCGTAAATGAATATTGTAAACACGTTAGAAAAGAAAGTTTTTCATAATTAGTCAGTTTATATAGCAAAAGTATCGATGCCAACGTATAAAGAGCAGGAAGAACAAAAAAATTTACCTGAATACTAATTATATAATAATTAAATCCTATAAAGTAAAAATATACAGCAAAAAATAAAATAAGAGTAATTGCTGCCAATAATAATCCGTAATGCGTAGGTTTATTTTTCATATCGATATGAAAGCAAATTTAACGTTTTTTGCCATAATCGAAAAAATATCCTTTATTTATGCTTATAAATCGATTAGATTCCAAAGAATAAAAAATATACACCTGCAGAAACTTTTTCAATGAAATTTTTTAAAATTTAAACAGGTGTAATAAAAAATAATCAGCCGGATTGAAAAAAAGTGGTTTTTATCGTGTTAACGGATAATATTTATCATGGATGTATTTATCAATCCAAGAGTAAAAATTAATTAATTCTTTAGTATTAATTTTACCCTCATTTCTCCATTCATTAAGAAGCACGCCCGATTGTTCCAATATTTCATTTTCAATCGATATAAGTTTAGGATAAACCGATACTAAAGTAGGAACATGAATATAATCTGAACCTTCTCCTTTTTGTATGGGAAATAATTTCTTTTTTATTGTAGTGGCCCATTCATCCATTGGTGTCGAATTGTTTGAATCAGCGGTTAAAACTTTCGGAAATATTTGATTAGAATTTAACCATAAAGGAATGCTAACAGAGCCCAGCGAAGAACCTAAAATAGTCCAGGCAGTAGTAAGTAAAGGCGTTTCGTTAGGTTTAACTCCTTGAATAACTACCACGGATGCAGTATAATAACGAGGTATAAAATCTCTGAAAGCTGAAAATTGCTCAGGATATTTGGTCAAGTCAACTTTGGTCAAACCATGAACTAAGGATCTGGAAACATTTTGTAAAAAGTATTTCGGAGTAAGAGAATTAGTAAGAGAGGCCGAATACAACAATTCCTGTGCGCGAAGGAATCTACTATATCCTTTACCATCTTCAGGTTTGCCTGAAAAAGAATAATTCGTACGTATCAGATATCCAAACGGTGCCACATCAGGATTATTAGCATCGTATTTAACAAATCCCTGATTTCCTGTTTCATAATAAGCAGCACCACCGTGTGCATCAATAACTCCGAAATTGGAACTTAAGCGCAAAGGCTTTGGAAGATGAGAAAGTAAGTTTTCAAAGTCTTCAAGAGTGGAACAATTTTCCAGTGCAAGTCTCATTATTTCTCCATCTTGTCTTTGATCCTCTTTCAATTCAGGATAATTGAGGTTATAGCTGTCAGAATTCATGATGGCAAATCCGGCACTATTATGTCCGTTCAGTATATTTTTATTGTCTTTATCCTCGGGATTAGTCATTCCTATAAAAGAATATTTTCCACGATTGGAATAAACCATTCGACTATGTAGGGTGGTAGTGTCCCTGTTTTTATATAATAAAGGTCTTCCGTCAGGAGTGGCTTTACCGGATATAACGGCAGTAGTACAGCCGGATCCTATTGCCATTGAAAAAATTAAAATAGTTATAAGAAAATATTCTTTCATAGGTAAGATTTTAATTTATTAAATTTTCAATACTTTGTATAAGATCTTCTTCATCGATCAATCCTACTTTTTCCCATTGCGTTTTTTGGTTTTTATAAGCTATTAATTTTGGAAAACCATCTTTAATATAGGGTTTAGCTAAATTTTTATTTTCATCGCTGTTAATTTTGATAATTTTCACTTTGTTTTTATATTTTTCAGCTAAATTTTTAAACATAGGTTCCATTTTCAAACAAGGTCCGCACCACGGAGCATAAAAATCAATTAAAACTATGCGATCAGAAGAAATCATTTTTTTAAATTCTTCTTTAGATATTTTATCTTCGGCTTCACCCACCACCGGTAGATTTTCAGTTTTCCAAGCATTGATTCCCCCTTTAAGGTCGTATAGATGAGTAAACCCTAAGTTTTTTAGAGAGTCAACCGTTGAAGCAGAACGTTTTCCTGATCTACAATAGATCATGTATGTTTTAGAAGGATCCAGCTTACGAATTTTATCACTAAAAGAAGCATTTCTGTAATCTAAATCGATAGCATTTTTGATATGTCCGGTTTCAAATTCTTCAGGTGTGCGGACATCAATCAATATACTATTTGAATTTTTTAATTTTTGTAAAAAATCTTTGGGCTCTAAAACCGAATTCACTTGTGCGGATATATACCATCCAAAAAGTAAGTTAATGGTTAAAATAATTTTTTTCATGGTTTTATTATAATTATAGATTAAAATTTAATCGAGTAAAAATATAACGACCATTAAAACCAAATTGACTGACATATCGAGAATAAACGAATTGTCCTTGGTTACTGTTGGCTTTTTTGGCTACTTTTTCGGGGTAGCAATTAAACAAATTATTTGCTCCTACGGTAAGTTTTAAAAAATCAGTTAATTTATAGGCTATAGAAGCATCCGTAATCCATCTTGGATTATAGTATTGTTGATTTGAAAGTATATTAGAAGGTTCCGTTACGCCTCCAAAATAATTATTTCGTAAAAATAAGTTCCATTTTTGGATAGCATAAGTAAGTGAAATATTAAATTTCTGATTAGGAATTACATTTTCTAAATACACTTTACTGGAGTTGCTGAAATATATATCTTTTTTATCTTTTAATAAACGGGAAGTATGAATCGAACCCACTTGTTGAGTATAGGAGATCGTTCCGGCTAAATCTATAAACAGTTTTCCATTTCCTAAAAGAGTATTATAGGAAAGGACAGCATCTATACCTTTAGTTTCCGTGTCAACAGCATTGGCAAAAAATCTAGCTTTTTGAGCTCCTGCTTGTTGCAATATTTGATAGATTTCTTTTTCTGAAGAGGAACCGTTGGGATCTCCGCTAAACAAATCGGTATATATAATTTTATCATTAATTCGAGTAAAATATCCGTCAAGGCTGAAATGGAATCTTCCAACCTTAGCCGAAAGTCCTGCACTCAAACTCCTGGATTTTTCCGGTTTGAGTTTGGGTATACCCAGAAGTTGAGCTACTTTACTGTCATTCGTAAAAGTTCCAACCTCATACATATTTCCGTTTACATATGAAGTCCCCGTACTGGAATAGTAACGTTGTTGTAAGGACGGAGCACGAAATCCGGTACTTCCCGAACCTCTGAAATTAAAAGAATTGGAAATTTTGTAACGAAGAGCTATTTTACCGTTAACGGTCGATCCGAAATCATTGTAATATTCATATCTTCCGGCCAAGTCCACCAGGAATGATTGGTTAAAATTGATTTCAACATCTGTATAAGCGGCCAGAGAGTTTCTTTGAGAGTCCGTTGCATTTTGCGGAGAAAATCCTGCATTTCCTTGTGCTCCGCTCGGTATCGGTGTTTTACCGTCCGGTCCAAACTTCATAGGTATAGTGCCATTAATATCGGGTACGAGGGAAATACTGCCATCGGGATTGACTATTTCTCTGCCCATAGCATAATTGGCATAAGAAGCTTCTTCGCCGGCAATAATTTGGTATCTTTCATATCTGTATTCACCTCCCCATGCTATTCCTACTTCGGAAAGCCAATTAAATTTTTTAGACATATCTACATTGACCACGTTTTGTGTAAATTGTAATTTTCCCCCTCGGAAGGAGGTTGGAGACAGTTCGCCTAAAGAAGCATTTAACGTGTTTTTCGCTTTATTAGTAAATGTATTTTGCCCGAAGGTATTGCTGACTTCCATTTTCCAACCTATGAACATTCCTTTTACCCCGAGAGTGGCAGATTTGTCATAAATGCTTACTTCGGCTTGCGGTCTAAAACCTAAGGGATATATGGATGGTACATTATTTTCAGAATTTGGATATCTGTAAAATTGAGAAGCAGTGCTGTTTCTATATCCGAAAATTCCAAAAGAATATACTTCCGTTTGAGTATTTAAGGGAAAAGAAGCATTATAAGCAATTTGCCCGTTTAATGCCTTAGATTGGCCGATAATTAAACTATAATCGCGACGATTGGTATGTGTTGTTTCTAAAAATTCATCGGTTTTATCTACAGGAGCACCCGAAGTATACTCTTTATAAATACTACCTTGATACATTCCGCCTCTGTTTGTCGGGTTTCTTCGGTCGAATGTTGCTGAAAAATTGATATATCCTCCTTTTTCACTCAATGGAATACCATAATTTAAACCCACCTGTACAGCTTCTCCGTCTTTGGAAGTTTTACCTTGAGCGCTATTTTTACTTATATATTCTCCGCCTGTAATCGTTGCACTAAATTTATTAATTGAAGTTTTTAGGATAATGTTAATCACTCCCGCTACGGCATCACTCCCGTATTGGGCAGCAGCTGCGTCTCTCAATATTTCGATTCGATCAATTGATGAAACAGGAATTGAATTTAAGTCAGTACCGACTGTACCCTTACCAAATGTTCCGTTGACATTTAATAAAGCAGAATTATATCTACGTTTGCCGTTTACTAAAACTAGCACCTGATCCGGAGTTAAACCTCGTAATGATATAGGATCTGTCATATCCGTTCCGCCTCCTAACGATTGAGTGGTAGAGGTAAATGAAGGTGCTACATAATTTAATATTTGATTGACACTAACTTGTGCTCCGGTTTCTGCTATTTTTTTAACATCAATAATGTCCACAGGAGTAGGGGATTCCAATAATGTTCTAGGTTTAGAGCGTGTACCCGTTACCACAACATTCTCAATCGTAAATGTTTTTATGGTAAAATCTACAATTTTTTGTTTTTCATTATTGATAGGTATTATTTCCGAAATTTCATCGTGATCGGGCGTGGTAATAATAAATTTATATTTACCATTCGGTAGGGTGATTTCATACCTTCCATGATCATCAGTTGATGTTTCCATACCTATTTCTTCCACATTAATTTGTGCTCCTTTCATTTTTTCTTTTTTATCATTTTGTACCGTTCCTTTAACAAGGGTTTGAGCAGATAGAAACGAATAAAAGATGCTAATAACCGCTACCAAAGTCTTACTAGTTAATTTTTTTTTCATGAAAAATTAAAATAATTACTACACTAAAAATATTTCCTACTTAACAGGTAGGAATAATGTCAAATGTAAAAAATTTATTTTATATTATTATATCTTTGTAATTAAAATTTATATTATTTTATTATTATTGATATATATAGCTGATAATCAACTGTATATATTTGTTTTTAAAATACTATTATTTATTTAAATGATTTAATTTTAAATATTTAAAAAATATAATTATAGTATGTATTTATGGTAATAATAACTATTTAAATAATTTTATTCTTTTATTTAAACATGATATCCTTCCTGAAAAAAATGAGTATAATAAAGGAGTTGAAAATTTTATATTCTTTTTTTTATATCTGATGATACGAAATTTTTAAAGTAAACGAATGTTTACGGTTTCGCATTATTAATAATTTGAGAGAGTAATAAAAGTATCTGATTTACGAAATCTGTGGTAACGATTTTTTATATACTTTTTTTTTAATTACTTAAAGGTAATGGTTGTGATACTTAGGAAGAAATATATAATCCTTAACAGGTTCAATAACTAAAGTAAGAATTTTTTAGAATCAAATTTGGTGTATACATAAAAAATTAAGAAAAAAAAGAATACTCAATTTAAATAAAAAATCCGGTTACGATCTAACCGGATTGATTTATAAAAAAAAGATTTTTTTATTTAGCTTTCACAAGTTCAACTTTGAAAATAAGCCAAGCATTCGGAGGAATAACTCCACCACCGGCACCTTGAGCACCATAACCTAAAGAAGGTGGAATTAAAAAAGTAGCTTTATCGCCTTCATTTAATAATGAAATACCTTCTTCCCAACCTTTAATTACCATTCCTTTGCCCAAAGGAAATTCAATAGGTTCATTTCTTGCAAAAGAAGAATCAAATATACTTCCATTAGCTAAAGATCCTTCATAATGTACGGAAACAGTATCACCCGATTTTGCTTTTGCTCCTGAGCCTTTTTCATTAATTTTATAAAATAATCCACTAGGCGTTTCAGTCATATCGGCTTTTAATTCATCCAACTTGGCTGCAATCTGTTTTTGTTTTTCCTCCAGATATTTTTTATTTCTTTCGGAAATCAAATCTTTATTGTCTTTAAAAAATTGTGCAGCATCATAATTTTTATATTCGTCCCCTTTGATAATTATAGAAACTTTTTCCATAATTACAGGATCAATCGGTTTATCTTGAGCGCCGGTTTTAACACTAGCAATAACGTTAACGGTTTCTAAACCTTTAATAACTTCTCCAAAAATAGTATGTCGTCCATCCAACCACGGGGTTGGGACTTCTGTTATAAAAAACTGGCTTCCGTTGGTATTAGGGCCGGAATTAGCCATTGATAAAATTCCTGTTCCGGTATGTTTTAAATCATTTTTCTCATCTTCAAATCTGTATCCCGGGCCTCCCATTCCTGTTCCCTGAGGATCTCCGGTTTGAATCATAAAATCTTTAATGACTCTGTGAAATATAATTCCGTCATAGAAGGGTTCTCCCGGTTTTTTGGCATCATTAGGAATTTTACCTTCTGCCAATCCTATAAAGTTAGCGACAGTTACCGGAGATTCATGATCAAAAAATTTAACCAACATATCTCCTTTATTGGTTTTAATATTTGCATATAAACCGCTTTGCAGCCCGTCATACGTTTGTTTGTCTATTTCCAATGTTTTACAATTTATAAAGGTTAGTATTAATAAACAATATAGTACGATTTTATGTATCTTACGTATACTGTTATTTAGAAAATTCAAATTTACTAAATTAATTAGTATCTTATATTTTAAAGTTGATAGGAACGGAAATTCTTCAGCCATATGTATGAATTCAATACATTATTTATTTTTATGAACGGCTATATTAACAAATTTTATTTTATATGATATTTTTTTTCGATCAATTAAACACATAAAGTAATTGAAAAACAATATAGATAAGTTAAATTTCTATGTAGTCATTAACTGTAAAAAAACAAATTGTTTAGAAAAATAAACATTTTGATATATGAAAATAGAAAGATAATAATATAAAAATACTTTATTGTTATAAATTTATATTAATATTAATATAATTGATATTTTAATTAAATAATTTTTAAAAATTAAAAATAATTAAATAGGATAAAACCAGATAAATGGTATGGTGTTTGTTTAATAGTACAATGATTACAAACACACTAAAATAGTTTATATTAAAAAAGGCATTATTTTAATGTTTATTTAGTTTTTATTTCTTTAAAAACCTTGGCCTCTGTAAAAGGAGGCTTTTTTATTGAATTTACTTTCTGTTTAATTGATCTAAAATTATTTATGATATCTTTTATTTAAATTAATAATAGTATTTTTGTTTTATTATTTTTGCAAGAAGATAAAAATCTTTATAAAATAGAAAATATTAAAGATAACTAATGATTAATACTATCAAAAAATATTTAGAAGAAGTAGAATCTTTTACTTCTCAAAAAACTGAGGATGTTGAACAGTTTAGAATCAAGTATTTAGGTAAGAAAGGAATTTTGAACGATCTGTTTCAAAAATTTAAAGAAGTACCTAATGAAAATAAAAAAGAATTTGGACAATTGATCAATAATTTAAAACAATCGGTTGCTCAAAAAATAAATACGTTAAAAGAGAATGTCGGCGAGTCTGCAAATGCCGGTTTGCAAGAAGATTTAACCCGTCCGGGACTAGCCTTGAATTTAGGCAGTAGACATCCCATTAACATTGTTAAGCATAAAATCATAAACATATTTAAAAAAATAGGATTTTCAGTAGCTGATGGTCCTGAAATTGAAGATGATTGGCATAATTTCACCGCCTTAAATATGTCTGAGTATCATCCTGCAAGAGATATGCAAGATACTTTTTTTATCGAGAAAAATCCGGATAGGGTATTGAGAACTCACACTTCTTCTGTACAAATACGGTATATGGAGCAAAATGAGCCGCCTATTCGTATATTGTCTCCCGGACGAGTTTACAGGAATGAAGATATATCGTCTCGATCTCATTGTATGTTCCACCAAATAGAGGGGTTATATATTGATACGGATGTATCCTTTGCAGATTTAAAACAAACCTTACAATATTTTACTTCAGAATTATTCGGTAAATCCGAAATTCGAATGAGACCTTCATATTTTCCCTTTACAGAACCCAGTGCAGAAGTAGATGTATATTGGGGATTGGAAACAGAAACCGATTATCGCATCACTAAAGGAACGGGTTGGTTGGAAATTCTAGGATGCGGAATGGTTGATCCCAATGTTCTAAAAAATGTTAATATAAATCCTGAAAAATACAGCGGTTTTGCCTTTGGTATGGGTATTGAAAGAATTGTCATGCTGATGTACCAAATTGGCGACATTCGTATGTTTACAGAAAACGATATACGAATGCTACAGCAATTTAAATATGAATTTTAAATTAAGCTAAATTTATAACTATTTGTAGATGTATCATATAAATAATAATTTTTAAAATTATTAATAAAGTATATTTACCTGGAACAAATTTTGTGCATTCAGTATCTAAATATACTTTATAAATTTAAAAATTATTATGGAAAAAAAAGTAGCAGATCAATTAGTTGAAATACTAGTTGATGCCGGTATAAAAAGGATTTATGCTGTAACAGGCGATAGTTTAAATGAGCTTAACAGGGCCATTAAAAAAAACGGAAAAATACAATGGATCCATGTTAGGAATGAAGAAGCCGGTGCTTTTGCTGCCGCAGCCGAAGCTGAATTGGAAGGCATTGCTTGTTGTGCCGGTAGTTCCGGCCCCGGGCATGTACATTTAATTAATGGATTGTATGAAGCAAACAGGGCAAATGTACCTGTTATCGCTATTGCCTCCACGTGTGGAACAAGAGAATTTGGTACAGATTATTTTCAAGAAACTAATATAACCAAACTATTTGATGATTGCAGTGTATACAACCAAATCGCAACATTACCGGAACAAGCCCCTAGAATGTTACAAAGAGCAATTCAAAATGCTATATCTAAAAAAGGCGTAGCCGTTTTCGGGTTACCCGGTGATTTAGAATCAAAACCGGCGGAAGATATTTTGAGTTCTTTAAAAGTTTATCAAAACGAACCTATTTTAAGACCATCCGATAAAGAACTACAAGAGTTGGCAGATGTTCTTAATGAACATGATAAAGTTACCATTTATTGCGGTATCGGTGCTTCGAAAGCTCACAAAGACTTGGTAAAACTTGCAGGTAAATTGAAAGCTCCTGTAGGATATTCTTTTAGAGGTAAAATGGGTATACAATATGATAATCCTTATGAAGTGGGCATGACCGGATTATTAGGGTTGCCTTCTGCATTCCAAAGTATGCACGAAGCGGATGTAGTACTACTTTTGGGTACAGATTTTCCGTATGCGAATTTTATGCCTTCCAATAAAAAAATAATTCAGATTGACGAAAGGGCAGACCGTTTAGGCAGAAGAGCTAAAGTAGATATGGGATTGTGCGGAAAAATTGAAGATACTTTATCTGTATTATTGCCTTTGATTGAAGAAAAACAAGATGATTCTTTTCTTAAAAAACAGCTGAAAAAATACGATAAAGTTAAAGAAGATTTAGATGTATATGTTAAAGATCCGGGAAAAGAAAATTTAATTCATCCCGAATATGTAGCCTCAGTTATCAATAATCTAGCAGCTAAAGATGCCATATTTACCGTAGATACCGGTATGTGCTGTGTATGGGGGGCGCGATATATTCATGCCACAGGAGAAAGAAAAATGTTAGGTTCTTTCAGTCACGGTACGATGGCTAATGCCATGCCGATGTCCATAGGAGCATCCTTATCTCATCCTGACAGACAAATTATAGCTTTTTGCGGAGATGGTGGTATTTCAATGCTTTTAGGGGATTTAGCCACTATATATCAATATAAATTGCCTGTCAAATTATTTGTGTTTAATAATCGATCCTTAGGAATGGTAAAACTTGAAATGGAAGTGGATGGTATCCCTGACAATGAAACCGATATGGTAAATCCTGATTTTGCCATGATAGCAATGGCTATGGGCTTTAAAGGAATAAATGTTAATAAGCCTGAAGAGGTTGAAGGAGCTGTAAAAGAAGCATTTTCAACGGAAGGACCGGTTTTAGTTAATGTAATGACCGATCCCAATTCACTTGCTTTACCGCCTAAAATTGAATGGAGCCAAATTAAAGGTATGACTACTTCCATGACTAAAATGATGCTTGGAGGAAATATTAAAGAAGTGGTTGACACAATTCAAAGCAATATCAAACATATAAAATCCTTAATTTAAAGGATAAGTAATCGAATATCTTAATGAAACAGAAAATCTAATTTAGATTTTCTGTTTTTATAATTAACGCTAGGTATACATTTACTTTATTTCTTACATTTGTAAGCATATGTTCAACGAATTCGGTAAATTTATAAAGCTTACTACCTTTGGTGAAAGTCATGGACAGGCACTGGGAGGCGTAATTGATGGTTTTCCAGCTGGATTATCCGTTAATTTTGATGAAATACAAAAAGAATTGGATCGCAGAAAACCCGGACAATCGAAAATTGTAACTCAACGAAAAGAAGACGATAAGGTAGAATTTCTTTCCGGCATTTTTGAAGGAAAAACAACAGGACAAGCTATTGGATTTGTTATTAAAAATACCAATCAAAAATCCAATGATTACGATCATAATACCGGTATTTTCAGACCTTCACATGCAGACTTCACTTATTTTCAAAAATATGGAATCAGAGACCATCGAGGCGGGGGGAGAACCTCAGCAAGGGAAACAGCTAACTGGATTGTTGCCGGAGCTTTAGCTAAACAATTACTATCCTCAATATCTATCCATGCATTTGTTTCTTCAGTAGGGGAAATTACTTTGAAAAAGAATATCCATGAACTGGATTTAAGCCAAACGGAATCTAATATAGTTCGATGTCCTGATTGGGAAACTGCTGAACAAATGATTCAGAAAATAGCTGAAATTAAAAAGGATGGAGATACTATTGGCGGAGTCATAACCTGTATGATTAAAAATGTTCCAATGGGTTTAGGCGAACCGATTTTTGATAAATTATCTGCCAGATTGGCTCAAGGAATGATGAGTATAAATGCAGCTAAAGGTTTTGAAATTGGCAGTGGCTTTGCAGGTACTCGATTAAAAGGTTCTGAACATAATGATATTTTTACTCAAGGAGGAAAAACACTGACGAATAATTCGGGAGGTATACAAGGGGGAATATCCAACGGTATGGATATTGTTTTTAAAGTTGCCTTTAAGCCGGTTGCTACCATTATGAAAGAGCAACAAACGATAGATGAAAACGGAAATGTATGTTCAATTAAAGGGAAGGGAAGACATGATCCTTGTGTGGTTCCCAGGGCGGTTCCTGTTGTAGAAGCTATTGCAGCTTTTATTTTGGCTGACTTTTGGTTGATGAATAAAGTTAGAAAAATGTAATTTTTAATTTTAAAATAAACCTTTACATACAATTGGCAGAAATTATCCTTTACCAGTTGAAATACTATTTGAAGATATCTTTCGTTTAACAAACCAAGAATATACATAACTATATTTTCAATTTATCGGTTAAATAAAGAATATATCAAATTATGTATTTGAAAACATGTAATTTTTGTTATTAATAAAGATTACCAAACTATAAAATGGTAACAGCTAATAAATATACGATGGATTCAATAAAATTAGAAAACTATTGGGACAAAGGAGTGTCTTACAATGAATATAAAGATATTATAGAGATTCAAGCAAAAGAAGGTTTACTTTCTAAAAATGAAGATATTAAAAAACTTGCTGAATACACCCGTTTAAATTTGAGCCGAATCCATAGGAATGATAAAACGCTCGTATTGGATGAATCAGTGAGTTCAGGCTTGAAGAAAATTAGTCGTAAAATTCATATATTAGTCATATCCGAAGGATGGTGTGGAGATGCAGCGCAAATAGTGCCGGTAGTCAATAAAATTTGCGAATCATCCGAGGGGTTGGACATGAGAATTTTTTTTAGAGATCAAGATGAATTATTGATTAATCAATATCTAACTAATGGAGGAAAGGCAATTCCCATTGTAATTTTTATTGATGCGGAAACTTTCGAAGAAATTGCTCATTGGGGGCCTAGACCTAAACCTTGTGCACCTTTCCTAAAAAAATATAAAACAGATCCTGAAAACTATACCCATGACGATTTTGCAAAGGATATTCAAGGATTCTATAACAAGGATAAAGGACGTACCATTTCAGAAGAATTGTTGGAAAAGATTTTACAGTAAAAATGTTTAATTTTTTCGAAAATCTATAGTATTCTTTACATAAGTTATTACAAATCTTTATTTTTTTAATTTGGCAAAAGATCTTATCTAATTCTATCCTTTGTATATAATAAAATACTCATTGCATCAATGTTTTAGTGGGATACTAGTTTTTTCGTATACACATATTTTGATTTAAAGAGCCAGTTCTTAGGCTAAATTATAATTTTATATATTTGTCACAAATTTTTCGAGTATGAAATGTGGAATTGTTGGTCTACCCAATGTAGGGAAATCTACTTTATTTAATTGTTTATCTAATGCAAAAGCACAATCGGCTAATTATCCGTTCTGTACCATCGAACCGAATGTAGGTACAGTTTCTGTGCCTGATTTAAGGTTAAATAAACTTGAAGAATTAGTAGTGCCGGAAAGGGTAGTGCCTGCCGTAGTGGAAATAGTAGATATTGCCGGTTTAGTTAAAGGAGCCAGTAAAGGAGAAGGTTTGGGAAATCAATTTTTAGCTAATATCAGAGAAACCCATGCAATAATCCATGTGTTGCGTTGTTTTCAAAATGATAATATTACCCATGTTGAAGGAACTATAGATCCGGTTAGAGATAAAGAAATTATTGATATTGAGCTGCAACTTAAAGATTTGGAAACCATTGAAAAAAAATTGGATAAATCCAAAAGAGCGGCTAAAGCAGGAAATAAAGAAGAGCAGCAAATTGTGTCTGTGTTGGAAAAGTTGAGAGCTTTTATTGAAGAAGGTAAAAATGCACGAGAATTCGAAACAGATTCTATTTCAGAGCCGATTATTGCAGAATTACAACTCTTGACCTTTAAACCTATCATGTATGTGTGTAATGTAGATGAAAAATCAGCAAAAGAGGGCAATGAATTTGTTGAAAAAGTAAAAGAAAAGGTAAAAAACGAAAAGGCGGAAGTGATTGTATTAGCGGCTCAAATTGAGGCAGACATTTCTGAATTGGAAACCTATGAAGAGCGTAAAATATTTTTAGAAGAATTAAATTTAGAAGAACCGGGAGTAAATCGCTTGATTCGCCAAGCATACAAACTCTTAAATTTACAAACTTATTTTACTGCCGGAGTTAAAGAAGTTAGGGCTTGGACTATTGAAAAAGGATGGACAGCTCCTCAAGCTGCCGGAGTAATACATTCTGATTTTGAAAAAGGATTTATTAGAGCTGAAGTTATTTCCTATCAAGATTTTGTAACTTACGGATCGGAAGCTAAAGTTAAAGAAGCCGGAAAATTATCGGTTGAAGGTAAAGAATATATCGTTAACGATGGAGATATTATTCATTTCCGATTTAATGTTTAAGCTATTTTAATATCAATCGTTTAGTTTTAAACTATATTTTTAAAACACGTCTCCTTTATTTAGCATAGATTATAAATAAAGGAACTCGTATTTGAATACATTATAAAATTATTCAGCTATTTGTTATAAAACTTTTTAGTATTCAAAAGAATTTTAAATTTACGTATAGTATTTGTGCAATTAAATTAGAATTATTAATTTTGCACCCAATTGATTAACCTCTGACGAAAGACGTGAATGTTATTCAATTTTATAACTGTTATATTTTTTAAATGGAACCATTAATTAAGTACGTACAGGATAAGTACATCGCAAAAAAAGAATTTCCAAAATTTGGAGCCGGGGATACCCTAACTGTTTATTACGAAATTAAAGAAGGTAATAAAACAAGAACCCAGTATTTTAAAGGGGTAGTTATTCAGGTTAAAGGAACCGGAGCAACCAAAACATTCACTATCAGAAAAATGAGCGGTGATGTAGGTGTTGAAAGAGTTTTTCCTATTAATATGCCAGCGCTTCAAAATATTGAAGTTAACAGAAGAGGAAAAGTACGTAGAGCAAGAATTTACTATTTTAGAGATCTACGTGGTAAAAAAGCAAGAATTAAAGATGCTAGAGTTAAATAATATTACATTTAGCATTTATTTTAAAATAAAAGAGGAAAATTTAAATTTTCCTCTTTTTTTTGGTTTTTACTTTCCTTTTAAAAATTAATTTTCGAATACTTCAAACGTATGATCTTCGTATATAATTAAGATTTTTTCTATTTTTTTCTTGTTATTTTTCGTTTTCTGCAGGATTGAATTTTTAATTATTTGATCTTCTGTCTGAGAATTTTCTTTTACGCGATTCTCAGGCGCTTGAATAGTATTATCATTATTAGAGTGTGAAGAATCTTTTTGTTTTTGATCCATTTCATCTAAAGAAAAGAGTGTAGGGGATGGTTGTTCCTGAACCGTCTTATTTTCTAAATCTAAACTTTCCTTTTTATTATTTTCCAATTGAGATTTCAAAGGTTTTCCTTTTCCTAAAATAAGCCATTCAGAATTTATTTCAGGAAAAACAGATAGAGTTCTTTCTAAAAAATCTAATGAAGGTTTATTTCGAGCAGAAGTGATATGCGAAATGCTCGATCGTTGGACATTTATCTTATCTGCAAATTCTCCTGATGTTAAACCTAATATTTCTATGAGTGTAGCTATTCTTTTATCAATTTCCATGATTTACAAATGTTAACTATTTACATATGTGAAATAGAATAATAAATACAAAGTTACTAAAAACACCATAGATTCTGTCAAAAAATAACTTAAAGTTAATTTCAATAAAAACATTAAATAAATATGTATAAAATACTGGTAAATAGATAATTAAATATTTTTTAATAAGAAAATTAAATAAATAACTTATAATTATATGACACAATATCAGAACTAATAATTTAGGAAAGAAGATTGTTTTACAAATGTAAATTACAAATGTAAATCAAGAAAACTGTGTATAATTGAATATCTTTGTAAAAAATATAATTATGTCTGCAGAGTTTAAAATCTTTGATTTAAATGAAAATTTAAGTATCGAAGAAAATTTTAAAAATAGATATGTAAACCCTTCGGAGCTTTCCGATTTTTTAATGAATAATTATAAAAGTTTACTTACAGAAATTGGAAGATCGGAACTTAATAAACCTATATATAAATTGACTTTAGGAAAAGGACCTAAAAATATATTACTATGGACCCAAATGCACGGGAACGAAACAACGGGTACTTTAAGTTGTTTAGATTTGCTTAAATTTTTTGAAAGTGAAAATAATTGCTCACATGAAATTCTCAACAAGTTTACTCTCGATATTATCTTCATGTTAAATCCGGATGGCGCTGAAATTTGGACACGAAGAAATCGTTTAGGAATTGATATTAATCGGGATTTTTTAACCGCTTCATCAATAGAAATGCAAGTATTAAAAAAAACTGCAAGTGAAAAAAAATATGATTTAGCGTTTAATCTACACGATCAAAGAACTATATTCGGAGTAGAAGGAAAAAAAGAACCGGCCACCCTGGCTTTTTTATCGCCATCGGAATCGGTTGATAGAAAGGTGACTGAAACCCGAAAAAAATCGATGGGATTAATAGCTGATATTTATCAAGAAATTTCAAAACTTCTACCTAATAAGATATCAAGGTTTACCGATGAATTTTATCCAAGATCAGTCGGTGATAATTTTCAAAAATTAGGAATTCCTACTATATTGTTTGAAGGAGGGCATTTTCCCAAAGATTATTATCGTCAAATAACCAGACGATATTTTACATTATCGTTGATTACTGCTCTATATTATGCCTCTATTAAGGATGAATGGCAAAAGGGGTATGAATTATATAATGAAATACCTAATAATTCTTTATCATTTTTTGATATTATATATAGAAATGTACGCATACGTGAAGATAAAAAAGAAACAGTTGATATTGGTATACAATATGCAGAAAAGATTACTAAGGGAGAAAATGAACTTTCATTTATTGCCAAAATAGAAGACATTGGAGACCTTTCATTCATGTATGGACATGAGGAAATTGATGCAGAAGGAAGATGTATCGTTTTCGCGGACTCTGCCATACAGTTTCCTAAAATAGGCATCTTGGCTGATTTTAAATTAGATGAGTGGATTATTGTAAATGGAAAAAAATTGGATTCATTTGCTTAATAGTTACTTAACAATATATTCAAACATGATAATTTATTTCTAATATTAGCGGAAAAAATTGCTTAATACTTGAAATAATTCATTTACCGTCCTTTTAGATAGTAAATCATAATAGTATTATATAGAGTTTACATAGGCTTACACACAGTCTCAAAGATAAATTTAGTAACTTTGCCCGGTTAATTATATATGATAAAGATGACAGAAAACACAGATATATTAGAAACTATTATTATAGGTTCCGGCCCTGCAGGATTTACGGCTGCAATTTATGCTGCCAGAGCAGAAATGAATCCGCTTATGATCACCGGTTTAGAATTAGGGGGACAGCTAACGACTACGACCGAAGTTGAAAATTTTCCCGGATATCCCGATGGGATTACCGGTCCTGAAATGATGATTCAGTTACAAAAACAAGCCGAAAAATTCGGCACTCAAGTTATCATCGATACCGTATCAGAGGTTGAATTAGGAAAAAATGTAGGAGACATACATATTGTAAAAACTATATCGGGAAAAGAATTTAAAACTAAGACTATTATTATTTCAACGGGTGCTAGTGCAAAATATTTAGGTAAAGATTTTGAAAAAACGTATAGAGGAGGCGGAGTTTCTGCTTGTGCCACTTGTGACGGATTTTTTTACAGAGGTAAAAATGTGGTAGTTGTAGGAGGCGGAGATACGGCAGCAGAAGAAGCAACGTACTTAGCAAAAATATGTAAGACTGTTTATATGCTTGTACGTAAAGATTATTTAAAAGCTTCTAAAATTATGCAAGAACGAGTAGACCTTACCACTAATATTGTACTTATGTATAATACCGAATTGCAAGATTTAAAAGGCGATAATAATTTGGTTTCTCAAGCAGTGGTTATTGATAATTTAAACAACGAAGAAAAAGTATTGGATGTAGACGGAATATTTATTGCTATCGGACACAAACCCAATACCGAGATATTTAAAGGTAAATTGGAAATGGACGAAACCGGATATTTACATGTTAAGCCATTTAGTACAGAAACAAATATTCCGGGAGTTTTTGCGGCGGGTGATGTTGCCGATAAAAAATACAGACAAGCAATTACTGCCGCAGGAGCAGGTTGTATGGCTGCTTTGGATGCAGAAAAATATGTATCGTCCCTAGATCATCATTAAATTTAAGCAGGTCTTGATAATTGTATGAATTATCCCAGCAAAATATTAGAAAAAGCAGTTGAAGAAATTTCACAACTTCCGGGTATTGGAAGGAGGACGGCCCTACGTTTAGCCTTGCATTTATTGGATATACCTGAAATTCAGGCAGATAATTTATCAAAATCAATTAGTCAGTTAGTACATGAAATAAAGCACTGTAAACTGTGCAACAATCTATCGGATACTGAGATCTGTACCATCTGTGCAAATCCGTATCGAAATGAAAAAATTATCTGTGTAGTTGAAGATGTAAGAGATGTAATGGCAATAGAAAGTACCCAACAGTTCAATGGGAAATATCATGTATTGGGGGGAAGAATTTCCCCTATGGAAGGAGTCAGCGCAACCGATTTGTGTATCAATCCGCTAATTGAAAGAGTTAAAGAACAGGGAACAGAGGAAATTATATTTGCATTAAGTGCTACTATAGAAGGAGACACAACCATGTTTTATTTGTATAAAGTATTGAATGATTCTCATATAAAATTCACTGCAATAGCAAGGGGAATAGGAGTCGGTGATGAACTTGAATATACAGATGAGTTAACTTTAATACGTTCCATACAAAACAGAGTACCTTATAAACAAGGAATTAAGTAGTTCTTATAGTAATTAAAAAATAATTAATGAATTTGAAACAACTTTCAATTATTATTGTTAATTATAATGTAAAAGATCTTTTAAAAAATTGCATTCAAAGTTGTTTACATGCAATAAAAACTATTGATGCAGAAATTATTATTGTAGACAATAATTCCAATGACGGTAGCAAAGAATTTATAACGCGAGTATTTCCTCAAGTTAAATGGATTCAAAATTCGGCAAATTTAGGTTTCTCTAAAGCAAATAATATAGGTGTGGCGTATTCAAATGGAAACTATTTACTAATTCTCAATCCCGATACTATTGTTAAGCCGGATGTTTTTGAAAAAATTATACCTTTTGCCGAACATGCAAAAAAATTTGGAGCCTTAGGGGTTCGAATTACCGATGAACACAACCATTATCGTCCGGAATCGAAGAGAAATTATCCGAATCCTAAAAATACATTTGATAAGTTATTCAGCCAATTATTTTTTAGTAAATCAAAAAAATCTAAAGGCTATTATAATACGGAATTGGGTGAATATGATATTGGAAAAGTGGAAATTTTAACAGGATGCTTTTTCTTTACTACCAAAAAAATATATACTGAAGTAGGAGGTTTCGATGAATCTTATTTTATGTATGGTGAAGATATCGATCTAAGTTATACTATTTTAAAAGCCGGTTATCAAAATTATTATTACGGGAAAACTTCCATAATACATTATAAAGGAGCAGCAACTAAAATAGATAAATCGTATTACAAAAATTTCTATAATGCTATGGAAATTTTTGTAAGAAAATATTTTAAAAAGCCTTTTGTAATGTATATTTTCCTATTGTTCGGATTAAAAATAAGATATTATTTAGCTTTATTAATATTTAGCATGCAAAGAAAAAAATAACACAATATTTATAAAACAATGCTCATAAATTTATTTAAATTTATGAGCATTGTTTTTTTGGAAAACTACTTATTTTAATCTTTAAAAACTTTTAAATTAGAAGAAAGTATAAAAATACAAATTCCAAAAATACCTATTAAAGCAAAGGAAAATCTAAGATTAAGAGCTTCGGATATGTAACCTATTACCGGAGGACCTAATAAAAAACCTATAAATCCTATGCTGGAAACTATAGTCAATGCCATGCCGGTTGGAATTTTAGTTTTCTGTCCTGATAAACTGTAAATAGTGGGTATTATGCTGGATACTCCTAAACCGATAATCATAAAAGACAAAGTAGTAATAATCAGATTAGGAAAAGCAACAGAAATAAATAAGCCCAATGATATCAGTATACCACTTAGTTGAACTACACGTTTTCTTCCCCATTTTTGTATGGCATGATCAGCAATAAAACGACCGCTTGCCATCATAATCATAAACGAGGTGAAACCTAAAGGAGCCCAATTTTTGGAAGCTTTAACGATTTCTTCAAAATATATCCCGCTCCAATCAAACATGGCACCTTCGGAAGCCATACCACAAAAAGCAGTAATTCCCAAAAGAAATAAAAATTTTTCAGGTTTTTGCTTCTCTTTTGTACTTTTTGTTTCTGAATTTTTATCAGAAATATTTTTTGCGTCTATTTGTAGATATTTGAAATTAAATAAAATAAGTATCCCTACTGTAAAAAGAATAAACAAATAATGTTGAAAAGGCGATAGCCCTAAATTTACCATTACTAATCCTATTAATGAACCGGTAAATCCGGCTATGCTCCATCCTCCATGAAAAGAAGACATGATGGATTTTTTGTATAGATTTTCAACAAGTATTCCTTGAGTATTAACGGAAATATTGCAAAAATTACCAAAAAAGCCAAACAAAATTAAAGTAAGAATTAACATTAATTCGGTTTGTGAACATCCGATTAATAATAAACTTAAAGCATAGCAAGGCAGAGAAGCTATCAATATTTTTTTACTTCCCATTTTAGATATTAAAAATCCCGATAGGGTCATCCCTAAAATTTGACCAACCGGCAGCATTAATAAAATAGTTCCCCAGGAAGCATCCCCTAATTTTAAAAAGTTTTTAATATCGGGAATTCTGCTGGCCCAGCTGGAAAAACATATTCCTTGTGAAAAGTAAAAAGCAAATACTCCCAAACGGATTCTTTTGGGCGATAGATTGTTAGGCTTCGAATCAATTGCGTTAGTCATGAATTAAATTTTGATTTTTTTTGAAAATTAGCTGCAAATTTAATTCGCAAGTTTGTAAAATCATAAAATATTATGTATAGCTCTTAAATGAGAACATTTTGTTTTAAATTAAACTAATTAACAAAAATTTAACATTTATATTGTTTCTTGGTTATATAATTTTGTGCTAAATTATAATAGATAAAACAATGAAAAAAGTATTTTTATTTTTAAGTATACTTGCTGCAAGTATGAGCTATTCTCAAAATCATCATTGGGGATATGAAGGAGAATCTTCTCCTGAACATTGGGGAGAATTGGAAGAGGGAAAACAATGCGGTATAGGTAAATTTCAATCGCCAATTAACATTTCAAAATCTAACTATAAAAAAGATTTATCGCCTATACAATTTAATTACGGATCCGGAGAAATCGAGGATATCGAAGACAATGGGCATTCTCTTCAATTTGATTTTAAATCGGGAAGTACCATTACGTACAACAAAAAAGTTTATACCTTAGTTCAATTCCACGCTCATGAAGAATCTGAACATACCATTGATAGAGTGAGATACCCGTTGGAATTACATTTTGTTCATAAAGCAGAAGATGGTTCAGTATTGGTAATTGGTGTTATGGTAAAAGAGGGAAATTTAAATTCTTATTTTGAAAAACTCGAAATTTTTAAATCATTAAAAGGGTTAGGAAAAATTAATACGGTTATAAAATTCAATCCTGAAAATTTATATCCAAAAGATAAATCTTATTACACTTATTTAGGATCTTTGACTACCCCTCCTTGTGCAGAAAATGTCACTTGGATCGTATTTAAAAATCCGATCACAATGAGCGAAGAAGAAATTGATGAAATAAAATATCACTTACCAAAATCAAATAACAGACCTCTTCAACCTTTAAACGGTAGAAAAATATTTAATAATTAAAAAAATACAGTCATAACTTAAATTCCCTGATTATACTTTTAATAATCAGGGAATTTTAATAAAATCATAAAAATTATTTAATACTAATTATATTAATTTCAGTAAATAAATTAAATACGTAATTTTGCACTATGCTAAACGAAATCAGGAAATCCGTAGCTTTTCATACCATAGGATGTAAATTAAATTTTGCTGAAACTTCTACAATTGCTCGACAATTAATTGAGGAAGGATTTGTAAAGGTATCTTTTGAAGAAACAGCAGATGTTTATATTATCAACACATGTTCGGTAACCGATAATGCCGATAAAGAGTGTAAAACTATCGTTAAAAGAGCGTTACATTTAAATCCTGATGCTTTGATTTGTATTATTGGTTGTTATGCTCAATTAAAACCGCATGAAATCAGTAAGATTGACGGGGTAGATTTAGTTTTGGGTGCAAAAGAAAAGTTTAATATTCACAAGTATATTATGGATCTTAAAAAAGATTCTGAAGTAAAAGTTCATTCTTGTGAGGTTGATCAAGCTGATTTTTTTGTAGGTTCCTATTCAATTGGAGACAGAACACGTGCTTTTTTAAAAGTACAGGATGGTTGTGATTATAAATGTACGTATTGTACAATTCCTTTAGCAAGAGGAATTTCACGTTCTGCAGAGCTTGAAACCATTATTAAACAAGCCGAAGAAATTTCTGAGAAAGGAATTAAAGAAATTGTACTTACAGGCGTGAATATTGGCGATTATGGAAAAGGTGAGTTTGGAAATAAAAAACATCAACATACTTTTTTAGAATTAATACAAAATTTAGATATGGTAGAAGCCATAGAGCGCATACGAATATCTTCCATTGAACCAAATTTGCTTAAGGATGAGATTATTGATTATGTTGCTGATTCGAAAATTTTCGTTCCTCATTTCCATATTCCTTTACAATCCGGCTGCGATGATTTGTTGAAGAAAATGAAGAGAAGATATCTGACTCATTTATACGACGAGAGAATCCATAAGATACATTCTGTAATCAAAGATGCTTGCATAGGAGTTGATGTAATTGTAGGTTTTCCAGGAGAAACGGAAGAAAAGTTCTTAGAAACGTATAATTTTTTACAAAATCTGCCGATTAGTTATTTACATGTTTTCACTTATTCGGAGAGGGATAATACAGAAGCTGTTCATATGGAAGACAGGGTACCTTATTCTGAGCGCAAAAAAAGGAATAAAATGTTAAAAATTCTGTCTGAAAAAAAACGCCATGCATTTTATGAATCTCAATTAGGCAAAGTTAAAACGGTTCTTTGGGAGCATGAGAACAAAAATGGGATGATGTACGGATATACTGAAAATTACGTACGCGTTAGCCAACCTTATAATCCTAAACTTATTAACCAATTAGAAGAAGTTTACCTGGAAAAACTTGATTCTTTTGGAAATGTGCTGGTAAGATCTACCATTGCAGCTTACTAATCTAAGTATTAAAATTAGTACACATAAACCGTCGGTTTACGTTTAATTTAACTTTACACTCAAATGTTAAGAAATAGAAGTCATTTCTATATCTTCGGATGAATCTTTATATCCTAAGAAATATAAAATTCCATCTAATCCGATGGTAGATAAGGAATGATTCGCATTTTGTTTGACCGTTGGCTTCGCATGAAATGCAATTCCGAGTCCGGCTATGGATAACATAGGTAAATCATTTGCCCCATCGCCAACTGCAACAGTTTGTTGTATATCTATATTTTCAAAAGTTGAAATTAATTTTAAATATTCGGCTTTCTTTTTGCCATCCACAATATCACCAATGTAATTACCTGTTAACTTTCCATCAATAATTTCCAATTTATTGGCAAATACATAATCGAATCCAAATTTATCTTTGAGATAGTCTCCGAAATAGGTAAATCCTCCGGATATAATTGCTGTTTTAAATCCACTTTTCTTAAGAACTCCCATCAGTCGTTCGAGACCTTCAGTAATGGGTAAATTTTCTGCTATCTCTTTTAAAACGTTTTCATTCAAGCCTTTTAATAACTTTATTCTTCTTTTAAAGCTTTCGGAAAAATCTATTTCTCCGTTCATGGCAGACTCAGTGATGACTCTAACTTCATTTCCAACTCCGGCTTTTTCTGCAAGTTCATCGATAACTTCAGTTTGAATTAAGGTTGAATCCATATCAAAGCAGATCAAGCGTCTCATTCTTCGGTACTTGTTTTCTTCCTGTAAGGCAATATCAATATTTAAATCAGATGATAAGGATAAGAATTTATTTTGTATTTCTTTTAGGTTAGATAAATTCCCTCTTACAGCAAATTCAAAGCAAGTTCGATCAATATTTCGATCCAAAGGTATGCGTTGAGTTAAACGTATAATCCGTTCGATATTAAGTTTAAAATCCAATAAAACTTTAGAAACTTCAGAAATTTGGTTAGCACTAATTTCTTTACCTAAAATATTTATTATGTATCTGTTTTTACCCTGAACTTTAACCCAATTACTGTATTCTTCTTTGGTTAAGGCTGAAAATCTAACATTAATTTCTAATGAATTGGCTTTAAATAAAATTTCTTTTAAAATGTTTCCGGAACTTCCGTTTTCAGACATGAAAATAATAGCTAAGGATAAAGAATGATGTATATTGGCTTGACCAATGTCAAGTATTTTTGCATTATATTTTCCTAAGATATGAGTGATTGCTGTTGTTATTCCCGGTTTATCAACTCCTGATATGCTGACTAAAATTATTTCTGATGAATTTTTCATGTGAAAATTAATTTTTTTAAATCATTTAATTATTAATTTAACATTTTCCACAGTTTAATCATTTGTTTTGCTTCTTTCACATCATGAACACGCAAAATATGAGCACCTTTTTGTAAGGCATAAAAATTTAATGCGGACGTACCTATCAATGCATCTTCAGCAGATGTTTCTAAACATTTATAAATCATGCTCTTTCTGGAAATTCCTATATATAAGGGAAGATTAAATATTTTGAATTTATCTATATTTTTCAGCAAATCGTAATTTTGTTGTAAAGTCTTACTGAATCCAAATCCCGGATCTAATAAAATATCATTGACTCCAAATTTTCGTAATTCACTAATTTTTTTAGAAAAGTAATAATTAATATCGGTGATTAGATTTTCATAATCTGTATAATTTCCCATAGTTTGAGGAGTTCCTCTCATATGCATTAAAACATAAGGAACGTTGAGTTTTCCCATAGTTTCAAACATTTTATTATCTAAAGTACCTCCCGAAATATCATTAATCATTCCCACTCCTTCATTGACACTTTCAATGGCAACTTTAGACCAAAAGGTATCGATCGATAATTTTACCCGAGGAAATTCTTTTTTAATAGCTTTAATTACAGGAATTACTATGCTTAGTTCTGTTTCATCAGATAAAAATTCGGAATCCGGACGAGTGGATTGTCCGCCAATATCAATGAAATCAGCGCCTTCATCTATTAATTTTTCTGTTTGTTTTAAAGCTTTATCAATAGTGGAATACCTACCTCCATCAAAGAAAGAATCCGGAGTAACATTTAGTATTCCAGCTACTTTAGGCTCATTACAATCGACCAAATCACCATTAATATTAATTATCATATATCTTATTTGAATCTGTAAATTTAAAAAAATAAATAAAGTTTAAAGTAAATATAGTTACACAGTTTAATAGCTTTCGTTTTTTATATTAATGAAGTTTAGTTGAAAATTATATTTTCACAAATGTTTCAAAATTGTTTAAAATATAAATGCTACTGAATAAACTTTCTACAATTTTTATAGTATTATATCCCTAAATTTACATAATAGCATATTTTTTACTAAATAATAAATTTTATTGATGTAAAATAATTTTTAAATTTATTAAATTAGTATAATAAATTATATTGTAACAATTTTTTGAAACGATAGACAAATAGGTTTTTATATTTAATCTTAAAATAAAGAGATAAAATGAATAAATTTTTTATCTGTTATGTAACTAATATTATAGTCAACTAGTAAACAAGTATTAATATAAAGATATAGTAATTAAAATTAATTTATTTTTGCGCTCTTAAAATTAGGATTAAATGAAAGAATCTGTGAATACAAATAAAATCATATGGATTGATAATCTTAGGGCTGTTTCAGCTATAGGAATTATTTTAATACATGTGTCCGCCATAATGAGTCATCATTATGGAAGTATTCCAAATAAAAGTTGGTGGATATCAAACTTTTATATTAATATAGCTCGGTTTGGTGTACCGGTTTTTGTTATGATGACCGGTATGTTATCTTTAGGAAAACAATACACTTTTAAACATTTTACCAAAAAATTATGGAGAATATTAATACCTTTTGTGTTTTGGAGCTTAATATATATTTTCTTTAAAATACTAGATATTCATTATAAAGATCATGTAGATCTGGGATATAGATTTGTTATAGACTATACGTATCTAGAATTGGTTTCGGGAGCGAGCTATCATATGTGGTATATTTACATGATTATAAGAATTTATCTATTATATCCCATAATTAATCAATGGATTTTAGATAGTAATCCAAGACAACAATTATATTTTATAGTCGTTTGTTTTATAATATTTTTAATTTTCTACACTTTTTTTAGTACGGTTTATTTAGTAAACTATATAAAACTATATTCTGAATTTCTGGGATATTTAGTATTGGGATATTATTTAGTAAGAAGAAAATATGAATATAGTGTTAAATATTACGTATATGTATGTTTAATTATTTATTTATTATCCCTTTTTGGAATTTGCTTTGATACTTATATCACATCTAAAATGAACAATTTTTATATAGAGCAATATAAGCCCTGGGATTTATTTCAAGCTCTTTCCGTTTTTTTACTTTTCTTTTTAGTTCCGGTATTCAATAAAAAAAGTAAAATATTATCTTTTATAAGTGAATACAGTTACGGAATATATTTAATACATGTATTAGTCATGAGATTAATTGAACATTTTGGTTTAAACGCATATTCTTTTAATCCTTTATTTTCTATTCCAATTACTACTTTTTGTACTTTACTTATATCAATTATCATATTATATACTTTAGATAAGATACCTTTAGGAAAATATATAGTTAAATAGTACATTTGTAGGTATTAATGGAATAATGGAAAAAACATCAGAACAATTTGATTCAGTAATTTCAGTTTGTAAGGAATTATTTATAAAAAAAATGATTGATTACGGATCGGCTTGGAGAATATTACGATTGCCTTCCTTAACAGATCAGATATATATCAAAGCCAATCGAATTAGAACTATTCAGGAAAAAGGAAATCAAAAAATTTCAGAAGGAATCGACGAAGAATTTTTAGCGATAGTTAATTATTCTATTATGGCATTGATTCAATTGGAAAAAGGAATTGCTGAAAATCCTGACTTAAATTTAGAAGAGGCTGAACAGCTTTACGATGAAAAGGTTAGCCAGGCTAAAAACTTAATGATGCGTAAGAACCATGACTATGGAGAAGCTTGGAGAGATCTGAGAATAAGTTCGATTACAGATTTAATTTTGCAAAAATTATTGCGTATAAAACAAATTGAAAATAATGAAGGCAAAACATTAGTTTCCGAAGGTTTAGACGCCAATTATTTTGATATACTAAATTATTCTGTATTTGCTTTAATTCTTCATCAGGAAATTAATTAATTGTTGTTACATGAAATTTTTAACTCAATTTTTTAGAATACTTGTTGGAGTAGTTTTCATAATTTCCGGTTATGTTAAAACTATTGATCCCATTGGATTTTCATATAAATTGGAAGAGTATTTTGGAGAAAGTGTGTTTAATCTGCCGAGCTTACATCACTTAGCACTTCCGTTGTCTATTTTTTTTGTAGTTTTTGAAGTCATGTTGGGAGTATTTCTTTTATTGGGAGTTTGGAAAAAATTTACACTTTCTTCTTTAGTTTTATTAATAATTTTCTTTTCATTTTTAACTTTTTATTCTGCATATTTCCACAAAGTAACTGATTGTGGTTGCTTTGGAGATGCTCTTAAATTATCACCGTGGACTTCATTTGGAAAAGATATTGTCCTTTTGGTAATGATTTTAATCTTAGTTTTCGGTTCAAAATACATCCGTTCTGTATTTTCTGTAAAAATTAATTGGATAATCGTGAGTGTATCTTTTGCTATCTGTGTATGGACTGTTTATCAAGGCATTGCTCATTTACCTATTATTGATTTTAGACCTTATGCTGTGGGAAAAAATCTTAAAGCAGGTATGAATGACGGTGAACCGGAGCAAAATATAATTATATACACACTCAAGAATACCTCCAATAATGAGATAAAAAAAATGAATTCCGAGGAATATATCAGTTCAGGAATTTGGAAAGATACCCTAACGTGGAAGATTAATGATACTTCGGTTAAAATTTTAAAAGAGGCAAAATTGCCTTCGGTACATGATTTTACAGTAGAATGTTTAGGAAATGATATAACGCAAGATATTTTAGATCAAGAGAAAATAGTAATAATTACTGTGCCTTTTGCAAAAAAACTTAGTATTATTGAACGAGCTAAATTGAGAAAAATCACTTTTCAATTTAACGAGAAAAAACTTAATTTTGTTATTTTAACGAATGATCCACAATATTTGAATCCTTTATCTTCATGCATTACAGATCAAACAACATTAAAAACAATTAATAGAAGCAATCCCGGGGTACTAATATTAAAAAGAGGAATAGTTGTTGCCAAATATAATGGTAATGATTTTCCAACCGTGAATGAAATAGAAAAATTATAAACTTAATAAACATACATATGAGAAAAAAAATTGTAGCCGGAAATTGGAAAATGAATAAAACATTGCCTGAAGCTAAAGCTTTATTAGCAGAAATTGACTCATTTATTCAATCTAATTCACCTAAATGTGAAGTTGTTGTAGGTATACCATTTATATATTTAGAAAATGCCAAAGCAAATCATAAAAATGTACAAGTTTTTTCTGAAGATATTTCCGAACACAAGTCGGGAGCATATACAGGAGAAATTTCCGCAGAAATGCTTACCTCTATTCGGGTAGACGGTTCTATCATTGGCCATTCTGAAAGAAGACAATATCATAAAGAAACAGACGAACAAATAGGAGCTAAAGTTAAAATAGCTTTAGATAATGGTTTAACTCCTATTTTTTGTAATGGAGAATTATTAGAAGAAAGAAAAGCAGGTAAACATTTTGAAGTAGTAAAAAGACAAACCGAAATTGCTTTATTTAACTTATCCGCTGAAGAAATAGTTAAAGTGGTAATTGCCTATGAACCGGTTTGGGCTATTGGTACAGGCGAAACAGCTACCCCGGAACAAGCGCAAGAAATACATGCATATATCCGTTCATTAATTGCTGATAAATATGGAAAAGAAGTAGCTGATTCAGTATCCATTCTATATGGAGGAAGCGTGAAACCGGATAATGCTAAAGAAATTTTCTCAAAACCGGATGTTGACGGTGGATTAATCGGCGGGGCTTCTTTAAATGTTAAAGACTTTGGATCATTAATCAATACATACAAAGAAATTTAATTACATTATAAAATAAGTTTTAGAAAAAACAGATTCATTGATTCGAATCTGTTTTTTTATTTGGTTTTATAGAGTATGAAATACCCTAAATACTAGTAAATATCAATATTTTTACGTATATTTGTAAGCATTTCTTGAAATAAATTAACGATTAAAAAATGAGTGAACAAAAATATACTGCAGATAGTATTCAAGCGCTTGAAGGAATTGAACATGTACGTATGCGTCCCTCCATGTATATTGGGGATGTGGGAGTTAGGGGATTACATCATTTAGTATATGAGGTAGTTGACAATTCCATTGATGAGGCTTTAGCCGGGTATTGCGATACTATTAATGTAAGTATAGGTAAAGATAATTCTATAACGGTAAAAGATAACGGTCGAGGTATTCCTGTTGATACTAATAAGCAGACGGGATTGTCTGCTTTAGAATTGGTTATGACTAAAATTGGAGCAGGAGGGAAATTTGATAAAGATTCATATAAAGTTTCCGGAGGATTGCATGGAGTGGGAGTGTCCTGTGTCAATGCATTATCTACTGAATTGATTGCTACCGTTAACAGAGACGGTAAACAATACCAGCAAAAATACTCTAAAGGGGTTGCATTAACTTCTGTTGAAATTGTTGGGGTTTCCACCCATACAGGAACTACAGTAACATTTATTCCCGACAGTTCAATTTTTACCGAAACTATTTATAATTACGATACATTAGCCACTCGTCTTCGTGAACTTTCATTTTTGAACAAAGGAATTACTATTACTTTATCAGATGAACGTGAAGTAGATGAAGAAGGCAACATTAGATCGGAAGAATTTTATTCTGAAAGAGGATTAGAGGAATTTGTCGAATTTATAGATGAAAACAGAGAACCCTTGATGGACGAAATCATCCATATGGAGGGAGAAATTGATGAAATACCGGTTGAAGTTGCGATGAGATATAATACTTCGTATACGGAAAATATTCATTCGTATGTAAATAATATCAATACCCATGAAGGGGGAACGCATTTAACCGGGTTTAGAAGGGCGTTAACCAGAACCTTGAAAAAATATGCCGATGAAAATATTAATTTGGCAAAAGAAAAGGTTGAAATTACCGGTGACGATTTTCGTGAAGGTTTGACTGCTGTTGTTTCCGTTAAAGTCATGGAACCTCAGTTTGAAGGACAAACCAAAACTAAATTAGGTAATTCGGAAGTTAGTTCTGCTGTAGATAAAATAGTTGCCGAAATGTTAACTAATTATCTGGAAGAACATCCTAATGAAGCAAAACAAATTGTTCAAAAAGTTCTTCTAGCAGCAAAAGCACGACAAGCGGCTAAAAAAGCAAGAGAACTTGTACAACGAAAATCTCCGTTAGGAGGAAGCGGATTGCCTGGAAAATTAGCTGATTGTTCTTCACGTAAAGCAGAGGAAAGTGAATTATTCTTAGTCGAAGGAGATTCAGCAGGGGGGACAGCCAAACAAGGTAGAGACAGAAACTTTCAAGCGATCCTTCCATTGAGAGGTAAAATACTTAATGTAGAAAAAGCTGTTAGCTATAAAGTATTTGAAAGTGATGAAATAAAAAACATTTATACCGCCTTAGGGGTATCTGTAGGTACGGAAGAAGATTCCAAAGAATTAAACCTTTCTAAGCTAAGATATCATAAAGTGGTAATTATGACCGATGCGGATGTAGACGGTTCTCACATTACAACTTTAATATTAACCTTTTTCTTCCGTTACATGAAAGAAATGATAGAAAAAGGATATATTTATATCGCAACCCCTCCTTTATATTTACTGAAAAAAGGAAATAAAGAATATTATGCCTGGGATGATAAACATAGAGAGGAAATAGCTTCACAATTAGGTAACGCTCAAGGTAAAGGTTTTACCGTTCAAAGGTATAAAGGTTTAGGAGAAATGAATGCTGAACAGCTTTGGGATACGACTATGAATCCTGAAAAAAGAACGTTGAGACAAGTTACCATCAACAATGCATCTGAGGCTGATCGTATATTCTCCATGTTAATGGGAGATGATGTGCCGCCACGTAGAGAATTTATTGAAAAAAATGCTGTTTATGCAAATATTGATGCTTAAAATATTATAACATTATATATAAAAAAGCCTATTTTTATTAAATAGGCTTTTTTTATTAGTAATATTTTAGATTAAACTTGATACACTTCAGAATGTATTAACTTTATAACATTTATATCCTCTTTATCTAGTTGTATTTCACGAAGAGACATTAATTTCATTGGGTAACTTTTACCATCCTGATGATAGGAAGGTTGTTTATATTCAATATCATTCCATAATTTGAATCCTAATCGTTCATAAAAATTAATTCGACGTATATCCCAATGTGAAGTAGGAGGTTCCACTTCAAGTACAATAGGTTGTGAAATTTTTTCTATGAATAATTGCATAATCTTACTTCCATATCCTTTTTGTCTATGAACAGAAGAAATCGCAAAATGTTCAATAAATGTAAAAGTATTTAATTTCCAATAAGTAATGAAACCGATTCTTTCGTTTTCTTTTATACATAATAATATTTTAAATTTATCTTTATAATCTTCATAAAGTTTAAACATTTGATCCGTAGGCCTCCTTTCTTCAACAGGAAAAGATTTTGTATAATTATTTTCGACAAATGTAATTTCATTTTGATCTAAAAGATTTAATTTTTCAAGTTTCATATTAATTTATGGAATTTTATTTAAAATTGAGAGTAAACACTTTTATTAAAAAATTGAATATAATTTATTTCAAAATAATCAAATTTATTAATGATTATCAAAATAATCTGAAGAATGATAATCTTTTTCTTGATCAGTTGTATTTAAATTTTCATTGTTATCAGTACTAATGGTAGGAGAATTATTATAATTAGTAGTCGGTTCACTTTCAGTTGAAATAGTATTTTCACTCTGATCATCAGTAGAAACTTTACCTTCTAGAGTGTCTAATTTGTTTTGGAAACCTTGAATGACCAATATTTGAGAATTTAATTCTTGATCAATGTCTTTATTACGGTTTTTTAAAGTTTGTAACTCCGCTTCATTTAAAATTATCCTTTCTTTAATTTTAGTTAGATTATCTTGTTCTTTGTCAGAAATTTTGGAGTTGGCTTTTAAGTCAATTTTATTGTAATCGTCACGAATAATTTTTTCTAAATATAAAATTCTATCGGAATTACGAACTTTTTCTTTAGTAAGCTTGATGGTAAAACTTTTTGCATTCGTTAAATCATCAATTGCACAAGATTTTTGAATATCTAATTTAAAATCTTCAAGAACTGGGATTGCTAATTCTTTTTCAGTAGTATTTGAATTGATGAAAGTATTGGATAAATTATGAAAAGAAGTGAATATTGTCATACTTTTATCATCATTATATTCGTATGCAAAATTTCCTAACCAGCTTTCACCATTTGGTGAAAATTTAATATCTGAACCATACACTTTATTAACAATTCCACCTTTCACTTTACCTCCTTGTTTTTTGATAAAATTCTTCCAAGTAGTTACTAAGACATCCTTATTACAAATTGGTAATGTAAAACTTAAGGATTCCATAATCTTGTTTTTTTCCGTATATGAAGATTCTTCAATAGTTTGAGAATGTGCAAAAGCACAGATAAAACTTAAAAGTATAATAGGTGTTTTATTCATTGTTTTAAAGATTTAATATAATGAGCTGCAATTTCCTCACCTGAACTTACCGATTTTATAGCCCATTTTATTTTTAAATTAAGTTTTTGAATTTCAGTTAACTGCCAATTTAAATGACTATCTTCCAATTTCTTTCTCATTTCATAAAAACATATTCCGGCTGCTACAGAAACATTAAGACTTTCTGTAAAACCTATCATTGGAATTTTAATACACGCATCAGCATAATTTAAAGTTTCTTCATTTATACCTTTAAATTCAGTACCAAAAATTAAAGCTGTTGGCTGAGTTAGTTGAAAATCATAAATATCTATAGCATTTTTTTCAGGAGAAACTGCTACCAGTTGATATCCGTTTTCTTTAATCTCTTTTAAAGATTCCAGATTTGAAGATTTATAAGAGATATCAACCCATTTATCGGCTCCTCTTGCTACGGTACTTTCCGGCTTAAATTCATTTCTGTTTTCCAAGGCAATCAATGATTGAAACCCAAAAGCTTCCATACTTCTAACTATGGCACCGGCATTACGATATTGATACAGATCTTCAAGTATGGGAAGTACATAGTTTGACCTGTAGTTAACTAAATTTTCTATTTTTTCAAATTTTTCTTTTGATATAAAATCTGTTAAATAGTTATATAAATCCAAATTATTCAAAAATTCTTTTGAAATCATGTTTCAAAAATAACAATTAAAGCTGTTAATATTTTCATAAATTGCAATTTAAAACCGAGAAATATAGATGAAACGTAAAATTTTATTAATTTATACAGGAGGAACTATAGGAATGATCAAAGAGTATAGTACCGGAACACTAAAACCTTTTGATTTTAATGCGCTATTAAAGCATATACCCGAGATAGAACTAATTGATGTAGATATAGATATCAACGTATTTGAAAAACCTATTGATTCTTCAGACATAGATATTCATGATTGGATTAAATTAGGTAATATACTTGAAAATTCTTATTTCAAATATGACGGATTTGTAATATTGCACGGAACGGATACGATGTCCTACACTGCTTCTATGATGAGTTTTATGTTACAAGGATTGAAAAAACCTGTAGTATTTACGGGATCTCAATTGCCAATTGGTGAATTACGAACAGATGCCAAAGAAAATTTGATAACTTCAATTTATTATGCTTCTTTATATGAGAATGATAAGCCAGTTATCAACGAAGTGTGTATTTATTTTGAATATAAATTATATAGAGCAAACAGAACAACCAAATTCTCAGCAGAACATTTTGATGCTTATATTTCTCCCAATTATCCTAAATTAGGAGAGTCCGGCGTTAATCTTGGAGTTTTTAAAGAATATCTTTTAAAACCTGGTCATACAGATTTTAAGGTAAATAAAAATCTTGCTAATAAAATTGATATATTCACATTTTTTCCGGGAAAAAATAAGTATTTATTAGATCGAATGGTTTCAGACAATGATCTAGAAGGGATTATCTTAAGAACCTTTGGTTCGGGAAATATTCCTTCCGACAAAGAAACATTAAGAGCCTTACATAAAGCTAAGGAGTTAGGAAAAGAAATTATAGTTATTACACAGTGTGTAAGAGGAAATGTAAATTTTGGAAAATATCATAATAGCCTCATATTTAAAGATTTAGGAGTAATATGTGGTTATGATATAACAGTAGAAGCCGCTACAACTAAGCTAATGCATTTACTCGGACAAAATTTAAATGGTAAAATACTCAAAAAACAGTTTGAGGAAAATTTATCCGGTGAAATAACTAATTAAAATTAACTAATTTCAACCATTATTTTAGTCTTTAAAATAATTAAAATTGCTTGTAAACTAGGCTAATATATTTATTTCTTATAATTTACTTTTATTATAGTATATAAATATAACTTTATATACAAAATTATAAATATTAATAAATAAAATTATTTTATATTAATATCACAATATTAAGTATTATCGATATTAAGATAAGATATTATTTAAATAAATACTTTTTATATTAAACATTAATTAATAAAAAATGATGAAATAATATTAATTGAAAAAGTATGTTTATATTAGAAAAAGTAAAAATAAGAAACTCCTAGATTAGATGTATTATGAGATTTAAACCATTTTCCATTCTTAGAATACACTTTATTGTTATCATAAATATTATTTAACCCCCAATTATATCTGATACCTATTTCGTGTTTACGAGCAAAGCTAATTCCACCTCCTAATCCTGCTGAAATATCAAATTTTGAAGCTCCTCCGTACCATTTTTTGTCTCTGTGTTTATTTTTTTCATGAATTAAATAACCAATCTGTGGACCGGCTTCTATAAAAAATTCGTGTGTTTCTTTTCCTCTACAGCAAGGAGGGAATATGAAATCTCCAAAATAGTACTTAACCATTAACGGAATGTTAATATAAGTCTGATAAAATTTAACATTAATATCTTTACCATCTTTTTCTCCTTGTTCAGAATAAACTATTTCAGGCTTAAAAAACCAACTATCGTTGAAGTCATTAAAAGGAATTTGTGCAAACAAACCTACTGCAGGTGCAAAAATACGGGTATCTGAGTGTTTATGCACATTTCTGATATTTGTAAATTGTAAACTCCCTTTTACACCAAATTTAACTTGCGATTTTAATGTAGAAAAACTTAAAAATAAAATTACTACATAAAAAATTTGTAAATTTTTAATCATTTTATGAAATATAACTTGTAAATATTTTAAATATATTAATAAACTTTTATAAAAAATTTAACATTTGCGCAAATATAAACATTATTTTAAAATATAAAAATGAAAATAATCTGAGAAAATATCATTAAATAAATATAAAATATATGTAATAATTAAAGATTATTTATTTGTATTTTATATCATTTGTTTATATTAATACAAGAAAAAATATTTATAAATAACTTTTTTAATTTAATTTATTTCTTAATATTTAATTCGTATGCACTTAAAATAATTATTTTTTAAATCTAAATATGTTACTATTTATAACTAGGATTAAGCTAACCATGACCTAATTAAAAATTTTTTTTAATTTAAAAAATAACATTTAATAGTATAAAATTATAAAAAAAAAAATTATTATAAAAAACTTTTATAATAAATTTTTTAATTATGTGAAGTAAATTTTATTATTTTTAAATTATTATCATAAAAATTAATAAATAAGATGATATTTATTTAAAAATTAACACTATTATATTTAAAATAGTTGCTAATATTTTATATTAAATAATAGCATTTTATTTAATGTATTAAATTTAATTAAAAAATAAATCAAAATGAAATGAGTTTTATATTTTATGTTTATATAATGATATATATTTTTAAATGTGTTTATTAATATAAATATGTATATTTTTATTTTTTATATTTAAAATATTAAAAATTAAGTAAGGGAAATATTGATTTTTAAAAAAATAATAGTATTTTTGCATAAAATTAACACTAATAAACGCCTTATGAAATTTAGAAGAATTATTTCCGCTCTTAATTTAGAAAATTCCTTATTATTTATTGCTTTAACATTATTTTATTGTTTTGCTAAAATGTTAAAAATAGCAACGTCTTAAAAACATATTTATCATTACAATATATATTATCTTGTATTTTAGTTGAATATAGATTTTAAATATATATGTGACTAATATTTTAAAGTGATTATAAAAATTTTAAGCTTAAAAAAATAAAGGGAATATGTTATCATATTCCTTTTTTTATGATTATTTAATTATAAAAAAGAATCAATTATTAAAAACTCACTAGTACGATTAACTATAGTATTAATAATATCAATGGTGTAACCATTACCACTGTGTTGGAAATAATACCAATAAAGAAAAAAATATATCCGTTGGTATAGGTATTTATTGGAGGCTGCTTTGGCACCGACATTAAAAACGGATGAATACCAACTATAGTCTTTGGTATAAGCTATAATTATAATTTTATAAGGCTTTAAATTTATATTTATTTATGAGAAAAAATAGATTGTTGTATTTTAAATCATGAATTTTTTGGTCACATAAATCTTTTATTATAAATTTGTATATATTTAAATTAGACATTTGACATATTAGACATAGAAAAATTAATTGAACATTCTAAATCACTCTGAATTACTCAATACAGAGTGATTTTTTATATTCTAAAGTAAACTTTTATTATGATGTAGAATATTCAAATTCCTAATTATTATATTAAAGATAATCTTAAAATATTTATTTGATAATAGTACGTTCAGTGTAGTTTTATTCAAGTTTTTCGCAAGTATCTAAATATAGATATTTGCGCCTTGCATTAAATTTATAACTCTTCCTATTAGTTAATAGGAGGTAACCCCAGCTCTTTTAGAAATTCATTATGTTTATCCGTATTTGTTTTTATGCTTTCGTTTATTGATATCAATTTTTTATTCACCTCTTGTAAATCAATTGGTACTTCCTCTTCTGATATATCTACATATCTCGAAATATTTAGGATATACCCATTTTTCACAATTTCTTCCATCGAAACTTTACGAGAATATCGTTCTATTTCATATCGGTGCTGATAGGTTTCGACAATTTTATCTATATGTTTATCTTCTAATGAATTTTGCCTTTTACCTTTTTCATAATGTTCACCGGCATTAATAAACAAAATATCATCCTCTTTTTTACATTTTTTCAAAACCAGAATACATACCGGAATACCTGTTGAGTAGAATAAATTGGAGGGTAATCCAATAACCGTGTCAATATTATTATCTTTTAATAGCTTAGTTCGTATTCGCTCCTCTGCTCCTCCGCGAAATAAAACACCATGAGGCAATATAATAGCCATAGTTCCTTCTTTAGCTAAAAAGTGAAATCCGTGTAATAAAAAAGCAAAATCAGCTGCTGATTTTGGTGCCAAGCCATGACTTTTAAAACGAAAATCTTCTGCCAGAGTATCGTTCGGCTCCCAACGTAAACTAAAAGGTGGATTAGCTACTATGGCATCAAATTCGATCTTTTTAGAAGGATTCATTTCGTTCAATATATCCCATTGGTTAAGCAAAGTGTCTCCGTGGAAAATTTCAAACTCGGTATCTTTCATACCGTGTAGAAGCATGTTCATACGTGCCAGATTGTAAGTCGTTACGTTTTTTTCCTGCCCGTATATTTTCCCTATAGTACCGCCATTTTCCCTTAATTTGGTTCTTACATTTAATAGTAACGAACCCGAACCACAGGCAAAATCCAATACTTTGTCTAATTTAGATTTTGGACCTCTTACAGGGTCTTGAGTATCTAAGATAACAATTCTGGAAAGAATGGTTGAAATTTGTTGTGGTGTATAAAACTCTCCTGCCTTTTTTCCTGAACCGGCGGCAAATTTTCCAATCAAATATTCATAAGCATCTCCAAGAGTATCGGTATCTGTAGAAAAATCAGCAATGCCTTCGGCTATTTTTGTAATTATCTTACAAAGCTTATCATTTCTTTCTTTGGAAGTTTTTCCGAGTTTTTCCGAGTTCAAGTTGATTTCAGAAAACAAACCTTTAAATGTGGTTTCAAACGATTCGTTTTCAATGTAACGGAACCCTTTTTGAAGTGTTTCCAATAAATCATTATCTTGAGTACGAGCCAGTTCGATAACATTACTCCATAAATATTTAGGTTTGATAACATAATGCACTTTTCTACGCATCTGCATTTCAAAATTTTCTATATCCTCTTGGTTTTTGTCGTACCAGAATTGTAAAGGGAGAGGTATAATAAAATCATCTCGGTTATCTTTAGAAGAACTTTCGGGATAATCTTTTCCTAATTCCTTTTTGGCTGCTTCTTCATAGTTAAAAGACAGATACCGGAGAAAGAGAAATGAAAGCATATAGTCACGAAAGTCATCCGCATTCATGGCTCCTCGCAATTGATCTGCTATATCCCAAAGTGTATCCCCTAATTTATTTTTATCTTGTTGTGTCATACTGTATCTGTTTAAGTTTCTTAGTTAAATATTTCTGGAAAATGAAATTCGTACTTTTCTGTAAAACCGGTAAAAATTCTTTTGAAAAGTTCTTTGTTGTCATCTCCCATTTCTAGGGGGTCGAATATTGAATATTTACCATGGCTGAATAATTGTAATGCCCGTTCAAAAAGCACTTCATCTTCTAAACCGACAATACATTTATCAATTTTATCATATCCAAAAAAAGTTGCCGTTTTTTCTAAAATACTTCTCAAGGAATTAAAATGATATGTATAAATTTTATTTGATTCACAGACTTTTTTTAATTCGCTCAGTATGGCTATATGATGAAAAAAAGGGGTATCTTTGGTATTTTGTAAAGCATATCCATCAGTTCCTTTACTATGTAAAAAATAACGTTTATACTGCAGTTTTTTTCTACCAAATTCATTGAAAAGTACGTTAAAGAACAAGCTGTGATGCGTTGAAATTACCGTTTTAATCATGTTACCTTCTGTGGTAATTAAATTACATAAATCACAAGCAACCGCAATAGCATTATTTTCATCAAGGGAGGATATGGGATCATCAATGTAAATATACTTCACCCAACTGTATGCAGGGTCTTTATCAATAGCTAACTGACAAATGGCAAGAAAAAAACACCATATAAATAAGGTTTCTTCTCCTCTTGAGATTTTAATATTCTCTATAGTTTGTTCATTTCCGTCAACAATCATGCTTCGTGAAAAAGCTACGGTGGAGGTATCATAATCGATGTCGAAATTTAAATCTGCATAATTATTAAAGAATGATTCAATTTTGACATCCAAATCCAACTCATGTAATCCGTCAAAAAATACAGAGTCAGGATTTAATTTAAGTACTCGGTTGGTATCATTTTCAAGGTCATTATTCCAGAAAAATAAATCTTCAGTAAATGCATTGAAATATAAAGTATCCCGACTGGTTACATTACCATCAACATCAACCTTTTTTCCGGCCTGTTTAAATTCCATGGAAAGCCGTGTTTTACCACTACCATTATGAGCAAATAATAATACCAAATTTTTCATTTTACGATTATCTCCTATTAAGTCTTTTCGGAGATGTTGGGCTACTTCTGCAAGGTCTGTAAAAATAGTTATTTCACTCATATTTTAGTCGTTTATTTTAGGAAACAATCTCTGCATCAACCCTTTTTTATGCAGTTTTAATTGTTTTATCTTCTCTGTTTTAGATGTGATTAGAGCATCTAAAAATGAAAGACAAGAAGCGATTTTTTGTTGTTCTTCTAATTTTGGAGGCATAAAAACTTTGACTTGTCTTAAATCAGTTTTATTAATCTTAGGATGACCGCTTCCTGAAATTACAGATGAAATATTTGCAACGCCAATATCACTTGTTAGGTATTGATAAATAAATTGATTATCTATATCAGATTTAAATTTTATCATTATCATATTAGGAGCTAATGTAGCTGGCTTTTCAATAAATGGCATCTGCCAAACTTCACCAACGTTTGCTCCTATATTTGCCATTAAAAGTTCACCGCCAAAGAGCGATGATTTATTTAAGAATAAATATGTGTTCTTATCTACATATTTTTGATTTGAATGCCCTAATCCAGCTCTTAAATCGGTCAATCTAACATAAAAAGCATAGTCTTCTGAATCTAAAACATTCAAATTTTTTCTAAGAGATTGAAAACTTCCATTTGCTACATAATCAGTTAAAATTGTTTTTATCTTATCTATAGGTTTCTCTACCCACTCTCCATCATTATCGAACTCTTTAAACCGATATTTAGGTACTTTTTCCCCTTCTTGAGGAAAAAGCTTTTGCATTAATCCTTTTTTGTGGTCTTTAAGCAGATCCAGCTTTTGGCTCTCAGATGCTATGACCTCATCTAAGGAAGAGAGGCAAGAAGCTATTTTTTGTTGTTCTCTTTTATCCTTAGATAAATAAATTGGAAGTAATTTAATTATGTCTGCATTTAAATTTTTTACTGCTGCTCCTGCCGCATTTGTATGAAAATATTTTTGACTTGCCTCTGATAAAATAAAATAGTATAAATAATATTCAAAAGTTTTATTGGAAATATTTCTTATTGCTATCCATCCATCATGAATACAAGTTTTAATTTTAAGAATATAAGGACGTCCAAAACTCATTGAGTTAGATAGGATTAAATCACCCGGATTTACTTCTCTGGTACTGCTTAAACCTTCCTTTATTATTTTTTCTTTTGTTTCAGTTATATATTTTGAATCAGAAGAGACATCTGCTATTTTCAACCAATTTAGTCCACTTTCATTAGTAGTCAAAAAATCTTGAATAGGTCTTGGAGAACCACCACGAACAATTTCTGAAATTTCCCCTAATTTCTTAGTATCCCATTCACCTTCATCCACAAACTCAGGAAAACGCAATTTGGGTATTAATTCTTTTTTCTTACTCATAAGCATCTAATCCTGATATTTCACGTCCTTGGGCTAATTTATTTAATTGGGGTACTAGGTCTTCCATCAATGCTAATTCTTTAACCCTGCGTTCTTTCCAGCCTAAGCTTAAGGGTTCTAATAAATCCGTAAGCTTTTCCCCGTCAAAAATCATCCGGCTCATGATCTCTTCTACAAAAGCTTTCAGGTCTGCTGTTTCTAATCCGTACTTGTGAGCTATGGCAGCTAGTTCTTTGTTGTGTTTTTGAACTTTAAATGTATTGTACCCTTGATAAAGCGACTTTACATCCTGACCGCTGTTCCAATCCAAACTGTTGATATATTCGGTTAAATCTTCTTCTTCTTCCATTAAATTGGAATTGGATTTCAGCAAACTAATTACCTGTTCTTTAGTCATCTTATGCTTAGAAGGTTTCTTTTGCGTATTGTCTGCAATCAGATTCATGATATAATCATAGTCTATTATAGCAGAGGCAAACAATACAAATTCAAAATCCAGTTGTTGAATTTCGGGCGGTACTTCATCGCCTCCTTTTTGCTGGATTTCTCTTAGTCGCTTCGCTGTTTCCAAATACGAACTTCTAAATCTTTGTAAAGTTTCGTAAGGTAAAATGGTTTCGATGGTAGTTTTTTGATCTTCATCCAAGTCTGTATATTGATCAAGCTGGGTTTTAAGCCGTTGTACCTCTTTAAAATTTTTCACAAAGGTAATCCTTGCAGCATCTCCTCTCAATCCGTATACTTCTTGCGGTTCATTAACAAGGTTTTGTTGTTGCATAAAATCTCCCAATTTATCTACGGCTTCTTTATATTTTTCAATAATTACCGGAGCAGGATCAACCAGCCAAATTTTTCTGGACTGTCCACTGTCTTCTCCCGAAAAAAGAGCGATAGCTTGATTTACGGCATCCTGCTGCGAACGGAAATCTAAGATATTGCCGTAAGGCTTGGAATCATTGAGTACCCGATTGGTTCGTGAAAATGCCTGAATCAGTCCGTGATATTTTAGGTTTTTGTCTACGTACAAAGTATTAAGGTATTTGCTGTCAAAACCTGTGAGCAACATATCCACTACTATGGTAATATCAATTTTATTTTTATGTGGATAATCTTTATTACTATATTTTTGATCTTTAATGCGTTTTTGTACGTCCTGATAGTATAAATCAAACTCATGGATGCTATGATTCGTACCGTATTGTATATTGTAATCGGTAATAATTTCCGTTAAAGCTCTTTTCTTTTCTTCAGGGTTTTGTGTATTGTCTTCTCTTTCCTGAATTAAATCTTCCTGAAGTTGCTTGATATCTGCTGCATTCTTTTGGCTTTGACGGTCTCCATCCTTAGCAATTAACTGAGCGGGTGGTGAAAATACACAAGCAATATTCAACGGCAGATAATCAGGATTTTCGCTTTGTTTCTTTTTCTGAACTTTTTTGAATAACTGATAGTATTCAATAGCATTGTTGATAGAAGCAGTAGCCAAAATAGCATTAAATTTTCTGTTGTTGGTTGCTCCATTATGCTTCTCCAAGATGGACTCCACAACAGCCTTTCGTTCAACCGTTTCTCCCTGATTTATTTTAGTAGAATTTTTGCCTTTAAAAAAATCTATGTGAAAACGCAATACATTTCTATCATCAATAGCATGAGTGATGGTATATTTATGCAACACTTGATCAAATATATCTTCTGTCACTTTGTATGTTGCTTTTCCATCTTCTCTTATAACATTAGTCGCATTATCTTCAAAAATGGGTGTACCTGTAAAACCAAATAGCTGTGCATTGGGAAAAAACGCTTTTATCGCTGTATTATAATTTCCAAATTGAGAACGATGGCATTCGTCAAAAATGAAAACCATACGTTTATCTTTCAAAGGTTCTAACCTCTTTTTATAAATTTCTTTACCGTTTTTTTCCTTTGCTTTGTTATGCTTACTATCTTCCTCAGCTAAAGCCAAACCCAATTTTTGGATGGTAGTAACAATTACTTTGTCTGCATAGTCGGTAGAAAGCAAACGCCTTACCAATGTTTCTGTATTGGTATTTTCTTCTACACTCCCTTCCTGAAATCTATTGAATTCCTCCCGGGTTTGTCTATCGAGATCTTTCCGGTCAACCACAAACAAACATTTTTCAATATCAGGCATATCTTTCATCAAAGTAGAGGCTTTGAAAGAAGTTAGGGTTTTACCACTTCCTGTGGTATGCCAAATGTAACCATTTCTTCTGTTTTGTTTAATAGATTTAATAATAGCCTCTACTGCATAAATCTGATACGGACGCATCACAAGCAATTTTTGTTCGCTTTCCACCAGTACCATATATTTGCTAATCATTTCTCCAAGTGTGCATTTTTTGAGGAATTTATCAGCAAAATCATAAAGATTATTAATCTTGTTATTATTGATGTCAGCTAATTCATAAACCGGAAGAAATTGTTCATCTGCATTAAATGCAAAATGCTCATTTTTATTATTCGCAAAGTATAAGGTTCTGCTTACATTACTCACTATAAATAACTGCATAAAGCAAAGTAGAGAATTTCTGTAACCGTTGCCCGGATCGTTTTTATAATCCACTATTTGCTGCATGGCTTTTCGCGGCGATATATCATACTTCTTTAATTCAATCTGCACCACAGGCAAACCATTGATTAAAAGAATAACATCATAACGTTGATGACTGTTTTCTGTATTAATGCGTAATTGATGTATGACTTCATAATCATTTTTACACCAATCTTTGATGTTTACCAAGGTATAGTGTAGAGGAGTTCCATCTTCACGCAGGAAGTATTGTTTTTCACGCAACATTTTGGATGTAGTAAATACATCGGAATTAATTATTTCTTCCCGAAGTCGAGAAAACTCACTCTCTGTAAGATGAACACGGTTAAGCTTTTCAAATTTGGCTTTAAAGTTTTTCTCAAGCGTTTTTCTATCAACTATATCCGGGCGATAATTATATTTTAACTCTGAAAGTTGTTTAATTAATTTTTTCTCTATTTCTATTTCTTTAATCATATATAAATGTATATGCCAAAATGATATATTTTTTTCCCTGTTCTGTTAATTACAGATGGTTAATAGTTTATATGTTCTGTTACAAGTTAATTAGATAAATAGTACAAATATACATAAAAAGCAACGCTTATTAATGATCATAAATCATATTTACTATTCTAATATTATCTCATCTAAGCCCTTAAGAAAATTCAATTTTTTTCATCCCGAATGGGTATTTTTTTAATCTATTTTTATGTTAATTATGGGAAAAGCAGTAAAATATAGAGTTTAAAAATATAAATTACCGAAATAATAATGGGATCCGATGAGCCTTAGCGGTTATGGCAGATGCATTAGGATGATTCTTGCAGGTAAATCCGTTTTTGGGTGTAAATTCAGAAGATTTTAATTTGATCCCCGTTGGTATTAATATACGTTTCGTAGATTTATCTTGTCTAACTTCAATATGCAAAGGCGCTAACGTTTTCCCCTTTGCTATTTCATTTCGCCTATCAAAAACAAATCGTATACTTAAATTGTCCATATTACAAGTTGTAACAAAATTTTTGTTACAAATTTAAAAAAGTGTAACAAAAAAA
>NZ_WINW01000002.1:34861-148310 GCF_009827885.1 Apibacter sp. B3546 | reverse complement strand
GCTATAAACCGCGTAAACACAACAAAACCCGCTATTTAAGCGGGTTTATTAGCAGAGAGGATGGGATTCGAACCCACGATACGGTTACCCGTATACTACCTTTCCAGGGTAGCCTCTTCAACCACTCGAGCACCTCTCTGTTTAGTAGAGCGCAAATATAGAAATATTTTTAAATTGAACCAACTATAATATAATCTTTATTAAAATTAAGTTTTATCGGGATGAACGTTTAAATTTATATTTCATTAAGAAATTAATAATATAGATATAAAACTATAATCGGATCAATACTCTGTTTCTTCTTATACTAATTATAAACAAAAAACAACTAAGATAATCTTAGTTGTTTTTTTATAATAATAAGAATTTATTTACTGTTAACTATACATATCATCGATTAGAAATTTAAATTTTTCCAATACAATTTTACGTCTAACTTTTAAAGTAGGAGTGATCTCACCGGAATCCATGTTAAAATCCATAGGAAGCAATTGAAATTTTTTAATTTTTTCAAATCCTGCTAAATGTTGCTGAATATGATTGATTCTCGCAGTGAATAAATCTTTAATTTTTTGATGAGATATAAGCTCCTCAAAAGAATTAAAATGAATATTTAAATTTTCTGCAAAATGTTTTAAAGCCTCAAAGTTAGGTACTAATAAGGCCGTTACATATGGTTTATTATCACCCACAACCACAGCTTTCTCAATATAATTATCATTGGTTAAAAGATTTTCAATCGGCTGCGGACAAATATATTTACCGTTAGACGTTTTCATTAAATCTTTAATGCGATCAATAATAATTAAATTTCCGTTTTCATCAAATTTTCCTGCATCACCGGTTTTGAACCATCCATCGGCAGTAAAAGCATCTTTAGTCTCTTTTTCCTTCTTATAATAACCTTTAAAAACACCGTATCCTTTAATTAAAATTTCATTCTCATCGCCTATACGTATTTGTACTCCTGTCATGGGTTTACCAACCGAATTATACTCATAGTTTTTCAGAGGAAAAGCTGCCACAGTCGCAGTGGTTTCAGTTAAGCCATATCCCACGCATAAATGAATTCCAATACAATCCAAAAATTCTGTTATTTCAGGACTAATCGAAGCTCCTCCCACAGGAATAAATCTAAGATTACCTCCCAATTGTTTCTTAACTTTTTTGAAAAACAGTGTATCAACGATTTTATACTTAAGGGCAAAAAACCAAGGGATTTTTTTGTCGTTTCTTTTTAGATTGGAGTATTTTTGACCAATTTTTAAAGAAGATGTAAATAATTTCTTTAAAAATTTGGGACTGTTTTGGATCTTTTCATTAACAGAAATATAAATCTTTTGGAAAAGGCGAGGAACCGAACACATGGTTGTCGGTTTCACTTCTAAAAGAAATTGTGATATTTCTCTAGGATTTTCACAAAAGCTAAGCTGCCCACCACTTGACAGTACAAAAGAACTCCAACATTTTTCGAATACATGACTTAATGGTAAAAACACTAATGAATTTTCATTTTTAGGAGTAAAACCAAAGAAACTTTCATGAGCTTTACAAGCTTCGATAAAATTTCCGTGAGAAAGCATTACGCCTTTAGGTTCTCCGGTTGTTCCGGAAGTATATATTATAGAAGCGATATCGTCTTTATCTTTAGAAACCACTTCACAGTCTGTTGACTGATCTTTAATCAAATCATAAAAATGATAGGAATATTTACTTTGTAATTCAATAAAATTCTTAGCAACTAAAATATGTTCAAGAGAAGTTCCTTTAGAATAGATCTTTAAACAATTCGTATATTGTTTTTCATTTCCGGCAAGAATAATTTTTACATTAGCATCATCTATGATGTATTCAGCTTGTTCAGAAGTTAGAGTAGCAAAAATCGGTACAGTAACAGCACCAATAGTAAGAATCGCTAAATCTAAAATCATCCATTGCGGCATATTATCAGCATATATGGCAATCTTGTCATCAGGTTTAGCACCTAAAGACTTTAGAGCATTGGCTGTTTGTTTAACTAAATTAGTAAACTCTAACCAAGTATACGATTTCCATTCATGATTTTCTTTAAAATTTAAGGCTACTTTAGAAGATAATACTTTATTATCAAGTATGATTTGCGAAAAATTCATATATAATTTTTTTTATCGAAATTTAGAATAAGATAAGCCTAAATCTCGAAATGTAAAGTTAAGAATAATATAATTCTTATGAAATTAAGGTATGTTAATTATTTCAAAAATTAGTTAATTTTTGGCTAGATTTAGTAATATATGTACTTTTATATCCTAAAATTAGTAAAGAAATGGTATCAGGAATTGTAAATACCTTTATCCAGTGGTATGTAAAGAAAAGGGTTAAGCAAATGGAAGTGTTCATTAATAATCCTGAAGATACCCAAAATGCCGTATTAACAGCTCTTTTATATAAGGCAAAAGATACCGAATACGGGAAAAAATATAAGTTTAATCAAATAACTTCATATAAGGATTTCAAAAATCAAGTTCCATTAGTACAATATGAAGATGTCGAACCTTATATAACGAGAGCAAGAAAAGGCGAAAAAAATGTTATATGGCCCGGAATAATTCAATGGTTTGCTAAATCATCCGGTACAACCAATGCTAAAAGTAAATTTATTCCAATTACAGAAGATAGCTTACAAGAATGTCATTATAAGGCAGGAAAAGATTTATTTTCAATGTATGCTTTCCATAATCCAAATACAAAAATTTTTCAATGTAAAAATTTAAGGTTGGGAGGAACCCGAGAAAATTACGCCGGTTTTGATTCGAAATATGGAGATTTATCTGCCGTTTTAATAGATAATCTACCCTTTTGGGCAGAATGGAAAAGCACTCCAAATAAAGAAGTATCTCTTTTAAAAGATTGGGAAATCAAATTACCTGCAATTGTGGAACAAGTCATTACGCAAGATGTGGGAAGTTTTACCGGAGTTCCTTCCTGGATGATGGTATTATTACGAAAAGTATTGGAAGCTACTGATAAAAAATGCATTGATGAAGTATGGCCGAATGTTGAATGTTTCTTTCATGGGGGAATAAGTTTTACTCCTTATATTGAGCAGTATGCATCCATATTTTCCAAACCGATTAATTATTATGAAATTTATAATGCTTCCGAAGGGTATTTTGCCATGCAAGATACGAATGAAAGTAAAGATATGCTCTTAATGCTCGATTATGGTATATTTTATGAGTTTATACCTATGGATGAATTTTATTCGGATAATCCGACAGTTATATCCATTGAAGATGTAAAGTTAGACACCAATTATGCATTGGTTATAACAACTAATGGCGGATTGTGGAGATACATTATAGGAGATACGGTAAAGTTTGTTTCTAAAAATCCGTATCGAATAAGAGTTACGGGAAGAACCAAATTTTATATTAATGCATTTGGTGAAGAATTAATGGTTGAAAATGCTGAAAAAGCCTTAAAAGAGGCGGAAAAAGAAACCCAAGCGATAATATCCGAATATACGGCCGGGCCGATATTTATGAAAGGAAAAGAAAAAGGTTCGCATGAGTGGATTATAGAATTTGCACGACAACCGAATTCTCTGGAAAAATTTACGGAAATTTTAGATAATGAATTGCAGAAATTAAATTCTGATTACGAAGCCAAAAGATATAATAATATGACATTAACAATGCCCAAAGTACATTCAGCAAGACCTCATCTTTTCTATGACTGGATGAAGCAAAGAGGTAAATTGGGTGGTCAAAATAAAATACCCCGTTTAGCTAATGACAGGGAATATTTGGATTCATTGCTGAACTTAAACCATAAATAATCTAAAAACTTTAATAATGAAACAATTTTTTTTAATTTTAGGAACTACTTTAAGCTTAATTGCCTGTTCATCTAAAAATAACACCCATTCGGTCATTGTAGGAAATGATGCAGACGAACACGGGTGTAAAAGATCTACCGGTTCTCAATGGTCGCAAATTAAAAGAGATTGCGTTCAACCGTTTAGTGTAGGAATTAAATTAAAACCTGTTTCTACAACCTCTACTCAAGCAGCTTATATACTTGTAGATAAAGATCGTATAGAAATATTTTCATCAGAGATACCCGGTTCAGTGATCGCACAAAAGATAAATGATACTGAATGGAAAAATGGAAATTGGGTAGTAAAAAAAATTAATGATATCTATGAATTAGAAAAAGACGGTAAAACGCTTTACAAAAATAACTAATAAGGATTTCTATTCAATATAATATTAGTTTACTAAAGATTATATGGTAAAACTATACAAACTTTAGGTAACTCTATTTTTAATAAAGTAGGATTTTTTAAAAGTTTTAATTTCAAAACTATAAAGCATATATATACTAGAAAATGTGAAAATTTATTGCCTTTGATCCATAAAATTTGAAAATAAATAATTACATTTAGAAACAGTATTAATACATAAGAGGATGATCCAGTCACCTTTAGCAGAAAGAATGCGTCCGAAAACCCTTGAGGACTATCAATATCAAAATCATTTAATTGGAAAAGACGGTCCCATTAAACGAATGGTGGAAAGTGGAAATCTGGCTTCCATGATTTTTTGGGGTCCTCCGGGAACAGGAAAAACAACTCTGGCAGAAATAATAGCCCATGAATCTCAAAGAGACTATTATACACTTAGTGCCGTAAGCTCCGGAGTTAAAGAAGTAAGAGAAGTAATAGAAAAGGCTAAAAATCAAAATTTATTTACCGGAAAAAGTCCTATTTTGTTTATTGATGAAATCCACCGATTCAACAAGTCGCAGCAAGACAGTTTATTACAAGCCGTTGAGAAAGGATGGGTCGTATTAATTGGAGCAACCACGGAAAATCCAAGTTTTGAAGTAGTATCAGCACTATTATCCAGGTGTCAGGTATATACCCTTTATCACTTAGATAAAAAAGCGTTGTCTAATTTATTGCACAGAGCTATAACAGAAGATGAAATTTTGTCCCAAAAGAAAATAATCATAGATGAAGAAGAGGCCTTATTGCAATATTCAGGAGGCGATGCCAGAAAACTGTTAAACAGCTTGGATTTAGTAGTACAACAATTCAGTGATCAGGATGAAATCCATATCAATAATGAAGAAATAAAAAAAGTCATTCAACAAAATATGGCTTTGTATGATAAAGGAGGAGAACAACATTACGATATCATTTCCGCCTTTATAAAGTCGATTCGAGGTTCAGATCCCAATGCAGCCGTATATTGGTTAGCTCGAATGCTGGATGGGGGAGAAGACATTAAATTTATAGCCCGAAGGATGGTTATTTCCGCTTCAGAAGATATAGGTATGGCCAATCCTACAGCTTTAATATTAGCAAATAATACCTTTCAAGCGGTAAATGTCATTGGAAATCCCGAAGCAAGAATTTTATTAAGTCAGTGTGCCATTTATTTAGCAACCTCTCCTAAATCAAATGCTTCCTATTTAGCAATAAATTCAGCCTTAGCATATGTTAAAGAAACAGGAAATTTGCCCGTTCCTCTACCAATAAGAAATGCACCCACTCAATTAATGAAAGAGCTGAATTACGGTTCAGGATATAAATATGCCCATGATTATCCGGGAAATTTTGTATATCAAGAATTTTTACCCGATCAAGCTTCTCATCAAAGTTTTTATCAACCCGGAAATAATCCGAGAGAAAACAAACTCAGAGATTATCTTAAAAATTTGTGGATGGATAAATACAATTTTTAATATGTTCACAGAATTAACTAAAATTCAGTTATATTAAAGATGTAGTAAAAATATAATAAATCTCCCTTTTAGTCCAATTTTAATTTTTCCAACCTTACCATTCAATGGTTGCAACTAAGATAAGAATCTTAGTTCGTCTCTATTTTTGAATCATTAATTAATTTAGTTATACGTATTTTTGTATAGGAAATTTCAGTAACAGATATGTCATTAGAACTTCAGTTAAAAACATTACCTAACAAACCGGGAATTTATCAGTTTTTTGATGAAAACCAGAAAATTTTATATGTTGGAAAAGCTAAAAACTTAAAAAAAAGGGTTTCATCCTATTTCAACAAAGAACATGTAGGTAAAACTAAAGTTTTAGTTTCAAAAATTAAAAATTTAAAAATTACGATTGTTGATACTGAATACGATGCCTTATTGTTGGAAAATAATCTGATTAAAGAATTTCAGCCGCGATATAATATTCGTTTAAAGGATGATAAAACCTATCCTTGCATATGCATTAAAAATGAACCCTTTCCAAGAGTTTTTTTAACCAGAAAACTAATAAAAGACGGTTCTGAATACTATGGACCCTATAGTTCCGTAGTAGTTGCCAAAGCACTGTTAGAGTTAATAAAAAGTATCTATCCCTTACGAAGTTGTAATTTAGATTTAACTCAAGAAAAAATTGAATCACATAAATTTTCCGTTTGTCTGGAATATCATATCCATAATTGTTTAGGTCCCTGTGAGGAATATCAAACGCTTGAAGATTATTTAGAAAATATCAAAGAAATACGGGATATTATCAAAGGTAATATATCCGAACCTTTAGCATCCTTACGAAAAAAAATGATGCAGTATTCTGATAAAATGGAATACGAAAAAGCACAGCAAATAAAAGAAAAATTAGATATTTTAGAAAAATATCAAGCGAAATCAACTGTTATTTCACCCACTATATCCAATGTGGATGTATTCGGTATTACTTCCGATGAATCGGCTGCTTATGTTAATTATTTTAAAATTGTAAAAGGTAGAATTATTCAATCCTATACAACTGAAATAAAAAAACAGTTGGATGAATCGGATGAAGAAATATTACAAAAAAGTATAATTGAAATACGAGAAAAATTTAATTCAGTATCTAAAATCATTTATATTCCTTTTCCTGTAGATATAAAAATACCGGATGTAAAATTATATATTCCTAAAATAGGGGATAAAAAGAAAATATTAGATTTATCTGAAAGAAATGCCAAAGAGTATAGGTTAGAAATGCTAAAACAGGTTAAAATTGTAGATCCCGAACGACATTCCAACCGAATTATGGCTGAAATGAAAACGCTTTTACATTTACCGGAAGAACCACGATTAATTGAAGGTTTTGATAATTCCAATATACAAGGAACCAATCCGGTTTCTGCCTGTGTTGTCTTCCGCAACGGCAGACCGAGTAAAAAAGAGTATCGTATTTTTAATGTTAAAACGGTAGAAGGACCTAATGACTTTGCTACTATGGAGGAGGTAATATATCGCAGATACAAAAGGCAATTAGAAGAAAATAACGAATTACCTCAACTTATATTAATCGACGGAGGAAAAGGTCAGTTAAGCTCTGCCTATAAATCATTGGAATTACTGGGATTGGCGGGAAAAATACCTATTATAGGGATCGCCAAAAGGTTGGAAGAACTCTATTTTCCCCATGATTCCATCCCTTTATATTTGGATAAAACTTCAGAAACCCTAAAAGTGCTGCAAAAAGTTCGAGATGAGGCGCACAGGTATGGAATAACGAGGCACAGAAATAAAAGAAGTAAAAAAACATTCACGACTGAACTGGAAACAATACCCGGAATTGGAAAAAAAACCATTGAAATACTTTTAAATCACTTTAAATCCGTATCAGCCATAAGACAGGCTAGCGAAGACGAAATTCAAAAGCTTATTGGTGATAAAAGAACTTCAATAATCGTAAATTATTTTAAAACGGATAAATAAGTTTTATTAAACCTCTTAAACTCGATAAAAAAGTTAATCGGATAAAATCGTTACTATAATTAAAAGATAATAGTATTTTTGCTTGTTATTTTTAATTATAAAAATTTATGAATTATACATTTTATTCTAAAATTGGATTGCTTTTTATTTTTATATTGAGTTTTCAACTATGTATCTGTCAAAAAAGATCATCCAATCATTTAGCCGCCTTACATGCCGTAAAAAAAATTTTAACTGCAAGTACCAATGAAAGTTTTTCCGTACTAAAAGATACAGGATCATTTCTGATCAATACGAAAATGGAAGAAGCTTTACCCGATGAACTTAAGGATATTAATACGAAACTCGAAACCTTAGGCTTATCCAGTATCGTTGAAAGTGAAAAGCAAAACATCGGAAAAGCAGCTCAATCTTCGGTTAATTTATTTAAGCCTATCATTAATTCTGCAATTAAAGACATCACGCCTTTAGAAGCTGCTAAAATTATTGCAGGAGGAAAGGGAGCAGCCACTCAATTTTTGAAAAAGAAAACGGAAGCGAAACTTTTTGAAGCAATACAACCTGAGGTTGAAAATGAATTAAACAGCAGTGGAGTAAGCGCATTGGTTAATTCTGCATTAAACAACAAAACAATTCAAAATGCCTTAGCCATGATTACGGGAAACCCTGCTTCAACAACTGAAAACGGAGCTAATTCGATTGCAAAGTACGCAACTAGTCAAATTGTTAATGGATTTTTTCAAGTAGCAGAAGAATATGAAGTAAAAAATTCCAATCTTTCTACAGATCTTATTAAATCGTTAGTTAAATAAGCTAAAAAGAAAGTTATTTTTGAATTAAACAGTATCTATCACTTAATTTTAGTCATCCGGAAAAAAGTAAAGAAATGGTTAAAATAGAGGATTAGATAACTAAAATAAGTTTTATTAAAATAAAATTAAAAAAAGCCATTCTGATTAGAATGGCTTTTAATGTATCAAAGATAATTTATTACTTTATCATTTCGTAACTTCTCTTAATAAAATCAGTAAGATCTTTACCTTTTAGTATATTTTGAGAAAGTTTAGCTAAGTCTAAAGCTTGTTTAATAATGGAAGCTTTTTCGTCTTTGTTTTCCTTCTTTAATATCTCGGAAGCAATAGGATTATTGGTATTAACGACAAGATTATAAGATTCAGGGAAATTACCCATCATGCCGTACATTCCACCGCCCACTTGTTGCATATCTTTCATTCTTCTCATAAATTCCGGCTGAGTCAAAATAAAAGGAGCGTCATCCTTGCTTAAATTTTCTAACGAAATGGTATACGTTTTAGAATCTACATTTTCCTCAATCTCTTTTTTAAGGGTTTCTCTTTCTTCATCGGTTAAAACAGATACGGTGTTTTCGTCTTTCTTGATAAGATTATTAATATGATCTGCATCTACTCGAACAAAAGAAATATTTTCTTTAGAAGTTTCCAATTTTTGAATTAAATGAGGAACTATCGGAGAATCCAATAATAAAACTTCATAGCCTTTTTGTTTAGCCGTTTGAATGTATTGATCTTGCTCATCTAAATTGGAAGCATATAGGATCACTAATTTTCCATCTTTGTCGGTTTGGTGATCTTTAATCTTATCTTTTAACTCGTCAAACGTATAATATACATGATCTACCGTAGGATAAAGCGCGAATTTATCTGATTTTTCATAGAATTTTTCTTCGGAAATCATTCCGTATTCTATTACTATTTTAATATCATTCCATTTCTTTTCAAAATCCTCGCGGTTTTCATTAATTAAAGAAATCATCTTATCAGCCACTTTTTTAGTGATGTAAGAAGAAATTTTCTTAACAGCGCCGTCAGCTTGTAAATAAGAACGAGAAACGTTTAACGGAATATCGGGAGAATCAATAACCCCTCTCAATAACATTAAGAAATCGGGAACGATGCCTTTAACCTCATCGGTAACAAAAACTTGATTTTGATATAATTGGATTTTGTCTTTATCTAAATTCAGGTTATTGGCTAATTTAGGAAAAAATAAAATTCCGGTTAAATGAAACGGGTAATCTACATTCAAATGAATGTAAAATAAAGGTTCATCAAATTGCATTGGATAAAGCTCATGGTAAAATGCTTTGTAATCCTCATCTTTCAATTCAGAAGGAGACTTTGTCCATGCCGGATTAGGATTATTGATGATATCATCAACGATTACTTTTTCAGGTTTGGCATCTTTATCAGCACCATCAGGTAGCGGTAACATTTCTTCCTTAGTTCCGAATTTAATCGGAATAGGCATGAATCGATTGTATTTTAACAGCAGCTCGCGAATTTTGTATTCTTCTAAAAATTCAGAAGAATCTTCGGCAATGTGTAAAATAATTTCAGTACCGCGATCTTTTTTATCCGCAGGACCTAAATCGAATTGAGGACTTCCGTCGCAAACCCATTGCACGGCCGGAGCATCTGTATAAGATTTAGTTATGATTTCCACTTTATCGGCAACCATAAAAGCAGAATAGAAGCCTAAACCGAAATGACCTATAATACCTTCTTTTTCAGCATCTTTGTGTTTAGAAATAAAGTCTTCAGCTCCAGAAAACGCTACTTCATTAATATATTTCTGTACTTCTTCTTCTGTCATACCGATCCCTTGATCGATAATATGAAGAGTTTTATCTTCTTTGTTTATTTTAATTTCAATAATTGGACTGCCGTATTCAACGTTAGCTTCTCCAATATTCGATAAATGTTTAAGTTTTAAAGTAGCATCGGTAGCATTAGATACCAGCTCACGTAAAAATATTTCGTGATCGTTATATAAAAACTTTTTAATCAGTGGAAAAATATTTTCAACCGATACATTAATATTTCCTTTTGCCATATATTTTTTTGTTTTTTACGATTAATTAATGAAAATTAATTTTCAAAAGTCAAAAAAAGTACCAATGAAAATCTTATGACAAAATGACGGGAAACAAAGGTAAAAGGCTTATTAGCATTAGATAATTTTTATTTCCATTATTAAAAAAGCATTTACAATTGAATTTACTATATTCTATCCAATTTTATTTTCTAAAATAAGATAAATTTATTTTAATTTTTTATCTTTAATAGTTTAAATTAAAAATTATTATAAACTTAATTTTAAGTGTAAACACAATGATAAGAAAAGCTGTTAAAGGAGATTGTAAAAGATTAATGGAATTAGTACAAGAATTAGCCGATTTTGAAAAAGCACCGGATGAAGTTACCGTAAATCTATCCCATTTTGAAGAAAGCGGATTTGGAGATCATCCCTTTTGGTGGGCGTTGGTCGCTGAAGATGAAATCTAAAATCCTTATAGGTTTTGCTTTATACTATGTGCGATATTCGACATGGAAGGGGCAACGCCTGTATCTTGAAGATCTGTATGTATGCCCCGATTGGAGAGGAAAGGGAATAGGAAGTCAACTTTTTGAGGCTGTGATTAAGGAAACTAAAGATAAACAATTAAACGGGATGGTGTGGCAGGTATTGGAATGGAACGAAACGGCGATAGAATTTTATAAAAAGTATAATGCAAAATTTGATGCAGAATGGATCAATTGCAGTATCGATTTATAGTTTCAAGCGTTAAAAAAATGTATCAATTGGTTTATTTTATACAGTAAAGTTTATAATTTACATTTTTTAGTATTGAATTTTTATTTTTAGTTATGAATTAGTAAAAAATCATGGTTAATTTAGGAATAGATTTATCGAAAATGTAAGATTTTAACAGATATATATAATTAAAAAAACAGTTATTTTTCGAATTTCATTATATTTGTAAAATTTATTAAATTCCGTATAAAATAAGATAAATTTTATCTGAAATTATGTATTATTTGAAAATAGAGCAAAAATAATTACAATTTCTTATACTAATACTAAATTACTAACTGTAAAGAATTAATTTTGAAGAATTTAAAGTCTGATAGAACAAAGAAAGATTTAAAAAGAGGATTATCTAATCGACATATACAACTTATCGCTTTAGGCGGCTCCATAGGTACCGGTTTATTTTTAGGAATCGGACCGGCTGCTGTCATGGCAGGACCATCCGTTATTTTAGGTTATACCATTGCCGGATTTATAGCATTTATGATTATGAGGCAACTGGGAGAAATGGTAGTTGAAGAACCGGTATCGGGAAGTTTTAGTCATTTTGCCAACAAATACTGGGGACCTTTTGCAGGTTTTGCTTCCGGTTGGAACTATTGGTTGTTATACACGTTAGTAAGCATGACGGAATTAACCGCCATAGGAACCTATGTACATTTTTGGTGGCCGGAAATTCCATTATGGGTATCGAGTTTATTCTTTTTTGTGGTTATTAATTTAATTAACCTGGCTAATGTAAAGATTTACGGAGAAGCAGAATTTTGGTTTTCTATCATAAAAGTTATTGCAATCATTGCTATGATTGTTTTTGGAAGCTATCTTTTGATAAGTGGTTCGGGAGGCCCCAAAGCTTCCATAACTAATTTGTGGAACGACGGTGGTTTTTTTCCTAAGGGCTTATTTAATTCAGATGGAGCAGGAGGTTATCAAGGGTTACTTGCCGCAATGGCTTTCATTATGTTTTCTTTCGGAGGGTTGGAGCTGATCGGGATCACTGCTTCGGAAGCAGAAAATCCTGAAGTAACTATCCCTAAAGCAACGAATCAGGTAATATACAGAATCCTTATTTTTTATACCGGAGCTTTACTGATCTTATTTTCACTTTCTCCGTGGAGAGAAATAACAACAGGAAGCAGTCCGTTTGTAACCGTTTTTGATACCCTTAACGGTTTTAGTTTTACATTATTAGGTCATACTTTCTATTTTACAAGCATCATTGCAAATGTTCTGAATGTGGTGGTTTTAACTGCAGCCCTATCTGTTTATAATAGCAGCGTGTACAGTAACAGCAGGATGTTATATGGTTTGTCCGTACAAGGAAATGCTCCTAAATTTTTATCGAAACTGAATGCCAATCATGTACCGATAATGGCCATATTGGTTTCCGCCTTATTTGCTGCTGTTTGTGTTATTGTAAACAAAGTAATGCCGAAAGAAGCTCTCAATTATTTAATGTCGTTAGTAGTTTCTTCTTTAATCATCAATTGGATAATCATCAGTTTAACCCATTTTTATTTTAAAAGAAGTAAAAATAAAGAAGGAGTGTTTAAAACTAAATTTCCTTCTTTATGGTTTCCGCTGGGAAATATTATTTGTTTGATTTTCTTAGTTGGAATTTTACCCATTATGTGGTTTACCGGTATGGAATTATCTATTGAGCTGATTCCTGTATGGTTGTTTGTTCTGTATTTCTGCTATAGATTTCCTAAATATAAATGGATCTTATTAATTATATTTTTAGCCTATTTTCTCTGGAGAATTTACTGCTTAATTTAGTGGGTTATTATATTTTCAAACATACAATGATTAAGAAATAGATTAGGGTTCTAATTAATTTAAAAAAATTAATTAGAACTTGTAAGCTTTTCTAAAGCATATTGTATCATTTTATCTATAGAGGAATAAGGATCTTTACTAAAAGTACCTGCATAACGGTTAGCTACAATAGTGTTTAATGATAAAGCACGATGCCCCATCAATTGAGATAAACCGTAAATGGCTGAAGTTTCCATTTCAAAATTGGTAATTCTGTGATTTTTATATTCGAATCGATTAAGTTTTTCGTTCATCTTTTCATCATCTAAGTCCAAACGTAAAATTCTTCCCTGAGGACCGTAAAAACCAATAGCGGTTGCAGTGATACCGGTTCTGACGGCTGAATTTACACACATAAGGTCCAATAATTCTTGAGAGCCGTCTACAACATAAGGAGCTGCTCTTTTTTTATTCCAGTTGGTTTGCGATGTAAACGCTTCTGCAATTTCATTGGTGTAAAAATTTTCAGTATTTGCGTAAAAGCTCATTAAACCGTCAAATCCTAATCCTTTAGATGAGGCAACCATCGTATCTACCGGAATATCGGACTGTAAAGAACCGGAAGTTCCTAATCGAACAAAAGTAAGTCGGGTAGGGGTAGATTTAATTTTCTTATTAACTAAGTCAATATTGGCAAGAGCATCCAACTCATTCAAAACGATATCAATATTATCGGTACCCATACCTGTGGATATTACAGTGAGCCTTTTTCCGTTAAGTGTTCCCGTATGAGTAACAATTTCTCGTTTTTGAGACGCAACTTCAACGGAATCGAAATATTGTGACACTTTAGGTACACGTCCCGGATCACCAACCAGTATAATGGTATCTGCCAGCTCTTCGGGTTTGATATTGCAATGATAAATACTCCCGTCGGGATTTAATACTAATTCTGAATTTGATAATTTAGAAGCCATAGTTTGTAAAGCTAATTTTTTTAAATTTTATATCTTTAATTTATCCGCCCACTCGTTTTACGGAAAATCCTTTTTCTTTTAAAATATCCATTATTTTATCTCGATAATTTCCCTGAATAACAATAATTCCGTCTTTGGCAGATCCGCCCACACCTAATTGGGATTTTAGTTGTTTGGCAAGTTGTTTTAAATCTTCATCTGCTCCGTTATAATTTTCCAAGATAGTAACGGGCTTTCCATTTCTTCCTTTTTTTTCATATTTACAAATAATAGGGTCCTCCTGCATAAATAATTCTTTTTCAGGGGTGGAAGATGATTCTTCAGGTTCTTCAAAATGATGATTCGGAAATAATTTCTTAAGCTGATCTTGCAAATCCATGGTGTTGCTTTATATATACAATTACGAAATTAGTAATTTTTTATTGTAAGAAATTGATTTTACTTATCTATAGTTTGAAATTATTATAAGGAATTGTTTCAATTGATAAAAAATTTATACGATCGTGTATGAATAGTAATTTTAGTTTAATTTTGAATTTAAAAGAATTCAGGTAAAATGCTTGAGATACGAAAAATAAGTGAAAGAGATATAGAATCATTGGTTCATATAAGTTATAAAACTTTTGTTGAAACTTTTGGAAGTTCAAATACCCAAGAAAATATGGATCGTTATTTGGAGGAACATGTAAATTCAGATCAATTGAAATCCGAGTTAGCTGATTCCAATTCTGAATTTTATTTTGCCGAAATCGATCAAAATCCTGTAGGTTATTTTAAAATTAATTTTGGAGAAGCTCAAACGGAAATTAAAGAAAATGAGGGAATGGAAATTGAACGGATATATGTTCTTAGGGATTTTCAAAAACAATTTATAGGACAACAATTATTTAATCAAGCCATTGCCATAGCTAAAAAAAGAAATTGCACTTATGTTTGGTTAGGAGTTTGGGAGAAAAATATTAAGGCCATAAAATTTTATCAGAAAAATGGACTCAAGGTTTTTGATACGCATTTTTTTGTATTAGGAGAAGACAAGCAAACGGATCTTATGATGAAATTGGAATTTTAATATACGTATTTGATCAATTATAATTTATTTGAATACGTTGAAGCATATAAACAAAAAAATACTATTTAAACATTAAATAGTATTTTTTTATACTTTTTAATCTATTATTATATTGATTTTATAATCTTGTCCATTTCCAATCTGGATTTTGGAGTTTTAGAAGGTTGATTGTTGTCATCCGGATTTCTATATCCAATGGCTACAGCGAAAAGGGTTGTATAATCGTTGAGTTTCAATATTTCATTATATTTTTTAGGTTCAATTCCTTCCATAGGAGTACTGTCAATACCTAAGGCGGTACAGGCACTTAAAAAGAACCCTAAGGATAGATATACTTGTTTTTGAAACCAAGATTTTATTTCAAATTCTGATTGCGGTTTTAGTACTTGATTATAATAAACCATGCTTCCTTCAGGTAAATAGTTTGGCATTTCCTCTTCAAATTTTTTAACATTATCCAGAGCAGTAAACACTATGATATGGCTGCAATCTTTTATTTTTTGTGAATTAAATTCAGAAGCTTCCGCTAATTGATCTTTAAATGACGGATCTGATATAAAATAAAATTTCCAAGGTTGGCTGTCGATGGAAGAGGGACTAAGCCTCAATATTTCTTTTAATTTTTGAATATTCTCTTCAGATACTTTTTTAGTGGGATCGTATAATTTAGTAGTATACCTGGTTTTTGCTAATTCCAAAAAATCCATATTTTCTAATTTTAAAATTTAAATAATTATTTATTCTGTTACTAAGTTATGAAGATATGACGAATTAATAAAATTATAGGGTTAATACAGAGATATTTTTTACTATTTGTAAAAAATCTTACAATAACAAAAAATTTTATTTAGCATTATTTTAAATGCTTTTTAAAAAATCGTTCCAACGTATCAAAAGGGATGATTGTTACGTTATCATATAAATCCACGTGAACAGCATTTGGAATTAGTAGTAATTCTTTAGGTTCTGAAGCCGATTGATAGGCATCTTCACTGAAATATCGTGAATGTGCATTTTCTCCGGCAATTAATAATATCGGACGAGGAGAGATTTCTTTAATATAGGTTAAGATTGGCATATTCATAAAGGAAAGGGGATTGGTAGCATTCCAAGCTCCCGTTGAATTCAAAGACCGTTCATGAAATCCTCTGGGTGTACGATAGTAATCGTAATAATCTTTTACAAATTGCGGTTCATCGCCATTCAATTTCACAGGATTTAATAAAGGGCCTGCATGAAAAATGCCATCTTCTGCATCTTTCCATCGTTGCTCACTCAATTGCTTTAAAATGTTGGTTCGTTCTTCTAAAGTCATTTTATCAAAATATCCTTTGGACATCACCCGGGACATATCATACATACTCGTTGTGGCAACAGCTTTTACTCTTTTGTCTACTGCCACAGCATTTAGGGCAAATCCCGCCCATCCGCAAATACCAATAATTCCAATTTTATTTTTATCTACATTTTTTTGAATTCCCAGAAAATCAACGGCTGCACTAAAATCTTCAGTATTAATATCAGGAGATGCTACATTGCGAGGTTCCCCGCCGCTTTCTCCTGTATAAGAAGGATCAAAAGCCAATACAATAAAACCTCTTTCTGCCATTTGATTGGCATACAATCCCGAAGCTTGTTCTTTAACTGCTCCAAAAGGTCCACACACAGCAAGTGCGGGTAGGGGGATGTTAGTGTGTTTTTTAGGGATATATAAATCTCCGATAAGAGTAATTCCGTAACGATTTTTAAATGTAACTTTCTGTCTTGTGACCCTATCGCTTAACGTAAACGTGTAATGTTCGGTTTGTTTTGTCTGATTCATTTCTACTTGATGTTTATTTTGCTGACCTGCTGCCCAAATAACTAGGTTCATAGTCAGTAACAGGATTATTTTTTTCATTCGTTGAGGATTAATGGTATTAATAAAATCATTATTTCAACCTTATTAATGATATAATTGTATGGTTTGAATGATATTTATTTTATCAAGTAAAAATATAATGGGATTTCTTTTTTTATTTTGTTGTACGGATCATTTTACTATTCTGTAAGGCTCAATTCTTTTTATTTGCCTTGAAATAAAAAATTCCTAAGAAATCATCAATATGCACGTTTTCTGAAATACGTTCAACTTAAACTTAAATTTGTAAAGTAACGAAACAAAAGTTAAAGAATTATAAAATTCATATTATATCTAACTGTTTAAATTATGTTTATATTGGATAAAATATAAAAAATTTATTACATTTGTAAATAAAAATATTTAATCATGAAAAAGATCATTATTGCTTGCCTGGTATCAATTTTTCTGGTATCGTGTTCAAATCCTTTAAATAAAAAATTTGATCCCAAAACATTTGATACAGATTATGAAGCTATTTTAAAAAGTAAAAAACTAGATAAAGAAGATGAAGAATTACTTGCAGCAATGGCATTTTTTGGAAATCGATCTTCAATAGGCAAAACATATAAGCAAATTTTAAAGGAAGCTAAAGAAAAAGAAAAAGAAAGAAAAGAATTAGCAGAAAAATCTGCAAGAGAAAAAGCAGAAAAGGAAGAAAAGATTAATAATGCTATAACTATTTCGTTTTATGATTATTATTTTAAACCTACGGATGTTGATCATTTATTTACCTCTTATCATGTTTTTAAATATGCTGTTCAAAATAAAACAGATAAAGAAATTGTTGGAGTTAAATTTACTTACACAATTTATAATACTTTAGGTGAAATGATTGGTTTATCTAATACGGTTAGTTTGACCGACAAAAGAATACCTCCCAAAGAATCTATTCAAGCTGAAACTGAGATTGCTAAAGGACGTAGTGAAAAAGAAAAAGATATTAATGAGTCCAATTTTCGAAATTTAAAATTTAAAATTACTATAGAAAAAATTGTTTTTGCCGATGGTACTCAAATAGAAAATTAAAGATATATTACCTAATGTTAAAAGCCTGATAATTAATACTATCGGGCTTTTAATTTTGTATTTTATAATGTTCTTGTATTAGTTACAAGCTTTGAGATATTTAATTTTTAAAGAGAGGAATTAAAAATTTTTTAAATATTCTCTAATTGATACCAAGGTAGAATTTAATATGGAAGAGTCTTGATTATTTATTATTTTATCATAACTTACAATATTCAAATTTCTAACATCAACCGAAGTACAGAATTCAGAACTAATTTTATAATCATTAGAATAATGATGCTCCAAATATCTGAATAATGCCTCGGCAAAAATACCTAATTCAGCAGTATTATATTCTTTAAGTTTTGAAACAAACCAAATAGCACCAATTTTATTTATATTATTATCTTCATAAGTAAATACGTGATTGGGTAGGATTTGAATAGGTATTCCCTTTATTGGTATAATAGATTTATCTTTAGGTTTAGGTAAATACTGTAATTTAAATTTTGGTTTTAAATTTGAAAAATTGAAATCTTCAAAATTATGAAGTATTTCAATATTTCTTTGAAACATATCTTTAGATATTTTAGCAGTAGCTTTATCTATTTTTTCATTTAAGATATACAATTTATTTTTGATTAGATCTTTATTCTCAGAAACAAAGGTTTTTCTTATTTCACTTAAGGAATGAATCCAATAATCTCCACCACCTTTATCATGTTTCTGTTCAGGTTTTAATTTAGGTTTAAATATCTTATTAATAAATTTTGATTTAGATTCTTGGGGTTTTCTTTTAAACTCTATTACATTACTTATAGAAATTTTTTCCATAATATTTATGTTTCTATAAAGATAGCAAAAATATATTTATATTTTATCTTAATTAAATTTATAATTTATTATAATATTTTCTCTTGATTCTTGTTGCTACTTTTTCTGCGATTTCTTCAATGAAGAAATCGGTAGTGTTTATTTCAAACATATCTGCATTTGCAATGGTTGAGCTTTAGCTCATACCTTATTTTTGAAATTTTGTGCCAAATGGAAACAAAACTCGGTTTTAAGAACTAGGGACTAGATAGTTATTAAACAGTAATAAAAATTGTGTAATTAATATAGTTGAAATAGTGATATTATGTTAAATAGAAAAAGAAAAAGTAATGGAAATAGTAAAGAGGTTTAACAATCTTTCTTTTTAAAATATTCTTTTATCTAGATACAAAAGCTTTGTATACTTGAACTCCATATAATTTATTGAAAAAGAATCAAAAATTTTAGTAAATAAAAATTCGCTAGTGCTCAAACATTTATTTTTCTTCATGTATGGAAATCATAGTTTTTCACATACATAAATTCAAAGACATTAAAGACATAAAAATAATATTTCTTTTCACAGATGTTAGAAAAAAAACTAAATAATACAATCACAATCTGCCGATTTAGGATTTTTTTAAATAATTTACAAAATAATATTAAAGCCACAGCTCGAAGCTTTAACAGAGACATAAAATAACATTATAGAAAATGTATGAAAAACATCTTTAATTTAGAAATATTTAATTTTCCTATAATTTATATTATGTTAAATAGAATATTTAATACTGTTATTTAAGTGTATCGATTCTATCTCCAATTTTCTTTTTTAAGTTCATACACATAATTAATATAGTAACTCTTTCCATCAGTAACTGTGATTTCTCTAGACGTTTTGATTGCATTTATTTTAGCTATAGCTTTTTGTGATCTAAAGTTTGTAGAACCTATATGAAAATAAATCTTGTCAACATATTGGAAAATATAATCAATCATCAATTTTTTAATTGAAGAATTTATACCTGTTCCCCAATAATTCACTGCTATAAAAGTATATCCGATTACGATGCTTTTGTCATTTTCCGAATAATCATAAAACCGAGTACTTCCGATTAATTCTCCGGTTACTTTATCAATAATTTTAAAAGCTCCTTTACTTTCAACTGCTTCTTTAAAAAATACTTTGAATACGTCTTCTTTCCAACGATTATGACAAGGATGTTGTTCCCAGATTTTTTTATCTTTTGCTACTTGATACAAACTCTCAAAATCGTTGATTTCTAAGGGTAATATTTGTACATAATCATTTTCTAAATTGGGTTGAATTGAAAAATTCATTGTATTAATTCTTAAGGTTTAGTTTTTTATAAATTTTTTTAGGAATGGCTTTTTTGTTTACTAAAATTGCGGTGGTTTTAAATTGAACGTAATTTTTTGTGACGTATAAATATCCTTGATAATCATTACTAATTCCCCAAGAATTTTTAACTAAATAATATTCCTTTCCGTTTTGGTCTTTAGCCAAGCCCACTATATGCATGGCATGATCATCTGTTGTAGTTTTATTGTTAAAGGCTTCCTGACGTAATTCTTCAGTGATAACCTTTTCCGGCTTGGGATAATTGAATAAATTTGCTTTTTCTTCGGAAGAAATGGAATAAATATTCGTATCGGGAACATAAGCGATACCATTTTTCCAACTGAAATACGGCTCGCTAACATCGCTGGCCCATCCAATCGTATATCCCGTTGATAAAGCATGATCTATAATTTCAGTCAATTCCTTCATGGGAACATTGTACATCTTATCTCCACTCCAATTATCAGGTAATGGCGGATAAAATGGTGTATAATATTCGTAATCTTTAAAAGATGAAATTTCTATATAATCCTTTGGATTTAAATCAACAATTTCTTCTGCAAATGTTTTAGGTGTATATTCTTTACCCTTATAAATAAATGTTTCAGGAACTTTTCCAATGTATTTATCTAAAATAGATGAAAAATTTTGCGTCCATTGGGTATTAATAGGTGCTTTTTGAGATTTTACCGTATCTAGATACTCTTTAAGTTCTTGCTGCATTTTACTGAAATTATTCTTTATAGCACCATTAATTAGTCCGGTATAGGCTTCCTGAGGAACCATTCCATATTTTTTGTACATATTAATAACATCGTGTAAAGAACCGCCATCACCATAATTAACGAAACCGTCCATTAAAATATAATTTTTGGCTTTATCCTCATAGGTTTTTCTGGCAGTGTATATTTCTGCTATATCTAATACCCGATGATGTTTTTTATATATTTCAGATTCTAAAAAAGAATTTCCTGCATAACTCCAGCAAGTCCCTGAAGATCCTTGATTTTTTACGGAAGTATTATCCAGTTGTTTTATGATGGTAAAACGAAAATCGGTATAGGTTGACTTATTATCTTTAATTTTATTGATTAAATCATCTTGAGCATAACTTATTGAAGGTAAGATCCATAATGCTATTACAAAAAAGATGGTTTTCTTCATAATTTGATAATTATTTTTTATCGCTTGCTTTCTTTTTCTTTTTATTAAAGTAATCGTATGCAAAATATCCTCCTAACAATAAGATAAATACAGGTATATAATTAGTTTTATCTTTAAGCGGAACATTTGTGTTAACGGTACGAAACATTCTATTCCATCTTATTTTAAATTTGGCAGGATGCCCGAAAGGATCATTTTCGAATAAACCTTGAATGCTTAACCAGGTAAAAATAGGAGTTCCAATAATATGATCTTCCGGTACGTATCCGAAATAACGGCTGTCTAAAGAATTATCTCGGTTGTCCCCCATCATCCAATAATAATTTTGTTGGATGGTATAGGTATTAGTTTCCTTACCGTTTATGTAAAATTTTCCTTCCTTTTCCTTCAAATCATTATATTCATAATTTTTAATGATTCTTCTATATTGATCTATATTTTGACGGGTCAACGTAATAACATCCCCTTTTTTAGGTATCATGAGAGGTCCATATTGAGAGCCGTTCCAACCACTATGAAGGGGAAAAATGGAATTAGTTGTATCAATTTTCGTTTTAGCTATATCTCTATAATGGATGCCCTCCTCTCCTTTGTTTGCATATAAAATCTGAATAGAATCTACTGTATCAAAATTTTTTATTTTGTTTGCATTTTCTTGGGTAAGCCCTTTGAAATAATAAATAGTATTACCCTGTTCGTTCATTCCTTCTTGATAGGTGGCATATCCCAATAGATCTTCAATTTTTCTTTGACTGATTCCGGCTTGGGTTGTATATACTAAATAGTCTCTTTGTTGTTCTTCATCTTTTTTTATTTCTTCAGGTTTTCCATTGATAAATAAATTTCCATCAATCAATTGAATTTTGTCTCCCGGTAAACCCACACAGCGCTTAACATAAGGATCTTTCCTATCTATGGCAGTATGCAAAGAATCTGTAGGATAATTAAAAACAACGATATCATATCTGTTAACCTTTGTCCAACCGGGAAGTCTCATATACGGCAAACGAATTTTATCAACATAAGAATTTATTTGATTTTGAGGTTGTTGATTGTTTCCCAACGGAATTTTATTTTGTAAAAAAGGCAACGCTACCGGAGTCATTGGAATTCTTATTCCATAATTTAACTTACTGACAAAAAGGAAATCTCCTACCAGCAAGGTTCTTTCCATAGAAGCTGTTGGAATGGTAAACGGTTGAATGACAAATGCATGGATGACTGTGGCAAATATAACGGCAAACAATACGGCAGATATAAATGTTTCTTTTCGTTCTTGTTTACCACTGTATTGTGTTTCAGGTGAATAGTTTATATATGCTAAAAAAATAAATGAGAAGAATAAAACTAAAACGGCATCTAAATATGAACGACGATTGTAATGTCTTATAAAATCTACTAGTATAATAGCTCCCATAATTGGACCGACAATCGGGATAAATACTATAATAAGCCACCACCAAGGTCGATGAATAATTTTTAAAGTAACTAAAATATTATAAAAAGGAACTAAGGATTCCCATGCTTTTCTACCTGCTTTTTGAAATAGTTTCCAAGCAGTCAGGAAATAAAATATATTTGAAAGTAAAGCGAATAGTAAATAATAAGTTAAATAATGCATGAGATAATCTTTAAATCTTTTTAATATTTAGTTATTTAGTAGCCTAAAATAAAATAGTTTTTATCTAAAAGCCTAATACATCTTTCATGGTGAATACCCCTTTTTTTCCGATAAGCCATTGGGCTGCAATTAATGCTCCCATAGCAAATCCTTTTCTAGAATGGGCTACGTGTTTCAGTTCAATATCGTCTATAGGCGAATTATAAATCACAGTATGTGTTCCGGGAACATCATGAACTCTCTTAGCTTCAATTCCCAATAAATTATTATTGGTTTTATAGGATAAATTCCATCCGTCAAAACCATAAATCGGTATGATTTCATCGGCAAGCGTTATGGCAGTACCACTCGGTGCATCTTTTTTTTCTGTATGATGAATTTCTTCAATGTGAACCGTATATTCTTGGTACTTCTGCATTATTTCAGCCGCTCTTTTATTTATTTCGAAAAATAAATTAACGCCTAAACTGTAATTGGAAGAATATATAAATCCCCCGTTATGCTTTGCGCAATATTCTTTTACTTGAGGAAGCTTATCTAACCAGGCAGTTGTTCCACAAACAACAGGTATACCCAATTCTAAACAAGCAATTACATTTTCATAAGCAGTAGAAGGAGTTGAAAATTCAATAGCTACATCCGCACCATTTAAATTTTTTTGAGTTGGTTTTTCTTCTAATCGGGCTACAATTTCGTGATTATGATTTTTAGCTATTTCTTCAATGGCTTTACCCATTTTACCATAACCTACTAAAGCTATTTTCATAAGAATATATATTATTTTTTATAAACATTAATCATTTTAAAAAGACAAGCAAAATGAAAGTCCTACTTTTTGATTAGTAAACCAGGTATCGGCGTCTTCCATAATAACGGGTCGTACGGCAAGATCTTTATCTTTGTCGAATATTGAAAGATGGGCGTCAACGGTGGCATCAACAATATTTAAAAGATAAGCCAGAGAAGTCAGCACAATCGCATAATCTCTGTTTCTCCTTTCCGAATCTTGAGCGTTAGCTAAAACTTTAGGACTGATTCCTGCTACATCTGAAAATTGATGCTTTTGTCCGCTAAGTTCCGCTAAATAGGCTTTGTGATATTTATTATATCGATTGTCGTAATATTTTATAAAACCAATCCCCGCACCAATAACTCCTAACACAATAGGAGCTTTAATATATTTTTTATTGTACAATTGTCCTAAACCGGGAAGTATGGCAGAGTATAAAGAAGCTTTCAGAGGGCTTCTTAACATCGTTTGAGTCAGAGAATCTGTATGATTAATATTGCGTATTATAACGCCATCATCACTAATGGTGGCATGGTTTGTTTCTTGATTTTGCGCTAAAATAAAACAAGTAAGAAATAATGAAAGTATAACCAATATTTTCTTTCGTATCATTCTAATAATTTCTGAATTCTTTCAAATTCTTCCGTGGAATCAAAATTAATGATAATTTTTCCTTTTCCTTTTTCTGTAGCCTTTATTTCAATAGTTGTTTCGAAATAATCCTCAAAATTTTTCAAACCCTTTTTTAAATGATTGGGTAATTCTTTTTCTTTGGAAACTTTTTTACTTTTAGGATTTTTAAAGGTTCGAATGAAACTTTCGGTTTGTCTTACGGATAATTGTTCACGTACAATTTTTTCATAAACAAATAATTGTTTCTCTTGCTCTTCCAAGGATATGAGCGCTCTTCCATGTCCCATGGAAATTATCCCGTCTCGGATTCCTGTTTGGATAATCGGAGAAAGTTTTAAAAGTCTTAAATAATTGGTTATGGTGCTTCTGTCCTTCCCTACTCTGTTACTCAAGTTTTCTTGAGTTATATTGATTTCTTCAATTAATTTTTCAAAGCTTAAGGCAATTTCAATAGGATCCAGATCTTTTCGTTGAATATTTTCAACTAAAGCCATTTCTAAAAGTTCCTGATCGTTAGCTAATCGAACAAATGCAGGTAATTTTTTTAAACCGGCCTGTTTGGAAGCGCGATATCTCCTTTCTCCCGAAATTAAATCGAATTTGTCTCCATTTTTACGAACGGTTATTGGTTGTATTAATCCTAACTGTTTAATAGAAATAGATAATTCATCTAATGCTTTTTGATCAAAATTAGTTCTGGGTTGATTGGGATTGGTTATGATATCATCAAGTGAAATTTCCAAAATGTTACCTACTAATTCTTCTGCTCCTTTTTCTTCTGCAGAATTAACTTTTTTAGAATTCTCACTTAAGATTGCGGATAGACCTCTACCCATAGCTCTTTTTTTGTCTATAGCCATAATTTATTTAACTTCAGCCTTGTTTTTATTTAATACTTCTTCAGCAAGTAAGATATAGTTTATAGCACCTTTGCTTTCTGCATCATATTTTAGTATGGATTCTCCAAAACTCGGAGCTTCACTTAATCGCACATTTCTTTGTATGAGACTGTCAAACACCATATCCGGAAAATGAGTTTTGACTTCTTCCACCACTTGGTTCGATAAACGTAAACGGGCATCATACATAGTTAATAATAACCCTTCAATAGTTAGATCCGGATTGTGCAGTTTTTGCACGCTGTTTATCGTATTAAGGAGTTTTCCTAAACCTTCTAAGGCGAAATATTCACATTGGATGGGAATTATTACAGAATCGGCAGCAGTTAAAGCATTTAAAGTAATTAATCCTAATGACGGGGCACAATCAATGATTATGAAGTCATATTCATCTTTTATATCTTTTAAAGCTTCTTTTAACATGTATTCTCTATTGACCTTGTCAACCAATTCAATTTCAGCAGCAACAAGATCTATATGAGCCGGTATTAATTCCACATTTGGGGAAGTAGAAGGTTGTATGGCATCTTTGGCAGAAGCACTGTGTTCCAACACTTCATATGTACCATATTCTACTTCTTCGATATTAATACCTAATCCGGAACTGGCATTTGCCTGAGGGTCTGCATCGATGAGTAAAACTTTTTTTTCAAGCACCCCTATGGCCGCAGCCAAATTTACGGCTGTGGTGGTCTTTCCAACTCCTCCTTTTTGATTAGCTATAGCAATAATTTTTCCCATCAGTATAATAAAATTTCAAGCTGTAAAAATACAATTTTTAAACGGTATATTCAGAAAAAATTATCAACATTAGAGGGATTTATAGCAGGTTATTGACTATTTTTTTGGTATTATTATGCTGTTTTTTCTCTCTAATTTAATTATTTTACTTTGAACTTTATTTTAATTTTATTTGGTTTTAAACATTCATCGCAAAAGTATTACAAGTTAAAAAGTTTGCTCTTTATTATATATTAAAAAAATAGTTTAGAATATATAACTTTAAATTAAACCTTTTAAAATATGCTTTGTCAATAAAGTTGTAAATCTAAAGTTATATGAAAAAAATAATTTTTGTAGGAGCATTAGTATTTTCCTCTACTTTTGCTTTTACACAATCTAAATGTGAGGATCCTAAGGATCATGATAAAAAAGAAGAAAAAGTGAAAGAGATGAGGGATAGGATGGCTAAAGAACTTAATTTAACGGAAGATCAAATTAAAAAGATTAATTTAATTGAGGATAAATATAAAAGCCGTGAAGATGAGTTGAGGAAAAAATCAGAAGAATTGCGTCAACAAATTCATCAATTAAAAGAAGATAAAAAATCTGAAATAAATAAAGTTTTTACTGAAGAACAAAGACAAAAGCTTAAGAAAATTAAAGAGGATATGCATAATAAAAAGCATTTACATAAACAGGGTAAAAAATTTCATTCCTAGAGAAAATAGTATATAATACAATTCTTATTTCAATTAAAAAGAGCTTCTATCTAATAGAAGCTCTTTTTAATTTTATAGTATATATATTATTATCAAAAAGTTAAGAAAAATTTTGCATGTCAATTAATTTTTTATAAATACCATTTTTCTCCAATAATTCAGCATGAGTTCCTTGTTCCATTATTTTTCCTTTATCCATCACCACAATCATATCTGCATTGACAATGGTTGATAATCTATGAGCTATAACCAGGGATGTTCTGTTAGACATAAGATTATCTAAAGCATCTTGTACCAATCGTTCACTTTGAGTATCTAATGCAGAAGTTGCTTCATCTAAAATCATGATAGGTGGATTTTTCAATATAGCTCTGGCAATAGCAATTCTTTGTTTTTGTCCACCCGATAATTTTCCGCCTCCTTCACCAATGGTTGTTTCGAAACCTTCCGGCATTTGCTCAATGAATTCCAGTGCATTGGCAACTTTAGCAGCTTCTATAACTTCTTGCATGGATGCATTTGGATTGCTTAATTTAATATTATTGGCAATGGTATCATTGAATAATATGGATTCTTGGGTAACCATGCCCAGTAATTTACGGTAAACTTTTAAATTTAAATCTCTTAAATCATGACCATCCACATAAATCACGCCGCTGTCTACGTCATAAAATCGTGCAATTAAATTGGCTAAAGTAGTTTTACCGCTACCGCTTTGTCCCACTACTGCTATTGTTTTGCCTTTAGGTATAAATAAATTTACATCTTGAAGAATGGGATGTCCGTCAACATATTGGAAATTAATATTTTTCAGTTGAATTCCTTCTTTTATTTCGGATAATTCTATGGCATGTTCCGGTTCGTAAATCTGTATGCTGGTTTCTAATGTTTCCACCAAGCGATCTGTAGAGGCCGTACCTTTATGTAAATTCGTAATGGAAGTTGATAAGGTTTTGGCCGGTTCCAATAATTGAAAAAATAGAGCTATATAGACTAAAAAGGAAGGAAGATTTAAACCTTCACCGTCTAAAATAAGAACTCCGCCGTACCAGGTTATAAAAATCATGGCAACAGAACCTAAAAATTCAGAAGAGGGCGAAGCAAGTTCATATTTTTTCATCATATTTATAGATAGCCTTCTGAGATTAAGAACGCTATTCATAAATCTGTTTTTCATGGATTCTTCGGCATTGAAAATTTTGATTATTTTAGTTCCGTTTAGCGTTTCATCAATTACTGAAAGTACATTACCCGATTCGGCTAATCCCTTTTTAGCATCTTTTTTCAAACTTTTTCCAATTGCGGAAATAATCCACGCCATAAAAGGCAGAACAATAAATGCTATTAAAGTTAACGAAGGGCTGATGGTGATCAAAGCAATAAGAGTAAAAAGAATGGAAAAAGGCGTTCTCCAAAGCTCTAAAATAGAAGTTAAAATATTGCCTTCCACCTCTCCTACATCTCCGGAAAGTCGTATCATAATATCCCCTTTTTTTCGATCAGTGAAATAAGAAACCGGAAGCGTAAGGATTTTATCATACATAGCAACCCGCAAATCTTTGGAAACTCCGCTACGTAGCAGTACAATAAAATATTGAGCTAAATATCTGAAAATATTTCTAAATAAAAATAAAACTATAACAGTAACACAAAGATAAGCTAAAATCGTTTTAGGATTGGTTCCTTCAAGGGAATGATCTAAAAATACATAAAATTTATATTTCAGCTCAGCCATCATACCCGTTGAGGCTTGCATTTCTTTTTTCGTTTGTTCAATTAAAATTTGATTTTTTCCTCCTAAAAGCATTTCCAAAATAGGCATAATGGAAAAAACGGAAACTATTGAAAATAAAGAATATAAAACGTTAAATAGAATTCCTAATATAAATTCTTTTTTGTAGGGAGAGGCAAATTTTTTTAGTATTTTTTTTAATGATTTCATGCTACCTTGAGATTAATACAAAGGTAAACAAAAATTCGATTCTATTTTGTCAAAAAGTAGCTTGTATTCCAATATGAATTTTAGAATCTGAAAAATTTACAGGTTCAGAATCGTATTTACCAACGGCATAGTTCAATGAAAAAATTCCGAAACGTGTTAAAAAGCTAATTCCTACTCCGGTTCCCAATAAAAAGGGGCTTGTATTTTGATTTTTATTCTCAATCCATGCAACATCTGTAAATAAACTTAAATACAGTTCTTCAAACGGAACGTATCTGTATTCTAAACTTCCGATGATATACGCATTGGCATAAATGGATTGTTCATTGAATCCGCGAATAGTTTTCAAACCACCGATTTTAAATAATTCATTTACTGTCAACGTATCCGAAAGTAAGGTTGAAGCATTTATTTTCGGTTTTAGATAATGAGAAGCAGATAATTTTATTAGTTTCTCTAGGGAAGCACTTACATTATACTCAGTTAAATTTTTTCGATTTTCCGGTATATTCCTATATGCAATTCCTTTTATAGAGTATAAATTTTTAGGACCTAAAATTTCGTTTTCATTTCTTTCTTTGTATTGATAACTTATGCCTAATCCTGTTTTGGAAAAGTTGTTATTATTATCTAATTCCGATACATATCGTGAGTTTTCATATAATCCTTCTATACCTAACCGTTGATTTACGGTATATTGATAATATATATGTTCATTCAGTCGAATGGTTGCATACGTGCTGTCTTGTTTAAGTATAGTTAACGATGTTTCCGATCCGAATTTAGATTTAAAAAGATAGGGCACGTTTACTTGAACTTCAAAGTTTTGAGATTTATCCGGTGTAGATAACCAATTTAAGTTAATGGTTTCAAATGAATTCAATACATTACCCAATGAAAGCTGAAGCTGGCCGTTGACTTTGAATTTACCTTTTTCGTCATTACCAAAGCCTACCATGCCGTCCAATGAACTGGCTTTTCTTTTTTTCAAATATAAATAAATTTTGGTGGAATCGGGGGTGAATAATACTTGCGGATTTTTTTCTTCAGCTATAAATGCTGTTCCTTGTAACATTGCTGAAATTTCTTTAAGTCGCTCGTCTGTATAGGTTTTACCAAGAAATCCATATTCTAATTCTTTTATTATTCCTCGAGGGATTTTGGTATATCCGTTTAAAACAAATGAATTGATGAGCCTTTTTTGATGAAGTTCAACATGTATGGATGCTTCTAATGGTTCATTTGCAAGGAATAATTGTGTGTGGACTTGGTTAAATGCATATCCTTTTTTTATATAATAATAATGGATTACTCCTGCTAAAGAATCAATATTATCTGTTTGAAAATAATTTTTGTTAGTAATTGCCGCTTGTGAAAGAGAGTCTAATTGTACCCATACTTTTTTGTAAAATTTTCCTCTGTTAATATAAACTAAGGTTTCTTTTTTATCTTTTTTTAAAGAATCCAGTTTTAAGGTATAAAAACCTAGATCTACTAAAGAATCCAAAATTGAACCTACTTTATTTTCTGAATAGGTTTTTGAAAACCAAAGTTTTTGATTATTATATATCTTAATGAAATTTTTTTCTACTTGGCCATGAAGCAAAATGGGAAAAATAATTATATAAATATAGAGCAGCTTAAATTTCATAAGTTGTACTAACAAAAAAGCTCAATGGTAAGGTACAAATTTAAAACTAAATTATTTTATATTTTTATTTAATAAAGTTCTTTAGTTTTTTGTAGGCTTCAATATAAATGATGCTATTAATGGGAAAATAACAGATATTTTACTATAATCGTCTTATAATGAATTATATAAATAAATATATACTATCTATTTAATTATGGATATGCATGCATTTCCTCTAATTAAATCTAAAATATTTTGTGAATTTTTTATTAACTAAAATTTGAAAGAAAATATAAGAGGTTATATATCAAAATTTTAAGATTTAAGGTTATTTGAGTTAATAATTTCTAACATATGCTCTTTACCTATAGTATGGGCTGCTTTAAGTGACAGAATCCATTGGATGGTATGATCCAGCTTTTCTTGTTTTTTTATACTATCTTTTTGATTGATATAATGAAGAAGCATAAATAGTATTGAAAAAATAAGTAAAATAATAGTCAATGCAAAAGCGGGATTAAATTGTTGATAGGCGGAAGATGATGGGTTTACATCATAGATACAATTAACTAATAAAACAAGGGCGGAAATTATAAACAATCCAATAGCTGTCATATAATTAAGCAATGATAATTGTCTTACTTGCTTTATTTTTTGTTCAGAACTAGCTATCCATAATTTAAATTCTTCTTCTATGTTTTTCCAAGAATCAGAAGTATTGTTTTGTTCTTTATTAATGAGCGTAAATTCATCGGTAGTAAAATGAGTGAATACCCAATATTCCCATCCCAAGCCTAAAGCCAAAACAATTACAATAAAAATTATAGAAAGAAAACTGTAAAATATCTCTTGGATGATATGATAATAAAATCCTAAACCTACTAAGACTAACACTAATAGGGTAACTAAAAAATACTTTAAGGATCCTGAATTTTTTTTCTTCTTTTGATCATTATCTTTTTTATCGATATTATCAATAGTATTTCCTATATTTTGTTTATCTGATATATTTTTATTCATTTTATAAATTTATTAACAAAATTATATAATATTTTAATAAATTCATAAAAAATTAACGTAAAATACCTCCGGTTACCATTCTACCGGAATTTATGGTTTGCCTTCTTGCCGAAAAAAATAAATGAGGTTGAGTAACCGTACATAAATTTTTTATTTCAATATGATGAGCGATACAACCTGCTTGTTCCAGTAGCAACTGATTTGCTTTTCTAAGATCAATATGATATTTTCGGGTTTCTTTATTTTTAAAACTAATTAGATTACTATCAAAACCTTCTTTAATAAAATCTTCTATGACATGATCTCCTACTTCAAAACAGTTCGCGCAAATGCACGGACCAATTCCTACTCTGATATTTTCAGGTTTGCAATTAAAAAGACGTACCATTTCCGACAGAGTTTTTAAAGCAATTTTGCTAACGGTTCCTCTCCATCCTGCATGAATGGCTGCCAAAGTTTGGGTTAAAGGATCATAAAGTACTATAGGTACACAATCGGCTGTAGTTATTCCTATGCAAATTTCCTTTTCTTGAGTCAGTAAAGCATCTTTATTTTGAAGAATTTCAGATTGTTTATCACTTGTTAAATCTAAAAAATTTCGATCAATAAGTAACACGTGATTGCTGTGAGTTTGAACAGGTATAAATAATTTATGGTTTGAAATACCTATCTCATTACAGAGTCTTTTTCTGTTTTCAATCACATTTTTCGGATCATCACCGGAAGTAGTTCCTAAGTTGAACGATGCATAATTCCCGATACTTACTCCTCCTTCAATTGTAGTTGTAAAGTGGGTTAATTCTCTGTATGCAGATAAATTATCAAATGTCAGAAAATTCATATAGTTAAAAGAGAATATTTATAAACTCATCAATTCTAGAGTGTTCTATATAAATTCTTAATGGGCTTCCAGCCAATTGGGGCCCACTCCAACATCTACTATTAAAGGAACTTCCATACGTACGGAGTTTTCCATTGTATTTTTAATCAGTGTCGATACTTCCTTAATTTCTTCATCGGGAGCATCGAAAACCAATTCATCGTGCACTTGTAACAAAAGTTTGGTTTGAAATTTTCTTTCCTGCAACAGTTCATGAATTTGTATCATGGCAATTTTAATTACGTCTGCTGCAGTTCCCTGAATGGGTGCATTTACTGCATTTCTTTCTGCATGAGAACGCACTACGCTGTTTCCGGAATGGATATCCGGCAAATATCTTCTTCTTCCCAATAAGGTTTCTACATATCCGTTTTTTCGTGCTATCTGTACTTGTTCCGAAATGTATTCTTTTAAAACGGGATAAGCCTGATAATAAGCATCAATCAAACTTTTAGATTCGGATCTAGATAATCCGGTTTGTTCACTTAATCCGAATGCAGATACTCCGTAAATGATACCAAAGTTAACCGTTTTCGCTTGAGAGCGCTGCTCTTTAGTCACTTGATCCATAGGTACATGAAATACTTTTGATGCGGTAGCCCTATGGAAGTCCTCACCGTTTTTAAAGGAAGTGATCATGGTGGGATCTTTACTCATGGCTGCAATGATTCTCAATTCAATTTGGGAATAATCGGCAGAAATTATTTTATGTTTAGAATCCTTTGCTATAAAGGCTTTACGTACTTCTTGCCCTCTTTCGGTTCTAATAGGAATATTTTGAAGATTGGGATTATTAGAAGCTAAACGACCGGTAGCAGCTACAGTTTGTGCAAAGGTTGTGTGTACTCTTCCCGTTAGTGGATTTACCTCATTGGGTAGGGCATCAACATAGGTAGATTTTAATTTTTGCAGCTGTCTGTATTCTAATAATAAATCTATAATTTTATGTTTATGCGCCAGCTTTAATAAAACATCTTCGCCGGTTGCATATTGACCTGTTTTGGTTTTTCTGGGCTTAGTACCTAATTTTAATTTATCAAAAATAATATCTCCTAATTGTTTGGGTGAACTGATATTAAATTCTTCTCCGGCTAGAGAATAAATTTCTTTTTCCAACTTAGACAGGTCTTCAACTAATTCTTTAGACATTTCGCCTAATGCTTTGATATCTAAATTGATACCTTCCCATTCCATGTCTTCCAACACCTTCATTAAGGGCATTTCTATGTCATCAAAAAGCTTTTTAAGATTATCATGTTTGAGTTGAGGTTCAAATTTGTCTTTAAGCTGTAAGGTAATATCAGAATCTTCAACCGCATATTCTTTTTGCAATTCAATAGGAACGGAAGAAAACAATTTTTGATTTTTTCCTTTTTTTCCGATTAAAGATTCTATGGGAACAGGCTTGTAATTAAGCTCTGTTTCAGCCAATAAGTCCATATTATGCCTTGCATCGGGGTTGATTAAGTAATGTGCAATCATGGTATCAAAAAGTACCCCTTTAACTTCTACCTTATATTTTCTTAAAACTTTACAATCATACTTCAAGTTTTGGCCTACTTTATCTATATTTTCATCTTCGAAAACCGGTCGGAGAAGTTCTATAAATTTTTGTGTTTTTTCTTTGTCCTTAGTACTAAAAGGTACATAGTACCCTTTTGCCTTTTCATACGAAAATGAAATACCGACTAATTCCGCGATCATGGAATCAGTTGAAGTAGTTTCCGTATCAAAGCATACAATTTTTTGCTTTAAAAGCTTATCTACCAACAATTTTACTGCCACAGGCGTTTCTGTCAGTTGATAGAGATGATCTGTATTTTCAATAGTTTTCCAGTTGGCGCTTTCTTTCATTTCAATGTCCTGATCGGTTGTATCAAACAACGATCTTTGTCCATTTACCGGAGCTTTACCGGAAGAATTTTTTTCTAAATTAGATTCGCTTTCAGAGATAATATGATACGTTTTCTGAAAATTTGTAATCATATTTCTAAACTCTAATTCTTCAAAAATTTTAATGACCTCATCAACATTCGGCTGATCCACCGTTAAACTTTCATAATTAAATTCGATAGGAACATGAGTATCAATGGTTGCCAATTTTTTTGATAAAAGGCCTAGTTCCTCATTTGCTTCCACTTTTTCTCTCATTTTTCCTTTTAATTCAGAAGAATGAGCAAATAAGTTTTCAATGCTTCCGTATTCTTTAATAAATTGTCTAGCCGTTTTTTCGCCTACACCGGGTATTCCGGGTATATTGTCTACACTGTCTCCCATCATGCCCAAAAGGTCAATAACTTGAGACGGATTTTTAACTTCGAATTTTTCTTTAACAGATTCTACATCCCAAATTTCAATATCGTTTCCTCTGGATGCCGGTTTAAAAACAAAGATATTTTCGGAAACTAATTGCGCATAGTCTTTATCCGATGTCATCATATAGGTTGTATATCCCTGCTTTTCCGCTTTTTTTGCCAAAGTTCCTATAACATCATCGGCTTCGTACCCTTCTTTCCAAAGACAAGGAATATGTAATGCTTCCATCAGTTTATGGATATAAGGAACAGCTATGCGTATAGCCTCCGGTGTTTCTTGCCGATTGGCTTTGTATTCTTTATAAACCTGATGACGGAACGTTTCTCCCACATCAAAAACTACTGCCAGATGTGATGGCTTTTCTTTTTTCATTAAATCGAAAAGCGTATTGGTAAATCCGAAAATAGCTGAAGTATTTAACCCTTTTGAATTGATTCTTGGGTTTTTTATAAAGGCATAATAAGCTCTGAATATAAGAGCATAGGCATCAATCAGAAATAGTTTTTTATCGCAATCTTGACTGGTCATTCTTTAGGGTTATCTGTGTTTTTATTTTCAAATATAAGATATTTGAAGTTAACACTTGTTGCAAAATGTAAAAAGAAAAACCTTTAAGATATTAATTGAAAAAATGTTTATATTGATTTTAAAGTAGTAAATCCTGAAGAATTCTAAAATATCAATGATTTATACCGATAGTAATTTTAACACGTAAAGGATTTATTTAACAGATAAATAGAACTTTATAGAGTAGTATCTTTTTAAAATGATTTATAAATAATAAACTTTATATAATTCATTAAGATAAAATGGTAGTTAATAGCGAATTATATAAAGTTTATTATGTAAGAATTTAGTCTTCTTGACCTTTTAGTTTTTCTGCATTTTCGGCAATTTTTACCGCTTCAATCATTTCATCAATATCTCCATTCATAAAGTTATCTAAGTTATAGATGGATTTATTAATACGATGATCCGTTACACGACCTTGCGGGTAATTATAAGTACGAATTTTAGCCGAACGGTCTCCGGTGGATACCATTGTTTTTCTGTGTGCCGAAATTTTATCAAGATGCTCTTGCAACTTCATATCGTATAATTTGTTACGAAGCATTTGTAACGCCATCTCTCTATTGGCATGTTGTGAACGTGCTACCTGACATTGAATCATTATTCCGGTGGGCTTATGCGTAAGCTGAACTTTGGTTTCTACTTTATTAACGTTCTGTCCTCCTGCTCCACTAGATCGAGCGGTTTGATATTCTAAATCTGCCGGATTAATTTCAACATCTACTTCTTCAGCTTCGGGTAAAACAGCTACGGTTATGGCCGAAGTATGTACTCTTCCTTGTGATTCAGTTTCGGGAACCCTTTGAACTCGGTGTACTCCCGATTCAAATTTCATGGTTCCGTAAGCTCCTTCTCCACTAACATTAATAATCATTTCTTTATATCCTTTAACGCTACCTTCCGTAGCGTCTACTACTTCAAAGTTCCAACCCTTTTGTCTCCAATACATGGTATACATTCGGAAAATGTCTTCCACAAAAATAGCCGATTCATCACCCCCCGTTCCGGCTCTTAATTCAACGGTGATATTTTTGTCGTCTTCAGGATCTTTTGGAATTAACATATATTTTATGTTTTCTTCCATTTCAGGAATTTTGGCTAAGGCATCATTTTTTTCTTCTTTTGCCAATTCAACCATATCAGGATCAATGCCTTCTTTAATAATTTCATCGGCATCGGAAACTGTATTAAGTAAGGATTTGTATTGATGATAGATTTCTACTATTTTATTTAAGTCTTTATATTCTTTGTTTAGTTGAGCATATCTTTTTTGGTCTGAAATAACATCCGGTTGAATGATTAAATCTGATACTTCATCAAATCTTTGTTTTATAGCCTCTAATTTTGATACTAAATCTGACATATATACTGATGGTTTAAGTTTGCAAATGTACAACTTTGATAGAATATTTTCAGCTTCTTACTTTTATATATATTTTTTTAAAAATTACTTTTGAAAGTTTCAAGTAAGTATTTTAAATCAATAATGCTTTGAAAGTCGATTAAACCGGAAGTTCAGTTGTTTAATTAATTATTCTGAATATAAATTCTTTGTTTAATTTTCTGTTATTTGATGTTAAGAATTCCATTATTTAGCAAATAAAACTACTATTTTTTGGATGTATGGTAAAAACGTGAATTTTCAATCACCGCATCTTTAATTACACTAAAATCAACGGTATTTTCTTTTACCGGATTTAATTTTTTATCGACTACATCATACATTCCCGAGGAATAAACATTAATAATCATATTTTTTTCAATGATAGCATATTTTTGATTATAACCGCAGATAAACCATTTTCTATTCTTGCAATCATATAAATTTTGGCCTACGCTATAATCGTAATATTGATTTGTAACACCCAAAACGGTATTCATAAGCGTTGGAATAATATCATAATGTAAAGTTAAATGAGTATAAGTTTTTGCCGGTCTGGAAGTATCAAATACAATTAGAGGTGTGCCAATTTGATAATCTGAAAAATTTCCTCCGTGTTGCCAATATCCTTTTTTATTGTCATTAAATTCTTGTCCATGGTCTCCTGTAATGACTACAATTGAAGATTCTAAGAGCTTTTTCTCTTCTAATTTTTTCAATATGTTGCCGATGAGACCATCAATATAATTTAATGAATTTTTATATCTGTTATAAAAAGGGATTGGATTGTAATCATCGTTTAAGGCAATATAATTTACTTCATCCAACGTCGGTTTAAATTTCACCTGAAAATCTGAAGGATAATCAAAGCCATGGGCAGAATCAAAAAATAAGAAGCTAAAAAACGGAGTATTTTCTTTTGAATCATAGCCGTTTATAAATTTTATCCATTCATTATAAATGTCTTTATCTCTTTCTGAGGGAGAATTTCCATTCGATTCCAGTTTCAAATTTTGAATTCCCGAAAATACATTTTTATTAAAAGGGGGATTTTCAAGCGTTGAGCTGGACAAAATTGATAATGTATAGCCTTGCTTGAGTATTTCATTGAAAAAAACCGGAGATATTTGCAATCCTGTAAAATTATCATAATAAGTAGCAGGTATGGCATAAAATAACGAAAATATACCTCCTGTGGTCATATTTGATCCGCTTTTATGGTTTTGAAATACTTGTGATCTTTTGGACAACTCAAAAATATGCGGAGTTATATTTTCGGTCATGCAATTGAATCTCCAAGAGTCTATAACGATAAAAATTATATTCTTTTTTTGGCTATTTTCAGATAGAATGGGCTTTAAAGGATAATTGATCAATGATTTTGAGTACGAGCGACTAAGTAAAGTATTTTTTTCAATTTCTTGTTTATTAATTAAATTAAGTTTGCGAAATAGTGATTCTGAGGTTAACGGATAGAAGACAGGATATATATTTTTCATTTGAGCAATAGGCCTGTATCGACTCGCATCAGCCCAAGCATATATAAAGTTTGTACCAACTAATAAAAATCCTATAATCACTAAGATTAGCTTAATTTTCAAATTAGGTAATTTTTTGGATAGTTTGGAAGAAAAATACAGTATTAGTATCTCAAGTAAAATAAGTCCAATTAGGTAAAGTATTGCAATGGTAGTATTTATAGTTGAAAAATGAAAAATATCTGTAGCTCTTTTTCCAAAGACTAATTTAAATACTATAGGGGATAAATGATACCTAAATTGGCTAAATACTAGTATATCTATTTGCAGATATAATATAATAAGAATAGAAAGTAAGCTAAAAATAAGTTTAGATAGTAATTTTGATTTGGTTAAAAATAAGAATAAAAGACTCAGTAACAGTGGAACACAATTAAGAATAAAAAAATGTGTAATAAGTGAAGAAAATATATAAAAATATGTAATGAATCCGCTTAAATTTTCGGTATATTTTAAATATTTAATCCCTAAAAAAATTACCAGTAAAAAATTAAAAAAATTGGCTAAACATAATTGTTTACTAAACAAATTAATTTTCATTATATATATTTAAAAACAACAGTTTTGAATAAAGATACAAAATTTAATAAATTAATAGAACAATTTTCTTCAGTTAATATATTTAAATAGTATAAAAAACAATAAATCATCATTATTAGTAAGAAATATTTTAAAGCACCCAATGCCATTCCTGCTAGTTGGTTAGTGAAACCTAAACCTAATTTTTTTAAAATTTTTTCAATAATTCGGGATAAAAATAGAATACTTATAAATAAAATGATGAAAACGCAGACATAGCTGACCCAAGCCGATGTTTCTTCTGAAATTATTTTATTTTGTAATAAAATTCTATGCATTTGAGATAAAAACAGAGAAGAAAATAAATATCCGACCGTGAGTCCTGCGATTGAAGAAATTTGTTTTAGAAAGCCTTTAATATATCCTATAATTGCACCGATTAGAGTGCCTCCCAATAAAATATATTCATAGTTCATTTTTAAATTTTATCTTCCTTATATTCCCCTAAGATATGTAAAAAATTAGTATTATTTTTTATCTCTTCCAACGCCCTGCGGTAATTGTCATCATTTCCTCCGGGTGTAATAATATCCGCATGAAAAGAATATTGGAAAACCGATCCTGATAAAGGCACGGATTGTATTTTAGTGATGTTCATTTGATGGTTTGCAAGAATATTTAAAACTTTTGCTAAACTACCCATCGTATGATCTGTAGTGAAGTATAAGGATGCTTTCGTAAAATTTTCAACTTTTTCCGATTGAGGAGATAATAAATAAAAACGGGTGTAATTATCAGAAACATCATGAATATTTTCAGCCAATACTTGTAATTGATACATTTCTGCTGCCAATATTGAGCCAATAGTCGCTATACCTTTCATTTTTTTACTGTGAATGTTGTATGCACAAGTTGCGGTATCGTCTTTAGATAATAATTTCCAATCAGGATATTTTTCAAGAAAATTTTCACATTGTAATAAAGCCATAGGATGGGTTCTAACTTCAGAAATTGAATCTAATGTTTCTCCCGGTAATGCTAATAAATGATGTTTAATCGGTAAGACCACTTCACCGACTATGTGTAACCCGTGTTTGGTAATTAAACTATAATTGGGTAAAATAGCTCCCGCTATTGAATTTTCTATGGCCATCATTCCATAGTTTGCTTTCCCATTAATTACATCCCTTACTACGGTTTTAAATGTAGGACTATCAATTATTTCCACTTTTTCATTTTGAAAAAAACGGTTTACGGCTTCATGATGAAACGATCCTTTAATCCCTTGTATTGATATTGACTTCATAAATTAATGGTACTAAACACCCAATTTTTTTTATTTTTATTAATTATATTTACATAAATTTAATGGAACAGCTTTGTTCAAGCTAGAAATAAAATGTCTGTAAAAATACAAAATCTATCTAAACATTATAAAGGACAAATTGCTTTACATGCTATTTCTCTGGAAATAAAAAAAGGTGAGATTGTCGGCTTATTAGGTCCAAATGGAGCAGGTAAAACAACCATGATGCGGTCAATTACAGGATCGTTATCTTTTGACAAGGGAAAAATTTGGATCAATGGTATGGATAATCAAGAGTTTCCATATAAAACCAAATCGTTAATTGGTTATCTTCCGGAAAATAATCCATTATATTTAGATATGTATGTTAAGGAGTATTTAAGCTTTGTTTCGGATATTCATCATACTCCCAAAAGCGAGATTTCCGACATTATTGAAAAGGTGGGCCTACAAAAGGAACAAAATAAGAAAATCAGTCAATTATCTAAAGGATATAAACAACGAGTGGGACTGGCTCAAGCAATTCTCTTTGATCCTGAAATTTTAATTTTAGATGAGCCGACTAATGGTTTGGATCCCAATCAAATTATTGAAATCAGGCAATTAATTCAGGAATTAGGTAAAAAGAAAACCGTTATTTTATCTACTCACATTATGCAAGAGGTTGAAGCCTTATGTTCAAGAGTCATACTTTTAAATAAAGGATCTATTATTCAAGATAGAAGCATTGAGGATTTTAAAGGTAAATATTTAAGTTTGGAAGAAGCTTTTTTCGAATATACCCATCATTAATTATTGAAAAAATAACAACTTTACTTTTTCTAAAATAAAACAAAACCATCCTGTGAAATTTCTTCATCGTATAAATTGGTAGTTTCCTCATTGGTAAAATACAAATCATAGATAACATTTGAAGAAGAAATTATCTCTTGTTCAATCATTTTATCTTTACTAGATTCCATTTTTTTTGGAATTCTTTTAGGTGAACGTTTAGGAATATTGTTCGTTGAACCGGAAGTTGATACAAACGAATCCGACGGTTTAGGTGCATATAAATTATCTGTTAAAGCTAAATGGTTTTGATTTTCTAAGTTAGCACTTGTTATCGAAGAATCAGTAGTGTATTGATTTTTAGTACTATATATTCCCACCATTACAGCGAAAAATAAACAGGCTGCTGCCGGAATCCAATATATTTTTTTAGAAAATAAAGTAAAAATTTTTGGCTTATCAGGATTTATTTTTTCAATCGTATTTGATACAATTTTCTTGTCCAAATTTTCAAAATAGTTATTTGGAATTTTGTAAGGAGATTCTGAAGGGTTATTAATTAACGATTTGGAAACAATACGTTTCTCCAACTGAGCAAAATAATTTTCAGGGGTTTGGAAAGGAGTAGATTTATTTTTATTAACGTTATTCATATAAGGTTTTAAATAAACTATTTTTCAATATTGGCTAAAAGAAATTGTTCAACTTTTTTAGAAGCATGATGATAGGAAGACTTCAAAGCCCCTACAGATGTTTCCAGAATTTCCGACATATCTTCATATTTTATATCGTCAAAATACTTCATATTAAATACAATTCGTTGTTTTTCGGGTAATTCGGCTATGGCTTGTTGCAATTTGAACTGAATTTCATCTCCATCAAAAAAATTATCATCTTTGAGTTGAGAAGACAACTGAATGACTAATTCATCGCTTCTTATATTTTTTTTCTGAGCAGCACTATTAATAAAATTCAATGATTCATTAGTTGCTATTTTGTATATCCAGGTTTTAAGACTTGAATTTCTTTTAAATCCGGATAAATTTTGAAAAACTTTGATAAATACATTTTGAGTTATATCGTCTGCATCTGCATGGGTATAGACAATTTTACGTATATGCCAATATATGGGTTGACTATACCTTTTTACCAGCAGCCTGAATCCGTTGTTAACATCTTTTTCTAAAAGAAGTAAAAGTTCTGTTTCGTCCATTTTTATTTCTTATTATTTAGACAATAAGAAATTAGAAAAGTTTAATTTCAGTTAATAATTTCATGCATTATAATAAAAATATTTTTTATTAAAGGAATGTTATTTCAAAAAAATTAGATTTTATTTTTAAATATATAAAATAAATTATGGGATTAAACCAACGGCCTGTTATTTGATATAATAGTTTGATAACTAGCAGAATATTATTTTGTTATCGCAATTACAACGATTACCGTTAAATACTAAAAAATGGAAGGAAAAGAAATTATACTAATAACCGGCGCCCACGGAGCGGTTGCCAACCAATTATCGACACTCTTAAAAAATTACTCTCTCCGTTATCTTACCAGAAAAAAAACCAAACCGAATGAATATGAATGGGATATTAAAAAGCAATATTTGGATACCAACGCTTTGGAGGGAGTTAAACATATTATTCATCTAGCCGGTGCAGGTATTGCCGATGAAAGATGGTCGGATGAAAGAAAAAAAGTTATACTTTCCAGCCGTGTAGATTCGGCCAAACTTATTTTAAAAACTCTAAAGGATAGGAATCAAAAAATACTCACCTTTATCAGTGGTTCGGCTTCCGGCTATTATGGCAATACCACTTCAGACAAGATATATAAAGAAACAGATTCTAAGGGTAATGATTTTTTAAGTGAGGTATGCTTTCAATGGGAATCAGCAGCTGATGAATTTTTATCGGAAGGCGTAGCCGACAGAGTTGTAAAAATAAGGACAGGTATATCCTTATCTAAAAATAAAAAAGGCGTTTTATATAAAATTAAAAAAATGGTAAACTATTATGTAGGCGCTTGTCTAGGTTCTGGAAAACAGTATATTCCATGGATACATATTGATGATTTATGTTCTATATATAAATATATGTTGGTAAATGAAGGTTTACAAGGCACTTACAATGCGGTGGCTCCTTCCTACACAACTAACAAAGATTTAACCGTTGCTATTGCCCGAAAGTTAAATAAACCTCTTTTTTTACCTAATGTGCCCGGTTTTATACTGCGCTGGTTATTTGGTGAAGTGTCTACACTTTTATTGGAAGGCAGCAGAATTTCATCGGAGAAAATTCGCACATCCGGATTTACTTTTAAGTATCCCGATTTAGATAGTGCTTTAGATTCTTTATTATAGTTTTAATATAGTTTAAAGAATAACGTTTGTGGTAGATAAAGGTTTTAAAGAAGTGGCAATCTTTTCATATAAAAAGTTTGTGCTCAATTATAAATTTTATAATTGAGCACAACACAAATTTTTATTAATTATTTATTGTAAATAGTCTAAAGACTTTTTAATAGCAATTTCCAATCCTGATAAATCGCTTCCTCCTGCTGTAGCAAAAGAGGGTTGTCCTCCACCGCCGCCTTTTATTTCTTTGGATAAAGCTTTTATGATCGTTCCTGCATGTAAATTTTTAGTTTTAACTAAATCTTCAGAAATTCCTATGGAAAGTGTAGGTTTTTGATCTGTATGAGTACCTATGATAATAAACAAATTGGAAATTTCATTCTTTAGTTGAAAAATTAAATCTTTTACCGATGCATTACTTAAGTCGGTCTGTAATCCAAGGTAGTTTACTCCATTCACTTGAGTAATTGAATTTTTCCAAAATATTTTTTCATGATTTGCTTTTTCTTTGTTGAGTTGCTCAACTTGTTTTTTTAGTTGATCATTTTCCGAATATAATTTCTCAATGGATTTAATAGGATCATCCGGCTGTTTTAAAAAGCTTTTTAAACGATCATATTGACTGAATTGATCTTTTAAAAATGCTATTCCCGTTTCGCCGGTAATCGCTTCAATTCTTCGCACTCCTGCGGAACTGGAAGATTCACTCATAATTTTAAAAAATATGATTTCATGCGTATTTTTTACATGGGTTCCTCCACATAATTCAACCGAATTTCCAAATTTAATTACCCGTACTAAATCGCCATATTTTTCGCCAAAAAGAGCCATAGCTCCCATATCAATAGCTTTTTTAAATGGGACTGCCCTATTTTCGTCTAATTCGATTCTTTCATATATTTTGGTGTTGACCATCATTTCAACTTTTTGTAGTTCTTCCGGACTCATTTTGCTGAAATGGGAAAAGTCAAAACGTAAATAGTCCGGTCCTACATAAGAACCTTTTTGTTCAACATGTTTACCAAGTACTTCACGCAATGCTTCATGTAAAAGATGGGTCGCCGAGTGGTTTTTGGTTATAGCCTCTCTTCTTTTGCTGTCTACCTTTGCATTAAATGGAAATTCAGGGTATTTCGGAAGTTCTTTTACCGTATGAATAATTAAATTATTTTCCTTTTTAGTATTTAAAATTTCAATTTTTTCATTTAAATTTTCAATATACCCTATATCCCCTACTTGTCCTCCACTTTCGGCATAAAACGGGGTAATTTGAAATACTAATTGATAAAATTCTCCTTCTTTATTTTCTACCTTACGATATCTTGTTATTTTAACATGAGTTTCCAAAAAATCGTAACCTACAAATTCTTCTACATCATCTTCTTGTAAGATAACCCAATCATAATTTTTAAAAGTGGAGGCAGATTTGGAACGAGCTTTTTGTTTGCTCATTTCTTCATTAAAGCCATTTTCATCAATGGTTTTTCCATGATCCTCTGCAATTATTCGAGATAAATCTGAAGGAAAACCATAGGTATCGTATAATTCAAAAACAACATCTCCGGGTATGATTTCTAATTTCGGATTGTTTTCCATAAAATTAGCCAATCGTACCAATCCCTGATCCAACGTTCTTAAAAATCCAATTTCTTCTTCTTTTATAATTTCTGATATAAGACTTTCTTGTTTAGAAATTTCGGGGAAAAACTCTCCCATTTGAGTATTTAAAATCGGAACCAGCTTGTATAAAATAGGTTCTTTGATATGCAATACTCGGTATGCATAACCAATGGCCCGTCTTAAAATTCTTCGTATTACATATCCTGCTCCGGAATTAGAAGGTAACTGTCCATCGGCTATAGAGAATGTGATGGCTCGTACGTGATCTGCCAAAACTCGCATGGCTATATCAACGTTAGTGTTTTCGCCGTATTTTAGTTCGGATATTTCTTCTATTTTTTTTATTAAGGGAGTAAATACATCCGTATCGTAATTAGAAATTTTGCCTTGTAACACCATACAAAGTCTTTCAAATCCCATTCCTGTATCTACATTTTTTTTAGGTAGTTTTTCTAAACTGCCGTCTGCTTTACGGAGAAATTCCATAAAAACCAGGTTCCAAACTTCAATGACTTGGGGATGGTCATGATTAACTAAATTTTTACCATCAATTTTTTTTCTTTCTTCATCCGAACGGATATCAACGTGTATTTCCGAACAAGGTCCACAAGGTCCTGTTTCGCCCATTTCCCAAAAGTTGTCTTTTTTGTTACCTAGAAGTATTCGATCTTCTGAAATATGTTCTTTCCAAAAGTTGTAGGCTTCCCTATCTTTTTCTAAGCCTTCTTCTGCATCTCCTTCAAATATGGTAACATAGAGCCTGTCTTTTGAAATTTGAAATACATCAGTTAACAATTCCCAAGCCCATTCAATAGCTTCTTTTTTAAAATAGTCTCCAAAACTCCAGTTTCCAAGCATTTCAAACATGGTGTGATGATAGGTATCTTTACCTACATCATCCAAATCATTATGTTTTCCTGAAACCCGTAAACATTTTTGAGTGTCGGCCGTACGCTTATTTTTAGGTTCTTTATAGCCTAAAAAATAATCCTTAAACTGTGTCATTCCGGAATTGGAAAACATGAGTGTAGGATCATCTTTTAAAACAATCGGAGCAGACGGAACTATACTATGTTGTTTAGATTTAAAAAAATCCAGAAAAGTTTTTCGTATTTCTTTAGAAGTCATTTTTACTACTTGGTTTTTGGAGCTACAAAAATAAGAATTTTAAAATTTCGTTTAAAAAAATTAATTTATTTCTGCGTTTTGTTTAAAATTTATGATATCCTTTAAATCATTCATGGTGTATTGCATCCACTCGATTTGTTTTTTAATCTTTCCCTCTTTATCAAAATAGAACCATGAAGTGAATTTCATGGAATGTATTAATTTATCCTTATAATAATAGGGATTATATTGCCCACTAACTGCTACGATGCTATCATTCGAAACTATTTCTTTAATTGTTACGCTTTCGGGATAATCTTGATGTTTTTTAAAATTTTTGTCATTCCAACTGTTCTCATACATATCCAAAATTATATTTTTGCCTTCCAATAAAGATTGCGAAACGGCATCTACCCATTTAGGATTGTTGTCCGTATAAAAGCCTATAAGTTGTTTAGCGTCTTCTCTTTGAGCATATATTTTATAAAATTCTTCTACATTTTTTATATTTTTCTTTTTCTCAATTGAAGTACACGATAGTAAGACGAGGCATAAAAGAAAATAAGAAACAATTTTTTTCATTATATAATTACGTTTAGTTGTCAAAAATAATACTATTAATTTATATTTATTTATCAATAAAACATTTGTTTTTAATAAAGTGAATTTCATTTATGATTAAAAGTGAAAAAAATTAACAAAATCAATATAATTTAACATTTTTTTAACTATCTCATTGAAACCCTTTATTTAAAATAAATATAGAAGTTTTCATATGTATGCTTACCATATGTGAAATGTATTTAAGAATATTTTAGATAATGAGATTGTAATTTTGCAGCACAAAAGAGTAAAACTAAAATATGAAGAAAGTAACTTTAGCATTGATGATTATTTTATTAGTGTCTTTATCATTTACATTTTTTCACAGTGAAGAATTGGTAAAAGCTCCTTCCCTTTCTCATGTATCCGGTGACACTATTAAAGTAAATTACCAAAATGACAGTTTGACAAGTAACGTTTCCAAAGAAGAGGTAGATAGTAATGAAAAATCCACTCTTTCCGGGCGTGTTTCTTGGTATGGAGGAAAGTTTCACGGTCGATTGACTTCAAGCGGAGAAAGATATAACATGAATGATTTTACTGCTGCACATAAAACATTACCATTTGGGACGAAAGTTAAAATTATAAATCCAAAAAATGGTAAAGAAGTTATTGTACGAATTACTGATCGTGGACCATTTGTACCTAAAAGAGAATTTGATTTAAGTAAAGCTGCTTTTGCAGAATTAACAAGCTTAAATGCAGGAGTCATAAAAGTTAATTATGAAATATTGTAATTTCATTACTTAAAAAAATTTTAATTATAAACTCCGGTTATTGTTAACCGGAGTTTTTTTGTTTATAAATAGGGAATCTTTCTTTTAATTATTTTAAAATAAAATGGAGTAAATAAATTGTATTTTAAAAGATATTTTATTTGATAAGATTTCAATTGATTTTCTTTATTTACGTACAAGCTATTAGGTAGTTAATTGTTTAAATTTGAATATCCAATACTTACAAAAATTTTTAATTGATATTTCTATATTCATTAGGAGTAATACCTAATTGATTTTTAAAAAATCGGGTAAAATGTTGAGGATATTTAAATCCAAGTTCATAAGCGATTTCAGAAATATTTTTATTCAGATCTAAAATTTTTTCTTTAGCTAAATAAATAACTTTTTCTTGGATATATTCTTGAGCTGATTTTCCGGTTTCTTTTTTAACTAAATCTCCAAAATAGTTGGATGATAAATTTAATTGTGAGGCGCAAAAGGCTACCGAAGGTAAACCCAAATTTTTTGAATTATCTGAAGAAAAATATTCATAAAGTAGTTTTTCAAATTTTTCTAAGATCCCTTTATTAATATCTTTTCGTGTATCAAATTGACGATCAAAAAAACGAGAACTATAATTTAATAGTAATTCAATATTGGTCGTGATCAGTGTATTACTGTGTTTATCAATAGGTTGTTCAATTTCATATTGAATATTCTTAAAACACTCTAAAATCATTTGTTTTTCTTTGTCGGATAGATGTAATGCTTCGTTACTGTCATAAGAAAAAAATGAGTATTTTTTTATGTCTTTACCTAATTGAGTTCCAAGTAATAGGTCGGGATGGAACAATAATCCCCATCCTTTAGGTGCATAGGTGGTTACATTGGGCTCCACTTTCATAATTTGTCCGGGTGAAATAAAAACGAGAGAGCCTTCTTGGAAATCATACGTATTTCTTCCATATTTTAATTCACCGCATTTTAATTCTTTTAAAAATATGGCATATAAACCGTAATTGAATGTTTGAGCTGTTATCGGTTTAGTTTTTGATAAATCAAGTACGTTAACTAATGGATGAGTGGTTTCAACTCCTCGCATGGTATTATAGGTTTTAACACTATCTATAGAAATAATTTTTTCCATTTTAGATGATCATTAGATTCATTCAAATTTACGTAAATCATGTTTTTACTCGTATAAGAAATTAATAATCAGTAAAATTGATAACAATTTCAGTAAATTATATAAAATTAAAGCTACCTTTTAAAAGTATCTTTGTTGATATAAATTTACTATTAAATATTTTTAAATGAAAACAAGAATATTAGGAAAAAATGGACTTGAGGTTTCCGAATTAGGTTTGGGTTGTATGGGATTAAGTTTTGGTTTAGGTCCGTCCACTGAAAAAAAAGAAGCAATAAAAGTAATTCAAACTGCTTACGATTCCGGAATAACTTTTTTTGATACAGCTGAAGTGTATGGCCCCTTTACGAATGAAGAACTGTTAGGAGAAGCGGTAAAAGATTTTAGAAGTAAAATAAAAATAGCCTCCAAATTTGGATTTAAAGATGGAAATTCTGCCAATCCTCCCGACAGTAGACCCGAAAGTATCAGAAAAGCTCTGGAAGGCTCACTTAAAAGATTAAAAACCGATTATATTGATTTGTATTATCAACACCGAGTTGATAAAAATGTACCGATTGAAGAGGTGGCAGGAACAATCAAAGATTTAATGAAAGAAGGCAAAATTAAACATTGGGGATTATCGGAAGCAGGTCCTCAAACGATAAGAAAAGCCCATGCCGTTCAACCGGTTACTGCTCTGCAAAGTGAATATTCCTTATTTTACAGAGATCCTGAAAAAGAGATTATTCCTACACTGGAAGAATTAGGGATAGGATTCGTTACATTTAGTCCACTTGGCAAAGGTTTCTTAACCGGAACCATTAATGAAAATACCCGGTTTGACAAAAATGATTTTAGGAATATAGTTCCTCGTTTGTCGGCTGAAAACAGGAAAAAAAATTTTGTATTAATTGATTTTATAAAATCTATCGGTACAGAACTTAATGCAACACCTGCCCAAGTTGCTATTGCTTGGTTATTAGCTCAAAAGCCGTGGATTGTTCCAATACCGGGTACTACTAAATTAAATCGTTTGAAAGAAAACATAGAAGCTACTTCTCTAAAATTAAGTCCTGAAGTTTTAAATCGGATCAATGAAGGATTGTCTAAAATTAATATTGTTGGAGATCGATATCCGGAAAATCTTAATAAAATGATTGATAAGAATTAAAAGAATTATAGTTGGATAGGGTTTTTAATGAGTTAAGATTGCTAAACAATTTTATATGAGTTAATAAACGCCGAAAAATCAATCAATTATATTATTTTTTTTTTGCTTATTTGTGACAACCGTTGATTGTCATATAATTTAAGTAAATGTAACTTTATATAAGGGACTGATATAAATTATATATCAGTCCCATTTTTATATTGTTTACCAATATGTAGAAGCAAATGCGTAAATAAGAATTTTTTTAATCAAATGAATCGATGATAAAAACGATTATTGATAGCCGGCAAAATTTTAAATAAATAGGATTACTAAACTAATTCGCCATAAAGGTCAAAATCTTCTGCACGATTAATTTTAACAGATACAAAACTTCCTACGGATAAATATACATCATGGGCTGAAATTAAAACTTCATTGTCCACATCCGGTGAATCGTATTCTGTACGGGCAATATAATAATCTCCTTCTTTTCTATCTATAATACACTTATAGGTTTTACCGATCTTTTCTTGATTTAATTCCCACGAAATTTGAGATTGAATTTCCATGATTTCGTTTACTCGATTCATTTTTTCTTCTTCAGTAAGAGAATCTTCTAATGAATAAGCGGACGTGTTTTCCTCATGGGAATAAGAGAAACAACCTAAACGATCAAATCGTTGTTCTATAACCCAATTTTTTAATTCTTCAAAATGTTCCTGAGTTTCGCCCGGATAGCCTACAATTAAGGTTGTCCTAATTGCCATGTCGGGAACTTTCGAACGGAAATCAGTCAACAATCGGTTAGTTTTTTCTTTGGTAGTTCCTCTTTTCATGGATTTTAATATATCGCTTGAAATATGTTGGAGAGGAATATCAATATAATTGCAAATTTTAGGTTCATTTTTCATAAGTTCCAGAACGTCCATAGGAAATCCTGTAGGGAAAGCATAATGCAGACGAATCCACTCAATACCTTCCACTTTAATAAGCTCTTTTAATAAATCTGCGAGAGCTCTTTTTTTGTATAAGTCTAAACCGTAATAAGTTAAATCTTGAGCAATTAAAATTAATTCTTTGGTTCCACCTCGAGCCAACGATTGAGCTTCTTTTACCAGTTCTTCAATGGGAGTTGAAATATGCTTTCCACGGATTAAAGGAATTGCACAAAAACTACACGGTCGATCGCAACCTTCCGAAATTTTTAAATAGGCATAATGTCTAGGAGTGGTAATTAATTTTTCTCCTACTAATTCATGTTTGTAATCAGCACCTAAAGCTTTCAACAATAATGGCAATTCACGAGTACCGAAATATTGATCGACATTAGGAATTTCTTTTTCTAAATCGGGTTTATATCTTTCCGAAAGGCATCCGGTAACAAAAATTTTTTCAATAGTTCCTTCTTCTTTTTGTTTGACACATTCTAAAATAGTATTAATACTTTCTTCTTTGGCATTATCTATAAATCCGCATGTATTAATTACTACAATGTCTCCATTTTGTTCATGAACAACCTCTTTGTTATTGGCTTTTAATTGATTGATGAGAACTTCAGAATCGTAAATATTTTTAGAACAGCCTAAAGTTATTACGTTAATTTTTTTTTTCCCAACAGATTTTGTTCGCATTCGCTGTTATTTTTAATAAGGCAAATTTATTTATATTTTTATGAAATGTATAGGACAGATTACAATCAAATAGTATTTTGATCAATTTAATTCTAAAATTTCTTTAACCCATGTTTTAACATGGTATTTATTAAGAATATGATCCGGAACTTTCTCATACTTTGAATATAAAAATTCATCCGGTATTTCAATATTTTCAGGGTCTATAATCAAAATATTCGCAGGATTATAAAAATCGTAATTGACAATGTCTTTATTGGTAGTTATCAATTTTTTATGATGTCCTAAAGCTTCAAATACACGAAATGTCAAGCCTATTTGTTCAGGCCTTTGTATGTCAACCATAAGATTAGATCTTTTAATTTTTTCAAGGACTTCATCTCTGGAAACCATTTTATTTAAATATTTAATCTTGGTTTTGAATTTTTGAGTGTAAAAATTAAAATGGTTACGATTTACAACCAGAAATTCATAGGGATAATTTTTATTTTCTAAAATTTTTGCAATTTTTTCTAATATGGGAGTTCTATTATCTAATGATGAAATATTGAAAGCTATTTTTTGCTCATGAAGATTTATATCTTCCATTTGCTCATAAATATAATTGGGTATAAATTTTAAATTATATTTTTTGGCATCATTTCTATCATAACTGTAAATTTTATCAAAATATTTAAAAGTATCTGTAATAGAAGGCATACGCTGAATACCATCGTAATGGTAAGCAATCATTTCATTACTTGTATGTTTACAAAATTTTAAAGTTTCAGGAGATAACCATTCTGCATGAATTATAACGATCTTATCAAATTTATCGTTTTTAGATAAAGCATTTTTAATTAATTTTTCCAGATGGGTTCTTTTGATATTAGCATTAAAAAATGATTTAGTAATTAAATTTTTTAATCGAACCCATAGATTGGGATACCTATATCTGTTTGCATAAATATCAATATGAATTGCTTCTATATCTAGTTCTTTCATTGCAGAGATAATATATTTATCATATCTATAATAATCTAAAGATATTAAAGCGATTTTCATAATTTACTATTATTATATAACCGTTTTTAGTTATTAAAATATAGCAAATTTAACTGTATGTACTAAATTATTATATTATAATCATCAATTTTCACTAATTTTTAACTTATTATCTTATTTTTTTTACTTCCTTCATAAATATCATATTGAAAAAAACGACATTCCAATTTCCCGTTATAAATTTTAATTTTTCTTGAGGGACGTAAGCCGATTTTTTTATAGGCTTCCAGATCTGAAGTAATGAACCAAGCTAATGTGTTCTTATAATTATTTTTTAATGTATCGCCGATATTTTTATAAAAATGATCTGTAGTAATGGATAGTCTTTCATCGTAAGGAGGATTAAAAACAACTAATAAGGGAAATAGTACTTTTTGTGAAGTAAAAAAATCCTGATTTTTTAATTCAATAAATTCTGACAAATCTGCTGCTTCAATATTATTCTTTGCAGAAACTAAGGCTTTATCAGAAATATCATATCCGACTATTTTACCTGAAAAATCTCTAATCCTGTTAATTCGAGTATCTTTTATTTTGTTAAATAACTCCAAATCGAAATTTTTCCAATTCATAAATCCAAATTGTTTTCGATGCAATTGCGGAGGCATATTTAAAGCGATCATGGCGGCTTCTACTAACAAAGTGCCCGAACCGCACATCGGGTCAAGAAAATTTCCTTTTCCGTCCCATCCTGCTAAATTCAATAATCCGGCAGCTAATACTTCATTTATGGGAGCTTCAAAATGAGATTTTCTGTAACCTCTTTTAAAGAGTGGATCTCCACTACTGTCTAAAGATATAGTAACTTCTTGGTTACTGATATGTAAATGAAATTTTATATCCGGATTGAATCTTTCAATGTCGGGTCTTTTGCCAAATTTTTTTCTGAAACGATCAACGATTCCATCTTTCATTTTTAACATAATGTATTGGGAATGTTTAAAATAATCGGAATATACCGTTGCATCAATTGCAAAAGATTGCGAATTGAAAAAATAATTTTCCCATGGAATTTTATTTATTTCCTTTTCAAAAATAGTTTCATTTTTAGCTTTAAAATGATGTATGGGCACCAAAATTTTCAAGGCTGTTCTTAAAGAATAATTCGCTTTGTATAAAAATCCTAAATCTCCAAGGAATTCAACTGCTCTGTTTTTTTTAACTATTTGAGAAGCACCTAATTGTTTTAGTTCTTGTACAAGCACATCTTCTAAGCCATAAAAGGTTTTGGCTTGCATCGTAAAGGAATCGTTATTAGCAAACATTATAATATTTCAATTAAAATGAAGTTAAATGTGTTAATAGGAATATATTAAATTTTATTTAAAATATTTTTTAAGATTTTATAGATTCTTAAAATATTTTTCAAATATAGGATTACTTTTTCTAGAAATTGGTAATTGAGTACAATTATTAGTTAAACCGAAATAATTATTCAATCAATGGTTATTGATTTCAGATAAATTATAAAAAACATTCGCATATACTAATGAAGTTTATTGAAAAAAATAAAGCCCTGTATTACAGGGCTTTCTAACTAATAGTTTACTAATTATCTATTTTTATTTTGTAACCAATCGATAGAAAAGTTACATTTTTTATATTCATCTTGAACTGTTATAAATGTTGAAGGAATTTGCGCTTCTACCCATTTTTCAATTACTTCATTTTCTTTAGTTTTCTGAGCAAAGCCTTTGATTCTGTTATAATCAATTTCTAAATTCATTTTGTGAGCCGGAATAACATCGGTTATTTTCAATAGTTTCACTACCGTTCGGTTATTTTCTTTATCTTCAAATACTTCGGATAAATCTCCTTTTCCAAGTCCTGAAAGGTTATAAAGCACTTTGGTAGGTAGTTTTATTTTTTCAAATCTGTTATCACCGGTTTGAGAATTTGATAATAAACCGCCATTGTATTTAGTATATTTATCGTCAGAATATTTTAAAGCAGCTTGATTGAACGTTATTTTTTCTGATTTAATATCTTCCCTGATATCTTCCAGTTTTTTTATAGCTGCTTTAATTTCTTCTTGATTAGGAACAGACATTAATAATATATGTCTTAAATCAATCACTTGACCTTTCTTTTTTTCAAGATAAACAATATGGAATCCATATTCAGTTTCAAATGGTTCGGATATTTGTCCTTCTTCCAATCCAAAAGCAACCGCATCGAACTCTTTTACCATTTGTTCTCTTCTAACATTTAAAATTTGTCCACCATTAGCAGCTGAACCCGGATCTTGTGAATATTTTTTAGCCATGTCAGCAAAACTGGCTCCTTCTTCAATTTGTTTTTTTATAGATTTTAATTGATCAATCAATTCTTGTTTATGGCTTTCTGTTAATTTAGGATACATATAGATTTGACCATATTCGATTTCTTCATTTAAAGTAGGAAATTCTGATTCATGAGCTTTGTAAAAATCTTTTAAATATTCTGGAGAAACGTCTACATTTTTGGTTATGTCAGCCATTTTCCTTTGAGTATACATTTGATTTTTAATCATTGTTTCGAGTAAACTTCTTAGCTCACCCATAGTTTTAAATTTAAAATTGGTTAGAATATTAACATCTGAACCAAAATAATTTCTATATCCTTCAATACGTGATTCAGCCTCTCTGGCTACTTCATCTTTATTAACAGTTATAAGAGTATCTTGTTTAGCTTTATATAAAATAATTTTTTCTTTCATCATATTTTCTATAAAGCTGCATCTATCAGTTACGGTTTGTCCTTCAGATCGAGCGTAATTTTCACCTTCTTTAACATCAGTTTCTGTAATAATTTCATTTCCCACGACAGCTACAATTCCATCAATTTTTGTTTCTTGCGCAAAAATGAAGGTAGCTATAAAAAAGGTTACAACTATAAATAATCTATTCATTTTAATTTTTATATTCTGCAAATTTAAAATTCTTTTATGAGTAATTAGTGTTTATATTAGTTTTTAACGTTATCATTTATAAATATCTTTTAATCTTTTTACTTGATTTGAATCCATTGTGACAACAGCTTTCTCTTTCAATAATTTAATTGTTTGTGACGTTTTATAATCAATGAATTCATTTAAATAATATTTTTGAAGATCATCAAAACTCATTTTATCATTTTTAATTATTTTTTTAATATTTATTATCAATCTTCTATTTTTACTGTCAACGACATATAATCCTTTGGTTAATTTTTTATTTACAGGCAAATTAAGAGATTCTCGAGTCTTTCTACCTTCTTCAATTATTAATTCTTCACGTTTATCTTCAAATTGATTTTTTATAAAGTTTATTGACTTTTTATTTTTTAACCAGTTAAGGACTTTAGTTTCTATATCAGAATTGAGACAATAATAAAAAGTACCTTCAATTCTTTCCTTCCAGGTCAATCGAGCAGCTTGATCATGTAAAAATTTTTTTTGACCGATTTTATCGTTTTGAGCTTCGTAAGCAATTAAATTAAGTGCATATTTAATAAGAAGTTGATCTTTAATATTCTCATAATTTTTTTTAGCTGTGTTGAATTCGAAAAAGTGTGTCGTGTAAAACTCCAAAATATTATCTTTCCCCCATTTATTTAAATAATCAAAAATTAATTGATTTCTTTCATAATAATTTTCAGAATTTAAATATTGTTTAAGATTTACCAGTATATCATTTAAGGTAAGTGTATAGGAATCTCCAATAGTAATAATTGTCTCATTATTTGGAATAGTAAAATCAGTAAATTGATTATAAGTTTGAGGTAAAGAAGAAATAAAATTACTTAGATGGATAAAATTTTCTTTATAAAAAGGTTGTTTTTTTAATTTCAAAACTAATAAATCGTTTAACCGTTTGATTTCTTCTGATTTTTTTAAGCTGTTGTATATTTTATTTCTAGCGATTGAATATGAATCATAATTATCATTAAAATAATATTCACAAATAACATAACCATCTTCTAATTTAATGGGTTGAGAATAATCCGGGATATTATTAGGTTCGGATTTAATTTGATTAACCACATATGTATATACTTCCTCATTAGAAAGAATATTATTTTTATTTAAAACATTATAATTTTTAAAGATTTCATCTTTAATTTTAGAAAAGCTTTCTCCTTGTTTAAGTTCTTTATAAACTTTATCGATCTCAATTTTACCTAATCGAGAAGTATCCGGAATATATATTTGGCCTAAAGATACTTCACCTAAGTATTTTCTTTCATTGGAAACCAAAATAAGATATATATTATCATTTTCATCTACAAATGTAGTTACCTGATTAAGCGGTGCATTATATATAGCATCAACCACATTTTTATTTAAAGCGAATATATTTAAATAAGAAGGTTTTTTAAAATCCGAAAGTATTGAATATTTTGATACGGCTTTTTCAAAGCGTAAGGGATCATTACCGATGCTATCTATAATTGAATTTATAAATTTGCTTTTATAAGTTTCATTTTTGTTGGTTAAAAATTCATTTTTAAAAACCAACAATTGAAATTTTTTTTCAACCAGAATTTTTTTATAATAATCACGCAGTATTGGTTCAAGAAATTCAGAAGGATAAAATAAGCTGTTTTTTAATTGTTCAGCTCCTTTTGCTAAGTCTGTCTGAAAACCTATAGAATTTTCTATGTTGTTTGCAAGTGCGTATTGTTTAAGAAGGTTAAAGTCAATATAATTGTCTATGGTCTTGTCCGTTCCAAGCAGTTCTAAACTTTTTCGATAATTATTTTCGAAATTATTGGTATAAATAATTTCATTATTAATGGTCATTAAAACCGATTGTGAAAATACAATACAGGTAAAAAAATATAAACAAACACTTATGGATTTTTTCACTTTTACTTATTTTATATGATACAAAAATATATAAAGAATTAGTACTCAGAAAATATTTTTAACTCTTTAAACTATGGACTATTTTGATTGTAATTACTTTACAACTTTTATTCTATATATAAGATAGGTTAAAAGGTTAGATTTTCAAGATATTCATAGACTATATGAGTAGGTAATCCCATAATAGTAAAAAATGAACCGTTTATTTTATCGATTTTAGCCAACCCTATCCAGTCTTGAATACCATAAGAACCCGATTTATCATAGGGTTTGAAATGGGATAGGTAAAATTCAATTTCTTTTTCATTCATAGGTAAAAAATGAACTTCTGTACAATCCGTAAAAACCTTAAAATCATTTTTGGTTGAAAATCCAACAGAAGTATACACTTTATGTGAATTTCCTGATAATTCAAACAACATTTTTTTTGCTTGTTCGAAATTTTCAGGTTTTTCCAATGCATGATCTTTCATCCAAACAATGGTATCCGCTGTGATCACAACCGTTTGATCAGCTACTTCTCCATAATGTTTTGATTTCTGTTCTGCTAAATATTCGGTAATTTGATTTTCTTTTAATAAGGAAGAGTAACTTTCATTTATATTTAAATGTAGGGTCTCGAATTTGTAATTTAAACTTTTTAAAAGTTCTTGTCTTCGTGGAGATTGAGAAGCTAAAATAATTTTAAATGTATTCATATAGTTGTAATTCGATAATCAATAAGTTAAAAAATAAAAGACTATCTTATAAATAGATAGTCTTTTATTTTAAAATTATATTTTGCATCCATTATATATTTATTTAAATAGAATAAGAATTCATACTATTTAAACAGAACTATATAATTAATAAACAATATTATAAATCGATTGCTTCTCCATATGCCGCCTCTGTTGCACCTTTAAATGCTTCTGAAATAGTCGGATGTGGATGCACAGTAGTCAAAATTTCATGTGAAGTAGCTTCTAATCTTCTCACAGCTACAGCTTCCGCAATCATATCAGTAACTCCGTTACCTACCATATGACAACCTAATAACTCACCGTATTTGGCATCATAAATAACTTTTATAAAACCATCAGTGTCACCGTTAGCAGTTGCTTTTCCGGATGCTACAAAAGGAAATTTACCCACTTTAATATCATAACCTGCTTCTTTGGCTTTTTTCTCTGTCATACCCACAGAAGCGATTTCAGGAGAACAATAAGTACATCCCGGAATGTTTCCATAATCAATAGGTTCAACATTCATTCCTTTAATTTTTTCAACACAAAGAATTCCTTCTGCAGAAGCTACGTGGGCTAAAGCAGGGCCGGGAATAACATCACCAATGGCATAATAACCCGGAATGTTTGTATTGTAAAAACTGTCTACAAGGATTCTTCCTTTATCTGTAGATATTCCTACCTCTTCTAATCCTATATTTTCAATATTTGCGGTAATACCTACTGCAGATAAAATAATATCTGCTTCTAAAGTTATTTCTCCGTTCGCTGTTTTAACAAAGGCTTTAACTCCGTCTCCCTGAGTTTCAACTCTTTCAACTGAAGAATTAACCATAACTTCTATACCATGTTTTTTAATAGATTTTTCAACATGTTTGGAAACTTCTTCATCTTCAACAGGGACAATATTAGGTAAAAATTCAACTACGGTAACTTTAGCTCCCATAGTTGCGTAGAAATATGCAAATTCAATACCTATAGCTCCTGAACCAACTACAATCATAGATTTAGGCATTGTTGGAAGAGTGAGAGCTTCTCTATAACCGATTATTTTTTTACCATCTTGAGGTAAATTAGGTAATACTCTTGATCTTGCTCCGGTAGCAATAATAATGTGAGATGCTGAATATTCTGTTACTTTACCTTCTTTATCAGTAACCTCTATTTTTTTTCCGGGCTTAACTTTGGCATTTCCGTTAATTACATCAATTTTATTTTTTTTCATAAGGAAGCCAACCCCTTTATTCATTTTATCGGCTACTCCCCTACTGCGTTTAATAACATTAGAAAAATCAAAAGATGATTCGGTTTTATTCAATCCAAATTCTTCAGCATGATTTATTTCTTCATATACGTGAGCACTTTTAATAAGAGCTTTAGTTGGTATACATCCCCAGTTTAAACAAATTCCTCCTAGATTTTCTCGCTCAACTACAGCTGTTTTAAAACCTAATTGAGCGGCTCTAATAGCAGCAACATATCCACCGGGCCCGCTACCTATAACTATAATATCATAATTCATGGTACAGATTATTTTGTTGACAAAAATACTATTTTTTTTCCAAAAAGAAGATTTATATATATAAACCCAAAAAATGCATAATATTTGTTTATAATTTAAAAAATATTATAAGATTACGGTTTTATTAATATTTAATATAAATAAAAATATATGCAAGAAACGAATCAAACTTATAGTAATTCATATGAAATTTCACAAGATCAACTTAAAGATGCTAATAGTAAAAAATTAATAGCCGGAATTTGTGGTATTCTACTAGGTAGTTTTGGTATTCATAAGTTTTACTTAGGGTATAATAAAGAAGGCTTAATTATGTTATTAATCACTTTATTAACTTCATGGTTTACTTGTGGTGGAGGCGCAATTGTAATGGGTATTATTGGATTAATTGAAGGAATTTTGTACCTTACCAAATCTGATAAAGAATTTTATAAGACTTATATTTTAAATCGTAAAGGGTGGTTTTAATAAAATTTATAATAATTTATAACGCTATAATTAATTTTGGAATCCATTAGTGAGTACTAATGGATTCCTTTTTATCCTTTACAATTTCTTTTTTCTTTCTCTTTTTACTAAACAAATCACTGAATTTATTAAAAGATTTTTTGTAAACAATCCCCCCGCCATACGATTGATTATTTGCCCCTGTAGTGGATAATACCGAAGTTTCCAACCCAAAAGTGGAAGGTTTTGAAAAACCATTGATAATTAGCGATTTATCATTGTTTTTTGATATGTCATAATTAATTTTTGCACCATAGGTCCATACGTCGGCAGCACTTTTTTGTTCCAGAGGCATATTAACTGATCCAACTATGGATAACCTTTGATTCACTTTAAATGTAGGGTCTAAAGAGATCCGGTCACTTGTATCGTCGACTCTTGAACCGGCATTAAAATTAGCATCCAGAGAAAATACTCCACTTATATTATTTATTGCAGAAGTTAATTGTTTCAATACTACATCATAAGCAGAAGAAGCATAACTGCTACCTCCCATTTTATCGGATAAAAAGCTTCCAAAAACAACAATTCCGGCTACTTGATTGTATTTTTCCCCTTCATTATTATTTAGTTTAGTATTGAGTTGATCACGAACCGAAGAAGAAGCATCTGCTTGTATATCAAAAGTCAAACTTGGTTTAGATAAATAACCGGTTAATAACGCCGAAACTGTTACATTAGAAGCGGGAACTGTAGAAATACCCAAATAATCGCCAATATTACTTACTAATCTGGTATAGGAAGCGCGAATATTTAAATCGGCTTCGGTAGGACCACGATTTTCCCATCGGATAGTACTTCCGGGAACAATAGTAAAGTCCTTATTAACAAACATATTATAATAATATTTACTATCACCGGTTATTGTGTAAGTACCGTCCATAGAAATAACTCCTGCTTTTGACATATCAAATTTTAGATGTTTTGCATCTCCCCGAACCACTATTTTATCTCCGGTTTCTTGACTAATAATTAAATTAACCACAGATTTATTGTCTGCTGTAACGTCTGCACGTATGGATAATCCCATAGGTGGTTTAGTTTCTTTTTCATCTCCTTCTTTATGTTGTTCAGGAATGAATTTGATAAATTGAATGTCGGTAGCATTAGTTGTACTACTGCTGTTTATTGTGAGGCTGCTTCCCTCAAGAGCCATGGCAGTTGCTGAAATATCAATACCTTTATCCGTTGTTCCTGTTATGGAAAAATTACCTGAAGCATAAATAGTTCCATAAAAAAGATCATTTTCTTTCATGGTAGTATTCAACACTAAAAGTTTATCCGAAGTAAAGTCTAGGTTCATTCCCCATTCTGAAAAATTTTTAGTCATTAAAGGTCCAAAAACTACTCCCTTAGTTTTTCTTTGAGTATCCATCAACTCAATATTATCAAATAAAAATATGCCGTCAGATATTTGTAAGTCTTGATCTTTAGTAAGTTGATAATCAACCCCTAAAAAGTTAACTTTAAATCCAACTTTAGACATTGTAAGGGATCCTTGATATTTAGGAGAAGTTATATCTCCTGAAATTTGAACATTTCCTGTGGCAGTTCCTCTGAAATTTGAGAAGATACTTTGTAAAAAAGTCCCTATAGGAGCAATGTTCATTTGATTGGCTTGCAAATCTATATTCAATTGAGAAGGCTTACCATTTTGATTGGCTATATATCCGTCAGCTAAAAAACGATCTTGTCCGGAATCTTCTAATTTACTTTGTAATAAATATCGGTTGGTTTTAGCATCGTAGATTGCTCTCATGGCCAAATTCCCTAAATTTTGACCATTAAATTTCAATTGATCGATATAAAGATCCACAAGAGGTTTAAGTTCACTTGAATTTTTAAGTACTTTGGCAGATCCATTGGCAACACCCTCAAAAGACATATCTTTAAGTAAGCTGTGAGGTAATATTTTTTCTAATTTAACATCTTTTAAATTCAAATCAAAAGTATATTCGTTTTTGGTGGTATATTCTCCGGACAATAAAATTTCAGAATTTTCAGATGTTAATTCAATTTTTTGTAAAACTAATTTGTTAGTTAATAAATTATATTTCGCAATGGCTTCATCCGATTTAAAATTAGGATTCAGTTTCCATTTTGCTTGTGCCAAATTAATATTAGAAGGTTTAAACCCAATAATAATATCATTATTTTTTTGAGTTTGATATAAATTTAAATCAAAATTAGTTTGTTTTTCTTTATATTTTCCATGATAAAAATTAGTGGAAACAAATAGGGAATCATTTTTATTATATCCGGAAAAATTGATTTTTTCAATATTCGTATTGTCTATATTTAGAGAAGATAAAGATCCCATAAATTGTCGTAAGGTATCTTCTGTATTTAAAAATATATTCGGATTGGTTAGTTTGATATTTTTATAATATATATATTCTGAAATCATTTGTGCCTGTAACTTATTTCCATTGCCAACATACCTTCCTGTAATAGTCGTTCCCGGGGATAAGTTAACATCCATCATTAATAAATCAAATAAATCCTTTTGTATATCCAAAATAAATGAAAACTCTTGATTGTCAAATCGTTTATTAGTTTTAAAATTAGCTACCAGGTTCCCAATTCCTTTCTGTAACATATCAGGAATATCTTCTAATTTGTATTTACCATAAATATTGGCAGTAATCATGTTCGGAGAAAAAATATCTAAATTTCGATTTCCTTCCTCAAAACTTGTTTTTATTTGTATATCATTATAATTAGTAGTTTTACCATTATCTTCAATAGAAATTGAATTAATGTTGATTTGTCCAATTAAATCATCAATGGAGCTGAATTCAATATCTGCTTTGACTATTCCTTTAAATGATTTATTTTTATCGGCTAGAGAAGTAAAATAGCCTAAATTTAATGATTTAATATCTGCATCAAAGTTGGTTTTAATATATTTTTGAGCAAAATTTATTGTACCATTAAAGTCAAAATTAGCGTATTTGTCATCGGAAATAATTTTACCTTCAAAAATTTTATCTCTTAAATTACCCACAGCTGAAATATCATTAATCGCTTTACCATTAATAACTAAACTATTCAGTTTTGCATCAAATTTAGTATCCATATGGTCCAGATTAAATCCGCTGCCGTCAAATTGAATTTTAGCGGATATAGGACCTAGTGTTGTTGTTTTAATAAAAGAAGCTAAATTTAATTGGTATGTTTCTAATTTTCCTTTATATCTAGGTTTTTGGGAAGCATAATCTTTTAATTGAGCATCCGCTGTTACTGTACCTAAAGAGCTAATCATTTTACCATTTATACTAAGGTCTTTTTTATCAATTAAAAATGAACCCATATAATTCATAGTTCCAAATTCTGCTACTATTTTGGGTATTTCCTTAGAAATAAATTTCGGTAACCATGAATTAAGAGAGGCATATGAAGATTGAAGATGCGTTTCTTTGGTTTCTATATTAAAAGATTGGGAAGGATCATTACTAACTAAATTTTTCAACACTAAGCTAGGGGAAGAATAAAAAGTACCGTTAACCGATAAGATTGGATTAGTTAATGTTAAATTATTAAGTGTACCATTAACTTTCGAAGAAATGTTAAGTATAGAATTAGTATCCCAGTTTTTTACAAAATATCGTATGTCTTTACCTGATACTTTACTTCCTTTGTTTACTTCCATATTCCATGCTACCTGATCAGAAAAGTTACTCAATCCATTTTCTTTGGTGTGATTAAAAAATAAAGAACCTAATAACAATGAGGTATCTGATTCAAAAAGAAGGTCTTTGAAAGAAAGTTCTGTTTCTGAATAATGAATATCGGATGAAAATTGGTAAACCGTATAATTTTCCTTATGCCTTTTAGCTTTGAAATTAAATTGCTCAACTAAAACCCTTACATCCGAATTAAAAACATCAACGCTCGAAGCTTTTAAATTTAATTCAGAAGTATCTAACCAGACTTGATCTTCTAATGGTAAATTTTGATTTACAATTGAAAATCGACCATTGATTATATCTACCCTTCCGTTTAATTTAAAATCTTTTTTTTGAGAAGGTTTATCTGAGTTAAAATTATCTATGAAAATAGAAAAATTATCATGATTTTCATTTTTATAAGTAATTACTTTGATGACAGGATCTTGTAAACGCAATTGATCAATTTTGATATCATCAACATGCTTAATTACCAAATTTTCAATTAAAGATATGGTATTTAAATATCCTTTTAATTCTTTTACAGTTAGTAAATTATTCTGATGATGATCTTTAATAATTACATCATGTAAAGTAAGATTTCCAAAATAATCAACTTCAATTCTTTGAGCAGAAATCGAAGTTTTGAATTCTTGGTTTAAATAGGAAAGTGCCTCTTTTGCTATTTTATCTTTAATAGATGGTAAATTTATAACAATAATTAAAGATAGAAGTAGTAAAAATAAAATGCAAAATGCATAGAGAATTGCCTTGGATGACTTAAAAAATATTTTTTTAATTAGTAACTTTGTCATAAATGAAAACACCCATTATTTTAGGAATAGAATCGTCATGTGATGATACATCAGCAGCTGTAATACAAGGTAAAAAAATACTATCTAATGTAGTATCTACCCAAAAAATACACCAAAATTATGGCGGTGTAGTTCCGGAATTAGCCTCTCGTGCTCATTTACAAAATATTATCCCCGTTGTACATCAAGCAATTCAATTAGCAAATATAAATAAAAAAGCAATTGATGCGATATCTTTTACCCGTGGTCCGGGTTTATTAGGATCCTTATTAGTAGGGACCAGTTTTGCAAAATCATTATCTATGTCATTGAACGTTCCTCTTATTGAAGTTAATCACATGCAAGGGCATATATTTGCACATTTTATTGAGGATGAATCTAAAGAAAATATATCATTTCCATTTTTATGTCTTACGGTAAGTGGTGGACATACCCAAATTGTTCAGGTAAATGATTATTTTGATATGGAAGTATTGGGAGAAACTTTGGATGATGCGGCGGGTGAAGCTTTTGATAAGATAGGTAAAATTTTGGGACTTGAATATCCGGCAGGACCTACAATTGATAAACTTTCTCAAAATGGAGATAAACATAAATTTAAATTTCCGTTGCCAAAATTGGAAGGAATCAAATTTTCTTTTAGTGGCATAAAGACTTCCGTGCTTTATTTCATACAAAAAGAACTACAGAAAAACCCGGATTTTATAAAAGAGAATCTTGAAGATATATGTGCATCCGTCCAAAAAACAATCCTATCTTCATTGTTAGATAAATTAAAGTTGGCTATTCAAATTACGGGAATTAAAAATGTAGCAATTGCCGGTGGTGTTTCGGCGAATTCGGAGTTAAGAAGAGAGATAAAAAAGTTAGAATTAGAAAAAAATTGTAAAACTTTTATCCCCAAATTCGAATATACTACAGACAATGCAGCCATGATTGCCGTGGTTGGAAGCATTAAATATAAACATAATAAATTTTCTGATCTTAAAACTATAGCTACCGCTAGATATAAAATGTAAGATTATGATTGGTAATAACTTTTATAAAAAAAGCTTACTATTTATTTTAAGTTTATTAATTTTTAATTCCTGTAAAAAAGAGTCGCTATTGTTTAACGATGATTTTCATACCAATTCCAATCATTGGGACACGATATCTACAGATGCACTATATACTAAACTTGAAGAAGGAAATTTATTGATGAAGGCTGATTTGAAAAATGTTTTAAATTATTCTTTGCTCTCCCTTCCAATATCCGATCGAAATATAACCTATACTACTTCATTACAAATTAATAGTTTTTATGAACCTAATGGCGTTGCGGGTATAATTTTATATGCTGATGATCGGAAATATCCTGAAAATTATCTCCTATTTGGAATTAATGCAGAAAACGAAGTAGTTATATCTTACGAGAGCAAAAGAGAAGGAAAATCACAAATTTATTTCAAACAAAAAATTCAAAAATATAATAAAAAGGAAAAGAATAGTTTTTCAATCGTAACAGACAAAAGTTCTATTCAATTCCTTTTGAATGGTAAAATATTGACAACCATATCCAAAAATAAAGAATTAGGTTCAAATTTTGGTTATATGGTAATCAATTCGAATATATCTGTTTCTTCTCTTCAAATTAAAAGTCATTAGTCTATGCCAAATTACATGCCATAAAGACTAATTCAAATTAATTAGCTTTATAAGCTTGATAATATTGTAATGCTTTGGGCATTATTTTATTTATATCTGCAATTCTATTTTGAGGATTCGGGTGCGTGGAAAGAAATTCAGGTGTATCGGTACTTCCTGTAGCGTCAATCATTCTTTGCCAAAATAAAGGGGCTTGTCTGGGATCATATCCTGCCATTGCCATAATATATAAACCCATTTCATCTGCATCAGATTCTTGTTTACGACCATAACGTAAAAGAGTGATGCCACTGGCTACGGGGTAATATTGATTAATTGCCGAACGCAAGGCTTGGTTGTTGGTAACCCCTCCTAATACCTGTCCACCGATTTCTGAAATATATGATTGTGAAATTTTTTCAGCTCCGTGACCTGCCAGAGCATGGGCAATTTCATGTCCCAAAACAACTGCTAATCCTGTGTCGTCTTTACAAATAGGTAAAATTCCTGAATAAACAGCCACTTTTCCTCCGGGCATACACCATGCATTAACTGTTTTTGGATCATCAATTAATACAAATTGCCACTGATAACCGTTTAAAGCCGAAGACTTACCAATGGATCTATAATAATCTTCTGCGGCCTTTTTTATTCTGTTACCCACTTCTTCCACCTGCCTTGCTTGAGGAGTTCCTGTGATAATTTTATTGGAAGATAAAACCTCTTGATATTGCTGAAATGAAGATGGCAATAATTGAGAATTGGATACAAAATTTAACGATTTTCTTCCGGTTAACGGATTAGTTGCACATGCTACTGTTAATAAAGATACTAGCGAAAATAATAAGCATTTTTTTGAATTCATAAACTCTGTAATAATTTTTGAAATATAGTAAATTTATTAATTAATGTTCTTAAATTTGCAATGATTATAATAAAATAAAAGCAAAAAATATGCCTTACTTATTCACATCCGAATCGGTTTCGGAAGGCCATCCAGATAAAGTTGCTGATCAGATTTCAGATTCGATATTAGATAATTTTTTAGCATTTGATCCCAATTCTAAGGTAGCTTGTGAAACTTTAGTTACCACAGGTCAGGTAGTATTAGCCGGAGAAATTAAATCCAACACGTATATTGATGTTCAGTATATTACCAGAGATATTATAAAAAAAATAGGCTATACGAAAAGTGAATATAAATTTGAAGCCGAATCTTGCGGTATTTTATCCGCTTTGCATGAACAATCGCAGGATATCAACCGCGGGGTGGATAAACAGAATAAAGAAGAACAGGGTGCAGGTGACCAAGGGATGATGTTCGGATATGCCACCAATGAAACGGATAATTATATGCCTTTGGCTTTAGATATTTCACATAGCATCTTACGTGTGTTAGCTCGAATAAGAAAAGAAGGTCAAATAATGACCTATCTTCGTCCGGATGCAAAATCTCAAGTTACTATTGAATACGACGATAATAATAAGCCGATACGTATTGACACGATAGTTCTTTCTACACAACATGATATGTTCGATGAGGATGAAAAGGTTGTATTGGACAAAATTGCCAAGGACATTATTTCAATAGTTATTCCTGAAGTTAAGGCAGAATCAAAAGATGAAATAAAAGCATTATTTGATGATAATATCACTTACCATATAAATCCAACCGGAAAATTTGAAATCGGAGGACCTCATGGAGACACCGGATTAACCGGAAGAAAAATAATTGTTGATACTTATGGTGGTAAAGGAGCTCATGGCGGTGGCGCATTTTCCGGAAAAGATCCTTCTAAGGTGGATCGTTCTGCTGCCTATGCTACCAGACACATAGCTAAAAATTTAGTAGCGGCAGGGGTTGCTGATGAAGTTTTAGTACAAGTTTCTTATGCTATTGGTATTACCGAACCGTGCGGTGTTTATATTAATACTTTTGGCAGTTCAAAAGTTAACCTGTCCGATGGAGATATAGCATTAAAAGTTGAAAAATTATTCGATCTAAGACCTTATGCTATAGAAAAAAGATTGAAATTAAGAAATCCAATATATACGGAGACAGCAGCCTATGGCCACATGGGAAGAAAGAACGAAATCGTTACAAAAAAATTTGTAAGAAATCGTGAGAATGGAAAGACAGAAATAAAGGAAATCGAAGTAGAATTATTTACTTGGGAAAAATTAGATTATTTAGATCAAATTAAAGAAGCTTTTAATCTGTAAACTAACATTTATTTTCATGTCAAAAATACTGGCCATCGATTATGGTGAAAAAAGATCCGGATTAGCAGAAACGGATGATATGCAAATTATTGCCAGTGGGTTGGCCGGAATTATGACTTCTAATCTGATTCCATTTCTTGAAAAATATATAGCTGAAAATTCTGTCGAAAAAATAATTATTGGTTTACCTGTTCGATTAAACGGAGAACTTTCAGATGTTGAAATTTCAATTCAAAAATTAATCAAGAAGATTACTTCTCTTTTTCCAAATATTCCGGTTGAAAGAGTGGATGAGAGATTTACTTCAAAAATTGCTTCTCACTTTATAAGTTTGAGTGGAAAAAATAAAAAAAATAGAGAAAATAAGCATTTATTGGATGAAGTAAGTGCTACTTTAATTTTACAAACCTATTTAGAGAAAAAATAAAATTATGATTTTACCTATTTATGGCTATGGAGAACCTGTTTTAAGAAAAAAAACAGTTGAAATCGGTAAAGATTATCCCGATTTAGATCAATTAATTGAAAATATGTATGAAACCATGTATAAAGCACATGGAATTGGTTTAGCAGCCCCACAAGTAGGATTGAATATACGTTTATTTGTTATTGACGCATCTCCATTGGCAGAAGATGAGGATTATGTCGACATAAAAGACGAGTTAGCCCTTTGTAAAAAAGTTTTCATAAATCCGAAAATAACTAAAAGAGATGGTGAACTTTGGAAGTTTAACGAGGGTTGTTTAAGTATTCCTGATATTCGAGAAGATATTAAGAGATTGGAAAATATTACAATTGAATATTTTGATCAAAATTGGAATAAAAAAACTGAAAATTTTGGTGATGTTCGTGCGCGTATTATTCAGCATGAATACGATCATATTGAAGGAATTCTGTTTACAGACTTATTATCTCCGCTTAAGAAAAAATTACTAAAAGGTAAACTTGCCAATATTAGTAAAGGAAAGGTGGAAACTGAATACCGAATGAAATTTCCGTCTCATTAAATTTTAAAATAAATTAATTAAAAATATAATTACAATATTGATATGGATCTTACTAAAATCATTGCAATTACAGGGAAATCCGGTTTATTTGAATTATTATCTCAAACTAAAGGAGGTTTCATTGTTAAAGATTTAGTTGCTCAAAAGAAATTGTCTATTAATGCAAATAGTCAAGTAAGTTTACTGCAAAACATTTCAATTTATACTCAAGATTCTGAAGTATCATTAATTTCAGTTTTAGTTTCAATTTCCAAAAAACATCAATTTAAAGAAATTGAATTTGATAAAAATGATACCAATACGTTAAGATCTTTAATGAAAGATGCTCAACCGGATTATGCAGAAGACAGAGTATATAATTCAGATCTTAAAAAGCTTTTTACTTGGTATAATATATTGGTTAAAAATGGTATCATAACTGAAGAAAGCGTAAAAGCTTATGAAGACAATCTAGCTAAAGCTTCGAATGATAGCCAAAAAGAAAATTCAGAAGATTGTAACATTTCACAAAAAACAGCTACTAATGAGGTATCAAATGATGATACTAAAGATGAAGCCGGTGTAACTAAAAAATCTACGAAAAAAACACCTGCTAAGAAAAAAGCTGAATAGTATAAATAATTTTAAATATTATTAATGAAAAGGTATCAATGTAAAGTTGGTACCTTTTTGTATATTAACTATAAAAAAATCTTTGAGTATATTGATACTCAAAGATTTTTTCTATATATAAATTCCGGTTAACTTTTTACATGAACATATCTTTGATCTTTTCAAAAAATGTTTTATCATTTTTTGATGGTTTAGGATGAAAATGTTCATTATCTAACATAGATTCAAAAAATTCTCTCTGCTCTTTAGTTAATTTATTCGGATTAGGTGTCCAAACATTGATATGAATAAATAAATCCCCGTATCCATATCCTTGAACTTGAGGCAATCCTTTATCTTTCAATCGTAGAATTTTCCCTGATTGAGTTCCGGAATCTACTGTAATTTTTACTTTTCCCGTGATCGTAGGAATTTCTTTTTTCGTACCTAAAATAGCTTCGGGTACAGAAATATATAGTTCATAATGAAGATTATCCCCTTCCCTTTTTAAATTTTCATCCTCAATTTCTTCAATCACAACGATTAAATCTCCGGGTATTCCTCCAAATGGAGCATCATTTCCTTTTCCTCTAACTTGCAGTTGAACTCCTTCTCTAACACCGGCAGGAATTTTAATGGATACTTCTTCTTCAACTTTAATTAAACCATGATTATTAGCACCCGGCGGTATATGATCCGCAACTTTACCGGTACCTCCACAAGTATTACATACTGATTGAGTTTGCATTTGTCCAAACGGAGTATTCATGATTCTTCTCGTTTGACCGGTCCCGTTACAGGTAGGACAATTTTTTGAGGTAGCTCCCGGAGCTAATTTAAATCTTTTTACTTTAACGGTTTTTTCAACACCGTTAATAATTTCTTTAAGAGTTAATGATAAACGGATACGTAAATTGGAGCCTTGAACTTGTTGAGGTCTTGAAGAATAGCCGCCAAAACCGCCTCCGAAGGCACTACCGAAAATATCACCAAAATGGGAAAAAATATCTTCCATATTCATTCCCCCTCCAAAGCCACCACCGGCAGCCCCTCCTACTCCGGCATGACCGTATTGATCATACCTTGCTCTTTTTTGAGGATCACTTAAAACTTCATAAGCTTCAGCAGCTTCTTTGAATTTTTCTTCAGCTTCTTTATCACCGGGGTTTTTATCCGGGTGATATTTGAGTGCTTTTTTCCTATAGGCCTTTTTTAACTCTACTTCAGTTACACTCTTAGAAACCTCCAATACTTCGTAATAATCTCTTTTAGACATAATTTTTTATATAAACCTCTTTGAGTTCTTAATTTCCAATAACTACTTTTGCGTATCTAATAACTTTTTCATGCAATAAGTACCCTTTTTGAACCACATCTATAATTTTACCTTTTAGACTTTCATCAGGAGACGGGACTTGGGTAATTGCTTCATGATAATCAATGTTAAAATCATCACCGGCCTTTACATCAATAACAGTCAATCCTCTATCTTTCAAGGTATTGAACAACTTATTATAAATAAGTTTCACTCCTTCTAAAACTGAAAGATCATCCTCCTTTTTTTCAAGTTCGGTAATTGCGCGATCAAAATCATCCAATACCGGAAGTAATGATTCTAAAATATCTTTATCCGAGTATTTAAGAAGATCCTGTCTCTCTTTAATTACACGTTTTTTATAGTTATCAAATTCAGCAAATAAACGGATATATCTGTCTTTTTCTTTTTCAAGTTTTTCTGTTAAGTCAGAATTATTGTTAGGTTCTGACATATTTTCAGTATCCTTTAAATTTTCTTGATTGTTATTTTCTTCAATTAATTCGTTTTCTTCGTTATCACTTTGAATTGACATGGTTAAATTCTTTATTGGTTACTGATATTTATCAATTTTATTGCCATAGTAAAAATGCTGTCAAATCGACCTATATTTAAAAAATTATTTAAATACTTCTTATTAAATTTGCATATAAAGTAAATATATTCAAATGTTGAAAAGTTTTGATATTTTTTCAATCAAATCGGAGGAAGAATTTAATTCACTCGCCATCCAAATTTTTTTGTATCAATATAAAAATAATATACCCTATAGAACTTTTGTTGATTTATTATCTATAGATTGTAATAAAATTCTCAATTATCGGCAAATACCTTTTTTACCGATTGAATTTTTCAAAACCAATACAATTGTTGATAAAAATTTCTTACCGAATTTATATTTTCAAAGTAGCGGTACTACTTCCGAAAACCTATCCAAGCATTATATAGCAAATGAAGATATTTATAAACAAAGTATTTTACATTCATTTTCAATTTTTTTCGGAGACCCTTCCGAATACATATATTTAGGTTTGCTTCCTTCTTATTTGGAGAGAAATAATTCTTCACTTATATATATGGTAAATTATTTAATGGAGCAATCGGGAAAGGTGGAAAATGGTTATTATCTACATAATTTTGATGATTTACATGTTATTATAAATCGACTGGAAAAAGAGAATAAGAAAGTTATTCTTTTTGGTGTTTCCTATGCTTTGTTAGATTTTGCAAATTCTTATTCTCAACAATTGAGAAATACTATAATTATCGAAACAGGAGGAATGAAGGGAAGAAAAAAAGAAATGACAAAAGATGAGTTGTTAACAGAATTAAAAAATTCTTTTCAGACCGATAAAATTTATTCGGAATACAGTATGACGGAATTATTGTCTCAAGCTTATTCTTTATCTAATAATGTTTATAAATGTCCTCCCTGGATGAAGATTTTAATTCGAGATGTGGATGATCCTTTTGAATATGTTGAAACAAACAGATCGGGAGGTGTCAACATAATTGACTTGGCAAATATTCATAGTTGTTCATTTATATCTACCCAAGATATTGGTAAAGATGAAGGTAAGAATGGTTTTAAAATTTTGGGAAGAATGGATAATTCCGATATTAGAGGATGCAGTCTTTTATTATTATAAAATATAAAATTTATTAATTAAGCTTTTTTTAACTAAAATTTGTATTTAATTTTAAACTTTTTTTATAAAAAAAATAATAAATTTAATAAAATTATATATATAAGTTTTATTTTTCGGAATTGTTTATTGTAATATGTCTTATTACAGAAAATTAATAAAATATATTATTACAGGAATTATACTTTTATTCTTGTGGTTTATTCTTCATACCGTTGCTATTATTATTGATGGGAACCAAGAAGATACCAGGGATGCAGACGTAGGAGTTATTTTTGGAACAAAAAATAAAACAGACGGTTCTATGCCTATGTCTTTAATACGGAGGCTAAATATTGGTTTAAAATTATATAACGAAGGTCAAGTTCAAAAATTAATTGTTTCCGGAGGTTTAGCTAATAAAAACTTTTGTGAAGCTGATCTCATGCAGGAATATTTATTGGAACACGGCGTGCTTTTATCTGATATTATTTTAGATAATAAAGCCTTAAATACTGAAGAAAATGTTGAGAACTCATTAAAAATAATGAAAGATAATAATTACAGAAAATTAATTATTATATCACAATATTATCATATTTCACGTATTAAGCTGATGTATTATAAGCTAGGCTTTTATAATTTAGGTTCTGCAAGTTCTCATCACTATAGTAAAAGGCATCATTATATGTCATTAATAAGAGAATTTTTTGCCTATTACTATTATTATTTTTTTAAATAAATTAATTCTTTAACAAGCGCTTTTTATATATTTATGCATACAAATTTTATAGAAAAAGTAATTGATGAGTTATTGGAAAAAAATAATGATTTATCTAAATTTACTATCATTATTCCCGGAAGAAGACCTATCATATTTTTTAAAAAATATCTTATTAAAAAAGGGTATAACGGATTTTTGCCCACTTTCTATACCATTGAAGATTTTATATACAAACATTCCCATTTAGTTAAAATTGAAAATATTCCTCTTTGGTTGGAAGCTTTTCAAATACAGAAAAAATTCGTAAATGCAGAGGAAACTCTTGATGAATTTTTAAAATGGATACCTACTCTTCTTAAAGATTTTAACGATATAGAAATTTTCTCTGATAATCCTCATAGGGTTTTAGAGCATATGGCTTCCATTGAAAGAATAGAAAATTGGGTGAATAAGCTGGATACCACCAGTGAAAAAAAATTATATTATAAAAATGTAAAATTCTGGGAAAATAATATAATTTTATATAATAAATTAAAGGATTCTTTGGAAACTAAAGGATTGGGCACGTATGGAATGATTCTAAACCATGTGTTAAGCCAATTAACATCTATTCATATTCCTGCAAATGAAAAGTATGTTTTTGTCGGATTAAATGCCTTAACGTCCAAAGAAGAAAAGCTGATTAAACATTATATATCACATGCCGAAACGTATTTATATTGGGATGCCGATAAATACTATTTAAACAACAGTAATCAAGAAGCCGGAGATTTTTTAAGGAAATATAAAAATTGGAATTATTATGCAACTCGAGATTTCAAATGGGTAACTGACAATTTCAATCAAAAAAAAAAGATACATGTAGTTAGTACTTCTCAAGACGTAGCTCAAGCCAAATATATCAGTTCAATCTTATCTACCCTTCCTGAAGAAGAGTTACACAATACCGCATTAGTATTAAGCGATGAATCAATTCTTCCGGCAATATTGGAAAGCATACCTAAAAATATATCCCGAGTTAATATAACTATGGGATTTCCTCTTAAAAATTCATTTTTAGCATCATTATTTAAGCAAATTTTTAAATTACACATATTTAGAGAAAAAAATACATCCAAAGGATATTACTATAACGATATCTTATCCCTTCTTCAGAATCCATTACTACATAATACTATATCTGTTATTGAATTTATATCTGAAATAAAAAGGAATAATCTTATCTATTTAACTGATTCTCTCATATATAAACGTTTAGGTAGTTCTTACTATTATTTTATATTTAAAGAATACGCAAATCCTATCGATTTGATACATAAACTTTATGAATTTTGTACTGAACAATTTTGGAAAACAGATTCTGATCATCAGGTGTTAAAAGAAAATTATTTAAAATTTAAAAATCTTTTCTCCATTTTACATACACAATTATCGCAAGATCTTTCCATTCAAAGTTTTTCTCTTCTTTATACATTTTATCAGCATGTAATCAATAATGAAACTATTGATTTTATTGGCGAACCGGTAGAGGGACTTCAAATTATGGGAGTTTTGGAAACTCGTTTGCTAAGCTTTAAAAATATACTAATGACCGGAGTTAATGAAGGAATTTTGCCGGGTGGAAAAAATGATAATTCTTTTATTCCTTTTGATGTTAAGAAAAACTACGGAATCAACACTTTTCTTGAAAGTGATGCCATCTATGCGTATCATTTTTATAGATTAATACAACATGCACAAAACATTACCTTAGTTTATAATAATTATACTGAAGGTATTAACTCCGGAGAAAAAAGCAGATTTATTAATCAATTAGAATTTGAGTCTCAACATACCATAATAGAATCTGTAGCTACCTATGGAGGGAATTTAAAACAATCGAAGGAACTAATTATTGAAAAATCACCTGCTGTATTGATTTCAATTCAAGATTGGCTAAAAAATCCTATTTCGCCAACTCATTTAACCAATTATCACTACAATCCAATCAATTTCTATTTGCAAAAGATTTTAAAGATTAACGAACAACAAGAGATGGAAGAGGAAATTTCTGCTTTAAATTACGGAAATTTGATTCATCATACTTTAGAATCTATTTATTCCCCATGGCAAGGAAATAAACTAACGGAAAAGGATTTACTTGCAGCTTTAAAAAATTATTCTGTTTATTTAAATAAATATATTGAAAAAGAATTAAATCCCGACTTATTTAAAAAAGGGCAAAATTACTTACAAAAGCTGCTAGCGGAAAAAACCATTGAAAAAATATTATTAAGAGATTTAACCGACATAAAAAACGGTAATATCATTATCTTAAAAGAAATTGAAAAAGAACTTAGTTCCACTATTAATTTACCTGAAATAGGCACCTTATTTTTGAAAGGATTTGTAGACCGATGGGATAGTTTTAATGGCCGGGACCGAATTATAGATTATAAAACATCATCTATAGATACTCTTATATTTAAGTCAGATAGATTTAATCAAATACAAGAAGATAAAAATTATAAATTTTTTATTCAGCTTGTTTTCTATGCTTATATGATTTTACATGAAAAACTTTCAGAATCGGTAAAGGTGGGAATTTGGAGTTTTAAAAAACCTTTTCGAGGATTGGAGATTTTAAAAATTGATTCTTCTGAAAGTTTAAACGAATCTCAAGCTACTATTTTATTTGAGGAAGTTTCCCGATTGATCTTAGAAATTGCTGATCCCGATATTCCATTTGTAGAAAAATCTTCTTTTGTTAAATTATAACAAAAAAATAATTTTTAATTCAATTTAATCATTTAATTTTGAAGTTTAACTTTCTTACCATGAACGAAGATTTAAAAGATATAAAAAATATTTTTCCTATACTGAATCAGTTAGTAAATGGCAAACCTTTAGTCTATCTTGATAATGCTGCAACTACTCAAAAGCCGATTTCCGTAATAGAGGCAGAAGAAAAATATTATAAAACTATAAACTCTAATGTTCATAGAGGAATTCATACCCTTAGTCAATTGGCTACCGTGGAAATGGAAGAATCCCGAAAGTCTGTGCAACAATTTTTAAATGCAAAAAAGGATTACGAAATTATTTTTACTAAAGGAACGACCGATAGTATCAACTTAGTAGCTACAGGAATAGAACCCTTACTTAACGAAGGCGATGAAATAATTATATCCAACTTAGAACATCATTCGAATATCGTTCCATGGCAATTATTAGCCGAACGAAAAAATTTAAAAATTAAAGTTATTCCTGTGGATGATAACGGAGATTTGATGATGGATGAATATGATCGACTCCTTTCTGAAAAAACTAAAATAGTAGCTGTAAATCATATTTCCAATGCATTGGGAGTAGTTAATCCAATAGAAGAAATAATTTCCAAAGCCCACAAAATGGGTTCGTATGTGCTTATAGACGGAGCGCAAGCCGTATCTCATAGAAAAGTTGACGTGCAAAATTTAGATGCCGATTTTTATGTATTCTCTTCACATAAACTTTATGGCCCTACGGGAGTGGGTATTTTATACGGTAAAGAGAATATATTAGAATCCATGAAACCCTACCAGGGAGGTGGAGAAATGATTAAAGAAGTTACTTTTGAAAAGACGACCTACGCAGATTTGCCTTTTAAATTTGAAGCAGGTACTCCGAATATTTCCGGTAATATTGTCTTAAAAACTGCTATAGATTTTGTGCAAACTATAGGTTTTAAAAATATTAGTAAGCATGAAGACGAAATTATGAAGTATGCTAAAAATAAACTTTCGCAATTAGATGATATAATCATCTATGCTCAAAATGCAAAACATACTTCCGGAGCACTTTCTTTTAATTTAGATATCGAAAATATTCATTCGTCAGATGTCGGGTTTATTCTAGATAAACAAGGGATAGCAGTTAGGACCGGACATCATTGCGCTCAACCCATTATGCAACGCTTGGGAATAAAAGGTACTGTTCGAGCATCATTTGCCATCTATACAACTAAGGAAGATATTGATCAATTAATTGATGGGATGTATTTAGCTCAAAAAATGCTTAGATAAAACTAAATTATGATTAATTAAACAGTTATTTCAATCGTCTAATAAGGATGACAATATTTAATTAGAAAAGTCTGGCCGGCGATTATATAGTATTATTATATTCCTATTCATTTCCATATAAACACGAATAAATAATGAGGAAAATAATCGATAACTAATAGTTATATTTTTTAAATATTACCAACTACCACTGGCACCGCCTCCACCGAAGCTTCCTCCGCCGCCAAAACCTCCAAAACCACCACCTCGGGAACTACTGCCGCCACTTCCGCCAAATATACTTCCGCCGATAAATCCACCTAATCCACCCCAAAAATCATCATCATTATTTCTTCTCTTACCGTTACGGTCATAATATGTGTTGTTTCTATTGTTTTTATGCATTAATATATACAGTAGTATAATGAAAAATATAAATACGGCTACTATAATCCCTGAAGTAGTATCATCAGTATCTTCCGGGTTATCTGCTTTAAATTTCCCTTGAAGAACCTTTATGATTTGATCCGTACCGGAGTTTATAGCACCGTAATAATCATTTTGCTGAAGATAAGGAATCATATATTGATGAATAATAGTACTGGAAGTATAGTCAGTCATGGCATCTTCCACTCCTCGCCCATTCTGTATAGCTAATTTATGATCATCGGAAGCAATTAATAATAAAATACCATTATTTTTATATTTTTGTCCGATTTGCCATTTTTCACCCCATTTGGCTCCCACGTAATTGATATCGTCACCATTTAATGTTTTAACAATACAAACAATTATTTCCGTGGAGGTTGAATCACTATAAGATATTAGCTTATTATTTAATTTATTTTGTTGCTCTTCCGTAAGAATTTTAGCATAATCATTAACGGGGTAAATTATATTTGGTTTTTCCGGGATTTTAAATTCCGTTTGGCCGTAAATGAAATTATTTAAAAATAATACGCCAAAGAGGACTAAAAAAATTTTAACGGGATATTTCATTGGGTAATTCATTTTCTATATTTTTTCCATCTCTTGGAAAAAATTTTTTCAATTTCGTTCCGGTTTTTAAAATTGCGTTGATTAATCCTTCTTTATAATTATCTTTTTTAAATGAAAATGTAATTTCCTTTAAAAGTCCATCCCAAAAATTTTGATGTACATATTTATGAATGTTGACATCTCCAATTACAGCAATTTTTTTCTTATTTTCGGATACATAAAATAAGACACCATTTCTATCTTTTGTTTTTTCCATACCCAATTTGGTAAAGAGGGATTGCGCCGTGGCTAACGCATCCCCCGTTAGGTTTTGGTCTAAATGTACCCTAATTTCCCCTGTAGACATCGCTTCGGCTTGTCTAATGGCTTCAATAATATCTTCTTCGTCCCGGGGTGAAAATAACATTCTAAAAGTAGTTTTTAAAATTATTTACCGTTTAACAATTGATCGACATTTGGGGCTTTTTCAGCACCTGCATCGGCTTTAAATGTTCCTTTTTCTTTAAAATTTCTAAAATTAGCAACAATACTTGCGGGAAACTTTTGTATATAGTTGTTATAGGTTGTAACAGATTGGTTGAAGTTATCTCTATCGATTTTAATTCTATTTTCAGTTCCTTCCAATTGATTTTGAAGTCCTAAAATATTTTGATTAGCTTTTAAATCAGGGTATTTTTCAATAGTAACTAATAATCTTCCTAAAGCAGAACCTAAACCGGATTGTGCTTTTTGATATTCAGCTAATTTTTCAGGAGATAAATTTGAAGGATCAATCTGTACTGAAGTTGCTTTTGCTCTGGCTTCAATTACAGAAGTTAGAGTTTCTTTCTCATAATTGGTTGCTTTATTAACGGTTGCTACTAAACCGGGTACTAAGTCAGATCTTCTTTGATATGAACTTTCTACAGCACTCCATTTTAAATTTACATCGTTATTTAGTTCAATCATATTATTATTAATGCTTACCCCCCACATAAATACTCCGATTACAATTATAGCGATTAATCCTATAATACCACCTCCGATTAAACATCCTTTTTTCATAATTTTTACTTAAATTTATATTTACTATTAATTATATTATCCAATATCAAATATTATTCCTAAAAAGTAAGGGAAGTTTTCTACTACTTCCCTTACAATATGTTGTATTATATTATTTTCTTTATAAAGCAGATTCTGCTTTTTTCATTTCTTCCATTTTATCCTTCATTTGTAAAACTCTATACGCTTCTATTAACGCTTGAATAATACCTTTATCTTTTTGATCATAACTGTATGCTTTCTCCATATAAGGTAAAGCCTGTTTGAACATTGACTTTCTTTTTTCGACTAAAGCATCATATTTTTGTTGATCAGCTCTTGAAGATCCTAAGGCTTTCATTTTTTCTGCAATTTCTTTATCAGAAGCTAATAATAAAGCCGCCAAATTCAGATATGCTGCCGGATAATCAGGCTTAATAAGTATAGTCTTATTATAATATTCTTTAGCTAATTCAACTGTTTTAGGATCTTTGCTGTATAATACTCCTAAGTTATAATAAGAAATATAATCATTAGGTTTTTTTACAATAGCTTCTCTTAATTTAGCAATGTATTTATCTGTTTGACCGGTTTGATAGTATAATTCTCCTATTTGAGAATTTAAATTAGTATCATTCGGAAATTTTTTCAATCCTTTTTCAGCTAAAGCCATAGCTTCATTATACCTTTTATCTGCAACTAATAAGGAAATTGCATAATTATATACATCTGCTTCAACGGAAGGTGATTCCTCTTTTTTAAAGTCAGAAAACCCGGAATTAGGTGCCGATTTGAATAAATTGTATTGTTCTTCGCTTAAACCGACTCTTTTACCGTTTTGTAAAGCTGTATACGTGGTTGTCTTACCAGTATAGCCTTCATTTAGTAATTCTAAGTACAGTTCAAGAGCTTTTTTATTATTATTGGCTGCATGATAAGAAATTGCTGCATAATATTTAAAAACTTCATCCGCATTTCCTGCTGCTTGAGTTAAATAAAAGGATTCTAAGAAATCATCAGCCGCTTTCGAAAATTGTTTTGCATTATATTCAGAAGTTGCCCTGCCGGATAATTCTTGTCTTTTTTGTTCTAAAATCGGAATTATTTTTTGAATATAGTTTGTACCTGATTTAGTTTCTTTTAAACCTGTAAAACCTTCGGATTTAAGTTTTTCTGCTTCTTCTTTAGTAAGAACAAAAGCCTTTTCTTTAGTATTTTTATTTTTTAAAGAATAAATAGGGCCTTTTTCATAAAGGGCTAATTTGGAAAATATTTTAGCAGATTCAAGAGTTTTTCCTTGTTCCAATAAAGAATTTCCTTTTACATATAAATATTTAGCATATACGTCGGGATTGATTCCGGATATATTAGAACTAACCGTTGGTTCTACTTGCTGTATTAATGACTCTGCCTGAGTTTTATTTCCTTTCTCTAATGCATTAAAAGCATCTTTTATTTCTTTCTCTTGGCCAAAAGACAAAAAACTAACTAATATAAATAGAGAAACTGATATTTTTTTCATATGATGATTTTTAATACTCTGATTCTGAATTATTTTCTTCGTTTGATTCATTTAAATCATTTTCTGAATAGTCAGAATCATTTAATTTTTCATTTATTTCTGTAACGTTAAGCGAGGTTTCACCATTAATAGTATTTCCATTTTCATCATATTCTTCTTCATCAACCCCTTCTTCTTTTTCAATTTTAGTTATGGCAGCAATTTCATCGTTCTTTTTAAGATTAATTAATTTAACTCCTTGTGTATTCCTGCTCATAACTCTAAGTTGTTCCACAGACATTCTGATGGCTACACCGGATTTATTAATGATCATTAAATCGTTATCATCGGTAACTTTTTGGATAGCTATCAGATTACCGGTCTTATCAGTTATATTTAAAGTTATGACTCCTTTTCCTCCTCTGTTAGTAATACGATAGGCATCGGCGTGAGTTCGTTTTCCATATCCTTGTTCTGATACAACTAAAATAGTGTCATTTTCAGGATCTGAAATAATAACCATTCCAATTACTTCGTCATCCTCATCGCCCAAAGTAATACCTCGTACACCTGAAGCATTTCTACCGATAGGTCTTAATTTTTCTTGAGGGAAGCGAATAGCTTTTCCATATTTGGTAGCAATCATTATTTCATCATTACCGGAAGTTAAACTTGCGCTTACCAAAGTATCTCCTTCCCTGACATTAATTGCATTAATTCCGTTGGCACGTGGTCTGGAATAAGCTTCCAATGTTGTTTTTTTGATGGTTCCTTTTTGGGTAACCATAACTAAAAACGTATTATTTATATATTCCTCATTTTTTAAGTCATGAGTTAAAATATAAGCTTTGATTTTATCGTCTGATTCGATATTTATTAGATTCTGAATAGGTCGTCCTTTAGCTATTTTGGAACCTTCAGGAACTTCAAATACTCGTAACCAGAAGCATTTACCTTTTTCTGTGAAGAAAAGCATGTACTGATGTGCAGTAGCGGAAACAACATATTCAAGGAAATCTTCATCTCTGGTAGATGCTGCACGGTTTCCAACGCCACCTCTTGATTGGGTCTTATATTCAGAAAGAGAAGTTCTTTTGATATATCCCATTTTAGAAATAGTTAAAACAACTTTTTCATCAGGAATAATATCTTCAATACTCATTTCACCACCCGCAAAATTGATTTCGGTCTTACGCTCGTCACCGTATTTTTGCTTGATTTCTTCTAATTCCTCTTTAATGATAGAATATCTTAGTCCTTCGTCATTTAAAATAGTCTTAAGGTATTCGATCTCTTTCATAATAGCATTGTACTCATCTCGGATTTTATCCAACTCCATTCCGGTTAAACGAGCCAATCTAAGATCCAGGATCGCTTGAGCTTGTATTTCCGTTAATTCAAATTCTTGAATTAAGCCCGTTTTTGCTTCGCTGGGACTAGAACTTTCACGGATAATTTTAATGGCTAAATCTAAAGTATCTTGAGTAGCAATAACTTTCATAAATCCTTCCAAGATATGGGCTCGTTCTTTAGCTTTCTTTAGAAGGTATTGAGTACGTCTTACTACTACGTCATGTCTGTGCTCAACAAAATGATGAATGATATCTTTTAAATTAAGCTGAACGGGTCTTCCGTTTACTAGTGCAATGTTATTAACACTAAACGAGGTTTGTAATGCTGTATATTTGTATAAAAGATTTAAAACTACATTCGGGATGGCATCATGTTTAAGCTCATAAACTACTCTCATTCCATTTCTGTCAGACTCGTCTCTGATTTCAGAAATACCTTGTAATTTATCTTCTTTGATTAACTCGGCCGTACGAGCAATCATATCGGCTTTATTTACTTGATATGGAATTTCTGTTACTACGATGGCTTCTCTTCCGTGTACCTCTTCGAAATTGGCTTTTCCTCGTAAAATGATTCTCCCCCTTCCAGTTTCAAACGCAGATTTTACCCCTTCATAACCGTATATGATACCACCGGTAGGAAAATCGGGAGCTTTAATGTGCTGCATTAATTCATCAATAGTAATATTTCTGTTATCAATATACGCACAAATGGCACTAATAGATTCAGTAAGATTATGAGGAGCCATATTGGTAGCCATACCAACAGCGATTCCTGATGCACCGTTCACTAACAGAATAGGAATACGGGTAGGCATTACTTTAGGCTCTTCTAACGTATCGTCGAAGTTAAGTTGAGTATCAACCGTATCTTTATCTATATCCGATAATATTTCTTCGGAAATCTTTTTTAATCGGGCTTCAGTATACCTCATTGCTGCAGGCGGATCGCCGTCTACGGAACCGTAGTTACCTTGACCGTCTACCAGCTGATACCTCATAGACCATTCCTGAGCAAGCCTTACCATAGTGTCATATACTGACGAGTCTCCATGAGGATGGTATTTACCCATAACCTCCCCAACGATTCTTGCAGATTTTTTGTAAGAACTGTTGGCAGTAACTCCCAATTCATACATCCCATATAAAACCCTTCTATGTACGGGTTTCAAACCATCTCTTACATCGGGTAGAGCCCTGGAAACTATCACAGACATTGAATAATCAATGTAAGATGATTTCATTTCATCTTCAATATTAATAGGAATTAATTTTTCCCCTTCTCCTATCATAAGTGTACTTGTTTATTTTTTCTTTAGTATATAAGACCGTAAAGATAATGAATTTTTATCGAACACGCAATTAGACATGCCTTTTAAGGATTTTGTGCGATTATAGTTCGTATTTATATATCAATTTGGATTCAAATGAATTTATCTCAATGGAATATTTACTTATTAAATTTTTATATAAATTGGTTCTCTCTGATTACAATACTTTTATGTAAAAGTGTTTTTTGGACATCAATTATTCTTTGATTGGTACTTCCTCTAAATGGTAATCCATCTTCGTATAAAGTATTCACGTATTTACCGTCTACAAGTACGTCTATATAAGGTAAAATTTGTGATAATTTTTTGGATTTATGTATTTGCTCAAAGGTAAACCCGGTGTAACACCAAATATTTTTATGCGAAGTAGCTTTAATTTCTTTGGCTAGTTCGGTAAATTCTTTTACTTGTATTAACGGGTCACCGCCCGTAAAAGTTACATTTGAAAATTCTGATTGATTTATAATCTCAATCAGCTCATTAATCGTATAGGGCTTTCCATTATCAATATCCCAAGATTCCGGATTGTGACATTCTACACATTTATGAATACATCCTGCGGCATAAATTGAAGTCCTAAAACCGGGCCCGTCCACCGTTGTATCCTGTATAATATCTAGTATAGATAGTTTAGTCATGAATAATTCGGTCGTTTAATTCCGCTAACTTTGCATAATTCCATCTATCGGTTGTTCCTACTAAATATCCCGTAATTCGTTGCAAACGGTCAATATGGGTGCTTCCACATTTTGGGCATTCGTCTAAATGGGCAGAAGCATTTTCATACCCGCAAGGTAAACATCGGTTTCGAGTGTGATTCACAGAAGAATAGCCGATGTTATATTTATCCATCATATCTACAACAGTCATGATTGATTCGGGATTGTGAGTGGCATCTCCATCTATTTCAACATAGAAAATATGTCCACCGCGAGTTAAATCATGATAAGGTGCTTCAATTTTTGCTTTTAGGTGAGCGCTGCATTTATAATATACCGGTACGTGATTAGAATTAGTATAGTATTCTCTGTCCGTGATACCTTTAATGCTTCCAAAGTCTTTTTTATCTTTACTGGTAAACCTACCTGCTATGCCCTCTGCCGGTGTGGCTAGAATACTATAGTTATGTTTATAATTTTCTGAAAAAGTTAAAGACTTATCCCTCATAAATGTAACTATTTCCAGTCCTAATTTTTGAGCCTCCTCATCTTCCGCATGATGTTTTCCTATTAAAGCTACTAATGCTTCGGCAAGTCCTATAAACCCGATTCCCAAAGTACCTTGGTTGATTACTTTTTCTACTGTTTCTTCAGACTTTAGTTCTTCGGATCCATTCCATAATGTCGACATTAATAAAGGAAATTGTTTGGGAGCTGCTGTTTTTTGAAATTCAAAACGTTGATGCAGTTGCTCGGCAGCTATTTGTAACGTATGATCCAGCTTTTGGAAAAATTTACGTTTTCTTTCAGTTTCATCATTTATTTCGCGGGTTTCTAATGCCAATCTAACTAAGTTGATTGTTGTAAAAGATAGATTACCTCTACCTATGGATGTTTTTTCTCCAAATCTGTTTTCAAACACACGCGTACGACATCCCATAGTGGCTGTTTCGTATTGATATCTTTTAGGATCTTGTGCATTCCATTTTTCATGATGATTGAATGTAGCATCTAAGTTCAAAAAGTTTGGAAAAAAACGTCGGGCGCTAACTTTGCATGCTAATTTATACAGGTCATAATTCGGATCCTCCGGTAAATAACTTACTCCTCGCTTTTTCTTCCATATTTGGATAGGAAAAATCGCAGTTCCACCGTTTCCAACACCTTCATCCGTACTTGTTAAAAGTTCTCTTATCACACATCTTCCTTCCGGAGAAGTATCCGTACCGTAATTAATGGAACTGAATACTACTTGATTTCCTCCCCTGGAATGGATCGTATTCATGTTGTGGATAAATGCTTCCATGGATTGATGAACTCTGCTTACGGTTCTATTGATGGCATGTTGTACAATTCTTTCATCACCTTGTTTTTGTCCAAGTTCTTCCTTAACATAATCCTTAATCGCGTAGTCATACAGGTGTTCATAATTTTGACCGTTTATATTTTCAAGAATTTTTATTTCCTCGATATAGCTTTTTCTAACAAACGGCGCTAAATAAAAGTCAAATGCCGGAATTGCCTGTCCTCCGTGCATTTCATTTTGAGCGGTTTCTAACGAAATACAAGCCAACATGCTGGCAGTTTCAATTCTTTTTGCCGGTCTTGATTCTCCATGTCCTGCAAAAAGACCGTTTTCTAAAATTTTATTTAATGGATGTTGTACACAAGTTAGACTTTTAGTCGGGTAATAGTCTTTATCGTGAATGTGTATATAGTTGGAAAGGACCGCTTCTTTGGCTTCAGGACTTAAAAGATAATCATCTACAAAGGGTTTGGTGGTTTCACTGGCAAATTTCATCATCATTCCTGCAGGTGTGTCTGCATTCATGTTTGCGTTTTCCCTTGTAACTTCATTGGATTTGGTTTCAATAATCTCTAAAAACATATTGCAAGTTTTAGCCTTTCTTGCAACATTTCTTTGATCTCTATAGGAGATATATTTTTTTGCCACTTCTTTACGGGGACTGTTCATTAATTCCATCTCTACCATGTCTTGAATGGCTTCAACCGTCATTTCTACATTGCCTGTTTGGGATATATCTTCAGTAATTTTTTGTATTAAAAAAGAATCCACTCCATTTTCTGTATTTTGCATAGCTTTGCTAATCGCATTAAAAATCTTATTTTTATTAAACTCGACAATGCGTCCATCTCTTTTAATAACTGTCTGAATCATTTTATGTTTACTTTATCTATTGCACTTTATGTAAGATGAAAACCTTATACTTGGAGACATAAAATTTAATTGTCGCCAAATACAGGGTTATATATGAAACTTGGAATACTAATAATTGTAACGTAATTATTGAATATTCAATAATTTAAGGTAGTAAGAATACAGGATTTTTTCCTGTTATTGGTCATGTATTCGATAAAGCTTCATATGTTAGTACAAAGATAATTTTATTTTTACTTAGCTTTTTTTATTTAAGAATTTAATTTTCAACATAATTATTTCTTATGATATTATTACTAAAATTTATAGAAAAATATCAATTATTGATCGAATCGTCTAAAAAAATAAATAAGTCAAAATAATAAATAATCACATTTTAAAAGATCAGCATTTAGGTAGTAAAGTTATTAACAGGGACTTAAATTTGGAGATATTATTTTACTATATTTGAGACATGAAAAAACTATCAGTACTTTTATTTTTATATACTTCTTTTATCTGCTATGCTCAGGAAAAGAACCTTACCTGTCTTGACTTTAATCGGGGTGAATTCAGAAATATTAGCGAAAATTCCAATTTAAGTTCTCTTATTGTGAGAAATGGCAATAAACAGTTGGAAGTTACCAACGGAGTTGAATCTTTTAAAAGGATTGAATGGTTAAATGATTGTGATTATATATTATTTTTCTCTAATCGAGACGCCAAAAAGGACGGTTTTAAAAGATTTATCAATAAAAATGGAGGGATAAAAGTAAAGACTGTTAAAATTGAAAAAAACATTTTATACTATAATACCTATTATTTTGACGGTAAAAAAGAAATTATAGGAGAAGGAAGATTACTTAAAACAAGTAATCATGCTTCATTTAAATAAAACTAATAAAAGTGTGATGGAAATGCCTCTTTAGGTTCCCTATTTAAGATATTTAATTTTATATAGGATTGTAAAAAGCCAAATCCATAGGAAAAAAATTGAATAAATGTTGTAAGTAAAGATATGAGACCGATTTTGATGCTCCTGTTTTTATAGCTTGAATCAAGGAAAATAGCACAGCAATAAAAAAGCAAAGGAAAGATACATCTATAATTAACTATCGATAAAACTAAGGACAAAACAGTGAATATCAAAAAAAGAGAAGGAAACCAAAAAGTAATTTTTGAAAAGTTAGGATGTCTTTGGTTCAATATGGGACGGGCAATTCCAAAATGATATACTTGATTAGCAAATTTCTTAAGGGAAGTTCTTCTTTTATGAAAAACCTTGCATTCAGGAAAAAATCGGGTTTTAAACCCTTTTTCCCAAAGAGTAAGACTTAAATCGGGGTCTTCTCCTACCCTCAATTCCGAAAATCCGCCAACACTTTTAAATGCTTCTTTGGATATACCCATATTAAAACTTCTAGGCTGGAATTTATTTATCGCTTTTTTATTGCCACGAATTCCTCCCGTGGTTATTAAAGAAGTCATGGAATATGAAATTGCTTTTTGTAAATCATTAAAATTTTTATCGGCCGAATCAGCTCCTCCAAAAGCGTCCACATAATTAAATCTTAATTCTTTACGAACATTTTCTATATAATGAACCGGAGCAATACAATCTGAATCTAAGAAAATATAATAATTTCCTGAAGCGTGTTCCGCTCCGTAATTTCTTGATAATCCTGCTCCGGAATTTGATTTGTAATAATATTTAATATCCAATACTTCTGCATAAGTGGAGACTATAGGTTCTAACTTTTCTTGAGATCCATCGTCTACAATAACAATTTCAAAATTTTTATCCCTTTGATTAATTAAACTAAACAGTAATTCCTGTAGTTCATCTTTTCTATTATAGACTGCTATAATAATTGAAATTTTTAAATGTAAATCTCCATGCATAGTTTTGTTTTATAGATTATAGATCCATCCGAACAATATCGGCGCCCAAGGCCCTTAATCTCTCATCGATGTTTTCATATCCTCTATCGATTTGATAAATATTATGTATTCGGCTGGTTCCTTTTGCAGACATGGCGGCAATTAGTAAAGATATGCCGGCTCTGATATCCGGAGAAGTCATTACTGTTCCTCGTAAAGGAAGTTCATGATTTAATCCGATAACTGTTGCTCTGTGCGGATCACAAAGAATTATTTGTGCCCCCATGTCAATGAGTTTATCAACAAAAAACAGTCTGCTTTCAAACATTTTTTGATGTATTAAGACGCTTCCTTTGGCTTGTGTGGCTACTACTAAAATAATACTTAATAAATCGGGGGTAAATCCCGGCCAAGGAGCATCGGAAATCGTTAATATAGATCCGTCTATAAAATTTTGAATTTTATAATGTTCTTGTGAAGGAATATACAGGTCTTCACCTCTTTTTTCGATTTGAATACCCAATCTTCTAAAGGTATCCGGTATATTACCTAAATTTTCCCAGCTAACCTCTTTAATGGTAATTTCCGATTTAGTCATGGCAGCCAAGCCAATGATGCTTCCAATCTCAATCATATCTGGAAGTACAGTGTGTTCGGCACCGTTAAGTTCGGAAACGCCATAAATAGTTAAAAAATTAGAGCCAATTCCTTCAATCTTTGCGCCCATTTTAATTAACATCTTACATAATTGCTGGATATAGGGTTCACAAGCTGCGTTATATATTTGAGTTTTTCCTTCTGCCAAAACTGCAGCCATAATGATGTTTGCAGTACCTGTTACGGAAGCTTCTTCTAAAAGTAAATAATTACCATTTAATTTTTTAGCTTTTACGGAATAAAACTTCTCTTCTTCGTCATACTCAAATTGAGCACCTAAATCAATAAAGCCTTTAAAGTGAGTATCTAATCTTCTTCTACCGATTTTGTCACCGCCGGGAACGGGAATATAAGCTTCTCCGAATCGACTTAAAAGAGGACCTAATAGCATAATGGAACCCCTTAGCTGAGCTCCGTTTTTTCTAAATTCTTTACTTTTCAAAAATTCAAAATCAATTTCTTCAGAACAAAAGGTATAATCTCCCTTAACGTTTCGGGTAACTTTTACACCCACTGTTTTTAATATTTCAATTAGTATTAAAACATCTTGAATTTCGGGTATATTTTTTATCCTAACTGATTTAGATGTTAAAAGGGTTGCACAGATAACTTGAAGAGCTTCGTTTTTGGCACCTTGCGGAAAGAATTCACCATGAAGAGGCTTTCCACCGCAAATCTGAAAAGTATTCATTATTTATTTTTATTTTTAGAAAAATTATTTTTCTTTTGATTTCTATAGTTACTATTGTTGTTTCTATTCTTGTTTTTATAAGAAGTATTTGAATTAGTCTGAACCGGCACATTCATTAAAGCTTCTTTTGAACTCAATTTTAAGGAACCGTTAGATAATTCTTCTAAATGATTAAATATTACTTCATCTTCTACCTGATCTTTGTTCCATTTCAGGTAATTTTTTTTCATTTGATTAGCGATCACATATTTCAATCCTTCTTTCTTATCACCTTCTTCCCATGACTTTGCTATTTCAATCATTTTTTTCACATTCGTTCCATAATATCTGTATTTAGATTCATTGGAAGGATAAGCCATTTTTTTGGGAGCCGTATTCATTTCTGCCTTGGTAGGAATCGGGTAAGGTGAATCTACTTTTAAATCAAAATTGGCCATTATAAAAAGTTGATCCCATAGCTTATGTTGAAAATCCGGCACATCTCTTAAATGAGGATTTAAATCTCCCATAACATCAATGATTGATTTGGCAAATTTATTTCTTTCATCATCGTCCTCGATCGTAATACAATGATCAACTAATTGTTGAACATGTCTTCCATATTCCGGGATAATTAATTTTTTTCTTTGAGTATTATACTCCATATTTTAATTTTAAAATTAATAATACAAATATTATTTTGTGTAAAATTTACTGTAGAAAAGACTCCTTTTTTCCGACCTATTAGGTAAGCTAATGGTTTATATATAAACCGTGTAATTTACATTAACATAAACAAATTGCCATAAAGAAATTTTTGTCATAAAATTTCTGAGTCTCTATTTATTTAGCTTATACTTTAGTCTTATAAAGTATATTTTTGTTTTTATTATATAGTAAACTGTAAACTCCTGACTAAATCATAAACATTTATGCGACTTATAAATAATGTCATCGGAAATTTTTTTTAAAAGGAACAATAGTTTTAGTAAATTATAAATCTACTATTTGTAGGTTGCAAATGTAATCATAATTCTTGATATTTTCCTTGTAATTAGTATTTATTTATCATATAGTTATTTTTTTTTCATTAATAAATAATTAATTGATGTAAATAATTTTATTTTTATGCAATTAATAAGGTTATCTAGGAATGTAATTGATTTTAACAAGCTTGATTCTCTATTAATTTATCTTTTTAGAATATTTATAACTATATTTTATATTTTGTTTATTTATTTAACTTTTTTAGGAATTGAATTTTCTTTTTTGGGCTATATATGAAGTTAATCCTAATATAGCAACCAATAATAGTACAATATATACCCATAAAGGTATAGGAACCGGATCTCCTTGTGCGTAAGAGTGTAAACCCGATAGATAATAATTTACACCAAAATATGTCATTATAATGGTCGAAAAAGCTACTAAAGATAAAAAATTAAATAGGTATTTACCCCTCCAATTAGGAACTAATCGCAGATGTAAGACAACCGCATAAACTATTACGGAGATAAATGCCCAAGTTTCTTTAGGATCCCAACTCCAGTACCGCCCCCAGCTTTCATTTGCCCAGATACCGCCCAAAAATGTTCCGATGGTTAATAAAAAAATACCAATCGTCAATGATAGTTCATTTACAATAGTTAATTCTTTAATTGAATTTTCAACTTTATAAGAAATATCTTTACGGTTTATTATAAACAAAAATAAAACTACCGTTCCTATTAAGGCACTCAACCCAAAAAAACCATAGCTGGATGTAATTACCGCAACATGGATCATTAGCCAATACGATTTCAATACAGGAACTAAGGGCGTAATTTGTGGATTCATCTGATCTCCTCCATGAGCAAATCCCATTAAGATAACTGCAACTAAACAACCCGCCGCAGGAATAAATCCATTTCTGTTTCGATATAAGAGAAAACCGGCCAATACACTTATCCAACTTATGAACAGTACCGCTTCGTATCCGTTAGACCAGGGTTCATGTCCCGAAACATACCATCGAATCCCTAATCCCATTCCATGTATAAGAACAGTTAGTACAACTAGACTTAACAAAATCCACTCCAACCAAGAATAAAGCTTATAGTTTTCAGTAAATAGCTTGGTAAATGCCAATATTAGTAATACAAATCCCAATACGGCATATACTATCATTATTTTAAAAAATACATCCCAATTATTGTATCTTAATTCCCAATTGATCTTAGCTTGAGAAGGTATAATTTCTTTCCCCCATTTGAGTTGATAATCGGATATTTTTTTCAGGGCTTCATCCGCTTGATTCCAATTATTATTATTTTCGGCGATAACTATCGCTCTAAAATATCCTCCCAACAAGTTCAAAGCAATGCTATCAGTTTTCATGTCGGGTAAAATCCAGGAAGTCCAGGTATGATTTTTATCGTTGGGTATCGGAATAAATTTTAAATAGTACCCGCTGATTAATCCTTGCATTACTTGGAGTTTATCATTTAACTCAATTATTTCTTTATCATAATTTGATCTTTCTGCCGGCTTTTTTCTAAAAGCTTTTTTAAAATCATTTTCTAAAATAAAATCGGGAGATCCATCCGGTTGGGTAGTAAATAAATTCATTAAGGAGGTATAACCTTCTGTATTTGCTTTAGTAATTTTTTTTAATTGGTCCCCTCCCTTAGTTCCTATTTTGAGTAAAGGAACATTTGCCCAAAGCATAGGATTAGTAGATATGGAAATAAAAAATTGATTAGCGTCCAACTCATAAAATTTTTCGCTTTTATGTAATTTTCGTAAAATTTCTAAAGCCAATGTATTCACCGGTTCAATTCGTCCCTCGGATGATTGAACCAAAAGTGCCCCAAATTTATCTGAATGTGATTTTGGAATGTGTATACTTTTACTAAAAGATTCCCCGTCTACTACTTTTGAATACGTTGTATTTTTACTATGGGTATGCTCATGAATTTCCGATTTATGGACGGAAGGTTTTGGTAAGGTGTCCGGATCGTTCTTCTCCGGATTTTGACTAAAAGCATATTGACTGAATAAAATAAATAATAAAAGATATGATTTTTTATGAGCAGCTATTTTTTTAAGTTGAACATTAAGTTTAGAAAATCTTGTTCCCTTCCAAAATAAAGTCATAAACATTCCCACTATTAATAATGCATAGCCTATATAGGTAAAAGTTGTCCCCCAGAAATCATGATTAACGGAAAGGACGGTTCCTTTTAAATCTGAATCAAAACTGGATTGAAAAAATCGGTATCCTTTGTAATTGAGTATGTGATTCATATAAATTTTAAAAGGTGTTTCTTTTCCATTATCTAAAATGGATATATCGGATTCATATGAAGAAGGACTGTTACTTCCCGGATAATGTTCCATAATAAATTTATTCAGTTTTAATGAAAATGGAGAAGTGGTATAGATTTTAGAACCATAACCTATAGAAATGAGCAAATTATCTAGGGCTACTTGTTTTTGAACCCCGGTTAACCCTTTTTTTCCATAAAATAAAAATTCTTTAGATTGTTGATTGGTTGAGGCTTTCATGTAAATAAGATCGGGATCCTCTGAATTTTTATTTTTATCCCCTTCATAATAAATAATTTTTCCCGATTGAGGAGTAATTGGTATCACAAAACTTACATTGGGAAATTGATAGAGACTGGCAAAATGTAATTTTTGTTTTTTATCGCTTCCTTCAACCGGAAGTTCTTCCTGTGTTGTCATAATCATACGCCTTCCCTTCATGGGCGAAGAAATATAGATTTCTTCATTTTCTGTGGTAATATTTATGGCTCCTTGAAGATAATTATTGAAACTTAGGGTTGAATTTTGAACTTGTCGGGCACTTCCTTCTTCAATATAAATAGTTTCTCTTCCCTTTGATCCTGAATAGATTACTTTTAATATTTTTTTACCTGAAGGTGCTATTTCTACTGAATCTTGAGCTCTTGGAATAAATTTTACAGATTCTAATTTTACCTTTTGACCTAAAAAATCGTAATTGGCAGAAAATTTCTTTTGAAACGGCTTAAGTAAAAAAGGAATATTTTCTGAGGTTAAAGTGAAAGGAATATCCTTATATGCTCTGGTTTCTCCTTGAAAATTTGAAATTTGTACTTTAAAGTAGGTTGCATCTGATATTATTTCATTATTTGTCTCTCCTTCTCTAATATGCATTTGTCCTTCATAGCTAATATATCTTGTGATAGCACCTCCTAAAAAAATAAAGATAAAAGATAAATGAAAAGTTAAAATGGGCCATTTTTTTAAAGACCAAAGCTTATATTTTTTAATATTTCCTATGAAATTTAAGATTAAAATGAGCATGATCAGTTCAAACCATTTCGAATTGTATATTAATGCCTTGGCAACTGAAGTACCGTAATCATTTTCTACAAAAGTTGCCCATGCCATAGAGAGGGCATAAATGACCAACATAATCGCTGTTGTTTTAGTAGAAAACAACAAGTCAAGAATTTTCTTCATTGGTTTTTTTATATTATTTTATATAAACTCCCAAAAATACATCAACTTACCTCTTCATCAAAATGTTTATAAAATAAATAGTTAAAACATGATTTTTTTAATTTTTTAATCATTTGATTCATTGGGCGGAATTAACTCACCACGTTGAAAAGCTCTTTGAAGTATCGATTCTACAAAGGCATCATCACGGATATGATAAGGATCAAAAGGTTCTTTTAAATCAATATCGAAAGCTCCCGCTTTTGCATTCCACCAAAAAGCCGACCAACCGTTCCTTAATTCTTTAATAATTTCATAAACGGTTTTACCGGTGTAACGATACATTAATTTGGAAAATATTCTGCCTTCTGTTTTGGTTAATCCTTTTAGTTTACCTTCATATTCTTCGGACAGTTGCTTTTGCCTTTTTTTTAAATATTTACGAAAAGCAGCATTATTTAAATTCAAGTTTAAGGAATCGTGTAAATTATTGTATTGTTTGAGTGCAATAAGAAAATAGGGATATACTCTAAAAACTCTTTTTTTAAGCCAGTTGTACTGATTCTTATCTAAGTTGTTGTTAAACTTAGGCATACCTTCTACTTGTATTGTTTTTAAGTCAATTAATACACTGTCTTCCGTAATGCTGTATTGGGATGATTCATTACGCATTACTGAATCAGAATTAAAATGAATAGTAGTTTCTAATGAATCTGTTTTTTGACATAGAACGATGTTGAAAATCAAGATAAATAAAAGAGTAAAAATTCTTAAGTTCATAAATTTTATCCCGTCAAAAACTATTCCCAAATTTAGTACATTTGTAAAAAACAGGTTAATATGAAAAATTCAATTATAAATGAAAATTCGTTGAAATTTTTAGAAAAATATATTAATACTCCCTCACCCACCGGAGCCGAAAGTAAAGGACAAAAATTATGGATGGATTATATTACTCCTTATGTGGACGAAGTCCGAACCGATAATTACGGAACTTCTTATGGAATTATTAATCCCGAATCAAAGTATAAGGTGGTAATAGAAGCTCATGCAGATGAAATATCATGGTTCGTAAATTATATCACTGATGACGGCTTAATTTATGTTATTCGCAATGGGGGATCCGATCATATGATTGCTCCTTCTAAAAAAGTTCATATACATACTAAAAAAGGCATCGTAAGCGGTGTATTCGGTTGGCCGGCAATTCATACCAGAAATTATACCGGAGTTGAAGAACCGCCTAAAGTAGAAACTATATGGGTTGATTGTGGTGCCTCCACTAAAGAAGAAGTTGAAGAATTAGGGATTCACGTGGGATGCATCATCACATATCCGGATGAATTTTTTATATTAAATGATACGTACTTTGTCGGCAGAGCTCTAGACAACCGTGTCGGCGGATTTATGATTGCAGAAGTAGCTAAGCTTATTAAGGAAAATAAAGATACACTCGATTATGGTTTATATATCACTAATGCTGTTCAGGAGGAAGTTGGATTGCGAGGAGCTGAAATGATCACGCAAACCATTAAACCTGATGTAGCTATAGTTACGGATGTTACTCATGACACTACTACTCCCATGATAAATAAGATGAAGCACGGAGAAATAAAATGTGGTAAAGGTCCGGTAATTTCCTATGCGCCGGCCGTACAAAATAATTTAAGGGAATTAATAATTGATAGTGCAGAAAAAAATAATATTCCTTTTCAGAGACAAGCTTCCAGTAGAGTAACCGGAACCGATACAGATGCTTTTGCTTATTCGAACGGAGGTATTCCATCTGCATTGATCTCTCTTCCTTTGCGTTATATGCACACAACGGTTGAAATGGTGCATAAAAAAGATGTTGAAAACACTATTCTTATGATTTATAATGCTTTAAAAGCAATAAAAAATAATCAAAGTTTTAAATATTTGTAATATAAATTTAAAAAGGAGCTATAAAAATAGCTCCTTTTACATTCTTTGTTATTTCCATTGTATGATATCAATGGTTTTAAATAGTTTATGATATTTTGGAAAAATAAACAAAGTAGGTCTCTGATAATTCAAAGACATCTATTATATATAATTTATAGTTAGTTACCATTTGAGTTTTGAATGGGTTTACTTTAAAAGCACGGGTTGTAATGCCTTTATTAGTAGATGAAGTGTTGAATATATTTTGATTATATAAATCGCGGAAACAGCATAGAAAAATATCTTTAATTCCGTAATTCCTTGCTAATTTTTTTGAGGTGGTTGAAACAAAATTTTCAGTATGAATTTTTAAATCTGTTGATTTCTTATTTTGATGTAAATTATTGAAGTAAAGATTAGAATATGACTTACCAATAGTTTGCCCATTGAAATAATTTATTCTATTAAAACAGGCAAAAATTATCAATATTGAAATTAATAATAAATTGTGAATTTTCATGATAATATTGGTCAGCTAAATAAGATAATGTTAACTTATCTGCAAAAATATTAAAAAAATTGTTAAAATTCATAATTTTATTATAACTTTCATTTTTATAAGGTTAGTTGGAAAAAAATTAAAAATTAAACAAATAATTTTTTATTATTATATCATATCATTGTTTTATAAAAAAATATTTATATTAAAGTATATTAATTTAATTTTGGATTTTTAGGAGAATTTATCCAAATTATATTCTTTTTATCTACTTTTATCAGTTGGTTTTTCCATAAATGATCTTCCCATTTTAATACATTTAACTCTTTATTATCGCTTACCAACCAATCATCATTTTTAATTTCATTTTCTAATTGATTAGCCTTCCAACCTGAATATCCGATAAAAAAACGAATTTCATTCGGTTTTATAAGACTATCTTTTAAAGCTGTTTTAATATCTTCAAAATCTCCGGACCAATAGTATTTTTCGTTTATTGAAATACTGCCTCCAATTACATCAGGTCGAGAATGGATAACAAAAAGATGATCTGAATCGACCGGTCCTCCCACATAAACATCCATATCTATATCAATATCAGGAACTAACTCCGATAATTTTTGATGATATATTTTTGTAAGAGTGAAGCCTATAGTTCCTTTTAACATATCATAATCAGTAATAAAAATTACACTTTTAGAAAAAAAAGAATCATAGCTGATAGGTTTTGAAATTAAAAATTTACCTTTGTAATCCATTTTTATCTTCTTTTATAACTTAGAGACATAAAATTACATATTTTTTACTAATGGAAGACTTATCTGATTGCAGAAAAATATACAAACTAGGTTCGCTAACCAAATCGGATATAACAGACAATCCGATGGAACTATTCAGAGAATGGTATTTACTGGCTGAACAAAGTGATCAAGCTTCTGAAGTCAATGCTATGGCTCTTTCAACTGTTGAAGATAATTTGATTCCCCGAACCCGCAGGGTTTTATTAAAACAATATACTTGGGAAGGATTTATTTTTTATACTAATTATCACAGCAGGAAAGGCAGAGCAATAAGTAAAAACCCGAATGTCTGCTTAAATTTTTATTGGGAAAGTCTTGAAAAACAAGTTACCATTAATGGAATAGCAGAAAAATTGGCACCCAATTTATCTGACGGTTATTTTCATTCCCGTCCTTTGGGTAGTCAATTAGGTGCAATTGTATCTCCTCAAAGTGAAGTTATACCTAACCGAGATTATTTGGAAAATAAATTAAGAGATTTAGAACTTTCTACTAAAACTAAGGATGAAATCAATAGACCCGAACATTGGGGAGGATATTTAGTAAAACCGTTTCAAATTGAATTTTGGCAAGGCAGACCTAATCGCCTACACGATCGGATTGTTTATACATTGCAAGATATGGATTGGATTATCCAAAGGTATGCTCCATAATTCTAATTATAACTATTCCTGCTTTTACTCAAATTAAAATTCACTTTGCTATTTGCTGTATTTTTAAGCTATAATTTAATTGTAACTCAAAAATAGTATATCAAAAATTGATTAAGAAGGATCAACGTCTACATCAATTTTTACCGAACGAAACGACGAGAGGTTTTGCAATTTTGAAATAGCTTCTTTTATAAACTTTTTACTATTTTTAGTAGATTTTGTAGATGGTATTTTTAAAAGAATTTTATATATAAATTGATTATTTATCCTCGGTATCAATCCTTCTTCCGGTCCTAAAATGAACGGTTCATGAATAAAATTTTTCAGATAATCTCCTACCATTACAGCTGCTTTTTTAACCTTTTCATTATTTTTATGCTTGAAAGTCAATTCAATCAATCTAAAGTAAGGAGGATATAAGTATTCTTTACGTTCTCTTAAAATACCTTCTTTTGCTAAATTATAGTTATTCTCTTTAATAAATAAATAAAACGGATTTTCCGGGTCAAAAGTTTGAATTAATACTTTTCCTTCTTTTCGTCTTCCGGCTCTACCACTTACCTGAGTCAAGAGTTGCAACGCTTTTTCTTCTGCTCTGAAATTGGGTAAATTTAATAAAGAGTCCGAACGTATGATTCCTACCAACTGAACGTCATCAAAATCAAGTCCTTTGGTTACCATTTGTGTGCCGATAAGGATATCAATTTCTTTAAGAGCCATGTTTTCAAATAATATTTCATAGGCATGTTTGCGTTTCATAGTATCAACATCCATACGGGCAATGTTAGCATCGGGGAAAAGCTGTTTTACCTCTTCTTCGATTTGCTGGGTTCCGATTCCCTTCGTTTCTAAAGCATGGGAATGGCAGCTTGGGCATGATTGGGGAAATGCCATAGTATATCCGCAATAATGACAACGAAGGGTTGAGCTTACCTTATGATATGTAAGGGTAACATCACAATTAGGACACGACGGTGAATGTCCGCAGTCATTACATTCCAAAATAGGTGAAAATCCACGTCGGTTATGAAAAAGAATAACTTGTTTTTTCTGAATTAAACATTGATGGATTTCTTCTTGTAACCGATACGATATATTGGTGGTTACTGTGGGTTTACATAAGGAAACCATTTCTATTTCAGGAAGTTTTACATTGCCAAACCTTTCCTTAAGCTCTACTAAACCAAATTTTCCCTGCTCATGATTATAAAAACTTTCCATCGAGGGAGTGGCAGATCCTAATAGAACTTTTGAATTATTTTGTTGCGCTAAGATTTGTACACAATCTCTTGCTTGGTAAAAGGGTTTTGTGTCCGTTTGTTTATATGAGCTGTCATGCTCTTCATCAACAATAATTAATCCTATGTTAGATAATGGTAAAAAAATAGACGAACGAGCTCCGATAATTACTTTATACTTATTTTTTAAAGTATTTTTCCAAACTTCCACTCGTTCATTTTGATTGAGTTTAGAATGATAAACTCCTACTTCATCGCCAAAACGTTTTTTTATTTTACTTACCAGTTGCGTTGTAATGGATATTTCCGGTAATAAAAAAAGGGAATTACGAGAATTAGAAATTTGTTTTTCAATCAATTGAAAATATAATTCGGTTTTTCCGGAAGAAGTTACGCCATGTAATAAAACTGTCGAAAACTTTTGAAATTGTTTTTCAATCTCTCTTAATGCTATATCTTGAACGTTAGAAAGTTTATAAGAATCTTCGATATGATCATCATATTCTTCTATACGATCTTTTTGGAGTTGAAATTCTTCTAAATATTTTTTTTCAATCAGAGATTTAACGACAGAGGGTGATGATATTTCAATCAGCTCTCTTTTTTGTATGAATGTTGCTCTCTGTTGTTGCATTTTAATAAATAATAGTAACGCTTCTCTTTGTTTTTCCGCCCTATTAATATCGACCAATGCTTTTTGAAATAGTTCTGAATCTTCAAATAAAGGATTTAATTTGATATAAGTTAGTTTCTTGGGTTTATATTTATCAATGATTTGCTCATCTAATTCAATTAATTTTTTATCATATAAAGATTTTATGGTAGAAATTATGTATTTTTTCGCTAAAAAAGCTTCTATTTCTTTTAAATTAATTGCAGTTTTAATTTCGAGATTCTGCATAATGAACGTTTCCTTTTCGTCCAACTCTTCGCAATTTATATTTTGAGAAGTTTTTCGGATAAATGTTTCACTTTCCAATTTTAAAGCTGAAGGAAAAGCATTTCTATATACATCCCCTAAAGAGCACATATAATAATCAGCAATCCATTTCCAAAATTCAATTAATTTTGGAGTTGCTAAGGGGTAATCTTCAAGGATAGTATATATTTCTTTGGTTTTATATAGTTCCGGCTTCTTATTATGGAGACTTTCCACTATAGCCGTATATAATTTTTTTTCTCCAAATGAAACAACCACCCGTTGCCCGATTTGAATGTGGTTTTGTAATTCTATGGGTATGTGATAGGTGAAAACACCCTCTAATGAAAGTGGAATAATTACGTTTGCAAACTCCAATTGATGTATTTTTTAAATAACAAAGATACAGTATTTAATATTTACAGTTTTTTATTTTAAACCCATAGATAAGAATAATTAAGTAAATACGGTTATGTTTTTTTGTTAAAGAGAATATTTCTTTGAAAACCTGAAAATTTGGTTCGTTTAACAGCTGAATTTTTAAATAGTATTTTAAAGGCTTCTTCACTAATATCATTCCAATCATTTTTAGTATAGGATAACAAATCGGGATGCGGATTAAATTTTTCTTCTGTATGCGGTGTAGAAAATCTATTCCACGGACAAACATCCTGACAAATATCGCATCCAAAAATCCAATCTTTCAATTTTCCATCAAACTCCTTTCCGATCTGATCTTTTAATTCTATGGTTAAATAGGATATACATTTTGTGGAATCTATGACCCTTTCAGATATGATGGCTTGGGTGGGACAAGCATCCATACAACGGGTACAGCTTCCGCAATGATTGGTTGGAAAAGCTTCATCATAGTTCAATTCGAGGTCGCAAATGATTTCAGCAAGAAAAAAAAATGAACCTTTTTGTTTGGATAATAAGAGTGAGTTTTTTCCGATCCAACCTAAGCCGGATTTTTGCGCCCATGTTCTTTCCATCACGGGAGCCGAATCTGTAAATACTCTATAGGAAAATTGACCGACTTTATCTTGGATTTCTTCTACAAATTTTTGTAATTTTTCACGTATTACTAAGTGATAGTCTTCTCCATATGCATATTTAGCAATATGGTAACTTTCTGTGTTTTGTTTTTCTTGCGGGTAATAATTATATAAAAAGGAAATAACTGATTTTGCACCGTCTACAAGTAATCCGGGATTAAGCCTTTTATCAAAGTTATTTTCCAAATATTTCATGTTTCCATGATAACCTTCTTTAAGCCATTTTTCTAATTTTGGAGCTTCTTCTTCCAAAAATATTGAACGAGAGATCCCACATCCTATAAAAGAATATTCTTTGGCTTTTTCTTTTATGAAATATGTAAGTTGCTCTTTATTCAATTGGTTTGTAGTATAGATAAATTATAATAGTGAAGGTCAAGTACATAAAAAAAGACTCAAAATACTGCAAACAATAGATTAAGTCTTTTCGTAGTAGCCCCAGCGAGGATCGAACTCACATCTAAAGTTTAGGAAACTTTTGTTCTATCCATTGAACTATGAGGCCTTTTTTTAAATCTTTTGCAAAAATATGAAAAACTAAGGAAATTTTGTACTATAAATTTATTCCATAATTGTATAACATATTCCAATACTTTTCAACCTACTTTTGTATAGGTAAATAGATAGTTAAATTTATATTCAGTCTGAAATAAAATTATGAATTCTTCTAAAAAAAATAATCCGGTATATTATTACATACCCTTCAATAATAACATTGATGAATCTGATGTTTCCAAGATTACCCAAGCTTTACAATCTATAAAAGAAATTGATACATGCAATTTAGAATTAAATAATCAAAGGATCCGTATAACCAGTAAATACCCTGATGAAGCCATAGCCAAGGCTGTTCCGATTCTAACAGACTTACAAGTTAAAGTTCCGGTTACTAAAAACAACTTTCCTTTACTCAACTTAAGTTGCGCATCTTGTGCCAATAGCAGTCAAAATATTCTAAAAATGCAACCGGGCGTAATAAACGCCTCGGTAAATTATGCAAATGAAATGGCATACATTGAATACATACCTTCAATGATAACCCCGCAAAAATTGAAAGACTCTCTCCAAGAAGCAGGTTATGATTTGATTATCAAAGAAAATGATGATTCGCAAAATTCATTGGAAGAAATACAAAAAAATCATTACAAAGCTCTAAAAAGGAAAACCATCGGTGCCATGATTTTTTCCATTCCTTTACTAATTATAGGAATGACACCGTCACTCATGCATCAACATTGGGCAAATTACATCATGTGGATCTTAGCTACACCGGTTGTTTTTATTTTTGGAAAACAATTTTTTAAGGGAGCTTATAAACAAGCAAAACATAGATCCGCCAATATGGATACCCTGGTAGCGGTAAGTACGGGAACCGCATATATTTTTAGCGTTTTTAATACATTAATTCCTTCGTTTTGGATTAAACGCGGATTGCAACCGCATGTATATTTTGAAGCTTCAGCTGTAGTTATTGCATTCGTTTTATTAGGTAAAATATTAGAAGAAAAAGCAAAAGGGAATACTTCTTATGCCATCAAGAAGTTAATAGGTTTACAACCTAAAACAATTACTGTAATTCAAGGAAATGAGCAAAATGAAATTCCTATTAAGTCAGTTTCAATTGGAATGACCATTTTAGTAAAACCGGGTGAAAAGATTGCGGTGGATGGAACAGTTCTATCGGGTAATTCGTATGTTGATGAAAGTATGATCAGTGGTGAGCCCATTCCAATTGAAAAAGTGAAAGGTTCAAAAGTATTTGCAGGAACGATTAATCAGAAAGGAAGTTTTCAATTTCATGCAGATAAAGTGGGTAAAGATACTCTTTTATCTCAAATTATTCAAACGGTGCAAGAAGCACAAGGCAGTAAAGCTCCTGTTCAAAAATTGGTTGATAAAATTGCAGGAATTTTTGTTCCTACAGTTTTTATTATTGCTTGTTTATCGATGATTGTTTGGATTATTTTCGGCGGTAAACAAGGGATAATTTATGGTTTTCAAAGCTTTGTAACCGTATTGGTTATTGCTTGTCCGTGTGCTTTAGGATTAGCAACTCCAACAGCCATTATGGTAGGTATCGGTAAAGGTGCGGAAAAAGGTATCTTAATTAAAGATGCAGAAAGTTTGGAAAATACAAAAAATATAAATGCGATAGTTTTGGATAAAACCGGTACGATTACAGAAGGTAAACCTCAGATTGAAGATTTTAAATGGTTTAGTTCAACGCATGATCTAGAAAAAAATATTTTATATAGTATTGAACGATCCTCTGAACATCCTTTAGCCGGGGCTATTGTTAGTTATTTGAATGATAAAAGCATAACTTTTATTCCTGACATGGAAATTACAAATGTATCGGGGCAAGGAATTATTGGTATTTACAATAATCAAAAATATTTTATTGGAAATCTTTCTTTGTTATCTATACATTCAGTTCCCATTGATAAAGAAGTTAAAAATTGGTTAGATAATAAGTTTAAACAAGCTACTACTACTATTTTATTTGCTAATGAAAATACTATACTTGCAGGAATATCTATTTCAGATAAGATTAAACCAACTTCCCTAACTGCTATTAAGCAGATTAAAATGTTAGGAATTGAGGTTCATATGTTAACGGGAGATAATCCTACTACAGCTAATTATGTAGCTACTGAAGTAGGAATTAACAAATTTAAAGCCGAGGTTTCTCCACAGGATAAAATTGATTATATAAAAAAACTTCAAGCTTCGCCTAAAAATAAAATTGTGGCTATGGTCGGAGATGGTATTAATGATAGTGCTGCCCTCGCCCAAGCGGATGTTAGTATCGCAATGGGTCGTGGATCTGATATTGCCATTGATGTTGCTAAAATGACTATAATTTCAGGAGATCTTCAAAAAATAACTGAGGCAATTAAACTTTCCAAGCAAACGGTTAAAACTATTAAACAAAATTTATTTTGGGCGTTTATTTATAATATAATAGGTATTCCTATCGCTGCGGGTATATTATATCCTATCAATGGCTTTTTATTAAATCCAATGGTTGCCGGTGCTGCCATGGCTTTAAGCAGCGTTAGTGTGGTTAGTAATAGTTTGCTTTTAAAATTAAAAAAATAAATGTTGAATAATTAATTCCTTTTTTAACAAATTAAAAGAGCCTCCTATAATAGGAGGCTATAATACAAAACTCAAAAAATAAAATTAATCTATAATTATTTTATTATCTAATTAAAATACGTATACTAACATATACAGCACAAATCATTGCTATAAAATAAATTAAGGTGAGTAATGAAATAGAGGGTCTAATATGCTTCATAAAGTTTAGTGTTTAAGGTTTATACTAAATTAGGTTATATAAAAATTAAAATAAATTAACTATCTGTTATTTTAATACTACAAATATATAAAATTATTTTATTTATATAAATATAATATTTATCATATACAAATATTATAAAATTTTAGTATGATTTAATCAAAAAATATTTATTTTTTTTTATATAATTCATATTATTATTTTATTTATTAAAACTGTAAAAATTATTAAAAATAAAATTTAGTTTTTTTATGATAAAATGCAGTGAAGAGTGTTAAGTATTAATTTAAAATAGTGAAGGTATATATTTAACAAAATTGATCCTCTACTACCCAGAGAAGATTTTTAAAAATATTAGTTAACAGCTTTTTAAGCTTACTTTATTAATAAAAAAATTTTATCAATATTTAAAATTAACTATGTAATATAATATTAAATTATCCTATCTAATAATATAAATGACTTATAGTAAAAAATATGTTTTTAAAAAATAAATAACACATAAAAATATCACTTCCATAGTAAGAAAAGCCTAATTTACTATAATATTATTTTTTATTTTACGGAATTCCGTAATCTAACCTTTTTATTTTTTTATAACTTCAAAAAATATCATATACAAGTTATTTTTCAATAGTAAGAGTTTTATATATATAATTTGAATGTTAATCTAAAATATATCACTTGCAGAACCATCTGATTAGTCTTTAAGAAATCCTGAGATAAAAACTCAGGATTTTTTTATTTAATAATTGTTACTTATATATACAAATATAATTCCATGTTTTTGTCAAAATGTTATGTATCCAACTTAGCTATCTTAATTTTATATGTATAGTATTTAATTGTTAGATTAATAAAATATAAAATTAATTTAAGTTCAGATAAGATTTTTCTTACCTCTTTTTTAAACTTAAATTGTATATAATCAATTATTTTAATTTAATCAATATATTTTAATAAAACGTTTTAAAAATATTTATAAGTTATATTAAATTTTTAAAATAGTTAAAATATGATTTATCTCTTATGAATAAAGCAATGTATAAGAGATCATAAAATATTTATATTAAAAGAAAATAATTTTTTTCTTTTATTAAGCTAAATAAATAAAATAATTTATATATTTGAAAAAAAATAAGAATATATATATTAAAAAGAGATTTATTTTTAAAATGATAATATATAGATTCTTTAATTCAAATTATATTATAAATATCTTATAATAAAAAATTGTAAAGCTTTATTATTTATTAAATAGAAGAATTGCTCTTCAAAAAATTGGTTCTTAAAAAAATATAATATAATTGAAATTTTATTTAAAATTTATGAATAACCTTATATCTTTTTATTAAAAATTACTAAAAAATTTAGATTAGGGATTATGGTCTTTCATAAATGTTTGAATGAACATATTAAATCTTAATTAGTTAGAAATAAAAAAATAACAATAATATATTAATTTAATTAAAATGAAAATTTTTATTATCATTATTATAACATTAGCAATTTTGTATATTATATGGAGATATTATGAAATATCTCAATGCCGTATTGACGAAGATAATCCTTTAAAATCTAATAATAATTTTACTCCTTCAAAAACGATTATTGGTTATAGTAAATTTTACACATTTAATGTAGATGATAAAAGAAAACAGATAGCTATTTTAAAAGGTAAATCTGAACCTATATATATTGATTTCAAAGATATTTTAGGTGTTAAATTCATTGAAGATATAACATATTTTAATTTATCAAATAGGAAATTTGTAGCAGGAGGTTTTTTTAGCCGTATTTTTTTTGGTTTGTTTGGAACAGTTGTAGGAGGTTCAACCAAGTCTCATCATAAACAAAAATATGTTACAAAAGTATGTGTTAAAATATTTATTAAAGATATAAATAATTCAGCGGTACTAATTGATTGTTTTGACCCTGGTACAATGCTTTTTTTTAAAAGACATAGAGTTGATATAAGTAAATTATTTATTAGAAAAGTATATCAAATAGGAGTTCGAGATGCTAATGAAATAAAAGATACCATAAATATGATCATTAAACATACTCCAAAAAATTTATCTGAAGATATTTCTTTTAAAATTTCAAATCAATTATTGAAATTACATGAATTAAAAGAAAAGGGAATTTTGACAGAAACAGAATATCTTTCTCAAAAACAAAAAATATTAAATACTTAACAAATCTTTATTTAAAAATATATTTTAAACTTTTTTATTTAAAATGATCTATTGATCTATCTAGAATTAAAAAAGTTTTAAATCATACTATAAATGTGAAAATTCATTTTAGGTAAAACTATTATTCGTAAATAAAGATTGAATGCGTCTATAAACTATACAATTAGTGAAAATTAGCGTTATATAGAGAAAGAGGTTATCCTGAAATAAACTATATGTATTTTAAACTAAAATAATTAAGATTGAAAAACTGATTCAAAATATTATTAGGATCCAATCCTCAATCAAGCTTATTCTTATTATTCAAATAGTTTAGATAATTCAGGATTCATATTTATTTTACCTATTTATATTTTATCTCATGGTTCTTACTTACATTTTGAGAACGATTTTATTCATATTTCCAAGTAAGATATAAGAAACAAATAAAAAAGTTTAATTTTTTAATTTATTACTTCTAATATTCTGTTTTTTATAGGATGCTTATATTGTTCTGTACCATAATAAGTTAAATGATTCGTATCATACATATAAGGAATATAATTAGGAGATATCTTATTAATTTTATAGTTCATTAAATCAATATATTTATTACCCAAATAGTGTTTTAAGAAATTATTAATTTCAATTAAATTTTCTTTATTTTTTATATCATTTTTATATTCATTACCATAGGTGGTTTTTAAATAATAATAGGTTGGATAATCTATTGGATAAATATCTGTTTGACCTAAATAAAGTACTTTAATATTGTATTTGTTAAAATACGTATCAGTAAAATTAATTTTTTTTATTAATTCATCTTTAGAATATGCTGCATAATTAGCACTTATTAAAACTAATTTAATTTTTTCAAGATTTAAAGGGAAATATATCTTAAAAAAATAGTTAAAAAAGCTAATTGGCCCCTTAAATTGACTCTTCGAATGCAACATGGGATATGTAGCATCTGCTGTCACTTGTATACAATTTATATTATTTTCTTCTAAAAGATTATTGATTGTTTTGGAAAACATTCCTGCATGGCTATCACCCAATAATATAACATTTAATCTATCATTTTTTACTGCCCAATATTTTATATTATAATCTTCAAATTTTTGAGTAGATAATAGATGTTTTTTGCCCAAATTGTACTGTTCATTAGCCTCATTACTATATTTATAATTAGCTGTTATGTTAATCAGATTTCCAATTTTGTTAAAATAAATATTAGCATCAAGTTTTGTTAAAACAAATGAAATACAAAATAATATAAAGCTGCCTGATAACAAATATTTAACTTTTTTATCATATTTTCTTTTTTCAACAAAATGAAAAGATAAAATTGAAATTATAATTGACAATAAAATAAATAATAGTCTGTATCTAACCCGTGTATCTAAAGCAAAGAATAAACTTAGAACATAAAATGGCCAATGGTATAAATATATGGAATAGGATAAATCTCCAATGTGATTAACCATCTTACTTTTGTATATACTAAAATCATAATTTATAGAAATTATTACTGAAATACAAAATACCGGAATAATAGTTATTAAATTCGGCCAAATACCATTGAAATCATTTATACAAGTGAAATAAATAATCACGATAAAAGAAAGAATGGTGATCAATATTTTATATTTTTCAGATATTTTTTTTAATTTATTTTCATTTAGAAAAGCTGCTCCTCCCAACATCATCTCCCAGGCTCTTGTATAAAAAATATAAAATGATAAGGAATTACTATTACTGTTATGATATAACATTGAAATAAGAGAAAATAATATTAATAAATAATAAAATTTTTTAAATAGGCATCTATTGGTTAAATATAGTTTTCTTAGGATCAACAAGAGAAGGGGATATATAAGATAAAATTGCCACTCAACAGCTAAAGACCATGTATGAAGTAAAAAATTATATTGAGAAGATTGATCAAAATACCCACTATTCAAGTAGTAATAAATATTAGAAAAAAACAAACTACTGGAAAATGCACTTTTTAAATAAACTAAAAATTGAGTTGGTAAAAGAAAAAATACGATTATTGAAAAAAACAAAATCATTACTAATAATGCAGGAAATATTCTTAAAACTCTACTTTTATAAAAATTCAATAAATTAAAATTATGCTGCTCAAATCCTGATAAAATGATTTTTGACATTAAATAACCAGATATTACAAAGAAAATGTCAACTCCAATAAATCCTCCTTTGAAATAAGAAAATTTAAAATGGTATAATAAGACTGAGATAACAGAAAAAGCTCTTAAAAAAGAAATATCGTATCTGAATTTAGTAATCATTTTCAAAAATATAAATTTCCTATTAATTTTTATTTTTTCTTACGCTTTCATTACCAACAAATCCATAATAATTTACCGAAAAAAATTTTTAAAACTTAAAGCAGGCATTATGTAGATGCAAGTTTCGATTATTTGCCAATATGCTATTTCCGATAATTAAAAAAATTTTGATAATACAGATTTTATAAAAAATTTACCTACCTATCCTATATCTGTTGACAGAAAATTAAAGGGATATTTTATTATGATTGAAGTTAAGGGCAATAGTATGGATAATAGTAATAAAGAAAGTCTTCAAGAGGGGGATTTGATATTGAGCAGAAACATTAAAAAGACTATTGGAAATTAGAAATAGTAAATAAAACGGAAGTAGTAAAAATTTAATGTAAAATTGTATTAACTAGTTAAATTTTCTTAGTACCCTCTCTTTTTTAATAAATGAGTATTTTATAAAAATTTAATTTATTCTTACTACTTTGTATTTCTTGATTTAAAATATTTCGTTAAAAGTAGTTGCCTATACTCTTCCATTATCTTTTGTTTTTCTGTCATAGGCTTAGGTTTTAATTTTTTTTCTTCCTTTTCTTTTACTTTAACATACCCCATTTTTTTCAATATTTTTTTCAAATCTTCTTCTGGGATTGCATTTAATATTTTTTCGTATGGATCTGACATTTTNACTTTTTTTTATTTTAGAACAAAAAAAATTCTTGTTCTATATTCTGTTCTAAAAATTTAAAAAAAAGCCAAATTATAACTCAACGAATTTTACTTATATACCCTATTATNTTCAGTAGGTTACTTGAATTTTAGTGTTTTTTTTTTCTTGTTTTGTGACCACGGAGGGATTGAAAAAAAGAAATTACAATACTAAAATTCAAGTATATATAAATATATGGGTTATGGAATTGTTCTATTTTTTATCTGTTATTTTTAAACGCTTCTCTATAAATTCAATTCTTTGTAACAATGACTTGTCGCTATCTTTTGAATTTTCTGCATTTTTTTCAACAACAGCTGGATTATTTAATTCTTCCTTTTCTAACAAGGTCCCCTCTCCCATGAATATAAAGTTTCGGTTAAATTCCTTAAATCTTGAAGCTATATGACGTAAGTGAATAATAGATACTTTCTTTTTTCCTTTTTTAATATCATTCCAACCAACCTTTGATTCACCTATGATTTCGGCAAATTCTTTTTGGCTTCTTATAATTTTATTATCAAAAAGGTATTCAAAAATTTTTAATAAAATATCTATATCATTCATTATTAATAGATTATATAAATAAAGTATGAGAAAATCTTATATTTTTTTTGTTTCAGTATGAAAATATCTTACTTTTTTCTTTCTAGTATGAAAATATCATACTATATTTGTTCTCAAATAAAATATAAGTCGATATACTTTTTAATTATGAACAACAAATCTAGCAAAAAAAATGAATGGAATATTCTATTAATTAAAAGAATAGCAGCAAAGTGGCAAGTCACAGAAACTTTTGTTCGACAAATTTTGTCAAAAAAAGCGAAAAGTACAACGGCCGAAACTATTAGTAAGGACTATTTTGAATGTCAAAATAAAATAAAACCGCATTTAGATAAAATAAATGAAATTTTAGAATCTATAAAATAGATAGTTTATAGTTAGTGATCTTTTTTTCTTGTTTATAAGGAATCCTTTTATAAGGATTCCTTTAAAAAAAATAAAATATGAAATATATAAAGAAAGAGTGTATAGATAAAATATTGGATGCTATTGATGTAGTTAGTGTTATAGAAAAATATGTTAACATTAAAAAATCAGGTTCAGGATATAGCGCTTTATCTCCCTTTGGCTCAGAAAAAACAGCTTCTTTAATGATCTCCCCGTCTAAACAAATTTGGAAAGATTTTTCAACAGGGAAAGGAGGTAGTGCCATTAATTTTATCATGGAATACAAATCTATAAGTTTTTATGAAGCATTGTTAGAGGCGGCCAAACTAAATAATATTGCTATAGAATACGAAGAATTTACCAATGATGAGGAGAAAAATAAATATGAAGATTATCAAATAAAAAAAAGAATAACACAATTAGCCTGTGATAAATATATTAAGTTTTTCTCTGAATTGCCTCCAACACATTGGGCACAGAAGATGATCTCTAATAGAAAATGGGATGATTCAACTATACTTCAATTTAAAATTGGATATGCGCCTAAAGAAAAAAATAATTCTTTTTCGAAAGAAGCCATCGAATTAGGCTATTTAGCAGCAGCAAAAGAATTAGGTCTGACAAAAACCAATGAAATAAATCAACTAGCTTATGATTTTTTTATTGACCGTCTTGTTTTTCCAATACAAAATTTTTATGGAGAAGTCATTGGTTTTGGTGGCAGAAGAAATGATGCTCCGGAAAATTTAAAGTATGCCAAATACTTAAATTCGACTGAATCCATACTTTATAATAAGAGTAAGGTCCTTTATGGTCTTTACCAGGCTAAAGGAGAGATAAGGAAACAAAATAAAGTTATTCTTGTTGAAGGATATTCAGATGTAATTTCTTTACATCAAAACGGGGTGTCTTTTGCTGTTGCTACTTGCGGTACGTCTTTAACTGTTGAACACACCAAAATATTAAAAAAACTGTGCGCCCATGTAATAATATGGAGAGATGGAGATGTAGCCGGACTTAAAGCTACATTTAGAGATATTGATATTCTTTTAAAGGAAAGCTTTAAAGTTTCTACTATTATTTCTCCCGAAGGCAAAGATCCTGATGATCTTGCGCGTGAAAAAGGAACTGAATTAATCCAATGGGTAGAAGATAATTTGACTGATGCCGTAAACTGGAAGGCTGTAAATTTGATTAAAAATTGCGAAACGCCTGACGATATATCTTTTGCGGTGCAAAAAATATGCGATACTCTATGTGTTATTTCCGATGAAATTAAAAGAGATCTATATATTAAAGATCTTTCTAAAGTTTTAAAACAAAAACAATCCGTTTTAAAAAAAATTGTAGATGAAAAGCTTGATAACTTAAAATCAACTAAAACTGATTTATCTACTACTACTAATGTAAAATTAGATGTTCTTCTTCCTCCCGGGGCGAATCAAGAACAATACATTAAAGATAGATTTTGTGAAATAGATAAAGCCTATTTTTTCCAATCAAAAGATGGTAATTTTTTTAAAGGGACCAATTTTGTTATTCAAGCCTTATTTCACATCTACGGAAGAAATGATAATAAAAGGCTTTGTGAAATCACTAATGAATTAGGCCATAAACGCTTAATTGATTTTGATTCTAAAGATTTTGTTAATTTTTCTAAAATACAAGAAACATTAATTCAAGAAGGATTTTTTTTCTTTGAAGGTAATGTATCTACACTGCATTTTAAATTGGTTACAAAAAAAATATTAAATGATTTCATAATGGCCTATGAGTTAAAAACATTAGGCTGGCAAAATGAAGGTTTTTTTGCTTTTGCTGATGGAATTTATTTTGAAAATCAATTTAAAAGAACCAATAAATATGGAATTATTCAGATTGAAGGATTGGATGAAGAAAATTCAGAATATAGAGAAAACATTAAACATTATTACTCCCCTGCTTTTTCTGAGATATATAAATATAACAGAGAAGATGATGACCCGTACGAAAACGACAGATGTTTTGTTTATAGAAAGTCCCCGATAAGTATAAATCAATGGATGTCTCAATTGGTAAAAGTATATGGAGATAAAGGAATTGTGGGGATAGGCTTTGTGTTTGCTTCTTTATTTCGCGATATTTTAATTAAAAGATTTTCTTTTTTTCCTCATTTAGGATTATTCGGAGAAAAAGGATCCGGAAAATCAAGATTTGGAGACTCTTTGCATAACTTTTTCTTCTATAAGATGAATCCATTTGATTTAAACTCGGGAACCGTTGTAGGATTTACCAGAAGACTGGCTCGAACAAAAAACGCAATATCCTTTTTAGAAGAATATCACGATAATATACACGATGTTATGTTTCAATCGATGAAAGGAGCTTATGACGGACGAGGACGAGAAAAAGGGCAAGCTACCGTTGATAATCGAACTTCAATTACAAATGTTAATTCATCTTTAATATATGCCGGTCAATATTATCCGGTACGCGATGATAATTCCTTAGCTACCAGATCTTTACTTTTATCTTTTATTAAAAAGCCTTATACAACGGAAGAAATTCAAGAATATAATTTATTAAAGAGTTGGGAAGAAACCGGTTTGTCCTCGCTTATTTTAGATATTATCAGGTATAGAGAAGTTGTTGTAACTAAACTTGATGAAATATACTCATCAATTGCCAAACAACTTAAAAAAGATCTTGCCGGACTAGAAGCTCAAGAACGTATGATCAATAATTACCTGGCAATATTAACACCGATTTATATTTTATGGGATAAGTTCAATTTTCCTTTTACGCAAGAATATTTTTACAGTCTTTGTAAAGAATTGATTATTAATTCTTCAGACGTATTAACAGAAAGTAAATCTTTATAAATAAATCAAGATAAAAATAAACTAAATTATAAAAAAATGGAATACTCAAAAAAACAAATTACAAACAAAAATAATAATCCTACTATCGGTTATGATGATTATACAGAGTATATAACTGAAGGAAAAGA
>NZ_WINW01000002.1:2240-34757 GCF_009827885.1 Apibacter sp. B3546 | reverse complement strand
CGCATTTAGCGTAACCATGACTAATTATACGGAAAGTATAACTAAAGGTCCGGCATCACATAGTGTTACCATGGCTTTTTATTCAACTAGTAAAACAATAGGTAATATTGCTCACAGTGCAGTTTTGGGATATAAATCTACAAGTATCACTACAGGTAAAGAGTCTCATAGTGTAGCTATGGATAATTGTTCACAGAGTTATACATGGGGGGAAAATTCACATAGTGTGACGCTTAGTGATGGTTCTCTATCTTATGCAAAAGATGAAAATTCCACAGCAATTGCTATGGGTAAATATTCTCGAGTTAAATCTGAAAAAGGTTTTATTGTTATAGCACGATATGACAAAGCCGGAAATTTAAAAAAAATTTACAGCGCGAAGGTAGGTAAAAAGATTTTAGGAGTAAAAATTAGATCAGATCGATGGTATGGATTTAATAAAAAAAGGAAATTTAAAGAATATATAGACGAACAAGTAATAATTGACTAAACCATGAAAAAAGAAAATTTTCTTAATAAAATTATCAGAAAGCTAAAAGAATTATTTAGTAAAAGTAAGATAAGCAAAACAGTAGGGCATGGGTCACCATGTGTAACTTTGAGGAGCCAATCAAAAAGTGAAACAGAAGGGGATTTTTCTCCTAGTACTACCTTAGGTTATCGGTCACAAAGCGATACAATGGGGGATTTTTCTCCTAGTGCAACCTTAGGAAATCAGTCACAAAGCGATACAATGGGGGATTTTTCTCCTAGTGCAACACTTGATGAGTATTCAAACAGTTATACAAAAGGTTATGAATCACCAAGTGCTACTTTAGGTAAGTTATCTCAAAGCCGCACAGAAGGCTACAACTCACACAGTGCAACATTTGGGTATCATTCACAAAGTTATACAAAAGAAGAATTCGCATTTAGTGTGACTTTTGGTGAGAATTCAAATAGCAAAACAGAAGGGGAATTTTCACATAGTGTAACCTTAGGATATCAATCCCAAAGTTATACAGAAGGAGACGAAGCATGTTGCGTGACTTTTGGAAGTTGTTCCTTAAGCGAAACCAAAGGTAAAAACTCCATTACATGTACGGTAGGTAACAGATCAATAGTAAAAGCGCATCATGGATTAGTAATTATTGTTAAATACGATAAAAATAACAATCCATTAACATCATATTCTGCGCTAGTTGGGGGGTATATTTTAGGGATAAGGATAGAGCCCGATAAATATTACGGGTTTGATGAAAAAGGAAAATTCAGGATGTTTACGGAGGAAGAAGTTTTAAAAATATTAACTCCGTCTTTAAAAAACTAAAATCATGAAACATTCAAATAACAACGAAAAATACTTTTTTGAAATATACAAAGATCAACACAATTTATTCTATTTCAATTTAAAAGACGAAGAAGGTAATATTTACCTAGAAAGCTGGCGATATACAAACAAAACTAATTGTCTAAAAGGGATAAGATCAATAATAAGAAATTCTAAAAATGAATTTCGGTTTGAGGTAGAAATTATTTACGATGACACATGGATAGTTTATCTTAAAGCGGGAAACGGCAAAAGAATAGCACACTCACAATATTTTGATACAGAAGAAGAAGCTAAAAACTTTATTGAAGATTTAAAAAACGTATCTCTTAAAACTCCTGTTATTGACAATACTAAAACCATGATAGATTCAAATAACAACAAAAAATACTTTTTTGAAATAGACAAAGCTAAAGGTAATTTATTCTATTTATATTTAAGAGACGGAGAAGGTAATATTTATTTAGGAAGCTATTTTTATAAACAAAAAAATAAATGTGAAAAATGGATAAAATCAGTTATAAAAAATTCTAAAAATGAAGAACATTTTATAATTAAACAAGATTACAATGACACATGGATAGTCTTTATGGAAGATGGAAACGGGATAATAATAGCATACTCACAATATTTTGATACAGAGAAAGAAGCTAGAAACTTTATTATTAAATTAAAACATATATCTAATCTTGCCACTGTTATTGACATAACTAAATAATAATTATTTAAAAACTAAAATCATGAAACATTCTGCAAACAAGAAAAAATTTTATTTTGAAATACACACAGACGAAGTCGAATTAACCTATTTAAATTATCGATTCTATTTCGATTTGATAAACGAAAAGGGTGAAATTATACTTAAAAGCTTTTCATATACAAATAAAATTGATTGTCAAAAAGTAATAAAATCAGTATTAAGAAATTCTAAAAACAAAGAACATTTTATAATTAAACAAGCTTTCGATAACACATGGATAGTCTTTATGGAAGATGGAAACGGGATAATAATAGCATTCTCACAATATTTTGATACAGAAAAAGAAGTTAAAAACTTAATTAAAGATTTAAACTGTTTATCTCTTAAAACTCCTGTTATTGACAAAACTAAATAAAAAACTAAAATCATGAAAAAAGAAGAATTAGCGCAATTATTAAATGGCCGACAATATGGAGAAAAAATGACCACTGAAGAACACATACAAGCCGAAAAAAATGGGCTTTTGGTTTGTTTCGGGTATTCTTATGATTTTTTAGAATTCAGAGGGTTAATATTGGACGTGGCTGCAGTTTATGAAAAAGATACTAAATATCTATACATAGATAAAAACAGGAAATTAACCTATATATCACAAGAAAAAATAAATGAAATAAAAGAAATCTTAGAAGATTACAATATGGATTTTATTTTACCAATAATCCCTATTAAAATTCAATGGTGTCCAGAAGAACTAGACTGTTCATGGTTAATAACAACAGATATCCCTCATGCAACATTTGACATTTATGATGATGACAAATTGTATTGCCGTGGGATCGTATTAGAATTAACGGATATAGAAAATTACTTAAATAATAAATATAAAAAATGAAAAATAATAAAATCACAATAACATACAGACAAGCAGAGGAATTCAATTTAATGTTAGATGCTCTAAAGAAAATATCAAAAGATTTTCAATCCACAGATCAATTACGTGAAGATTGTAATGAAGATTATGGACTTGATTATGAAGAATGCTTAGAAATGTCTTATGAAAATATCCAAAGTTTAGCGGAACAAACGTCAAAAGGAATAAGAAAAATAAATATAAACAAATGAAAAAAACTAAAAACACCTATATACCAATTAATTTTTCAACTCCGATGATTCAAGCTATACTAGAGGGGAGAAAAACCCAGACAAGAAGACTAATTAAACCACAGCCAACAAAACAATGGGCAGTAGAACAAGGGGGAAAATATCTATCAGGAGCAACTGAGGAGGGAGTAACAAGCAAAGATATGGCGAATGTAGATATTAATATTGATAATTTGTTAGAAGATAATCCAACAAAAAAAGGAGTTATTCTGTGGGTAAGAGAAAAATGGGAGTATAGTGACGATCTAGAAGAACCATATTTATATGAACAAAAATATAATTCCGATTATTTGGAAGAATACCATAATTTAATTAAATGGAAATCTTCTACACATATGCCAAAAGAAGCCGCGAGGACATTTCTTAAAGTAACAGATGTAAGGGTTGAGAGACTGCAAGATATTATAGAAGAAGAAGCTATGCAAGAGGGAATTGAAAGATTCTATGAGGGGTATGGTGGGCCTTCTGCTGGTTTTCTGTNATAATGATTATAATCATGGACGTCAATTTCATTTGCCATCCGCTAGAAAAGGGTTTCAATCTCTTTGGCAATCCATATATGGATTTAAATCGTGGGATGAAAATCCGTGGGTATGGGTATATAGCTTTGAATGGATTGACAAACCACAAGACTGGAAGTATTAATTTTAAAAACATAATTATTCATATGAGTAAACTAGAAAAATAACAGAGCCGTTAAAAAGAATACTAGCATAAAAAAATGGAAAATAAAGAAGAAATTAAAATAAGAAAAAAACGCGAGAACCCTGAAAGCCGGTTACAAAGAGCATGTATCAAATGGTTTAAGCTTCAATATCCCAAAGAAACCATTTTCGCTATTCCAAACGGAGGGAAAAGAGGCAAAATAGAGGCGGCCATAATGAAAGGAGAGGGAGTTATGGCCGGGGTCTCCGATCTTTTTCTTATGCGTGGAAAAGAAGGGTATCATGGGTTGTTTATCGAAATGAAGGCAAAAAACGGAAAATTACGAGAAAATCAACGAGTGTTTATCGAAGACGCAGAAAGAAAAGATTATAAAGTAGAGGTATGTTATTCATTAGAAGAGTTCATTGAAACAGTAAATAACTATTTGAATAAAAAATAAGAAAACTATAACTAACAAAATGAGAAAAATTAAAAGATATAATGATATTCCTAAAGACTTGAAAATAAAGGTTTACCAATATTTTAAATCAAACGAAGAAAATACAATCCCCGCCTTATCAAAAATATTTAATATCTCACAGGCTCAACTCTCAAGGATTATAACAGAAATGCAATTGGAAGAAAAAATACAACTTAAAGTATAACTTTAATTAAAATAAATTAAATAACATTAAATCAATTTGTTGAATAAATAAAAATTAAGTATTTTTGTATAAATACTATTACTAAAAAATCTAAAAAAGATGGAAAATCAAAATTTAAGTTACGGGGGAAAGTTGGTAGGGTTAAATAACCCTCCTACAGGAAATGAATTAGTTTACCAATTTAAAAAAAATGTTGCAGCTAAAATAGATACCTTAAATGATTTAAGAGCTACTTCTGAATCACAGGAACAGAAAAGATTGTGTTCTGTAGCAATAACGGAATTAGAAGGGGCACTTCTATGGGCAGTAAAGGCATTAACTTTTAATAAGTAAGATATTTAGTGTTTTCATTATATACTTAGTATAATTAATGCATTATTGGTTTAGATGCTACATTAAAAAAGGGTGAAAGAAGGCTAGAGCGAGCTTTAAAGTTATTACTAATCATTTATATTATATGTATAAACCACAAGAATTAGATAATTTTTATGTCTTAAAAGTTTCTGATATTATGATTTATTATCAAAAAGGAGATTACTAAATTACTATTTTCAAAGCCGTTAAAACGGAAAAAAAACGGGAATTATGGATGAAAAAATGAATTTATCTGATGTTGGGAAGAATACTCGGTTTTCCTCTACAAACCAGCCTAAAAATAGAGGAAGAAAAAAAGGCAAAACCATTTCAGAATGGCTTCAAGAATTAGGTATTAAGAAAAGTATAACCTATAAGATTACTTTAACTAATGAAGACGGAAAAAAAAAGACACAAGAGGGAAAGGTTGAAAGTGAGACTACATTAAATGAATTAATAGCAGTAAAAATAATTACGAAAGCTATTTCGGGAGATCATAAATATATTAAAACATGGTTAGAGAGGGTTGAGGGGAAATCAAATCAAAAAATTTCATTGTCAGCAGATGAAGACAGCGTATTGCCTCAAGTGACCATTTTTCAATTACCTGACAATAACAGAGATTAGAAAATTAGTGTTTTAATGTCCACTCACTCGAACGTTCAAGTAGTAAAAGCACAACCCGGCTATCAGCAAAAAGCCCTTTCATCGCCTGCTGATATATTAATAAGCGGAGCGGCTGCAGGAGTAGGAAAAACATATTGTTTATTATTAGAAGGTCTTAGATATATATACGTTAAAGGTTTTGGAGGTGTGATTTTCAGGAGAACTAGTCCAATGATACGAGCAGAAGGGGGGTTATGGGACGCATCCTGCAAACTTTACAGCTCAATCAAAAATGCTGAGCCTAGAGAAACTACTCTTGAGTGGATTTTTCCTAATAGTAAAATTAAGTTTTCTCATATGCAGTATGAATATAACAGGTATGATTGGCAGGGATCCGAAATTCCATTTATTGCTTTTGATGAGTTAACACATTTTACAAAAAAGCAATTCTTTTACATGTTGGGTCGTAACCGTTCCACGTGCGGAATAAAACCATATATACGCGCAACATGCAACCCCGACCCCGACAGTTGGGTAGCAGAATTCATTGAATGGTGGATAGATCAAGATCCATTGTCTCCGAATTACGGTTATATGATACCGGAAAGGGAAGGAGTTTTACGATATTTCTGCATCGAAAATGATAACTATGTGTGGGGAGATTCATTGGAAGAAGTCTATTTAAAAGTAAAAGACTTTATTGATGAACAAATAAGTATGAGTAAAGGTTATACCAAAAAAGAAGATTATATAAAATCTTTGAGCTTTATCGGTGGATCTATTTATGATAACATCGAATTATTAAAAGTAAATCCCGGATATCTTGGAAACCTTAATGCTCAAGAAGAAATCGAAAAACAAAGATTACTTTTTGGTAACTGGAAAGCAGCGATAAATAAAAACGATATATATAACCAGAAAAAATTCATGGATATATTCACGAATTCTTTTGTACAAGATGGAGATAAATACATTACGACTGACATAGCATTGAAGGGATCAAATAAATTTACTGTTTTTGTATGGTCAGGAAAGAAGTTGATTGATTTTTATGTCTTGGAAAAATCTAAAGGAAATGAGGTTATAGATTTAATAAAAAAAACAGCGTATATATGGAGTATTCCTTATTCTAACATATTATTTGATAACGATGGTGTAGGACAATTTGTAGACGGATTTATTGATGGGGCTAGAGAATTTAATAATGGATCCTCTCCTTTGCCTAATAATAAAACAGGAGAAAAAGAAAACTATAATAACTTAAAATCTCAATGTTATTTTCGTTCAGGAGATGCAGTCAATAGAGGGGAATATTTTATACCTCCTGAGATAGCCAATAAGCGTTACGATAAAAAAATGACATTGCGTGAGCGATTAATTTGGGAAAGAAAAGCCATTAAGAGAAATAAACCGGATTCAGACGGTAAACTATCACTAATAAAAAAAGAGTCTATGAAAAACTATTTAAACGGCGAATCTCCTGACGCTTTAGACGGTTTTATGATGAGAGAGTGGTGGGATTTCGATTGCAATAAACCGAGTGAAATAAGATCATGGTCAGGTCGAAAACAAAATTTACTAGACAATTTTTAAAATAAATATTAATAAAAAATTAAATAAATATGTCCGAAATTTCTAAAATACAAGAGGTAATTGATATTTACACAGATACAAAGAATAAAGTATCAGAAGTATTAAAAAATGAACCTAGTCTTCTTTTAAGAAGCGATACGGTTTTAAATAAGCTTATTAATTCTTTAAAACATTCTATAGGCGTGTCAATAAATGAAGATACACAAATTAGCAATAAACCATTGAAATATATTTTTGGCAGAAAACTTAAAAACTCAACCGCTTATGATGTTCAGCCAATATCTACTCAACAGCTAATACCTAAAGATCAAGAACTAGAAAATTTAAAAATATCAGTTGATAAAATTTTTAATAGTATAGAAAAAAGAGAAAACAAAGAAATCCTAAATTCTTGCAACGAGATGGAGCTCCGAGCTTTAGGAAAAAAAGTAGGGGTAGAATATACAAGAGAAAAAGTCCCTTCATTGAATTTTAAATTTATTGATGAACTACGTAATGCGGTAATTGAAATTAAAAAAAGAGAATTACTAAAAAAACAAACATCAGATTTAAACCAACTAAATTATAAAATAAGTTTACTTGAAAAAGAAGATTTTATTGTTGAAAAAAAAGAATATGATTTGTATGAGATTATAAAGAACGAACAAATTGTTAAGGTAGTATCTAAAGAAGTATTAGTACAACTATCGGACGAAGGGTTAAAATCATTTATGGATCCTTCCAATTACTCAAATACTGATGGGGGTTTAAACACTCAAAAAATTGATGAAGTCTTTAAAAAAAATTCTGAGTTATTAAAAGATGAAAATTTGTCAAAATATACTTTAGAAAGCTCTAAACTATATCAGGAAAAATTTAAATCTCTCATAGAAGGTTTAAACATAATTGACACACAGGACTCTTTAAATATGTTTGTCGAAGAATTAGAAAAATCATTTGATTTATTAGTAGTCTCAACTAAAAGAAAAACTAATAAATAAGGCAAATAATGAAGTTCTTATTTCAAAATAAAACCTACAATTTCCCTACAAGCCTAAGTCAAATAACTTTAAAACAAAAAATTGATTATGAAAATACTTACGGTAAAGAACTTGATGAAAAATACAAAAAAATAGTGGGGGAAGATATAATTAATCAAGCTGTTAAAAAAGGTGTTACCGTAGAACAACTATTAAAGGAAGAAAATAAATTAACCCCTTTAATGGAGTTAGATTTAACAGAACACGTAATTGAGACTGCTTGTAAAAATTTTTCTTTTTTTTCCGAAATATCTTTAGATGAAGTGAAAAATATAAACATAGATCAAATGCTTAACGTTTATTATTCTTGCTTTCATCAATTATATAATGAAGACAGAAAATTAGAAAACAGATATCTATGGAAGGGAGAGTACTGGTATATTGAAAAACCGGAATTATCGCACACATCTAACACAACATTCAATGAATTTATAACAGCTAAACAAATTGTTAAAAATTCATATGAACTAGGAGAAGGTAAATGGGATTCATTACCTTTTTTATGCGCTATTTTTCTTAGAAAAGAAGGAGAATCTTTTAATGAAAATATGATCATAGAAGGTAGTGAAAGATTAAAATTAATGTATGAACTCCCTTTAGATATAGCCTTAGGAGTAGCTTTTTTTTTATCCAATTCAATGAGTATATATACAAAGGGTTTACAGTTTTCTCCGAAAACACAAGCCGAAAAGGTCCAAATTTAAAAGATCATTTTGAGCAATGGGGTTGGTTTTCTTTTTTAAAATATGTAGCAGAAAAGGGAGTAATCTTTTATAAAAACAACACAAAGAGCAATCTTGATAATGTTAAAGAAACTAAACTATATGATGTTTTGATATGGGCCAGTGAGCAAAACGACTACGATGAACTTATTAGCGATTATTACGATAAATTAAGTAAAACAGATAATTCATAAATAATAAGAAATGGAAGATATAACAAAAAAAAATATGTTAAAAGGATGTTCAGCGCTATTAATAATTGCATTGGCATTTACAACTTTAGGAATATTGATAGGCAAGTTTTTAATTTAACATATAAAAGTATACAATAATGAAGTTTTTACACATTGTAGAGGGGTGGTATAAATCTAAAATACATTCAAATGAAGAGTCTACAGGTTTAAGTAAAGAAAGATTAAAAATCTGTATAAAATGTCCAGAAGCTGTAGAAAAAGAGTTCTTAAAAATTATTAATGGATCCGGTATTAATGAAAAAACTAAAGCATGTAAAATATGCGGGTGTCCGATTTTTGAAAAGTCGCTTGTTAAAAATGAAAAATGTGATTTAAATAAATGGAATAAATAAACACAAATTAATATGAATGAACTTAATTTATATGATCTTTTTAGACAAATACTTTCAAAGTCAAAAGTAATTCAAGGCAGGTTTCATGTTTCTACCAATAATTCGGGGAATGACCTAAATACGGAAAATCTGAATGAAGTAGTTAAAGATGCCTTAGGGTCAATCACTAGTATTAGAAAATATCCTTTATGCGTTTTAATGCCACCCGTTGAGGAATTAGACAATTATATAGATGGAGATTATTCAAATTTAACTTTGACGGTTTATTTTTTAACTCAAGCTTTTAATGGTTCATCCGGTATAAAAAAAACTAACGTATTTAACAATACATCTGATCACTCTACAATATTAGACTGGAAAGATATGCGTGAATGTGCTGTAAATTTTCGTAAAGCTTTTGTTCAAGTAACTCAAGCTAATGGGAACATCATTAGAGACGGTCAAAAAAAAGATTTAATTGTGAAAGTCAGCAATATTGGAAACGACAATCTTAATGGCGTAAAGCTCATTTTTGACGTACAAATTTTTTCCGAATGTGTTTTGAATGACTATGAATTAGAAAGTTTAAAAAATATAAAAATTAATAATAAAGATTTACATCCACTCCATCAACATTAATTAAATTTTAAATTATGAGCAGTATAAGAGAATTATCAAAAAAAATCCCTGATAATATAAGATCTGAACTTATCATTACAGAGGAGGACCCTATATTAAATGCCTCACCAAATTCGGAAAATAAAAATATGAAATTATTGTCTGATATATGGTATGAATTTATAGCCCCTCACGACACAAAAAGTGAATGTTCTATTTGTTTAAATACAATTCTAACCAATTTTAGGCAAATGAAAGAAGAATTAATTGAATTAGAAAAAGAGTATAGAAAGTTAAAAATTATTTCTTTTGAAAACTCAAAACATATTAAATAAAGCAATAAAAACCTTAGATAATTCTTTTAAAAGAGAATTAATAAAACAAGGACATAGTTTAACTCGTTCGCTCGAAAATTCGATCAAAGGAAAAGTATCAAATTGCAGAGCAGAAGGATATATGCTTGATTATGGATTTATTGTAAACAACGGAATAAAAGCCGATAGAATACCTTTTAGCGGGAGAGGACATAGCAACTCAAAAACAAGTAAATATATTAATGCTTTAACCGCCTATTTTATAACCAGAGGATTACCAGAAAACGAAGCTAAAAGGGCTGCATTTGCTACTGCAAATGTTCAAAAAAAAGAAGGTATGAGTACGTCCGGTTCTAAAAAGTACTCAAGAAACAAACAAAGACAAAATTTTTTAGATAATGCTTTAGAAAATGTAGGACCTAAAGTCGATAAAATGTTTTTATCTGAAATGGAAAATATTTTTGAAAAAGAATTTAATAAACAAAAAAATGAACTTATATAATGCCCATTCATAATATAACGCACCAACCTGTTGAAGGGTCCTTACTCGCTTCTTATAGCCCTATTGTTTTCAGGGTAAAAGCTTCCACAAAAAAAACAGGATATTCAACACAAATTCCACCGGTGGTTTATTGTGATATTTACATTGACGACAGATACTATAAAACATCTTCAAAAACAATGTATGTAAACAATAAAGGTCCGTACCCGGAATATGAATTTGATATCCAAGAAGCCTTACAAGAAGTAATGAATTATAATTTACCTCCGATGGACGGTAATGAATTGGTTAAATTTAGCAATACGTTAAAAAAAGTGCATGTTAAATTTAGAAACGCATTTATTGATACTAACGGATTTACTGTATCAGAACAAAAAGAACCGGTACAAGAAACCTCATTAACCCCTTCTATACCCGGACAGGGTACCATATCTAATTCATTTTTTGTTTTAAACAGTGTTATTCAGCACGAAGAACAGCAAGATTTAATGCAGTTATTAGACTCTTATAAAACTGGAGAATGGAGCGATTCAACATATCCTTTAACCAAAAGACCGGAAAAAATATATCTTAAAAACAAAGACTCCTCATATTTTCCCGTACTATTAGAACAAGATATATACTATTTATGTATAGAAGCAACATTAAAAGACGGTACAATACAAAAAGAATGCATACTTATGAATGTAAATAATTTAGTTGAAAAAATAGAAGAAATAGAAAAAATTTTACTCCCTATAAAATTAGGTAGTTTGCTATGGTGGGATGATCCAATTATCCCAAAAGAAATATTAGAAGTATATGAAATAGTGGAAAGTTGGTATGGGTATTTTCCGTCCATATATGACCCGAATGAGCCCGAATTCAACCAAATTGGAAAGGTTGGAGGTAATTTAAACAATAAAATTACTTTAACCGTTGATAATTTACCGGAAATTAAAATACCTTATAAATCACCGACAATTCCAGGGTCTCATGGAGGAAGAGGTAATGAAGGCTTTTTTGTAAACGAAACTGAAGAAACTCGCGAAGCGATCATAAACGGAAAATCATTACCAGTATCTATACTTCCAAAAAACAAAACGGCCGTATTATTAAGATACAAAGGAAGCAATAAAATCTAAAATTTTTATGAAAGTAGTCTATATACCCGAAGGAATCCCGAACATCAAAGATTTATTTGAAAAAATAGATTTTAACAAGATCAAATCGTGGAAACTATCCGCGTGTGATAAAGAAGGAAACGTCTTAGCAACCACGAGAAAAAATGTTTTAATGTGTTGTAGTCAAATACGCATCCATTTTATTAATTCTCTCGGTGAAATAGACTCTGTCAATTTTCATAAAGTACAGATAACCCAAGAAACCAAGTCTGAAACATGGTTAAAATCCCAAAATTACCCTTTAGACCGTACTAAAGGTGGAACTTATAGAAAAAATATAACTTCAAACGATATTTACGAAGGAGAAACAAATCTTTACGGGGAAAAATATCAATATTGGATTAAAGAAATTTCAAATTCACCTAAAGCATGGATTGAAATGAATTTACCAAACGGATTTTCGCCGTCCATAAAAAAAGAGTATTTACCTATTGTAATTTCAGACACCAATTTAATTGTAAGAAAACCTAAAGACAGGCATGAATATTTATTTAAAATCAAATTTACCATGTCCAATCCAAATATTAATTTAAGATAGATCTATGAACGAATTAAAACTGCAAATAGACAATCAAGAGTTAGATATTGATGCTAATTCAGGTTTACCAATTACATTTGATTACAAATTAGAAGATAGTCAAGATTTTCAAAAAAAGAAAAGCTCGGAAAGTCTAGATTTAACCATACCGGCTACACTAAACAACCAAAAAGTATTAAACACGTTTCATAATACCTCTATTGAGGATTATACACGTAACAAAAACTATAGGAACATAAGAAATATAACCGTTGAAGCAGGCGGACTTGAAATTTTTGTTGGTAAAGCCATACCTAAAAAAGCAACGAAAAGAAACGGGTTACCTCTTTCCTATAGCTTAAATTGCTTTGGAAATAATGCGGATTGGATCATTGATTTAAAAGAACTTACTTTTTATGATCTTCTCAAACATATTGAATTTGTATTTGATAAAGAAACTATTGAACAGTCCTGGAATTTTGACGGTACAAATGAAAAGTTACCTTATGTGTTTGCCCCTGTAAAATACGGCGGATGGCTGGATCCTGAATACGATAATGGAGAAAATAAAGGAAAAGGAAGCGATAAGAATTATTCAATTAAAACAATGCGCCCTAGTTTGTCCGTGTATTGGTTATTGTATTTTGGATTTAAAAGTATCGGGTATAAAATTAAAAGCTGTTTTTTTGAAACCTCTTACTTTAGAAGATTAGTAATACCATGGACATTTGGATCATTTTTAACCTCGGAAGGTACTAAATATGAAATTCACAAGTTTTTAGCTAAAACAAATGGAGGTGAAAAATGGTTTAAAAACAGCAGCGGAAAAAGATTTGAAAATTACATTGATTTAGATGTAAGAGATAACGTAGATAGTGGTTGTTTTGATGCCAACAATACCATTGAGGGAGGAGATTATCGAGGCATAGACGCAACGGGAGGAGGTACCGAAATGATATGGAAATATAATACCCCGCATTACGGGCCTTTAGAAGTGATGATGAAATTAAGTTTATCATATGACTATAAACTTGATTTTTCCAGCGACATGCGAATACAAGCCCATTGGATACATATCAGAGACGGTAAAATAGAAGATCAAAAAATAGACAATATACGCGACGATGAAGCCCCTTCATTCGGGGCAACACAAGGAGCATCGCTAGACAGTATATATAGACAATTTACTGTAAATCCAAACGATGAAATAATATGTAAAATATGGTTAAGATTATTTAGATCAAAAACAGCAACCGTATGCAGATGTAAAGTAAGAGTAGATGAATTTACAACAGATTCATTTAAAGTACCGGTAGGGGGGAATATTTCTTTTGATTCATATTTAACCTTACAAAAAGAAAAATTTAATGATTTTTTGAGAGGTATTGCTGATTTATTTAATCTTTCCTTTCAAACGGATCCGGTTAATAAAGTGGTATTAATTGAACCCACTCATAAATACACAATCAATAGGAATATGTTGGATTTAAAAGAGGGTTTTTTTACAGACAATACCCTTAATTGGACCGAAAAAGAAGATATTTCAAAAGAATCTTATATTGAAATTTTTGACGATAACGCCCGGGAATTTATATTTAAATTTAAAGACGACACTGGTGATGGAGCATTAAAAACCGTTCAAGATCGCTATAAAATTACTTTGGCTTCCGGTAAGTATGTATTTAACGAGCGTTTTAAAGCAGATAAAAAAGAGTTTGAAAACAGATATTTTAGTCCTACCATGCATTATTTAGTTGATGATTTTGCGGGAATAACCAATCAGCCTCCTCAAATGGTTTGTTTAGTGCCGGAAAACATCAGTAATACCTCATCGTTAGAAGCTCAAAATACGTTTTTACCCAAGATATGTTTTTATAAAGGAATGGTATCGGGAGTTGGCGGCTGGAGATTTGACGGCAAGGACCTCACCGAATACCCGTATATGTTTTCTGTTAATTATAAAAAAGGGGGAGAAAATGACCCTGTTTTATCATATTCAGACGAAAAAATAGGAGATCAAAATGGTTATACACCGGGAATAGGTTTATTAAAAAGATTTTTCACGCAACGACTTGTTATTATGAATAATGGACAATGGCTGACTACACAATTTAATTTAACAAATATTGATATCACTAATTGGTTTCATAGAGAAAGAATTGTAATTAATGATGAATTATGGGAATTGTTGGAAATTAAAGGCTACAATCCATTAAATGAAGACTCAACAAAATGTATACTTAGGAAATGGTATCCGATCACAAAAGAAGATTATCAAAATATATACCCTAGCCAATCAAGTATACTCAAAGATATAATAATTACAAACAACGACAAAACATTAGATTCTCAATATAACCGACTTTTGTGTTTATATACCGATATACCTAAGCCTAAATAATTATGAATAATACTAAAATAACAAAAATATACGATATCCGTCTATTAGGAGAAAGCGAAGTAATCAGCGGGATGCAGAAAGTGAACAAAGAGTTTGAGGAAGCCAGAAAAACGGTTATTCAAATGAAAAGTAATTTAGCGAAAAACGTTAATTTACTTATAAATCCTTCTGAATTAGAGAAAGAGCGTCAAGCCTTAATAAAAGCCGAAAAAGCCCTTATTTCAGAAACCGCCAGAAAAAAAGAAGCCAGGGCCGAAGCGGAAGCTTTACGAGCAGCCAGATTAGAAGAAAAAAACCAATTAATTCAACAAGAACAAGGCAATACAAAGATTACGAACAGTTATAATGAATTATTAGCAAAAATTAGACAATTAAAAGCCGAACAAAAAAACAAAGTCGATTTACTTAATATTAATGATGCAGACCTTGCAAAGTCTAATGAAGAAATAAGGAAGCTTCAAGACAGGATCAATGCCTTTAACAGATCATTATCCAGCGAAGGCACCAATATTGGTGAATATAGCAGGGGGCTGGTTAACGCATTGAAATCGGCAAATCTTGACGGTATTATAGGCGGACAAATTAATGAAGTTAAACAAAAGGTAAAAAGTCTTGATAATGAATTTATAGAGCTCCAACAAAGATTGAAAACCTCTCAAAACATCGGGGATCAAAGTTTTAAAAGTATTGAAAAAGAGATCATAAACAATAGACTTGAAGCTGAAAAACTAAATTCTCAACTTGAATCTATTAATTTAACGATGAACAGTGTCGGAAATATCGGCTTTCATGTAACTAATTCATTAAAGAAAAATTTTGATAGTCTTACCACGTCTGTAAAAAATTTAGCTTTAGGATTTGTAAGTTTTCATGCAGCATTGGAATTAACCAAAAAAATGAAAGAATCGGCTTACGATCTTTCAGATCAAGTAACGAACCTAGAAATAGAATTGGAAAAAGCAGAAGGAGGGGCAGATGGTTTAGTGAATTCATTAAGTAAACTTGATACCCGAACCTTGTTAACAGGATTGACAGAAATTGCCAATGTAGCAGCTAAAGCCGGTGTTGCTGAACAAAATATGTTAGGAGTAACACAAGCGGTTGATAAAGCAGCCGTAGCCTTTGGTAAAGACTTTGGATCGATAGAGGAAGGAACCGATACTTTTGTTAAGTTAATTAATATCTTTTATGAGGATAGAGAAATCACCGGAGACAGAATCTTAAAAATAGGTAATGCAATTAGAACATTAGCTAATGAGACCGTTGCTAGTGTTCCGTTTATAAACGATTTTAACGGTAGAATGGCAGGTTTAAAGCAAATGTTTACGAGTTTTAATTTATCGGATGCCATCGGGCTTGGAGCAGGATTTGAAGAATTTAAACAATCAGCAGAGGTGGCATCAACGGCATTGGTTAAAGTTTTACCAAAATTAGCAACTGATACTGAAAAATATGCAAAAATAATAGGCAAAACAAAAGAAGAATTTTCACAATTAATAAATAATAACCCCGCGGAAGCTCTTATTCAAGTTTCCGAAGCGCTCGTAAAAAACGGTGCCAATGTAGAGCAAGTCTCCGAGGCATTCGCAGACGCTGAGTTAGGAACCGGCAGAATTGCCACCATATTATCAACCCTGGGAGGTAAGGCAGATGTTTTTAGAGAAAGAATAAAAAGAGCAGGAGAAGCAATTCAAGACACAACTTCAATCGAAGAGGCTTTTGATAAAAAAAACAACAATTTAGCGGCGACTTTTGATAAAATTAATAAGAAGATTAGCGACTTGGGAAATAATAAAAATTTTCAAAAAATGCTAATCATTACCTCAAATTTAATTTTAGGACTACTATCATTAATCGTTAGCATTCCTTTTGGTTGGTGGGTGACCGGTATTACTTTGTTGACATTAGCCTACTGGGATAATATAAAGGCTTTAACTGTTTCCATAGCACAACATGCGGTCTATATTACCCGCATGGCCGCAGGAAACGTCCTAATTGCTGCCGGTACGGCTTTACAATATGCACAAGCAATTACAGTAGGCGCACTAAATGCAGCATATTGGTTGTTAAATGTAACTTTAACTACTTTGGGTATGTTGATACCGGCAATAAGAACCGCGTGGCTGTGGCTTAATACGGCTTTCCTGGGAACGCCTATAGGGTGGGTTGTTGCAGGACTTACCGCTATTGGAGGGGCTGTGTATGCCTCGGTGGTCATGACCGAAAAGTATGCAGAAAGTTTAAAAAATCAAGGTAAAATTATTAAAGAAAATACAGAGGAATTAAGAAGAAATGAAATACAACGAAAAATAAATCAAGAAATAGACAGAAAAGCCGCTGAATCCACCAAAGATTCCATAGCCAAACTAGAAGTCCTTACAAGGGTAACTAAGGATAATGCAAATTCTTTAGAAACCAGAAAAAAAGCATTAAATCAATTAATATCCATAAGTCCCGAATATTTAAAGGGCTTAACACTTGAAAATATAAGTACGGCTGAAGGTACTAAAATATTAGATGAATATAAAAACAAATTATTAGAAGTAGCAAAAGCAAAAGCCGCTCAGCAACTTTTAGAGGAAAAACAAAAGCGGGTGATAGAAAATGAGTTTAAAGCATCTGAATTAAGGCCATTGGTAAGCAAGGAACAGACCGAAAAGATGGAATTAAATTTAAAGTCTGCCAAAGAAATAACCAAAGGATTAGGCTATATTTTAGGAATAGGCGAGGGGACTAACGGGCAAAAATTAGCAGAACTTGAAAAGCTAATAGATGAAGATAAAAAGTCAATAGAAGTTCTTATAGATAAAGTAGTTCAAGCGAATAAAGGAGGAACTTTAAATTCTATAATTAATTTCGATACCAAAGATGAAGATAAACTTAAATACAAACCCTCCAAATTATCCGGTATACAAAAAGATTATTTAAAAGATATAGACGCTATACGCGATAAATTATTGGCAGATAATGAAAAGGCTTTTACCAAAGGAGAAATACAAGAAAAAGAATATTTACAAAATATTCTAACCATTAATAAAGAAGCTTGGAGTAAAAAATTACAATATATAAAAGGGGTAAATGCAGAAGAAAGAAAACAAAGGGCGCAATGGGAAAATGAACGCGCTAAATTAGAAAAAAACACACAAAACAAACTGTTTGACATAGACTCAGCGGAATTAAAAAAGAAATATGATATACATAAAAAAAGAATTGAAAATAATTTAAAAACAATAACGGAAAATCCGTATTCAGATAATTTAGATAAAACTAAGGCTCAACAAATATATTATTCTGAACTTTTGGAGCTGACGATAAATTTCGATGAATCGATGATAAAACTGGAAAAAAAATACAATAAAAACCTGGTCGAGAGCGCTAATGAACGATCACAAAAATTATTAGGAATTCAAAGAAGTTTAAATAACAATTCATATAAACTGACAGAAGAAAAATTTAATTACCAAAAAAAAATAATTGAGTTTAGTACTAATGAAGTAGTGAACGAAAAAAACATTAACGCTGAATTATCCAAACAAAAAATTATTTTAGACAAAAATCTTAATTCAAGAAAAAAAGAAATCGAGCTAAGCAAAATAAAATATACCAATGAACTTGAGCAAACAGAAATAGAATTACAAAGAGTTCAATCTCTTATTAAACTCTATACTATTAAATTATCAACAGAAGGGTTAACAGTTGATCAAAAAAAACAACTTAATGAATTGTTGGTAAAAGAAGCAGAACTAATAACAGAAGTAACAAACAAAAGGAAAGAACAAGAAAAAACAGGTTTTGGTAATGGAAAAATAGGCGCTCCATCAAATGCCAATACTCAAAATTTAATCACAAAAAAAATACTTGAGTATTTCGATCTCGATCCCGATTCATATGAAGGTATGATAGCCTCAGCGGTATCTCAATCTTGGGATCTGGCAAACACAGCTATGAATAATTATTTTGATAATGAACGGGCAAGAATAGAACAGAGTAAGCAATTAGCGTATGAGCGAATAGATATAGAAAAAGAACAAAAACTTGCTCAAGCACAAAGCCGGGCAGAAAAAGAAAGTATTGAAAATCAAGCCGCCGAAAAGAAAAAACAAGCAGATAAACAAGCTGCTATCCAATTGAAAAAAGTTAAAAAAGCAGAAGCAAAAATAGCTTTAGCAACTGAAATTGCCAATATTTGGAGTGCCGTCTGGCAGTTAGGGCCAATTGCAGGAGCTACAATGGGAAGTATATTAACGGGCTTGGCGAGCGCCAGATATTTGATGAACATAAATAATATTGAATCTGCTAAATTTAAAAGAGGAGGTAAATTAAGCGGACCGTCTCATGCAAACGGGGGGATCCCTGCAATAGATCCGGTTACAGGAATAAAAGTTGCTGAATTCGAAGGAGAAGAGGGGATAATAAATAAAAAATCCATGAAAGATACGAATACCTATACTGTTACCGGAACACCCTCACAAATAGCATCCCGTATAAATGCATTAGGAGGCGGGGTAGATTGGATAAGCGGAGCTTCCATGAAAAAATGGTCTAATGGCGGTTATTTAGGAAGTAAGGTTAGGCCGCCTGTTTTAAAAGGATATTATAATAATTTAAACTCTGATAACTATAATTCAGAGAGATTAGACCGAATTGAAGAAATGTTAGAAAGTACAAATATGACTTTAGCGCTAACCAACAGATCTTTAAATGCCGAAACCCAAAGAAAGGTGATTATTTCCAGTAAAGAAATGACCGTGATACAAAATGAAAGTATAAAACAGACTGAAATTGCATCTTTATGACATTTGAAGCGTTTAAAAAAGAAATAATTGAAAGGATCAGGACAACCGAATTTAATCAATTCCTTTTTTTATACATTAAAGCGAAAACTTGGAGTGATATTTTAAAAGCATTTAAGTTAAACGGGTATTATGGATGGAGCTTTTCAACCGGTATCGTTGATTTTAATTTATTAAATGAGATTCCTGAGGTGGAAAGAGAAAGTGAAAGTATTTTTAATAGACATATAAGTCTGGAAAACACCAACGGGTTAATTTATTTGCTCAATGACGGATTCTTACAATTACACCAAAATGACGATTTTAGAACCAAAATTTACATGTTCGGGAAAAGTGAAGCACAAATAAAATTACATGGAAATTCAATGATAGATATTGAACAATTTCATGACTCAAAAATAGATATACATTTAAAAGACAGTTCCTTTTTACATTCCACTCAACAGGACAAAACCGTGTCAGATATAAGAGCACATGGTTTTACAACTATTAAATTAAATTTAAATGATTATAGTATATCTGATGTAAATCTATACGATGATGCTTATTTAAATGCAAATACAACGTGGTTTAGTGAAATTAATATAAATACTAATCAAAATATTGCAAATAACACTAAATTAAGTTATATTGAACCTAATTTTAAAGTAATTAATAAAGATAAATCTAAAATAATACTCAAAGATGATTAATGATATAAAAAAATATAGGGTAGAGGCCCTGGAATTAGCCATTGAGGACTTCGAATTGTTTTGTAAATATGCCGGAGTTAAACCAAAACAGTTAAAAGTTTGTATTGAAAGAAGCAAAGGTCATACACTTGGACAGATATCAAAAAAATTTAATATATCAAGAGATACAGTTAAAAGTATAAGCGACAGGTGTTTTAAATAATTTTAGTTATTTAATCTTTTCAATATATTCGGTATATTCTTTTATATCCTTGTTCTCATACTCTAATCTTACCTCACCTTTTTTAATATTTTTATCGCAAACTCTTTTTTCTTTTATTTTAGGGGTCTGACAGCCTACTATGCCCGACACTTTAGGTTCGCACCATTCTTTTACTTTCCATATTTGACTGCAGTCGTTATCATCATCAGATGAGCATGAAAAAATCGATAATACCATTACTAAGGCATTAAAAAATAAGAAGAACTTTTTCATTTTTAGATAATTTGATGTCAAAGATAAAAAAAATTTTTAAATATTTATCTTATACTATTTTAATGAGTAAAATAATTTCTATTGAAATATTATAAAGTAAGCGTTCAATAACAATTAACAATAATATAAAACTTTTAATATAATTTTTTTTCAGTATTAAAATATTTATTAACTTTGTGTTGATCTTTACACAAGATGTTAATAACATCTTATCAATTTAAGAGCCTTGCGGTCCTTTTCTATGACTACAAGGCTTTTATTTTTCATTAACTTGCACATTACGTTATTTTTACTATTTAAATAGTTATTAGACGTTACTAAAGGGTAAGCTAACTTTAAGCAAAATTCTATAATATATTCCAACCAACAACCTATAGATGCTTGCATCAAAAGTTAATTAATTTAAATTATTAAAGCTGNTTTTTTAAAAAATTACAACACATTTTGTACGTATCAACTTGTTTCCAATCATAAAAGTTGGAATTTTGATTTTTTGACAGTACCTTTTCATAATAGCCCATTGAAAAGATTAATAATTCTANAAATTACTGTATTATTTTTTTTTAACCAGTTAAATTTTTCATTTGATATAGTGCCTTTTTTGTTAAGGTACAATATGATTTTATATAGCTCGTTTTCGTTCATTTTTAAAGTATTTTTATTAAAAATTAAAAGTAAGTTTAAATTATGCTGTTTTTAAAGTAGAAATTTGGTGATGTATAAACTCCCTGCCTTTTTCCGTCCATACCGTTAACATACACGTCCGTTCAATCCCGTCACTACCTTTGTACAGGGTAGTTTTGGTTTTCGTAAATCCTTTGTCTTGAAACTTATGGTTCAATACCCATACGCCCGCTTGCTTATACTGTATTTTGTTGTCTGCTAAAATTTTGTTTAACGTCCTTGCGCTCATTCCGAGCTCTTTGGCTATCAAATTTGTGTTATAGGTACTTTCAGAATTCAGTACGTTGTTGTAATACTCAACTTTGGGCGCTTGTTTTTGAAGTTCTTGCGCTTGTTTTGCGGATTGTTGTCTTAAATATTCAGTTTGTTGCCTTTCTTGCTTTAATTGTGTAGCTAACCCTATAACTAGATCAGGGTTTTGTATTAGTTCGTCTATCTTTTGAGGGGTTGCCGTAAGACCGTGTCTTAATAGTTCTTTTATTCGATCATTACACCATATAGCAAATGAAGGATTTAACCATCTTGCTAATTCTATTGCTACATCTTCATGCAGCCATGTGCCTTGCATATCGGGTATTCCCCCGCTTCTAACTATCACTAAATCAGCCGTTACGATTTTCTTCGTAACGCTCAAAACTTGTATAAACTCTTTAGTTGATTGTAATTTCAACCAATCAGTAGGCCGTTTATTGAAGACTTTGGCCATTTCTGTTGCATTGATCAATAAATTATTCCCTTTCTGAAATTTTACGGAAATGTTGTTGTAGTTGAAGGTAACTACATTTTGTTGTGAGTTATGCATAATTAAAATTTTAAATTTAAAAACCCGTACGCTGCATAACTCACATACTGAAGGTATAAGATGTCACCGCTCCAAACGGCTCGTACGGGCTTAAATATTTTTTGGGATTTTTTACCTCCAAATACATTATGTGTGTTATGCATGACAAATGTATAAAATTTTTCAATTCTTACAAATATTTTTTTTATCTGTTTAACTATACAACTAAAACCATAGCGGTTCATTATGTACACGGGACAAGTTCTATTGCTAGTATCTATATATGAAGATTCAATACACAGATGTGCGCAATTTTGCGCAGATGATAATAAGTCTCTAATTGAGCGTATTACATCACGATGATTTTTATTGAACTTTTCTGCGACTAGCAAACTATTAGTTACTGCTTGACTATTTTCTATTTTTACTAATGTTTCCATAATCATATTAGATTTAATTTAAAGAGTTTCAAATAATTCTAAGTTTATTTTTTATACCTGTTTAATTTTTCTGTATTACTCATGTTTTTGGATTTATTAATGTTTCTATTTAATGTTTCATTTGCTTTACAAAGATACATTATAATGTTTCATTTATCCAAATGTTTTTTAATTTTTTTTTAAATTATGTAGTTACTTTTTTAATTTTTAGAGACATTATAATGTTACAATTAAAATGATATTATTATATTTGCTGAGAAACATTATAATGTAGTAGATGAAATTTAGAATAAAAGAAATTTTAAAAGAGAGGGGTGAAACAATGGAGGAATTAGCAAAAAAACTTCAAATAAATAGAGTAACTCTCACTAGAAATCTTGCTGGAAATCCAACAGTTGAAACTTTAAAAAAAATAGCTGATGCCCTTAGTGTTAGATTCATTGATTTATTTTATAATGACGGTGTCTCAGGCTTTATCAAAATTCATGGGCAGGTACATGAAATTAATAGCATAAAAGATTTAAAACATATTATAGAATTATATAGTTAATTTTAATTTTAAGACTAGTTTTACATCAAATGTATAGAATAGATGAAATATTAAAAGAACGAGGTATCACGAAAACGAAACTTGCAAAAATGATAGGTATTTCAAAAGGTACATTAAGTAATAATTTAAAAGAACCATCTATTCAAACATTAAAAATTATAGCTGAAAAATTAAATATACCTTTATTAGATCTATTTATTGACGAAAGAAAAACAAATGAATTAACCGCGCTAATAGACTATAAAGGAGAACTTCTTAGAGCGAATACAGTTAACGAGTTGGAAAAAATTTTAGCTATAATAAAAGAAAAGGATTATTAAAGAATAGTTAGAGAATTTTTATTAGTTTTTAAAAATGATCTTGTTTATAACTTTTAAAGGCAAATAAAAATACTTATTCTTTTGAGTTAGTTATTATTTATGTTTAAGTATTAAATATATTAGGCGTATCTGAATTTTCGGCATCAAACAAACTTAAGTTATCAGGTATTTTTTTGATATCAATAAAGTTTTTAGCAATATTAAAATCCTCATCCATGGTGAAAATACAATCACATTCATTCTTTATAGCAATAGAGGCTATTAAAGCATCATATTTTAATTTACGTTTTCCTATATCTTGTTTTATTTGCGCATAATTAGGCTTATTAACATATTGACTTAACATTTTGCCGCAAATTATTGCACTAACAGCATCAAACGGAGCCGGTTTAAAACGCTGTATTAAATATTTAGTAAGCTTTTCCCTTTTAGTTTCATCCATCGTCCATGTTAATTCTGTAATTAAAGGAGTTGGTAATATAACATCTATATTTTTGTTTTCTAAATATTCAAATAATTTTTTAGATAAATCTATCATTTGCTTTTGTTCTGGAATAGATTCCTCTTTAATGCCCCATATATACACCTGAGCGTCTAAACATACTTTTTGTAAGCTCATATTAATCATTTAAAAGTAAATCGTTAATATCTTTCCCATCGAAATGATCTCCTACTATATCTCTTATATCTTTTAATGCTTTTGTTAGTGGAAGTGATTCATTTTCAACAATTTTTTCTATGGTAAAATCAAGTAATTTAAAATTTTTTATCGAATATTTGGCTTTCCCTTCTAATCCAACTAATGATGAGGAGTATAAATAATCTTTTAACTTTAAACCTATATTCTTGGATATTTTTATGGTTATAGCATGATCATTTGATAAACGTATTTTGGTTGATGGTTGTTTCCCGTCATATAAATATTCAACCTTAACATAAATTGTAGTGTAGTCATTAATATAGTTTTTATCTAATATTATATCAGTTGTTTTATCTATTTCACTTATAACATTACCCTCACTAATAAATTGACAATTGTATATTCCCTTATCCTTTATTTTTTTATTAAATGATTGTAGCTTTTTACCTGTATCATAGGAAAGGGTATCATATTTATTATCTTTTATGCTCTCTGATATTTTTTCAAATGAATTATTCATAAATATATTGGTAGGTTCAAACTTTGTTAAAATACAATTATTTTTGAGTTCAATTAATTTCAACTCAAGTTTTTCATTGCTTCTTATCTCATTAGGATACATGACATATGCTTCTATTTTCAATGCATCTTGTAGTTCAGAAAATAGATTAAATAATTCATTTAAAGTAAAATTTTCTGGAATTGCATTAACTCCAAGTAATTTAATTTCAAATGATTTAATTTCATCTGATTTTATGTTATCGTATTCACTCATTTTTTTTGCCAATTCTTTATAGGTTACTTGCTTTTAAGCATTTTTAATACGCACAACAAATTTTAAGCCGTCTGTAACTTATCTATAGATTACATCTATAAGTAAACCCAGTCAAAAAAGGGTTATAAATTCAGATGTAAAAGATCAATAGTTTTCTATAATGTTAGTGCGAATTTATCTTATTACCTATTGGCCGGCACTATGTCTCACCAATTGTTGATTAAATTCTTTAGTCAATATACAATAACTTTTCTATTCAACCGCAAAATATTAGTTCCATTTTTTATTAAGATTAAATTATATTTGTATTTATCTAATATTTATTTATTGTATGTAACAGGAATAACGTATTTGTTTCCTTTTACATATAATACATTTTACAGTATTATAATCTAATAAACAACTGCCTTTAGTTAATTAATTATTTAATATTTTTTGTTTTTGAATAGTAAATTCATCTTCTGTTAAAACGCCTTTTTCTTTTAATTCAAGAAGCTTAAATAGTTCATCGGATGTAGATACGGCAATGTTTTTCTCGCTAGTTAAATTTTTGTTATCGGGCGTAATATTTTGTGAGTCTACTTCATCAATAATAATGCTTAATGTGTCTTTTATTTGAGTTGCATCTTCAACCCCTTTTAAATAAATATCTTTAAAAAACGATTTACTTATATCGGCTTTTTGTTTTTTTTCAATAGGCATTGTCATTGAATCAAAACAATCAATCGTTATTGATTGTGAATGTATATCTTTAATTAATATCTTAACACTTAATTTCGATACTAATTTTTTTTGATGATTCGCACCAGATAATCCTCCTATAATTGATCCTACACCCCCCGCCAGGATACCTCCTACAACAGCTCCTCCAATTGTTCTTGTAGCGGATTTTTTATCTATTACAGATCCGTTTTCAATAATTTCTACACTTAAAATATCTTTAAAATCTATAACTTTTGTATTACCGTTAACTAATACCGCTATCTTTTTATTTATATTATCCACAGCAAAAATGTAAAATCCTTTATATCCTATTAAAAGCTTGGATTTATAAAATCCACTAGGCAGATTATCATTCATTTTTTTTGAATTAAACTTAATTCTTTCATTAGTTTTTTGGGTTTCTTCGTTGCCTGCTAATAAACCTAAAAAAAGCACGATTATAAATGTTACTATAACAATGAACCAAAGCATACAATTAATTTTGCCCTCAAATATATAAAATTTACTTTATTTTATCTCTAATAAAAATATTATTTTTATCTCCATTGATTATTTTAAAAGTAGATTGATCGAATTTATATAATAGTACTATGGCATTCTCTCCCACCGACTGGTCTACATGAGCAATATGCTTTAAATAGATCCTTACAAAACTTAACCTCTTTTATAAATTATTCTACTGGCGTTTTTTTGTGTAAAAACACATTCGGGGGTGTGTCAAAAAATCAAACAGTCAACGGTAAATTATGAAGTATGACTTGTGCTATTAACGAACTTTAAAGCATGAACAAACATAATTTATCTATTTTTAATTATTCGATAAATAATTCAAATGACGATGGTCATTTGGACGTATATATCGATGGAGACGTTGTAGATGCAGAAACTCAAGAAATACGTGAAAAATGGTGGGGCGATGAAACTTCAGTATCATTTAAATCTTTAAGAAATCAGGTATTAAAATCCACCTCAAAGTCTATTACTTTTTGGGTAAATTCTTATGGCGGACATGTCGGTGATGCAATGGCTATCCATGATTGGATAAAGGAACTGGAGAATTCTGGATATAAAATCCAAACTAAAGGCATAGGCATGGTATGTTCAGCCGCATCCTTTATTGTGTCAGCAGCCGAAGACAGCTCAATGACAGAAAATTCCTGGTACATGATACATAATGTATCAGGCGGGATATTTGGTGATGTGATAGCCATTGAAAATTATGCACGTGTAATGAGAAAATTTAATAACGCTATCGCTGATTTTTATAAAAAATTAACCGGTCAGCCTTTAGAAGTTATTATTGATTGGATGAATTCGGAAAAATGGTTTACCGGTATAGAGGCCAAAGATTATGGATTTGTAAAAAACATATCCAAAGAAGAACCAAAAATTAAAAACAGCATTGACCCTAAAAATTTTCCATACAAAAATAAAAATGCCTTAATGCTGTATAACCAATATGTTATGTCAGAAGATTCAAAAAATAAAAATAAAACATGTAAAAATAATTTAGGGATTAATATGAAAAAATTACAAGATGCGGTAATTAATGTTTTTAAAACCTTCAACAACAAAGAAGAAAGTGAATTAGAAAACACAGAACAGCCACAAAAGTTACCGGTAACCGATAAAGATCTTTCTAATGCAATTACTGCAGCATTGAAGAATTATGATATTTCAGAAAAGGTAAATAATTATTTAGATGAATCATTTAAAGACGGTTTACCTGAAAATATCCAACAAGCAATAATCACAGCGATATCCAACAGTTTGAAAGAGGCTATGAAAAATTACCCGACACCGGAAGATATTTTAAACGTGTCTAAGGAGATTGAAGATGTAAAAGAAAAATTAATAAACTCTTATGGAGGAGCGAAAGGATCCGAAGAGAATAAAGAACAAATTACAGACGAATATAACCACCCCGGTATTAAATGGGTTTAAAAATAAAAATATATGATCGCAATTGAAAATAAAAAAATGTTAAACGTATGCCATGTTTGTGATACTATAGGTTTTACGCCTAAACTTGTTTATTCATTTAACACGGCAAATAAAAAATTAACACTTACGGACTCTTCAACCTTTTCTACAGGCAACATATTACAAATAATTAATGTAACAGTTACAGTTGAAGGAATTGACCGAATTGGCAGTATAAACACAGCAGGAGGAAGTATAGAAATCGACTTGTCGGGTATGAATACTTCCAATGGATTTAATATAAAGGCTACAGTTGTATCAAAAAATAAACAAACAGCAGATTTATCCTCTTATGAAGTAGCTTCAAAGATTGGATCTACTGAAGGTGAGATTGTTTAAAATAACAGCAGTACAGTTGAATCAAATTAATAATAATTACAAAAAAATAATAAATGTCTAAAACAAAAGCTTTTATAATTTCATCAGAAGCATTTCACCGATTAATAGTCCATCCGAAATTTGATAAAATTGGAGAAAATTTTACCGGATATTATAACGGTACGCTTAATGAATTTACAGTATATAACGATGTTCCCTTAGCAAAAGGGAGCCCGATAATCGATTTCTTTTCAAAAAGAAATATTCTTCAAAGAAAGGATAACAGTTGTAAAACAAATTGGAAACAAGTAGCAAAAGGGAGTAACAGAAAAATTACCATTGACGAGTTGTACGGCGCTACAGAAGACTGCCAATCAGAATTCTATCAAGGATGTCTCAAAGATTATAGGGAGCATAGCCCTAAATTCCAAAAAATGATATTAGAATTTTTCAAATCATCATTAGGAACAGACCTGGCCTCAAACTCTTATTTTGGCGATACAACAAGACCGAACGGGACAGAATGGAGTTTGAATCAATTCGACGGTATATTTGTTAAATATGCAAAATATATAGATAAAGGAGGGGATTTGGCCCCTGTTGTTATAGATCCGATCCCTAGCGGGGTAATTTCTCCTACCGAGGCATATAAAGTGTTTAGTAACGCTTATAAAAATCAAAGCTATGCTTTACAAGCAGAATCAAATAAAAAGAAGGCTTTCTATGTATCGTGGAATTTAGCTTATGGATTAAGTGAGTATTATCAACAAATTGGCGCCAGAGGGGGGATCATCGGATATATACTCAACGGTATGCCTACATTAGACTTTGAAGGGATACCGGTACTTGTTGAACCTTGTTGGCAACCGATATTAAATCAACTCAACAACGGAAATGACTCCCATGCTCTTATATTAACATTAAGAGGGAACTTTATTTTTGGAACAAACGATTCCTACGGAGGAGGACCTGAATTAGATCAATCGCTTAGAGTGTGGTGGTCTGATGATGATGAAGTTTGGAGATATAAGATGCATTTAACAGCCGGGACCGAGATTACACGTCCTCAAGATTCAGTATTAACATTAACCGAAATAAAATAAAAACACATGCTTTGCGTAAATCATACCGGATTATTTAGAAAATGTACTCCTACGAGTGGAGGGATATCAAGATTGTTGATTTTTGACCCAAGTGATTTTAACTTTACACAAGATACAAAAACTAATTCCTATACCGCCATAACCCGAAGAACCAAAGCAGGCGATGAAACAGATTTAGGATACTTTTTCGATATTCCTTTTAAGAGAAAAGAAGCAGAAAGGACCTACAGCCAATCTGTCGGCAATTCAGGAGCTACCAAATATACGCATACTGTAACCGCTTTAATTCCAATGTTAGGACAAGATTTAACTAATTTTTTATCAAGCCTGGATGCGGCGTCTTATTGTTGCGGTTTAGGGTTGATTATTGAACACAATGACGGAAAAGTTTTTGTTATGGGCGAAAAGTATGTCGATGATGAAACTATCCCTGTTTTTTGGATTGAACATAACGGAACAGAAGGAGGTACAGGAAAATTATTTGACGATCCTAATTCTGCTACCGTAAAATTTGTCGGGGATTATTCAAGGGAGTTAAACGAATTTAAAGGCGGTATAGATGCTATATTAGAAATGATGGCAAAAAGAACATAATAGTAATCATAATGGATATAAAAATAAAAAACCAATACTTAAGCACTACCATAGGATATGGTGGTAGTGCTTTGCCTTTAGGTGAAAGGGATTTTAATAGTTTGATACAGCTGGCCGAAATAGCATATAACTCAAATTCTCAAACCCTGAAAAATTATTTCGAAACGCTGCCGTCTTTAGAAGAAATCAAAGAGTATAAAGGAAAAAAATTTATTCAAAAAGTTAAAAATGCGTCAACAAGCAAAAAAAAATAATACCCAAAAAATAGCAAGTAACGTAATGAAATTGGATACCAGAAATCCTATTCCATACGAACCGACAGGCGAGTCGGAAGCTTTTCGCTTTTCCTCAAACTCTCAAAAGTATATCCCGTTCCTTGCGTCTAAAGATAATTTTTTTCAACTATTGCTTGAAGCAAGATTACTAAGCCCTACCAATAATTCTTGTGTAAATTCCAAGACTCATTTTTGTATAGGCGGAGGGGTGTATTTTAAAGACGAAAAACAGCAAGATCAAGCATTTCTAAATTGGGCGAAAAAAGTAAATAAAAAAGGTCAAAGTTTCAACAGTCTCTTAAAATCAATATTCAATAACCATTTTTCCGTAGGAAATAATTTTGTAGAAATCATTCGGGGGAAGGTCGGGAATACTAGATTTATTAAAGTCATAAATCGCCCGTTTTTAGATTGCAGATTATCAGAGCCTAATGATGATGACATCCCCGAATATGTATATATATCAAAAAAATTTAGAAATCAAAATACATGGGTTTTAAACGAAAAACAAACAGTTAAACTGCCAATCTATTATGGAGACTTAGACATGCCGTGGTATAAAAGCCCTCAGGGTACTGAACATTGTATTATTCATGTTAAGAATGAAATGCCCGGTTATGAATATTACGGAATGCCGGATAATGTATCTTCTTTACCGTGGCAATTAATGGAGTATAAAGGAGCCAGGTACAATATTGACAATTTTGAAAATAATATGGTAATCGGCGGAGTATTTATTATTAATGGCAATGTTTCAGATGACGAAAGGAGAGAGATTGCAAAAGATGTTATTTATACACATACGGGAGACGGTAAAACCGGTAGGGTAATGATTCTTTCAGGTCAAAATATGGACGCTTCCAGATCAGGATATCAACCCTTTGACGTACATAAAGACGGCTCTTTTTTAGAGTTGGACGAAAATATAGAAAAAAAAATAATCAATTCCAATAATTGGGATTCTGCTTTGTACGGGCAACATAAAACTACGGGGCTGGGTAATGGCGGAAATTCCTATTTATCCACAATTTATAACATAAAAAAGAATACTGTCGTTGAACCTGCTCAACGAATGATTACTGAAGGCTTTTTATGTCCGTTTTTTCAACTGTGTGATCAATGGATGGGTACTCAGTGGAGTGACTTTGATCTTGGGTTTATTTCAATCTCTCCTACATCCTTTTTAGCTAATGTAGATGTTAACAGCATTCTAACTAAAAATGAAGGGAGAGAGTTAATAGGTTATCCTAAGATGGATTCTGCTCAATTAGGAGAAAGTTTAATTAAAAATAAGAGTAAATAGTGTATAGAATTAACAGGCTGCAAAGAAATGTTTTAATCACGGCCGATGAAGTAATGTTTCACGCGCCCATTGATGGCAATGTTTCAGAAAGAAATATAATTCAAAATATAATTTTAGCGGAAGAAAGATTTGTTTCGTCAGCTATAAGTTCAACTTTTTATCTTGATTTTGTTAATAAAAAAAATAAAGTCGTGACGGAATCCAATCAAGAAGATTTATTAAATAAAATAAATGATTCCAACAAAGGATATGGTATTGAACGTATAGAAAAAACAGACATTCCTGTAGGTACAATCATTAATGCTATTGAATTTGTAGAAAACAAGGATTATGTAGAATTGTGGAATATGTATTTATGGAAATATACCGCAGAATGTGTTGACTTTTTATGCACAATTCCGACCTGGATAAGACATACGAATCAAGGACAAATGCTAAACAGCCCAAAAGTTATAGGATCTGGGACAGAATCAGGCAGCGCTGATGTTAAAGAAATTAAATTTAAACTTGATTCAATGTTACTTGATCGGTTAAATCCTTTTAAAGAAAGAATGCATGAGTGGATTTGCCGAAGAATTGAAAAGTTCCCTCTTTATACTAACGAATGTGCTTGTTTTGATATAAAAGATAAACCTGTAAAATCACATAAAAGCGATATAATTTTAGGGGTTTACCCTTAAAAACACTTTAAAATATCTACTAATAAATGACAACGTCAAATATTTTTTTGAGTAATAGAAGTACAATAAATTGATAAAAACCTTAAAGTTAATACGCCTCATAGAGAATATAGGAAGGCTAATTAAAAAATATGAAAGCAATGTATTTTGATCACTATAAAAATTTCTGCGAATGCGAAGAGGACGAAACAACATCTTCAAGCAAAAGAAATTTAAGAATAAAAGAAGAATGTTTTGTGATAACAGATAAGCTTGAAAATGAATTTTTTATCTCTGAAACTCCCATTAGCGATGAATATTATTTTTTACATTATAGAGGTGTATACGTCCCGTTGGCCGATTATGTTATTGATGGAAAAATATTAAGATTATACAAAGACAAAATACCTTATGAAATTGAAAAAGACGATGAGTTGACTTTTTTATATAAATATGAAATTAAATAATTAATAATGAAAAAGATTTCAAAAAAGCAGATTGAGGGATTTGATCGAGAAATAGAAATTGAAGATTTAACAAAAATTAGAATAGGGG
>NZ_WINW01000002.1:1552-2107 GCF_009827885.1 Apibacter sp. B3546 | reverse complement strand
ATTTACGAATATCAACCCCGCGTCCATTAACTAAAAAAGGAAAATACAAAGTAGAATTTGGGGACAAAGCAACCGATTATACGGACGCGCCGGAAGACTTTGTACTTGACACCGAAATAGAAGACCCCTTAAAAATATATCAAGAAGAATTATTAAAAAAATAAAAAACTATGAGCTTATTAAACCTCTACGAATGGCTTAAACAAGCCAATGAAACCTTTAGACAAATAGGTAATAATACTAAAAAAGTCAATGAAACTATTAACAACAAAGTAGACAAAGAAACAGGAAAAGGCCTTTCAGAGCAAAACTTTACCAAACAAGAAAAAGATNAAACTAAAAAGTCTTTCCAACAAATATTTAGGAACTTATGCTTCCTTTGAAGCCTTGTGTGCGGCTTATCCCGAAACCGAAACCAACGCCCAAAAGTGGAACCCTTCCAAAGAAGNCGGGTTTTATGCCGATGTAGACGAAGGAAAAGGCAAAAAAGTATCTCGTTACATTTGGGATTCCAACGATTTTACATGGACTAAACAGGAAGGAACATCTACCGCT
>NZ_WINW01000002.1:0-1482 GCF_009827885.1 Apibacter sp. B3546 | reverse complement strand
TACCAATGCCTTTACCGATAAAGAAAAACAAACGGTAAACACGGTAGAAAAAGATATCGAATATTTAAAAAACATAAATATAGGAACAAGAAATTTACTGTATGCAGGAAAATGCGAAAAAGAAAAATTGTTTGGGTATATAAGTGATGGCGGTATAGTAACGAACAATGAACGAGATATTTATACTGACTTTATAGAGGTTAAAGACTACTTGAAAGTAGTCGTAAAATGTTGGAATAAGCCATCAGTGGGTCACCCTGTCATAGCTTTTTACGATAAAGATAAAAAATTTATCACAAAAGAATATCTCACTGAAAATACTTATTCAGAAATGATCCTTGATATACCTGCTAATACCTTTTATTTACGAATATCAACCCCGCGTCCATCAACTACAAACGGGAAATACAAAGTAGAATTTGGAGACAAAGCAACCGATTATACAGACGCACCGGAAGACTTTGTGCTTGATTTCCAAACAGAAGATCCACTAAATGTTTATCTAGAAGCCATTAAATAATCAACCTATGCAGACCCTTGCGCTAAAACCTTTTGCAAACCGATTATTAGACACTCTTAAACGAATAGCATATGATATTAAAGCGGTTAAAAATATCCGTATAGGAGGAAAAAACCTTTGGTATGAAAAAAAATGTGAAAACGAGGATTTAACCGGTACTATAGGAGAAAACGGAGAAATTGTACGCGATTGGGGTACATTAGTAACCAACTATATTGAGTTTGAAGATTACGGGGCAATAACCGTTAAATTTTGGGATCCATGCGAAACAAGATATCCGGTTATTGCTTTTTATGATAAAGATAAAAAATGTATCAATCGTATAGAAATCAAAGGCTATAAATATTCAATATTTACCTATAATAGACCAACAGAAGCTTTTTATCTTAGAATAGCAGCGCCACGCTCGTATAAATATAAATTCGAATTTGGAGAAAAGGCAACCGATTATACTCCCGCCCCTGAAGATTACCCATACATAAATCAAAAAATTTATGACAAAGAAACTCTCAACTGGAATTTTCATCCGAAAACCAACGTAACTTCTTTTTTAGCTGTAAAAGAAGGAGGCTTAGTTGTAATCACGGCAACAATAAATATAGAAAACGCCGAAGAAAAAGAGGTAATAACCTTATTTAAAGTCCCTGAAGAATTGAAAGGCAAGACTGATGTAAACCAATTAATAAATGTCGTTAGAAAGGGGACGGTCATGGGTAACAGAAGTACCCTCAGAGAGTTGGATTATTTCTGTTGGGATGGTAGCGTAACTATTTCTAATACTGAATTCGAAGGAGTATATGACAGCTTTAACGATTTCAAAAACAGCACAGTACAAATAACGTTAACTTACCCCTGCTTAAAAATTTAGATACCGCCCGTAAGTAATTGAGATAAATATATGAAATGAAAGAAATAATAGATAAAATAATGTCTTTCGGCGATTGGTTTATAACCAACGCTTT
>NZ_WINW01000001.1:2645-18625 GCF_009827885.1 Apibacter sp. B3546 | reverse complement strand
TTTAAATTTTTAGAACAGAATATAGAACAAGAATTTTTTTTGTTCTAAAATAAAAAAAAGTTTGTTCGATTTTATCTGTCACTAACTGTAACACTATCTAAATTAATAAGTTAGATAGTATGGAAGAACTTAGAAATAAACATTTTCAAACGTGTACAGGTATATACACAGCTATGAAAGCCAGATTTTACAGAAGAAAGAATAAAAATAAAAACGGAGAATACCTTATGTATCTTCATGTATGTGGTAATGGAAAGCAACTAAAGTTATCTTTAGGCTTTACAGTAAAAGATAATGAGTTTGATTCATCAACTCAAAAAATTATCGGCAAAGAATCAAGACATAAAGAATTACAGCTTTTATTGGATAATGTCCAATCTAAAGTAACCGCCGTAAAAACTTTTTATTGGCTTTCCAACAAAATATTAACCCCCGAAAAATTAATAGAAGAATTAAAAAATAACATACCCAGAGGAGAATTTACTTCCTTTTTTGAGTATGAATTAAGTCAAGAGAAAACCATTTTAAAAGATGGCACATATCGTAGACATCAAAGCATTCTTATGAATTTAAGAAAATTTAAAAAGGAAATTTATTTTTCAGAAATAGACGAAACCTTTTTAGATAATTATAAAAGCTATTTTTTAAAAACAAGAAATTACAATACCTATTACTCCAACCTAAAAGTAATAAAGAAATATTTAAGGAAAGCATCCAAAAAAGGAATTCCTTTAAAGATAGATATTGACACCATTAAAATAAAAAATATAAGATCCAATCGGGTAGCATTAACCCCTGAAGAAGTAAAGAAATTGTACAATTTTTATGTATCGGAATTTATATTGCCGGGAGAAAAAATACCGATCGGAATTTTTCTGTTTTCATGCTATACCGGATTGAGGATATCCGACCTTAAAAAATTAACAAGAGAACAAATATTTACCGGAATATTAGAGTTTATACCGGTAAAAACAGAATTGTCAAAACCGTATATGCATCGCGTACGAGTCAATAACAAAGCCTTATCGATTGTTGAGCAGGTCCCCGAATTATTTACCAGATGGATAGCAGAACAAAATATAAATGAGGTTATAAAAAGAGTGACCCAAAAATTAAATATAAAAAAAGAAGTTTCATTACACGTTGGAAGACATACTTTTGCCACCAATTATTTACGCGCCGGAGGCAAAGTTGAGCAGTTACAAAAACTGCTCAATCATACCTCAATAAAAGAAACCATGATTTATGTACATATGGTAGAAGCCGAGGAGGACGAATCTATTTTTTTATTGGACAATTTATTCTGAATAGGTCTCTACTTCAATTTTAACTACCTGATCGGATAAATCCGTGCGGGTTATTTTTTTAGGAATATGTACTTTATGGTATGCATATAATTTCTTTTTAACGGTAATATCTTTTATTTTTTCTTTAAGTGCCGTAAAATTCCAGGTAAAAGAAATGGCATTGATTCTAAATTTTAACCATTTTTGCCAATATTTTGAATATAAATTATTCCAAAGTAACGGCTTATTATCTTGAGTATTATTTTGTCCATTATCCAATCCGTTAAAAATAATTAATGAAATATAGGAATCATCATCAGAAATATATTTAGCAGAATTTATATTATTTTTAGATTCTAAGGGGAGGGGTATAGCTTGCGAAATTATTTCTATGGTATCTTCTTGTGTAACGTATCTGTCGGAATAACAACCGGTCTTATCAACATATAGAGAAGACAACGGATATTGTTCATTTTCGTATTGAAATTTTAGCAAAAACGAACTATAGGCGTTAAAAGTAATTTTCGGATGTAACACATCATATTCGCTAATGTCTTTAATATTTTCATATTTGTTAAGATTATTATTTATTAAATCCATGCTTATAATCCTACCTTTCCTTCTGAAAATATCAAGATTAAAGGTATTTTTTATTTTTCTCAAAAAATCACCAAAAGTTATATCCGGGACATATTTGGAAAGATCAATTTCGGAAGAATCAAAATTCGGATTAATAATATTATTATCCTCATCAAAAATTCCTATCGGACTGACTTCAGCCGTCATTATTCTTCTTCGTAAATCTGTAGGATGGCATAAATATTTACCTTCCACGGATAACAATCGATTAGACTTTGGATCATTTGTATAAGCAAATTCGAATTTATGATAACCTTCTTTTCCTTTAACGGTAAATAAAACTTCATCACCTAATTTAAAAGTAAATTCTCCTTGTCCTCCTCGTGGAACGTTTGTTTCAAAATCAAAATCTCCTTTAACTTTAAAAATACCGTGTATATTATTATCACATACTTTATTATAAAAATAAGTATTTGGATAAACCCCGTGAGTATCCATTCTATCATAGTCATCTCTTTGAATATGCCAGAGCATGGGATCAGGAAATTTTAAATCATAAATTTGATTAAATCCTTTAAAAACCATTACCGATTTTAATAATTGGTCGTTAAAAATATTTCCTTCTAAAAGATATCCGGCTTCTTCAATACCCTTTTCTAGTATATACAAAAGATATAAGGAAGGATTCATAATGTTTTCATTTATTATTTTACTGTCCTCAAAATCTATCCTGTTTTTAACAAACTTTCCATCCTTATAGAGGTTATATGTTCCTTTAAAATCTTTAAATAATTTATTGGTAGTATCTACCATTGAGGTGTGCACCGCCGGAAAATTATATTTAACATCCGGATATTTTTTTGGAAGTAAACTTTCCGCATGAGTATATAAATCCTTCGTTTTTATTTTAGGAAAATCAAATTCAGATAATTTTTTGTTGGAATTTGGTAAATCATCAAAACCAACAATAAATTGAAAAGATACTTTATTGCCTTGACATTCTAAGACAATCAGTTTTGCAGCTTCAATTTTTCCGTCTTCCATTAGAATAACTTCCGAATATTCCCGTTTAAAACCTTTTGTATTTGGAGTATATATAAATTGAGGATGTAAACTATCGATATGCAGTTCAAAAGGATACGAGGATGTCCCCCAAAAGGTATCTGAAAAATATGAATTATTTTCAACGCGTTCCAGTTTAATATGAGAAATATCAAGTTCCCAAACGCCCGGATATATTATTTTTGTTGCCATATTATTTTTTTGATATAATTAATCTTGACCCCGCCAAAATTTTAATAGTTCCTTTAACAGGCGTTAAGGGAGTCTCCCAGGTTCCGTTTAACAAGGGTATAATTTTATCCCCTTTATTTATATTTAAAGTTATAACTCGATTTATTTCCACTCTAAAATTAGCCCAATCATTAATCCCCATATTATTTGACAATTCAAAATCTCCGTTTTCTTTATAATACGCTAAATAAAAACCGGGGATTCCTGACATTTTTTCTCTTAAACTTTTGAAATCCACTATAAAATTTATAAATGAAAATTCATATTCGCCCGATTCTTCTGCTTCCCAACAAATATTATTTATGGTAGTATCTTTAAGTTGACTGTCAAAAACCAGTTTAGGAGTCATAGTATCATTTGTTTTTCCTAATCCTTTATATAATGCATTATTTAAGGGTAAAATATCAAATGACTTAATTGAAGGGGCACCGGAAACCTCTATTGTATAGTCTCTGTCATAATAAGCAAATAATACTTCATTTGCAGCTATTACATCAAGTACAAAATCATTCATAGACATATGATTATATTCATAAAAATTATTTATTTTAACAGGCTTCATCATTTGCCCGATTTTTAAATTATAGCAACCTTTGGAATAAAAAGACATGGGTAATTGAAATTGAGATTTTACCGGTTGCGACATGAGATTTTCAACTAACCAAAAGTCGTCAGGATGCTGCCATATTGCGCCAAAATAATTTAACATGGTATCATCTGCATTAACTCCGGATGATCTGCTTATTATTTCAGCATTTGTAGTTCTAATTTCGCCTTCTACCAAAAATCTAGGATTTAAATCTATTTCAAAAGACGGTTCATCATTCCAATATTTAAGTGCATTATCCGGGTCTTGATATCGTGAGCTTGTTATATGATTTTCCGAATTCGCATAATGGTAATCAATAAACCAGCGATTGTTGGATAATTTGTTAGCTAACTCTATGGATTCAGGAGTCAAAATCACTCCCGGTTTTTGCTCATCAATACAGATAAAACTATAAAAGGCAATTCGATATATTAGATTTCCGGAAGTAGCCCCAAAAAGTCCTCTTTTCGGATTATGGGCTAAAACTAAAGATAAAAGCTTATGAATAGATTCTGAAGTGAAACAACAACCGGTAAAGCTCAATTGATCTAATGTTTTTGGAAGTTTAATTACCGATCTAATCTTTAGATGGTCCATATGAACTCTTGTAAGATTCGGTATTTTAACTTGAATTCTATATTCTTGAGAGGAAAGATAACGATGCGATAATTCCGAATTAACCGTTCCGTCCCCCCAATCAATAATTTCTATTTTACCGGAAGGAAAAGCATACGTTAAATTAAGGGTATTATCATTAGTTCCATCAGCTATAAAATCGAATACAAAGTCAGATTCAATTTCTATTTTTTTATGAATTTCAACGTTGTCATTTAAGATGATCTCTAATTCATATGAATGTATCGATTGATCGCTTTTTTTCTCCAACTCTTTAGTATTACAAATAAAAGAAGTAAACGAGTTTAAATGATCAAAGCTTATCCAGGACCTGGCAGATTTAATAATTGAAGATAAAATGTTTATATCGTCCTCTAAAATATAACCGCTGTTGAGGGTTATTTTTTTAGTGATCTCAGAAGATAACACCTTTTTTATTTCGACTTGATCGCGTATAAAGACATTAGTTAATAAATTATGTTGCAAGTTGGTTAAATATTCACCGGTCATTTCGAAAATTTGAAGTGTCAAATTTTCATCCAGCCAAACGATATGTACAGATTGTAGAGATTGAGGAAAAGAAATCCATTTTTGAACTACAGCAGAAGAGTCCGAATGTTTTAAATTAAATACATCCCCGCTTTTTTTTAAGGAATCTTTATATAGGTTAGCGTATAACACATCATTTTTAGTATTATTTTTATACAACAGTTGATTATTTTTATACAACGACATTGGCAAAAAGGAACTGTAAGACACTAAAGAATTACTTCCTAAACGTGAAGTATAGAGTTTGTTTTTCAATAAGGAGTTAGAGTAGCCTTTAATAAATTTAATATTAGTAAAGGAAAGCTCATGAATGACTTTTTCATTTTCTAAATTAATTTCATGGAAAGTGATATCCATTTCCAACGGACGATAGAGCGGTATAGCATTCATACCCTCCTGTATTTTGCCGAAATTAAATACCTCGGTAAGTAATTCCGGAATATAAAAATATGAATCTGCAATTTTCCCTAAGTATACGGTAGTCTTACCATTAAACGGGTAGTATTCATAATCAGAGGAATAATGGAAGGGTTGAGCACCGCCCGAAAAAGGGTATACGCGCATAGTAGCCTTCATTTGAATATAAGAGTTTTTTTGGCACCGGATCGTTGTTGCAAGAGAATCACCGGTAAAATAAACCCCTGTTTCCTTGTTTTTTTCAGGTAATTGTACATTCATAATTAAACTATTTTAGCGTTATTTAAAATTTCTTTAACTTTTTTCTGTCGGTCTATTAAATGTGTGGTAGTTTTAAAATCATCCGACACATAGGCTACTACTCCGTTATTTTTTAAATTTTGAAGTAAGGCTATATTTTCTTTCAAAAACACCCCTAAGTCATCCGTATATTTTTGAGAGGCTGCTGAAGGCGCTGAAGGGGTAAACACTTCGGCTTCTATGGAGTTTTTACCTCCGGTTCTTTTATATTCAATATATTTTTCTAAACGGGCTATTTGAGGATCCTGTCGCAGCCATTCAGGAATTACATATTCTTTGGCATGAACGATTCCCGCTACTTCATGACCGGAATTGTCCGTAAAGCCTAAGCCGGTAGTTACCCCCCCGTCGACATATCCTTTTTGCGGTTTATTATTAGTTATGATGCCTACTTGAAGACCTCCTTGCGCAGCAACTAAGGAAGCTAAAACAAAATTAGCGGACGATAATGCCCGGGTAACCCCTAAAGCTGTATTTGAAATAGCTTTAGATATATCCATTCGGTATTTTTGAAGATCAGATTTATACTCTAGATCCGCCCGTTTTTCAGCCATTTTTTCTTCCAATTTTTGAACCTTTGCATCGTATTGTGATTGATTGATATATCCTTGTTCTAACTGATTTTTAAGCAATTCTTTTTTTCGTGAGGTTTCGCGTTCGTAATATTTGATTGATTTTTGAGTTGATGCGGCTTGCATTTGATATAAAGAATCCCAAACGTTGTGCAGAGCTTGTACCGACATGGTAACGGCTTTTAATTTTCCACTCCATGTGTCTAAATTTTTAAAAGCGTTTTCCCATTCGTCACCGGAAAAACCGAGTAAGTCAATTCCTGAAAGGAGGTTTGAACGCTCTTGTTTTCTACTTTCTTCATCTTCTAAATCTTTATCTACTTTTTTATCCGTTAAAATGGATTGGATTTTATTCATTTCCAGTATAAGCTCATTTAATTGTTTCTTTTTTTCTTCGAGCTGCTCCTCCGTAAAAATAATATCTAACCCGTTGTATTCATTATCGGCATTTTTTTGCAATTCGTCATTCAATTGTGTACGTAATTCGTTCAATTGTTCAAGTTGCATTTCATATAATTCTTTTTCTTGGGCATAAATTAATTTTTTCTTAGCCTCGTTAATGGTACGCAGATTTTTTATTTCATTTTCACCATAGTATTTTAAAAGAATAATTTTTGCTGTTTCTAAATCAGTAATAAATGATAATTCCTCCTCATATCTGATTTGAAGATTACGTATTTCATTTTCATAATTCTCTTTTGTTTTTTCAATTTCTTTTCGGCGATAATCATAAATTAATTTAAGTCTTTGAGCGGCATGTTTTTTTTCTAAAGCGGTTATCGTTTCTTCTTTTATTTGGATAATCTGAACTTGTTCTTCGGCTAATTTTTTGAATTTATCCGAAGTGTCTCGGTCCCCTAATTTTGAAGCGATGGAAGCTTTTTTTTCATATTCTTTTGACAAGGCCTCCAAAGATTTAATTTCATTTGAAATATCTTCTTTTTTCCGTGTATATTCAATATTTAAAAGGATCAGGTCTTTATCGTAGCCGTTTTTTAAAAGCGAGTAATGTTCATCCTGATATTTTCTTTCAGCAGTAAGCAATTGTTTTTGAAATTTTTCTGCTTCATTCTTTGCCGCTTCTTGCAATTTTTTTCTTTCAGCATTGTTTTTTTCTTCTAATTTTTTTGCCGCTTGTGCTGCTTTTTTCATCGATTCTTCTGCTTTTTTCCTTCTTTGCTCTTCGGCCTTTCCGGTCATTTCATCTTCTATTTTTTGAAGTTCTGCTATTTCTTTTTTAAGTTTTGAGCGTTCTTCTGACGTATTTGCACTATTATATTTTGCATTTAAATCGTTTATTTTACTTTTTACCCCGTTTATGGAACTTAGATCGTCTTGGGTTTTAGCTATTTCATTGTATTTACCCCTTAATGCGTCTAAGGATGCCCCCATCAACGTATTCATTTGAATATTTTTATCTAAATAGGTAATGCGTTCTAACAACTGTGTTTTTTCCAAAATTTCAGAGAGAGTTAACCCATCAATGGATTTTTTTAATTCCTTAGTTTTTTGGATGGATTCAGGGAATAAGGCTATATATTTATTTTTAGCATCTTGAAGTGATTGATAGGTAACCGCAGCATTTTTTATCACTACTCGCGAACTCTCCACGGCCATATTTTCTTTGGCCAGTTGTGTGATAAAAGATTGTAAGGTATTATTTGAAAAATTTGACACCAATTTTTCAAAGGCTAGAAGTTCTGCAGAAGAGGCCGTTTGATTTTTACTCAGAGAAAAATAAGCCTCTCCTTGTGTGAGTAATCCGTTTTTGTATTTTTCAATTACTTCAGAGGCTTTATTGTAGGTAATGATGGTAGATAAATGTGCACTTTCTTGTTTTTCTACCGCATTAACTAACCTGTCATTTTTGATTCTTGCTTCATCAACTTCTTTATTATATCCATTTAACGCATAAGCAGCCGTTACATATTTAGCAGATAATCCTTGCAATTTAGAATAATTCAAGCTCCATCCTTCCCCTAATTTATTCATTTCATCCAATACTCTTTGGGTTTCGGAAGCTAAATCTTGTGCAGAAAAATTTACTTTAATTTCCGGGATTGTGTTAGAAATATCAAGTAATGTTTTTAATAATTTTTGTTGAGCTTTTCCCAGCTCTTCCGTTGCCTCTTTTTGATTTTTAAGGGAACGGGTTAATTCTTCCTGTCCTTTTGCTATTGATATTTTGCGGGCATATTGCGCATTGATTTTATCCAATGCTTCCATCAGTTGTTTATTGCTTATATTTTCATCCGATAAATAGTTCAGAAATTCAGGGTAAGAAGATTTTAAACGTTCGATGGCTTCATGTCTTTGTTCCTCTTTTTCGGAAACTCTTAAAACCTCAATGGCCAACAAATTCATTTGAACCTGTTGTTCTTGTAATTCACCCGACAAACCTTGTACAGGGGTTATTAGATTGAGCAAAGAAGTACCCAGATCAACGAAATTTCGAATTGAACTTCCGATGATCCCATCGCCTTTTTCAATGGATAAAACCAATCCTTCCCACGCCGATTTAAAGAGTGTCACGCTTCCTTCCAGATTGTCCAGTCGGGTTTTAGCCATTTGTTTTAATACGGCTTCCTGACCGGTTAAGGCATCGGTAAGCTCCGTAACTTTATCTTTTTGAGAAGCCAGAGCAATGGCCGATACGGCAGATCTCACATCAAACAATTCCGTGGCCTTAGTTAATTGGTTTTGAGAATCGGCAATTTGATTTAAAGCTTCTTGTAAAGGCATCCCGCTGTCTGCCAGTTTAATTAGCATATTACGCAACGAAGTGCCAGCCGTTGAAGCATCAATACCATTATCGGTTATTAAACCCAATAAAGCCACTGTTTGCTCAATGCTTAAATTGGCTGCCGCTGCTGCCGGGGCAACATTTCCCAAAGAAGTTTTCAGGCTTTCAAACCCCAGAGAAGTGGCGTTAGCTCCGGCAGCCAAAACAGACACTACCCGTGTGGTATCTTGCGCTTGCAAGCCGAACGCTTTCAAGGTTGCGGCTACCAATTCTGCTGTTTCGGGAATTTCGGAACCTAACGCAACGGCTCCGTCTATAATGCCTCCCAGAGATTGTTTTATTTCGTTTACGGAAAAACCTAATTTGGCTAATTCTGTAGCTGCTTGCGTAGCCTGAGTTGCCGTGAAGGCCGTGGTTGCACCCAGTTTCAAAGTCAAGGCCGTCAGCCCGGCAATCTCTATCTTGTTTTTACCCAGTATGGCGGCCAATTCGGATTGTGCCGAATCAAAGTCTTTGACTATGGAGTAAGCATTGGAAAGGGCCGTTACGAATGTTTGTACTCCAATTGCTAATCCTAAGGCCGAATAAAAACTCTTGACGCTTAAGGTCATTTTATCAAAAAAGCCGGGGACTCCTTTAATTTCATTTTTTAAATCGGCGTAGGCTTCCTTAGCTTTTTTTAGTTCGGCTACTTTGTTTTTAAATTGCGGGTCGGTTTTGTCTAAATTCCGCAGTTCTTTGGTTAATTTACCAATTTCCAACCCCATATCGGCCAGAGTGTTTTTAATCTCTTTGCCGTTAATTTTAATTTTTATTTGTTGGTTGGTGACATTTGATTTACTCATGACTGAAGGCTTTTCCTATTTGATTTACGACGGCTTCGGCTCGAATTTCCCCTATTTTTTCACTTAAATAGTCAACGGCCCCGCTATCCGTTATGGCATCATCGATAAAAGAACGAGGCTCTAAATGAAACGGATGGGCTTTTCTTTTGTAAAAAGTCGTGCGGGGCGTTTCGCGTTTGACGATACCGGTTCTTCTTTGGGTAGTTGCTCCAAAGTTTAAAATAAATCCGTGTTTGGGCATTTTTACCGCTATTCCGTATAATTCACCGGGGTAAATTTTGGACATTCTGGGCGCTCCGGTAGCTTTCACCAAAGAGTTTTTCTTTTTATCGGAAAGGTGCAAACCGGAATTTCTGATTTTTTCTTGTAAAGCAGTTTTAACCATGGAGGCCGCTGCTTTGCCTATTTCTTTTTCCTGCATTTTTTTATGTAAAATGAAGGAATAATGCGATGAAAAGAAAGGACAAAAAAAATACCGTTTGATTTCTCAAGCGGTATATGAATTCTATTTATTTTATCTTTTTGAATTTCTATTTTTAGATACGTAGTAGGTCATATTCTTTTTAAATGCCAAAGGAATTTGACTCCTTCCCATTTATTTTCAATAATTTTCGGGGTTCCTTCTGCAGTCATTACCACTTCATATTTAGAAGAAGACACGTAAAAAGGGGTATAAAGCGAGGAAAGCACTTCATATACGTCGTATTCGTCTATGGCTTTTTCGGGAAGCAAAGAGAGTAAATCGTAATATATTTCCCGGGTCGTCAATTGAGCGTCATGATCAACCGGGTTACCTTGTTCGTAAAGAGAGGTTAACAATTTTTTAATTTCTTCTTTATATTCTACCATATTTTAAATTTAATTAAAATTTAATGTAATTTCTGTTAGCATCCATAATTTCCTTATCTTTTTTTAATTCGGAAAAGAAAATTAAAAGGGATTCTATGTAGGGGACCGTCCAATTATCCAACACCTCTTTTTTCTCTTTATTTTGAGCCAGAAGGATGCTTTGAAGATAAAGCAATACTTTTGAGTAATCTTCTATACGACACCCGCTCGCATAAATGGCAGACAGTAGTTCCTGATATTGTGCTTCGCGTATTTCCGCCGCCGATTCGTAGTTTTTTTTATGGCTCATAAGATGGAGTTTTTTGAAATAGGGTGAAATCTTTCCTGCTCATTGTATGGTATAGTTTTTTCATGGTTATAATTTTTTAAATAAACATTAATGTTAATTAATTACACTGTAAATATACATATATGTATATCAATAAACAAATAAAATATACTTAAATGTTCATTTTTTTTGAAAAAAATGTTTTAATAAAATTAAATGTATATTTGTACATTGTTTTAATAAACAAACATATGCATGGAATTAATTAAAAGATTAGAAGATATATTATCTAAAAAAGGTATTAATCAAAAAGAATTATCTGAAAAAGCTAATATAGCCGAATTGAGTATTTCACGCATAATGACCGGTAAAACAAAACCATCATTAGACAGCTTAGAAAAAATAGCGAAAGCCCTTAATGTTGAATTGTGGCAATTGTTTACTAATGAATTACACAAAAAAGACTTAACCGCTCTTGTAGATTATAAAGGAGAGCTATTTAAAGCAAAAACACTGGAAGAATTAGAGGAGATTGTGAAAAAATTAAAGTTTATAGAAAAAAAATCTACTAAGTAGCAGATTTTATTTATTAAACTATTTAAAAAGATTTAATTTTTTGTATTTCTTAATTCATCAAATAAAAATAAAATTTCACGAATCATTTTTTTTGTACTTTCAGGCATTTTCATATCTGAAATATTATTTCCTGAATATCTTATTTCAACAACCGAATTGCTACTTGCAATTTTTCTCATGATATTTAAAATATCTTCCGTCATTATCTTGTATGAAGATTCAGAAACATAGCCCGTATAAACATTTCTACTTACATTATTTGTTTGATATTCATAAGTTTCACCGTCAATTAAATAAATAATTTTATTCATAAATACCCAGTCTTTTCCTGAATAATTGGTATACATTTTAAGATACATATTATTATCTTTTATGCATATATAAGGATATATATAGAGAATATTTTTAGCAAAAGGATATTTAGCGTAAATAAAAATCGTTTTATTGAAATTGTCTTCTTTGATTCTATAATTTTTTAAAGTTTTCTTATCAATTTTTGACAAATCAACAGGTATTAAAATTGATTTGAAATCTACAGATCCCAGACTATCAATAAATTTCTTAGAATCATTAATAAAAACAGAATCTTTGGATTGAGTTATGTATTCTTGAAGTTTTTTTATAATTACATCAGCCTCCGACTGTGAATTTATTTCAACTACTCCATTTTTTATATCTTTCAAAATAGCTCTTTTTACAATATCTGTTTGTTGTGCTGTTAATATTAAAGAACTTAATAATAATAGAAATAGATTTAATGCTTTCATATATACAAAGTTTTAGAGATTTATAATGGTAACTTTTATTTTAAAATTTCGCCGATTGACACGCGTATAATTACGTTTTTTCCGTATTCATTAGTATAAAATCGGTCTATACGGGCAGCAATTATAAACTTATTCGCATCCAAATAAGGAAGCAGTTTAAATTGGTCTATCTTTCTAATATATCCCAGATCTTCTCCTATTTCATTTAAAACTACTATTGCGCGGGGGTCGTAAGGGTTATCCGGTTCTTTTTCAATCGTTACGGTATTGTGGACTTTCATTTGGTGTATAATTGTTTGCCTTTCTTTATCTACCCTCATGGCTTTATAATGAGTACCTGTAACAAAAAATTCTATATTTAACACCCCCCGTTTATTTTCGGGGCACGGGTATGAATAGGGATTTAATTTTTTATTTTTATAGTATTTGGGTACTTCTTTGCAGGTAGCTTCCTTGTTGTTTTCAACTAGGTTTTTAGAAGGTTTGCTTTTATTTATTTCTATAATAATTATAAGAAATATTATTATAAAAAAGACAAAATAGATGAACATTTTCATTAGTTTTAATTATTAGCAAAAATAAAAAAAAACTAATTAGATAAAATAAAAAAGTAGGTTAATTAGTTGAGAAGCAGTTAATTTATTTCATTAGTTAAGATCTTCAATGAAATATCTGTTTTCTTTTTTTAGTTCCTCATTTCGTTGCAGCCTGTCAAAAAAGACAAAAAGAGATTCTATATACGGAAAAACCCAGTTGTTCATAATTTTATTTTTATTTTTTTTGGAGTTCATTTCCAAAGAGGATAAATATAACAGGGTTCTTTTAAATTCATCGATAGGAAGACCTTTAGTATATATAGGCTCTAAAATGAAAAGCAAATTTTCTATAAAAAGCTCTTCTTCAGACATTTTTTTAGCTAGTTCTTTTTTCATGTTCCAAAAATACAAATAATTATCAATATTATAATTATTTTAAGATATAAGTAACAATTATTAAAAAAATACTATTTTTTTTACTGATATTTATCATTTAAATATAATTACAATAATCTTTTTTATCCTTCCAAAAATCAGGATCAACGGATAAGGAGTCTTTAATGGTTAGTGTTACGGTAAATTCACACCCAAACAACCCATTAGCCGTGTCGTATTCCACTAAATTCCAGGTAACGCTGTCTTTGTCGAACTCATGAGACAACCAATGGTATTGATGAGTGAGTGCATCCCAATGTATTCTTGAAATGAGATTTACGCCGTATAATTCGCTAAGTTCATATGCTTTTTCTTGCGCAGCATAATCGGCGGGTTTACATCGGTATACTATGGAAAACGTAATTTTGCGTACCCCTCGCGTGTGTTGCTTATTGTTTCCGTCTAATTTTGCTTCATAGCCCCAAAGTACCAATAAAGGATCTTCCGGTTTTGTGCGTGAGGATAAGTTGTTATTCAATTCGGTACGAGACAAGCCGATCACCTCTTTTATATGGTCGGTTTGAGAAACTAAATTTTTCAGGTAATTTTTAATAGTCCGGTAGGATCCGTCTCTTTTTTTCATACATTTATTTTTTAGCTGCTTTTTCCCGTTCTCTGTAAAGCAAAATATTTTCCGTTACTATGGAAAAAAAATTATCAATCAAGGTATTTTTAGCTTCGTTAAAGTTTCCCAGGGGCTGTATTTCTCCTAAACAAGTGGAAAGTAAGGCCGGGTAAAAAGATTGGTATTTTTTATTTTCAGTATTGTTTTTAGCGGGAGGAAACAAGACCGGGTATTTTTTGATTATTAAATTACGACAGCTTAAATAGGTTAATCCAATCGCTAATTTTGTATTCAAATCTAGATAAGGAATATAATTGCCGCGCCGGGGCAGGTCCAATTTTGAAAAAGGTTTGCGAATATCTCCGATAATTTCGATATTGCTTTTTTCTCTGTACAAAACGGTAATCAGGCGTTCAAGATCTACCAAAGAATTTTTTGTTTTCCATTGATAAAAAAACAGATCCGCGGTTGCAAATTCCTCTATGGTAAGATTGCTTAATCGGGGAGAAGGAGAATAAAATTTTTTTCCTTTTATTTTAATACTTTCAGGAAAAACCGTACGGCGTACATTTTTAATTATAAATTCCGTATAGGGGATTAATTCATTGATTGAAACCCGATTGATAAGCTTTCTAAATTTAAAATAATTTCTTAAAGTATTTTTTTTAACAAATAAATAAAAGATTAGTCGGTATTGAAGTTCTTTTTCCTCTAATTTTTTTTTAAAAAGTAAACCGGAAATTTGACTTAATTGATATTCGTTTAATTCGTCCCATTGTTCGGCCACTTGAAAGTTTAATTTCATCGGAAAGGGTTATTTTTAACTAAATAGAAAATGGCAATCATATGTAAAAATAAAGAAGCCAAACAACCAATTTTCCACCCATTGAAAGGGGTATTTTTTAACGTTTTGTTGACCTTTTCAAGTTCTGAAATCCTGTCGATTTGTTTTTTATGGCGCTCTTCATATTGTTTTTGAAAAACGGAATTAATACTGTCGGTATTTACTTTTGCCAGTATGTTATTATTTTCAGAGGTTAGCTCGACGCTGCCGAAAGGAAAGGGGATCACCTTTTTAAATACGTGTAATCGTCCGGTTGAATCGCAAGGATTGGCAATTATATCGGCATTTACAGAAGGTAAAATACTGATTTTTTCTTTAACCACGTAAATGCTGTCTTTTTTAATAAAGGTATCACGTATTACCAACCGGTGATCTTTTTGCAAAACTTTTTTTCTTGTGGAACAGGAAGTGTGCACAAGAACTAAAATTAACGACCAAAAAAGCAGTGTATAATTCATAAGGAGGCAATAATTTTATGTAATGCTTGTGCGTATTTTACAGGATCTTGAAATTTTAAGGAATCAAATTCATTGGAACCAAAAAACGGCTCAACAATCACAGCAGGCGCTTTCATTAAGTAGGTGAACCAATAGCCCCGATCATTCTTATTATATAATGCTTTTATACCCCTATTCGTAGTGTAAAAATAACGGCTAATTTCGGAAGATATATTTTGCGCATATTCTTTCCCTTTTTTACTGGCGAACCAGTAACAACATTCGGTTCCGTGAGCCATAGGAGAAGCCGAATTGTAGTGTAATTCCAAAACTAAATCAAATGCTTCTGCATTTATTTTATTGGCGGTTCGTTTTTCCATCGCATAATAACCGCCGTCATATCCTTCATGGCAAAAAATACTATATAAGGAAGAATTATTTTTTTTTAGTTCTTCGGCCACGTTTAAATTATATTCCCATTCGGGCTTTAACCATTTAGAAAAAGCGCCCGGATTGTTTTTGGCATGCCCGACAACTATCGCTACTTTTCTCATTGTTTAATTTTTTGAAGTTTTTTTATTTTGTTTTTTTTTTATTGGATCTGTAGATATATTTTTTAAATTTTTATCTTCTTTATCTTTATTCAATTCTGTTGTAATTTCTTTTTGTGCTAAGGCTATTTCCTCTTCTAGTTGAGACAGAACTCTATTTTTTCTTTTTTCGGAATTCCAAAAAATTTTTCTTTTCGCTTTGATGTTATTTACATTTTTGCTTGTTATGGTTTTTATGGAATCGATATTCGGTAACTCAGAAACAGCAAAGCGGTTTTTCTTGCTTGCTGTATTTCTGTGATGCGTCTTATACTCTAAAGGGTAAGGTTTGAGTAAATAGCAAAAAAGGAGTACTACAAGGGCG
>NZ_WINW01000001.1:293-2568 GCF_009827885.1 Apibacter sp. B3546 | reverse complement strand
TTTTTTTCAAGCTCGTCATATTTTTCATCTTTTTTCTTCAGTTCTAAATAATACTCGTCTTTTTCCTCTTCTCTGTTTTTGTCGCATTCTATCTTTTCTCTTTTTTTATCTTCCAACTCATCGTGGAATATATAGGCGGGGATAAGCATTAAGGCGCAGACTAACAGAAATAAAAATTCTTTTTTGNAAAGCGTTGGTTATAAACCAATCGCCGAAAGACATTATTTTATCTATTATTTCTTTCATTTATTGATTTTAGTTTCGCTAATTCTGTCTAGTGTAAAAGCAGAATTCGGAATTATTAAAATTATATAGGGTTCTTTATTTTTATAAACTATCCGATTCTAATAAGGTATTTGGTTTGGTTTACAATAGTAATCACCTTACCATAGAATATTTTATTTCTTCCTACTGAATTTATATCATTCGTTAATTGAAAATTACTTATTGCAAAATAGATATCTTTGGAATCAATTTTTTCATTATAATTTATGAATGCTTCTTTTGAATCAATAAGTACAACGCCGGATATTAATGCAGTAAATTTGCCCTCTAAGCCTCCATTGATGTTAGCTAACCACATGGGTGTATAATCATCGGAAAGTACCGGAAACCCTTCTCTTAACTGTCCAAAAAAAGGTTTTTTTACTTCTGCCAAAAAACCGCTACAATATCCATGAGGTAGTTCATTTAATACCGGTTTTTTAATTTTATGAAATAAGCCATCTTGACCTACCCTAAGTTCTTCATCTCCTTTTGTGTTATCGGTAATGGGTAATTCTCTAACTATAAAATCCCCCCCCACTTCTAATGTTGCTTTCGGTCTAAAAACATTGCCGATACCTACCCTGTTATTGAAATCCCAAGATATTGCGTGATCGTTATGTTCTTTACCGATGTATCCAAAAGAATCACTATCGCTCAAATGATAACCGATCTTATTGCTGTTTATACCCGATAGTTCAACTATCGGGTAATCCGGAAAAGTATTATTGACACTTTGAACATTTCTTGATAAACCCGAATTTGTGGTTGTTAGGTTGATCCATCCATATACCTCCCCTCCTCTTCTTTTTAAATAGTTATCCGCCCACGTGGAAAGCACGTTAGAGGACCATACGGATTCGGCTATGTTTTTTCCTTCGGTAAGGTCTTCTAATTTTCCCTTTGGATAAGTGGTATCTAAATCGGTAAAGGATGCTTTTTTTCTTGATCCGTCATTAAATTGTATGGAAAGTGTTTTATCTTTTTCTCCTGAAAATTCGAGGTTATTTATTCCTGTTTTTTTTACTTCATTTAATTCTCCTTCTATCCCGTCTATTTTAGTTCCCAATGCTTTTATATTTTTTGCTATCGCTTTAATGGTGTCTAAAAGTCGTTGACAGAAAGATTTTAGGTTTATTAAGCTCATCTTTTAATTATTTTAAGGCTTCTTGATAAACATTTAGTGGATCTTCTGTTTGGAAATCAAGTACAAAGTCTTGATAGGAAGGGGCATAACTTGTGGCATGGTTGCCTTCTTCAAGCTGCAAGGCGGCAAAAAGTAATCCTGAAGGAACGGCAACTTTGGATTCTACACGAAATAACGGTTCTTCATTTTCGATTTTAACAGTTATGGTAAAACGTTTCCATTCTTGGGTGATTTGATTAATGTCTACAATTTTAACTCCTTCATTTGTGGATCCATAAAGGTATAAATCGCCACTCATCTTTGAGAGGTCCTCCACGGATTTACAATAGAAAGAAAAGGTATATTCCATCCCTTTTTGCAGACCTTGAATGGTATTTCTAAAGTACGCCATAGCCGAATTATTACGGACAACCTTATAAACCATGGAACCTAAATATTTTTCATCGGTTATTTGCGCATCGTTTCGGTTTTTCCAATTTTTATAATCCGTTGAGTTGTTTAATAAATTAACCGCACCTATATTTATTTCCTGTTGTTCTTGGATTTCCATATCCTCAGGTGCGTCCGTATAATCGGTTGCTTTATCTCCAAATTCTACTTTGTATTTCCCGTTTGTAATTGATGGACGCGGGGTTGATATTCGTAAATAAAAGGTATCAGCAGGTNATATCAACAGTGCTTTCAGTATATGTATTTCCTTTAAAATCTACTTTTTTAATAAATTTTTTGTCTTTATCGTAAAAGGCAAGAGAGGCATAACCGGTAAGAGGCTTTTCCCATACTTTAACGGTTACTTTTTTGTAATCTTTAACTAAAATTAAATCCGTATAAATATCATATTCACCGTTCGTTACTGAACCTGCA
>NZ_WINW01000001.1:0-162 GCF_009827885.1 Apibacter sp. B3546 | reverse complement strand
AAGGCATTGGTATTTGCATTGGACTCGTACATTTCCTTTATTTGGGATGCCGTTAATGCGGCGGATGTTCCTTCCTGTTTAGTCCATGTAAAATCGTTAGTATCCCAAATGTAACGAGATACTTTTTTGCCTTTTCCTTCGTCTACATCGGCATAAAACCCG
>NZ_WINW01000037.1:0-341252 GCF_009827885.1 Apibacter sp. B3546 | reverse complement strand
CTACCCATGCTTTTTTTATTATCTTTCTATTTGGCCTATATTCAGCCAAAAAAACTCCATTAGCCTTCGATTCTTCTATTGTCTCACTTATCTGGGTAGATAATGTTCTATCAGGAACATCGATATTGCACCCTACCATACTTAGTAGGAATACACTTGTTAAAATTTTTCGTATTTTTTTATTCATACCATTTTTTAGGGTTATAATGATAATATATGTTGTAAAATCCATTATTAGGAATAAAAGTTCCCAATCCCCCTCCATAGATTCCTATGGAGTTTAACGCATCTTTAACTACATGAAAACAGTTGGATAATATAAAATGATATCTGGATGTGGCACTTTGATATGCAACATTCAATGCTTGGGCTACTTCTCTATAGCTTAGTTTTTTTATAGTCATCATTTTATTGTACATACCTGAAATTTTTTTATCATTCATCATAGATTTAAAGGAAGAAAAATATTTATCAAATTTCTTTGACTCACCCCCAATTATTTCATTTCCATCCAATTGATTACGTCCTTCTTTGGATATAAAGCGATAAGATTCTTCTCCTGAATCTTTTAATTTTCCTCCTATTGCTGAATGACCGTATCCATTTACAGATTTTGTATTTTCAAATATATACAGCTCTCCTCGCTTAGGATCCAGCATTTTATGTGCCACATGATTCAATCCGCTTACAATTAATCCTGTAGCCGCACCTTGCCAGAAATTTCCGTCGGACAATACCGCTCCAAAACCTCCGCTTAAAGTTCCAAAAAATAGTGTTCCGCCTATTGTATTTTCGTCCATTCCTGCAAGCATACCTCCAATTCCTACTGTTGAAGATACCAGACTACTTATGCCTCCGCTGCTGATCCCTTGTTGTATATCTCCCCCGCTTATTCCCTGTATGATTCCTTGTGTCAATCCATTCATAACTCCCTCTATGCCTGAGGCTAATATGTCAACCTGTAAATTTGTCAAGGTTTGCGTAGAAGTACATATTCCGGTTCGTATTACACCCGCCAAGCTTCCTACACCATAAGCAGCAACCCCACCGGCACTGCCCAAGGCTAAACCTTTTAAAAAGCCTCCCCAAAGAAAAGAATCGGTGCATAATGCATAAGTGGTATAAGTTACGGTTCCTATAGCAGCTCCTAATACTGCCGCACCTAACCAGGCTGATCCTGCTAGAGTAAATAACTCTCCGCTCGGGTCGGTATATTTTAAAGGATTATTCAATACATATCCATAGCGATTGTAATTCTGTGAATTGTAAGGATCTTGGATATTATTATCGGGAGATAAAAATTGTTTTAAAACCGGATCGTACATACGTCCGTTCATATGAATCAACCCTACTTGGCTAAAATGTTCATGACCGGTATATCCACGGTCCATAAATATAAGTTTCGGATTTTTAGTTTCTATATTTCCTTGCCTATCGGTTACTTGAATAAGTTTCCCCCAAGGATCATACAATCTTTTTTCAATAATACCTCCTTTTTCATTTGTTATAGCCAGTATGGAACCTTGATAATCTCTATGAAAATAAACTAAAGATTCATCCGTTTTCTGATAATTCCCTTTTTTAAAATTAGTGATATTGGCAGCCGGTGCTTCGTAGGGATTCCCCCCTATATAGGTTATAATCGTGGTTGAATTCTTATCGGTAACAATTTCTACATCTTGGGCATTTGAATAATATTTTTTTTGTACTTCCTTTGAATTTAATTGAAAGGAAGCCGAACTGCGGTTACCATGTATATTGTAGATAAATTTTAAGTCATGAATATTCTTAAATTCCTTATTAGAGCCATAAGATAATTTTTCTACTGCTCTAATTGATGATGGTTTTTTAAATGCGTTGTATCTGATTTGTTGAAGTGGGGCAGTTTCGTAATAATTTCTACCCTTTGAATTAAGATATATGTCGGATTTTTTATAATGTGCCAATGTTTGATATTGATATTCTCCTACATGCGAATTATCGGTAATTCTCCCATCGTTTGCATAGCGAAGAGTATGAATTCCATTGGCATCGTACCAGGCAACTAATCGCTCAAATCGGTCATAATCAAACTCTTCATTCCAATTGGAGTAATTATTGATTCGAGTATTTAAGTTCCCGTTTCTCCAATTAAATTCATATTCAATATCAAGGAGATGAGACCTTCTTGATGAATGCCTCATTCTTGTTATATATCCAGCCTTATCAATAGTATTATGAATATTTATACCATTACCCAACTTAATCGAAAGAGCTTGCATTCTTTCATTGACTCCTGTTATTTGCCAAACAGGTACATATTTTCCATTTTCTAAACGATCTATTTTTTCCAACATTCCGTTGTTTTCATTATAGCCGTAAGCAACTATGACAGAAGAATATAAATTACCATAGTAAACTATTTTTTCTTCCTTTACTATTTTTCCATAAAAATTATATTTATATTTATTTAAATATGTCACATCCTGCGTAATTTCTTCTGTTCCTACCAACAGGTTATTGTTGTTGTAAGTATAATTATACGTAAAACGTTGATTGTTATTATATCCGTATTCTTTTTTCAATAAACCTGTGTTGGAATATTCATAATTAACATTTAGATAATTACCTATATCATCCATTTTTTTAGTGAGTAGTCTTCCGGTGGGTGAATAAGTATAAGTAGTAGTTCCTTCCGGAGTGGATTCTTTCAACAATTCTCCATAATTATTATATTCTTGAGTATAAGGTTTGGTGCTGACCGAAGGATCCTTAAAAGATATTCTTCTACCCCACCCGTCATATAAATAAGTCAGAGTGTGGTCACCATATTTAGCTGTTTTTTGATTTCCGTTGGCAAAGTAGGTATAGTGAATTATCTCACCATTATCGTTAAGCATACGTATATTTCCATTTGCATCTCGAGTTAATGTTTGTTTTTTAACTTCATCATCAGTAGTAACGGACAATCCTTTATAAGTAGTCGTTATGGTTTTACCTGTAAAAAGTTTTTGTTTTACAGGTCGGCTGAATTCGTCGTATTCTATCGTATTCCATCTTAAGGGTTCTTGCCCTTCAATGTATGGTTCACTTTCTTTTATTTTTCTTCCTAATTCATCATATACGGTTTGTTTGGATATATACATTTCAGGTTGATCTCCTTTGATCGTGGATTTTATTTCATTTCCAAATATATCTTTATGTATCCGGGAATATTCATGGGTATCTTCATTGAAAGTGGTTATTTTTATCCCTCCCCCTTCTGTTCTTTCATATAGGGTAATATTAAATAGTGGATCAATTGTAGAACCTATTATTCTTACATCTTCAACTTTCCCCCAATTATCATATCGTGATTCTGTAAGTACACCCTGTGGACTGGTATGACTCAATACCTGCCCCAAATTATTATAAGTGAAATATTCGGTTAGATTATTTATATCTGTTTTTTTAACAACAAATCTTCCGGTAGGATCATATTCTTCTTTAGATGTTCGAGGAGAAACTCCCGGAGCAGATACTGTTTTTTCTATCAAATTGCCAAAAACATCATACTTCATATCCTCGGTTATATAATCGGTACGGTGCCCTTTTTTCATTACCTTGGAAACTAAGTTACCTGAGTAGGAATATTTCTCTTCCGAAGTATATTCATCTCCATATGCTGATATTTGGCTATTGGTTTGAATTAATCTTCCTACATAATATCTGGTATCATAGGCATACGGAAAATCATCGTACGTATAATTTATAGTTTTTATTTCTACTCCATTATCGATGGTTTTTTGTTTTATATTATAAAATCCATCATAACTATATTTTGTTTTAGTTTCAATACCTGTTAAGTAATCTTTTTCATATTGTTTATCAAGTAATTTTGTCCACTTTTTATCACTTGATCTCATGATTGAATATTTAAAATCTTTTTTACTTATTAAATAGTCTTCTTTCCGCTCATTCATAATCAAATTAAGATTATTTCCTCGAGTTATCCAGTTGGATAGCGGGAGACCACGATATTGAGGTGAATATTGAGTAACATTCCAGTTAATTGAAGAAATATTTTGAGATTTCCAACTTGATTCTGCAACTTTTTTAAAACCTAGTAATCCCAATCCTTGAGCATGAGATACTAACCCGAAATATTTGTACTCTTTTTCCCGTTTTTTTCCTCCGGCTGTTATAGAGAGTTTTTTGACAACATCCAAATTAGATGCTTGTGAAATTTCTTTAAAGGGATATTTTTCTGTTAAAGAAGAATGATAAACTCCTTCTATATTTCCTAATCCGTTATTTTTTGAATTAGGTTCCAAAGGAGCATATTCAATTTTAGTAACAATATTTCCATCAGACTCTGAAATGCCTGTCAATAATATATCTTTTCTCAAATCTTTATTAAAAGCGCCTTTCCAAATTTCATTTCCTTGTACAAAAACTAAATTCCCTGTTTTTTGATTATTACTATAATCCGCAAGAAGCAAGGTAATTGGATCACTATATCCGTATTTAGACCATATGCCGGTATCAATGGGTGAGGCAAACATCGGTTTTTGTTCTCCTCCCAAATTCTCATAGTATTGCAAACTTGCTTTTCCGTTTCTCGATCCGTCCCATCCGTTTCCATATGATTCATATATTGAAATTATAAAATCCGATTTACCGTCTTTATTGAGATCTGCTACCCTATAGGTTTTATATCTTCTTCTTTTGGTGTGACTTTTACCTTTCCATAAGGGAAGATATTCTGCTAAATTTTGATAAAAGACTTTTTCAAAATCGTTTCCTTTGGATAAATATAAATACCAGTTAGAAGATCCTTCCTTTTCAGGAATCAAAAGGTCTGTTTTTCCGTCTCCGTTGAAATCGCCAAAAAGAACGGGTTTTATACCATCATATTCCGGTATATTACCACTTACTATAACTTTCAACTCTTTTTCTTTGGTTAGTGTCGAAATACTAAAATCGCCAACTTTTCCATAACCGGCTTTTTTATTAAAACTGATAATATCTGATTTTCCGTCTCCATCAAAATCAATCACATAATTGTTTGTATACATTAAAAAATCAGCTTTATTTAAAACTCGATAACTTTCCTTATCAGGCAATAAGGGATTCATATCAACATAATACGGTAAAATATATTCTTTACTTGGGCTGCTTATACAATGGAGGTTCGGCCTTCTTGAATGTAGATAGTCTCCATTTTTCCGGTAATCTGTACCGTCTATATCACGTAATCTTTTTATACTTTTATCAGCACTCCCCAAAACTATGATCTCAGATATTCCGTCTCCATTAAAATCGCCTTCGATGAAATCATAATATACTTTATTGGTATAAGTAAATTTTTTACTCGGATCACCGGCACATTCATCTGCATGAAAACCTCCGTGCGGATACTTAATTTTTCTAATGTAGTTTTGTTTAAATTTATTTTGTTCCTTATTAAAGTTAGATACAGTCAAAATTAATTCATTATCCGTATGATTTTTGAAATCTGAAGGTGCCAAATAACTCAAATCGTTATTCTTATAAGTTACTATTGATTGAAAATTATTCATTTTACCCCGAGTTAAGGTTGAAATTGGATAATTTAAAAGCTTTTCTGTATTTATCTGAATTACACTACCGCTTTCTTTTCCAAGATTTTGAAATAAATCTTTATACAACTTTCCTCCGGCTATTACATCTACTTGGCCGTTTCCACTGAAATCTCCGATCATTTTTATATACTTTAAATCCCATAAAGCATCGGATTTATCTTTTATATATGAATCAAATGTATTATTTGTTGTATTATAAGAAAAATTAATTGGATTGGACGGTTCTCCATTTCCATTAAATTCTTGTACTGAAACCACTCGTTGGTAATTGCCTGTGATTGCCTTATGATTAATTTGATATTTTCTAAATAATTGATTACCTGCAGTTACCTCTATTTTATCCAATATACGGTTATTGACCATTTTTATTCCATGTACATAAGCAAACTCCGGACGCTCTCTTTTTTTATAATAAAATTGAATAGTGTTACTGTATCCGGTATCTTTCTTTTCATTTTTTCCCCATACTATTTTATTAATATAGGTTGTATTTTGATTCTTGTCATAAAAGTATTCGATATAATTACCTTGTAAATCAACCCATTTTTTTATAAGCCATTCGGTTACACCTCGGGAATCGTCTGATGAACCGTATAATGCCATGGTCCCATCCGGAAAAAGTACTTTAAAATATTTTGGCCTTTTCCCATCTATTCCCGGCATTGATACCATACCCACAGACACAATATAAAGATTCGAATAAATTTCAGTTTGATATACTGTATTTTCTTTTCCGTAGTCTCCTTCTCTAATAACTAAACGTTGTCCATCTAAGGAATACTTATCATTTTCATTAAAATTAACTCCATCCACAAATCCATCAATATCTATTCGGGTAGAAACTAATGAAATAGAAGAAATTCCGGCTATATTCCACCCATACCCGGCTACTCCATTATCTGAAGAGCTGTTGTAAGTTAAAGCTATTTGGGGAGCAACATTTTTTATTCCGGGCGGTAAAGCTATGGGAACTTTATAATTAGTTGACCCGAAAGTGGAAACATTTAATTCTCCTTTAGAATCCGCAAAGTGGGCTAATGGTCCGTTTTCCGGAGGGTACAATTCGTTGCGATCTTCTTCGATGAAATCACCTATTACACGAAGCAAAGGTTTATTAGGGTTCTCGAGATCTTCCTTATCCATTTTATTTTTAATTCCATTTACGTTTTTATCTAAATCATTATCTTCAGATAAAAGCGATTGGGCTGTAATCGGTAGTGTCATAGAGAGAAAGACTGACATACCTAGGGTATATATAAATTTCATTTTTATGTAATTAGTTTGAGGGTTGTGGCTTATTTTTTAATAATGGAGTGATTAATTATTCTTCCATCTGAACAATATATTTTAATATAATATACTCCTGAAGGCCTTTGATTCATTGAAAGAACTGCTTTTTGATCCGAAGCCCTAAATTTAACTTCTTCTATCAGTTTAGCATTATAAGCAGACAATTCTATCTTAACTAGTAAGTTAGCTATTTGAGTATCCCACTTGATGATTAATTCAGTTTCCACCGGATTAGGATATATCTCTAATCCATTTGTGGCAGTATACATTATAGGTTCTTCAAGAATGGGCATGACATCCTCAGGATCCAGCCGTTTGGGAATGGGCTTATGATCACCATCATATTGTAATATTCTTAACTCTTGATTTCCGGAAATATCATAACCAAAGTGAAGACTCTGGGCAGTTAAAGAGATTATTCCTATTAACAAACAGAATAGAAAGAAGAAAAAATATTTCATAGTAATGAATTTAAAATAGTTATTATCTATCAAAGGTATAAAATAAAATTAATTTAATACCATGTAATTATATTTTTATTTAAAAAAATAAGGGATTGCTATAAAATAAAGCAATCCCTCGGGGTTATTTTTGGTTTTTTGTATCTATTTTAACTCTTTAATTCCGAAATTTTTAAAAGCAAAAGCAAATTTATCTGCAGTTTCTTCAATAAGTAAATCAATAGGTTTTCCGGCTCCATGTCCGGCCCTGGTTTCAATTCTTATTAAAACCGGATTTTTGCAATTTTGTTTTTCTTGCAATTCTGCAGCAAATTTATAGGAATGAGAAGGAACTACTCGGTCATCATGATCTCCGGTAGTAAGTAATGTTGCAGGATAGCAAATTCCTTTTTTAACATTATGTACCGGAGAATAGGATTTAAGATAAGTAAACATTTCTTTATTATCTTCTGCTGTTCCATAATCATACGCCCACCCGGCTCCGGCGGTAAACGTATGATATCGTAACATATCAAGAACACCCACAGCGGGTAAGGCAACTTTGGCTAAATTTGGTCGCATGGTCATTACTGCTCCTACTAACAATCCTCCATTGGATCCTCCCGATAAGGCTAAGTATTCTGAAGAGGTATATTTGTTGGATATTAAATATTCACCGGCGGCTATAAAATCTTCAAATACATTTTTTTTCTTTAATTGAGTTCCTGCGTCATGCCACTTTCTACCGTATTCCCCTCCTCCTCTAAGGTTAGCAACTGCATAGACTCCTCCATTTTGTAACCACACGGCAGTCGCTACAGAAAATACGGGAAGCAGACTAATTTCGAATCCTCCATATCCATATAAAAGGGTTGGATTTTTCCCATTGAACTGTGTCCCTTTTTTATAAGTAATTGTCATCGGAATTTTCGTTCCGTCTGATGAAGTATAAAAAATTTGTTTACTCTCAAATTGATGCGGATCAAAGTTTATCTCTGGTTTTTTGTACAGCTCTGATTTTCCGTTTTCCGTATCTAACTTAAAAACGGTTGATGGATATATGTAGCTGGTAAAGGAATAATATATTTCTTTTTGATGAAATTTTCCTGTAAAGCCTGTTGCCTGACCTAATCCGGGTAATGGTAAGGTTCGTATTAAGTTACCATTTAAATCGAATTGCTTCACTTCAGAATGTACATCAACAATATAGTTAGCAAAAAAATATTTATTAGCACCGGTCACATGTAAGACTGATTCAGACTCCGGTATGATCGTTTCCCATTTCGGCTCTTTCTGCCCTAATTGTGTTACATTCAATCTAACCAATTTTTTATTGGGTGCCTGTTCATTGGTTTCAATATATAACCAATCTCCATCGGTAGTGATTACTTCGTAATTATTGGTAAAACCGGTTACGATGGGTTGTATTTTATTTTTATTTTGGGTGTCCAGAATATATAGTTCATTACCCGATGTTGAATTTGCTGCCGTGATTATTATATATCGTTGATCTTCGGAAACCTTTGCATTGATATATCTTCTTGGTGTTTCTTCTCCCCCGAAAATTATCGGGTCTTTGGATTGAGATTCCTTTAAGGAATGAAAATACAAGATATGATGTTCTGTTTTCCCCGATAATTGACTTCCTTCTTTCGGCTTTTGATAACTCGAATAATAAAATCCTTCATTGGATTTCCAAGCTATGTTTGAAAATTTAACGTGAGTTAATGTATCTCCAATCTGTTTTTTAGTTTGGGTTTCTATTACTACTACTTTCCTCCAATCTGAACCACCTTCCGATATTTGATAAGCGGCCAGGCTTCCGTCTTTACTGAAAGAAATATCACCTAAAGAAGATGTACCGTCTTTAGAAAAGGTATTGGGATCTAAAAATACCTCTTCTTTTCCTCCGGAAGTTAATTTTCTATAAAGCACCGACTGAGGCTGCAATCCATTATTTTTATAATAATAGATATAATTTCCTTCCTCAAAAGGTGCTGAAATTCTTTCATAATTCCACAGCTTTTTAAGCTGGTCTTTTAGTTGATTTCTAAACGGTATGTTATGTAAATATTCAAATGTCAACTCATTTTGAGTTTTTATCCATTGTTTAGTTTTGGGAGATTGATCATCTTCCAACCATCTATAAGGAGCCGGAACTTTTTCTCCAAAATATTCGTCAACCACCGATTGTTTTTCTGTACCAGGATATTTCATGTGTTGTGCATTTACGGTTAAGCATGAGACTAAACTTAACGCAATTATTTTTGGTTTTATCATAAAAACTAATTAATAATTATAAAATTAAAAAAAACCTTTAATTAACAAATTAAAGGTTAGATAAAATTATGGATGTTAAAAATATTAAAAGCTGTAATTATATTCGGTCAAATTTTTGAATTCATTAAGTCTATTTTCATATTCCATGGAAGATAACTCTTGTAATTTCTCTGTACCGAATTTTTCAACCGTGAAAGAAGCTAATGCACTTCCCACGATAATGGCTTTTTTCATGTTTTCATAGGATAAATCTGCCGTTTGGGTTATGTAACCTGCAAATCCTCCGGCAAAAGTATCTCCGGCACCCGTTGGATCAAAAACATCTTCTAAAGGCAGAGCGGGAGCAAAAAATATTTTATTTTCATTAAACAATAAGGCACCATGTTCACCTTTTTTTATAATCACTACCTTGGGACCCATGCTTTGAATTTTTTTTGCTGCTTTAACTAAGCTGAATTCCCCCGATAATTGTCGGGCTTCTGCATCGTTTACTGTTAATACATCTACTTTAGAAATAATTTGAAGCAATGAATCCCAAGCGGTATTCATCCAGAAGTCCATAGTATCTAAGATTACCAATTTTGGTTTATCAGTCATTTGTTCTAAAACGGATAATTGTATGGCGGGATGTAAATTTCCTAACATTACAATTTCAGAATTTTTTTGAGAATCGGGTATTTTTGGCTCAAAATTTTCCAACACATTTAATTCGGTGATTAATGTGTCTCGATTATTCATATCTATATGATATTTTCCTGACCAAAAAAAAGTTTTTCCGTCTTCTATTTTTTTTACTCCTTCAATACCTATGGAATTTTTATGAAATACCTCTATATATTCAGGTTTAAAATCACCGCCTATTACAGAAACAAGGTTAACTTCTGCTCCCAGCTTGGAAGCAGCCAAACCTATATAAGTGGCAGCTCCGCCTAAAATTTTATCAGTTTTCCCAAATGGGGTTTCTATGGCATCGTATGCTACGGTACCCACTGCTAGTAATTTCATTTATTTTAATTAAAATTGTGTGTCTACAAAGATAAACCTATTGTAAAAGATAAGAAAAGTTTTACCGAAAAATATATCCTGTTTTATAAAATATTTTTTACTTAAATGCCTATTCTTCAATAGTTATTAAATATATGTTTAAATTAATTCAGGTTGATTTTTATTTTCGATAACTAATTCTATTCTCCTTACGGCTATTTATTTTTTGACTTAAATCCGTAGGATAAGCCTATCCCAAATGTTTGTCTTGTTTGAACTCTTTCTATTTGATCGTGATCATAAATTAAGTCAAAGGTTAGTTTCGTGGATATATGGTTATTGACTTTCATATCTATAACACTTCCAAAATTCACATCAACCCTTTCGGTGTGAGATAAGTAATTGGTAAATAAAGACAAAGCATTATCCCAAACAACATTTTTCATGATTTCAACTTTATATTTAGCGGTAACCATTGCCCCAAGTTCCATAAACATACAGTCTCCGTCATGTTTTAATCCGTAATTATCTTTTTTCTGCAATTTTCTGTCCAGAACAAATGTATTTTTAGAGGTTATGGGTAATAATGATAATTGAAAATTTCCATCCGGTTTATATTCAAAACCAACCCCCAACGTTAAATAGCCCGGAGACATAAAAGAGGAAATTCTGTCTTTGGAAGTGTAATCCGGATGGGCAGAATAATCATATCCGTTAAACATTTGTGTTTTAAAAGACATATCTATACTTGCATACCAATTCTTAGATATGCTCCGTCCATACATCGATTCAAGTAACAAGATATCATCTGTTTTTCTCATCTTATCGTTTTTGTTGTTAACTTGACCATAACCGATAGTTATTGTATTTTTAAAAATATTTTTTCCTTTTTTGTAATCTAAGGAATATTTTATTCTTGCTGATCCTCCAAAAGAATTTGTTCCTCCGGCTATCCAATGTGAAAATGAACTTTGATTTACTATAAGTGAATGGTCTCCACTAATTTTCCAATTTTTAGTTTTCTTGGGAACGGTTACCGTATCTGTAACAGGATTTTCTGTACCTAATTGTTGAGCATAAATAAATTGTGAAAGGATGGATACAAATAAAAATAATAAAATTTTCTTCATCATTCTTGATCGATTTATTGGTTTTAAAAAAAAGTTAAATATAGCAAGTATTCAATTTACGCATTAGTTTACATTTTACTTCGTTATTTATCAATTAAAGGATTGAATTGATATTGTTTTTCTTGTGTTATGTAAGTTTCTTGTTTAATGAAATAAATAATATACGAATATATTCGTATATTATCTAAATTCAAAATTAAATATGCGTATTGTTGATAACCTTACTAATTATTTATTAAAAAATGAGAATTTTTAAGTATTTATTGGTCGCAAAATACTTCATAGAAATATAAATGGAGAGTGTTTTATAGTGAGGTAAAATCAAAATGAACATGAATGCAAAAAAAATAAAAATAACTATAAGAGCTATATCATATATAGCTATTGTTATTATTCAGCTATATATGATGTAACTAAAAGATAAATTTTATTTTTTGCTTTTATAAAGAACCGGATTTAATTCATCATCATTGTACATCTTCATTTGTTTATATACTTTCATATACTTTTTCCCGGCTAAGTAGTCTTCTAAAAGTTCTTCTATTGCAGTAGACAGATCCACATACTGTTGTTGTAAAACGTCTAATTTTTTCTGACAGCTTTCTTTGTGTTCTTGCCCTGCATCCGGACGTTCAACCTCAGCTTTCATATGATAAATCTTTAAAGATAAAATAGATAAACGATCTATCGCCCAAGCCGGACTTTCTGTATTTATTTTTGCATCGGAAAGAATTTGAACGTCTTTATATTTATTTAAAAACCAGCTATCCAAATTTTCTACCCTATCAGTCCTTTCTTGATTAGATTTGTCAATCCACCTTTTTAATCGTAAGGCTTCTATCGGATCAATATTTTCATCTCTAATTAGGTCTTCCAAATGCCATTGAACGGTATCAATCCAATTTTTTAAATACAATAAATGTTCAAGGCTATCTTGAGGATATGGGTTGTTAATTTTCTGGTTTACATCATCTTTTACATGATAATCCTGAATACTTTGGTTAAATATTTCCCAGGCTTTTTCTGTAAATTTCATGTTGTTATTTATTATTTTACTAATAATTAATTTGTGATTAGTTTTCGTCTTTAGAATTGGATGATGATTGAGAATCTTTATTCTTTTCGTCATCTGACTTAGTAGCATCTTTAAACTCCTTCAAACCTGTTCCCAAACCTCTCATCAATTCAGGAATTTTTTTCCCACCAAACAATAATAATACTACAATCAATATTATTACTATAGACATAGGATGTTCAAATAATCTCATAATTTTTTTGATTTGTTTCAAAGTTAATGAATTTTTGAAAATTCTTAACTTCAATAATACATTTTCTATAAATAACTTACATACCGGATAACCAGTTGGATGGATTTTGAGGAACAGTACCTTTCCATACCTGGAACCCTAAAAGGGTGGTATTCGTATCGTCTGTGTAAATTTTACCTAACGCTTGACCTGTTTTTACTTTGTCTCCTACGGAAACAATAACGGTTGAAAGGTTTGAATATAAGGTAAAATAATTTCCATGACTGATCAATACTGCTTTCCCTCCTCCGGGAACTATCAAAATTCTGCTTACCGATCCGTTAAATACGGATTTAGCCAAACTACCCGGTGCAGCAGCTATCTCAACGCCTTGATGCTCTACATAAATATTCGGTACTACCGGATGTGGCGTTCTTCCAAATCCGGAAACCACTGTTCCTGCAACCGGCCAAGGTAGTGAGTTTTTATTGGCTTCAAAATTTCTAGACAGTGTTTCTGAAGCACTCGTATTTATGTTAGGAATATCTAAGGACTTTTTCTTTGCAACTGCTTTTTCTTCTGCAATTTTTGCATCTTGTGCTTTTTGGGATGCTAATTTTTCGGCTGCCGACTTTTCAGCAGCTGCCTTTTCTGCAGCTTTTCTAGCGTCGTCCGCTCTTTTTGCGGCTGCTTTATCATTAGCCTCTTTTTCAGCGGCTAATTTAGCGGCTAAGGCTTGTTCTGCGGCCTTTTTAGCTGCAGCCGCTTTTTGCGCAGCCATTTTTTCTGCCGCCATATGAGCCTCCATTGCTTTTTTAGCTCGTTCTTCTTCTATTGTTTTTTTTCGTAATCTTTCCGCTTCTTCTGCCTTTCTTCTTTCTTCAGCCTCTTTTGCCTTAACAACTCTAAGCTCTTCTGCGATAATCGCTTGAACTTGTCTTTCCAAAGCCTTTCTTTGTGATTGCTTTTGCTTTATTTTTTCAGCTAAATCACCTTGCTCCTTCATATATCGCTCAACTAAAATTTCTTTTTCTTTCTTTTCTGTGTTTAGTTGATTGATTTGGGCTTGTTGTTGAGCCAAAACCTCTAATTTTTCTTTTTTTGCGGCTTCTCTCAATTCGATGGTATGCAAAATTTGCTGTTGTTTTTCATTAATTTCGGCAACTTTCTCATCTTGGAATTCCGAATATTTCTGTAAATATTTTATGCGTCGAAAAGCTTGGGATATGTTTTCTGACGATAATATGAATAAAATCTTATTTTGAACGGATTTATTTTTGTAAGATCGTATCAATACATCTGCATAATCTTCTCTGAGCTTTTTTAATTCTCTTCGTAATTTATTAACTGCTAATTGATTTAAATATATTTCTTCATCTAACACTCTGGCCTCTTTCCGTGTGGTGTTGATCAATTTTGCCCGTACGCTGATTTTTTTATTAAGATTCGCAATATATGTAATAGATGTTTTCGATTCATTTTTACTTGAAATCAAAGCCTTGTTTAGTTCGGCAATCTCTTGTTTTAACTGAGCACTCTGTTTTTGAAGGTCTTCTTTCTTATAGGGTAACTGACTATAGATAAATATAGTTAGTAAAAGAAAGAAAAATGTATATATTTTTTTATTAATAGCCATTAATTAATTTTTCTTTGCGAATATCCCTTTGGAATTTCAAAAGGCGTTTCCATATTAACGAACTCAAATTTATTATAATTCAATGTAATTTTAATCTCTTTTTCTCCTTTTATGAAAATTTTAATATTTCTTGGCAAAATTTTATTCTCAATATTTATATAATCATCATAATCTATCTGTAAATACGTATTTTTTGATGGATCATCCATACGTATCTGTTTCAAATTAAAATTGGAATCGAAGGTAAGTCTTCTTGAAAAATTTCTTGCATCTTTACCGCTGCCTACTTTCATAGTTTTTTTTGAAGTAAGTATATAATAATTATTCTCAATTGAAAAATTAAAATCGTTGATATCTAAAGGAAAAAATAATTTACCTATCAATAAATCTTCAATATTTTTATAGGTTAAAAAATCAACTTTTAAAAGATTATTTAAATAATCAAAATTTGAATCAACATATGTTTTTCCTAATCTTTCGTACATCTTAAATCCTTCCGGATAAATGGAAGCTCTTGCTAAAGGAAGAATTAAAGATGCGTTAGCCCAAATTTGATTTCCTTTATCGATATATAGGGTTAAGGCTACCGAAGGATATGAATTTCCCGATTCTATATCTGCATTGGCTTTTATCTTTAAAGTAGTAAAATCGACAGGTTGAGCAATAGTTTTAACTAAATTTTCAACACTTGCATTCTCAGACTTAATTTCTTTTTCATTGATGGATATTCCTTTTTGGGTTTTACATGAAAATATCAATGCAGAAGCCAAGAATAGAATCAGTAATTTTTTCATATCTTTTATTTAGTTTCCAATACACTAAAGTCACCTAAGCTTAATGATCGAGAGACCCCTATATACTTAGCAGAATTACCAATCATTGAATTGGTAAGATTTCCATGACTGATCTGAGTGTTTTCTTGTATCAACGAATTTTCTATATTACTTTTATTAATTTTAGTTCCATTGCCTAAAGAAACATTGGGACCTATTTTTGAGTTAATTATTTCTACATTTTCACCGATGAAACAGGGAGGAATAATTAAACTGTTTTCAATTTTAGCACTTTCAGGATATAAAGCTAATTCATCTTTTTCATAATTTAAAATTTTAGAATTAGTTTCCACCGTTACATCTTTGTTTCCACAATCCATCCAGTCATCTACTTTTCCAAGTGTAAATTTAGCACCTTTATCTCTTAGAATATCTAAAGCATTGGTCAGCTGATATTCATTAGCTACTTTAATATCGTTATCAATCAGATAATTTATTTCATTCATTAATTTATCTGCATCCCTGAAATAATAAATACCAATAATTGCTAAATCGGAGACAAACTCTTTGGGTTTTTCAACGATTCCTTTTATAATACCGTATTCATCTAATTTCACCACTCCAAAAGCACTCGGATCTTCCACTTTTTTAACCCATATTACTCCATCAGAATTTTTATCTAATTGAAAATCTGCTTTAAATAAAGTATCCGCAAATGCAATTATTATTGGGCCTTTCATACTTTCTTTCGCACAATGAATGGCATGTGCCGTTCCTAAGGGACATAATTGATGATATATAGTACCTTTAGCTCCTAATTTTTCAGCAATACCTATTAATTGATTTTCCGTTTCTTCTCCAAAATCGCCTATTATAAACGCTATTTCTTCTATTTTATCATCCACTACTTTAGCGATGTCTTCAACTAATCTTTGAACGATGGGTTTTCCTGCAATAGGTATCAATGGTTTTGGAATAGTCAATGTATGCGGCCTTAACCTTGACCCTTTACCGGCCATTGGAACAATAATTCTCATAATTTATCTAATTAAAATGTTCTTAAAAAGTTTTTTTAGTATTACTAATTTTATTTGATACCTGAACTTCCATATCCCCCTGTACCTCTCACCGTTTCACTCAGTTCTTCCACTTCTTCCCAAACTATTGTTTCATGTTTTGCTATCACTAATTGCGCTATCCTCTCTCCATCATTTATAGTAAAATCTTCTTTAGAAAGATTTACTAAAATTACCCCTAATTCACCTCTATAATCAGCATCTATAGTTCCCGGAGAATTAGGACAACCAATTCCGTGTTTAATGGCTAATCCACTTCTTGGACGGATTTGCCCTTCATATCCGGGAGGTATTTCAATATATAGTCCTGTAGGTATTATTTTTCTTTCCAAAGGCTTTAATAATACAGAAGCTTCCAAGTTTGCTCTTAGATCCATTCCTGCGGAAAAGGCCGTTTTGTATTCGGGAAGCTCATGCTTTGATTTATTTATAACTTTAATTTTCATTATAATTATCCCTATTTTTATTACTTTACAAAATAATAATAAATTTCACAAATTACAAAAAATAACTTAAATTATCTAATTATTTATTTAAAGGATAGCCATTTTAAATTTACATATAAAAATGTAATATAATAATATACATTTAGCGAAGATATCCTCTTACATACTATTTAAAAATACTAACTTTACAACTTTATAATAATTATAATTTTCTTATAATGAAAGAAATGTTTATTAAAGACCTTACTTCTCGTTATAACTATAAGGGAGAAAAAATAATGCTTGGAAAAGCTATGTTAGATGGCCAAATAGTACCGGAAGTTGAAATATCGGTTCCTTTAAAAATGATAAACAGACACGGTTTAATTGCGGGTGCTACGGGCACCGGAAAAACCAAAACTCTTCAGGTATTGGCCGAGCAACTTTCCCTTAAAGGTGTTCCAACCTTATTAATGGATATCAAAGGTGATTTAAGTGGAATTGCAAAAGCCGGTGATCCTAATAACCCCAAAATACTGGAACGTTATAAAAAATTAGATTTATCTTACCATACACAAGGATTCCCGGTGGAATTATTAACTATTTCACAAGAAAAGGGAGTCAGACTCAGAGCTACGATTACTGAATTTGGACCTATATTATTAAGTAAAATCCTTGAACTTAATGATGTTCAAACCAGTATCATGTCAATACTTTTTAAATATTGTGATGATAAGAAACTTCCCTTACTTGATCTTGACGATTTACGAAAAGTTTTACAATTTGTAACCGACAATGATCAAGGCAAATCGGAATTGGCTCAAAACTACGGTTCAATTGCTCCCAGCTCTTTAGGTTCAATTTTAAGAAAGATTGTTTCTTTGGAACAACAAGGCGCCGGTCGTTTTTTTGGAGAACCCAGCTTTAATACAGACGATTTATTGGAAGTTAGAAACGGGTTGGGAGTTGTGAGTATTATTCGTTTAACAGATATTCAAAATCAACCCCAATTTTTTTCAACTTTTATGTTGAGCTTATTGTCTGAAATATATCAGACCTTTCCTGAGGTAGGTGATCTTGACAAACCTAAACTTGCCATTTTTATAGATGAAGCCCATCTTATATTTAATGAAGCTTCTAAAGCTTTACTTAATCAGATTGAAACTATGGTTAAGCTTATACGTTCCAAAGGGATTGGTTTATATTTCTGTACCCAGGTTCCGGGAGATGTTCCCGATGGCGTTTTAAGTCAGTTAGGATTAAAGATACAACATGCTTTGCGAGGCTTTACCGCAAAGGACAAAAAAGAGATAAACAAAGCGGTAGAAAATTATCCGACTTCTACGTATTATAAAGCCAATGATCTGATACAACAATTAGGTATAGGAGAAGCATTTGTAACTTCATTAGATGAAAAAGGAATCCCTACTCCTTTGGCAGATACATTCATGATCTCACCAAGTTCTCGCATGGATGTACTTACTTCCGATGAAATTGATGAGATTGTAAATAATTCGGACTTGGTTAAAAAATATGCGGAAGATATTAATAAAGAAAGTGCTTATGAAATTCTTAGTGAAAGAATGAATGCCGTTTCTAATGATAAAAATTCTACAACTACAGAAACTCAAACGAACAAAAAAGGAAACACAACTACTCAAAAATCCGAACCCTCTTTATTTGAAAAAATAATGAATTCACCATTTGTTAGAGATATCGGAAGAACATTTGTACGAGAAGGGTCAAAAATGTTTTTCGGAGCTTTAGGGGTAAAAAAAAATACAAGAAGAAAAAATTAATTTTTGACGAGTATAGATATTTTTATATGGACTATGCAATTTTAGATGTGGAAACCAGCGGTGGTAAATTTAATGAAGAAAGTTTAATTGAAATCGCCATATATAGATTCGATGGAGAAAAAATTACAGATTCTTTTAGCTCTTTAGTCAACCCTGAAAAGGAAATACATTTTTATGTTCAAAAGCTCACGGGCATTACGCAAAAAATGGTAAAAACTTCACCCAAATTTTATGAATTGGCAAAGCGAATTGTTGAAATCACGGATGATGCCATTCTTGTTGGACATAATATTAGTTTCGATTATCGTGTAATACGCAGTGAATTCTCTCGTTTAGGATATGATTATCAACGCCCCACCCTGGATACTATCACATTAAGCCGAAATCTAATTCCGGGTATGACCTCCTATTCTTTAGGTAAACTTTGTGATTCGCTGGGAATTCCTGTAAGCGATAGACACAGAGCTCATGGAGATGCTCGCGCTACCGTTAAATTGTTTCAGCTTTTATTAGCTAAAGATTTACATAAAAATATTATTGGATCATCCATAAAGCATAGCAACTACCAATCTTTAAATAAAAAAATACTTTCTTTTTTAGAAAAGCTTCCCCTTGAAACCGGAGTTTTTTATTTTCATGATGAAAATGACAAAATTATATACATCGATAAAGGTTTAGATATATCAACTAAAGCCAGACAGATTTTAACTTCAAAAAGTAAAAGGTCAAGAATTTTACAAGTTAAAACCAAAGAAATCAGTTTTGAGCTTACCGGAAATGAAATTATTGCGAACATAAAGGCTTTAAATGAAATTAAAATTAATCGCCCCCTTTATAAGCCTACTAAAGAAAATTATACTACTATATTCGGTATTTTCTTTACGCCACCCACTTTAAGCATTGATTTTATCAATTTTAAAAATAAAAAATATGCTTTATTCGCTTTTGAAACCTTAGATAAAGCTGAAGATGCATTACTTTCTTTACAAAAAAAAATAGATAGTGGTGTAAATATACTTTCAGAAATAAATTTTCAAGAAGATACGTATATTTTATTAACAGATAAGGGAAGAACATTCGGTGAAAAATCTTTTTTGTTTTTTGAAAACGGTCATTTTAAAGGATACGGTTTTTATTCCCTGCACACACAAATAAAAAATGTAGAACAGATAAAAAAAATAATGGTTCCATCCACCATAAATGCTGAAATTTTACTTCAAATACGTAATAAATTTTTCATTTCAAATAAGTTACAAAAAATTATTATTTCAGAACCCAACCTTTTCAGTTAAATTCAATTTAAACATTTTTTTTAAAAAGTATATCATTCTATTTTTCTATAAGGTGTGTATTACGAATTAATTAATTATTTTATAATATAATCAGTTCTTATTATGAGAAAAAGAAATTTATTACCAATAGATTCTTATTTTTGTAATTATATATACTAAAAAAAGATGAAAGGGATACTTTTGGTCAATCTGGGATCACCAAAAACTCCATCAGAACAAGATGTTCGAGTTTATTTGCGTGAGTTCCTAATGGACAAACGGGTAATTGATGCGCCGTGGTTAATTCGTAAATTCATTGTGGAATGCATGATCTTACCTAAAAGACCTAAAGAATCTGCTCATGCCTATCAAAATATTTGGTGGAAGGAAGGCTCTCCTTTAGTTGTAATTTCAAAAAGAATTACTCAACTATTGCAAAAAAAGTTAAAATATCCCATTGCATTAGCGATGAGATATCAAGAACCTTCCATTCAAAATGGTCTGCTCGAATTAAAAAATCAAGGAGTTTCAGAAGTTTTGGTTATTCCATTATACCCTCAATATGCAATGAGCACAACTGAAACTGTAGTAGAAAAGACTAAAGAAATTCAAAAAAAGTATTACCCGGATATATCAATAAGCTTTCTACCTCCTTTTTATAATGATGAAGAATATTTAGAGGTTTTAAGCAATTCTATAAAAAAACAGCTGCCCGAATCCTACGATTTGATTTTATTCAGTTATCACGGTCTTCCAGAACGTCATATTTACAAAACCGATCCGACTAAGCAGTGCCGAATTGACGATACTTGTTGTTTCGAAAAAGGATTGGCATCTCATCCCTACTGCTACCGACATCAATGCTATTACGTTACCGAAAAAGTTCGCCAAAAATTAGGTTTAGATACATCTAAAATCAGGCAAACTTTTCAATCCAGATTAGGCAGAGATCCCTGGTTAAAACCTTATACTGATAAAACTTTGGAATCTCTTCCTTCTGAAGGGGTATCTAAAATAGCGGTTGTGGCACCTGCTTTTGTATCCGATTGTCTTGAAACTTTGGAAGAACTTGCGATAACGGACAAAAAATTATTTATGGAATGCGGAGGCAAAGAATTTCATTATATAAAATGTCTGAATGAAGATGAGAATTGGATTAACTGGTTACAAGAAAAAATTAACACTTTTTTATATCAATCTTAATCAATGGTTTATCCAATAGAAAATTTAAATTATAAAATTCTTTACTACTTTTGTTTTAATATTCAATTATTTTGAAAAGGTTAATAAAGAATATATTACTTCAGATATCCAAAGTATCTTTTCCCGTTCTATATGGTATCTCAACATTTTTGTATTTTATCATTTATTATATCATTGGTTATAGAAAAAAAATTGTCAGAAATAATCTCTTAATTGCTTTTCCTGATAAAACCAAGGAAGAAAGATTGAAAATTCAAAAACAGTTTTACAGAAATTTTATGGATTTTATGGTTGAACTGATTAAAACATTTTCGATGAAGGAGGAAGATTATGATGAGAGAATCAAATTTGTAAATTTGGAAGTTTCGCAACAATGCCATAAAGAAAAAAAAGATATCATTATGCTTATCGGACATATGTTCAATTGGGAGTGGTTAACAGGAATTTCCATGGATTTAAGTCAGAAGCATTCATATGCCGTATATAAAAAAGTGGCAAATAATTTTTTTGATCAGGAAGTACATGAATCTCGCGCCAGGTTTGGAACTATTCCTCTTTCGGTTAAAGAGGTGGCAAGATCTATGATTAAATTGCCTAATGACGGTTCTCATGTATTTTTGTTTGTTGCGGATCAAAGCCCCTTTAAAAGTAGAATTCATTATGAATTAAATTTTTTTAATCGAATAACTCCCGCATTTAATGGATATGATAAAATTTCTCGAAAAAAAGATTATGCGATTGTGTATGTTGATATGGTTAAAGTGAAAAGAGGAAAATATGAAGCTCATTTGAAACGTATTCTTCCTGATGGCGACCAATTCAGGGAAAACGAAATTGTCGAAAAATTTTACTCTGAATTAGAACAAAATATAAAATCCAATCCAAGTCTTTGGCTTTGGTCTCATAAAAGATGGAAATACACAAGCGGAATAGATTATCAACTTTAGCAATTGCTATACTTAACTATAATGGAATTGGCTGGTTTGAGAAATTTTTACAAAAGGTAATCGATTACAGTCCGGGCTCATCTATTTATGTAATTGATAATGCCTCAACGGATGATTCTATATATTACTTGCAAAAAAATTTTCCGTCGGTAAAAATCATACAAAACAATAAAAATTATGGTTATGCGGGTGGATATAATGAAGGTTTAAAATTTATTTCTGAAGATATTTATTGTTTATTAAATTCTGATGTGCAAGTTACTGAAAACTGGACAGTACCCATTTTAAAATTATTTCAAGACAATTCGAATATTTCAGCTATTCAGCCTAAAATTAGAAGTTACAAGGAAAAAGATTATTTTGAATTTGCAGGAGCTGCAGGTGGTTTTATAGATAATTTAGGTTATCTGTTTTGTCGTGGAAGAGTTTTTTTCAGTCTCGAAAAAGATACGGGACAATATAATGACAACTGCGAAATATTTTGGGCAACCGGAGCTTGTTTATTTATAAGAAGGGAGGATTTTTGGGAAAATGAAGGATTCGATTCCGATTTTTTTGCTCATATGGAAGAGATTGATCTTTGCTGGAGATTAAAAAATAAAGGTAAAATTATTTATTATTGTTCTGAGTCTACGGTATATCATGTGGGTGGTGGCACTTTGGATGTTTACAATCCTGAAAAGACTTATCTTAATTTCAGAAATAATCTTTTGATGCTTATTAAGAATTTACCGTCCGATCAAGTGGTATGGATTATTTTATTCAGGTTGTTATTAGATGGATTAGCAGGAATTAGATTTCTTTTTTCAAATGGTTGGAAACATTGTTGGGCCATCGTTCGGGCTCATTTTGCTGTTTATCAAATGTTGCCTAAATTTTTAAAAAAACGTAAAGCCGGAATCAAAAATTATTATAACAAAAAATACATTATATTTCAATACTTTGTTGAAAAAAGGAATACGTACACGCGCTTAAAATAAATTCTTATTAATTTATTTAGCTATCTACTTTTTTATAACTTTACAAACTGTATATTTTTATAAAACTATGGAATTAGCAAGAATACAACAACTTGAAAATTTAGCCAAAGAATTTGGCACTCCTCTTTATGTTTATGATGCCGATATAATTAAAAATCAATATAACAGGCTAGTTAAAGCATTTAAAAGCGTTAAAAAAGTCAAGTTAAATTATGCGTGTAAAGCTAATACCAATCTTAATATTTTAAAATTCATTAAAAGTATTGGTTCCGGATTGGACACTGTATCCATACAAGAAGTTCAGTTGGGTTTAAGAGCCGGATTCGAACCAAAAGAAATTATTTACACTCCCAACGGGGTTTCTTTTCAAGAGATTAAACAAGCCGTTCAGTTAGGCGTTCGTATCAATATTGATAATCTTTCGATTTTAGAAACTTTTGGTCATGAAATAAAAAATTATCCTGTTTGCATTCGAATTAATCCTCACATTATGGCAGGTGGAAACACTAAAATTTCAACCGGCCATATTGATTCGAAATTTGGAATTTCTATTCATCAGCTTCCTCATGTTTTGCGAATCGTAAATAATACGGGAATCAAAGTGGAAGGAGTACACATGCACACAGGTTCCGATATTCTTGATGTGGAAGTTTTCCTTAAAGGAGCTGAAATACTTTTTAATGTAGCTAAGGAATTTCATGATCTAGATTATATTGATTTCGGAAGCGGATTTAAAGTTGCTTATAAGGAAGGAGATCATGAAACCGATATTAATTATTTGGGTAAAAAATTGGGAGAGCGTTTTAATGAGTTTCAAAAAACATATCCTCATGAATTGACCCTTATGTTTGAGCCGGGTAAATTTTTAGTTAGTCAATCCGGATTTTTTATTGTTTCAGTAAATGTAATCAAGCAAACTACTTCAACTGTTTTTGCTGAAGTTGACAGCGGGTTTAATCATTTGATACGCCCTATGTTTTATAATGCTCACCATACCATTACTAATCTTTCCAATCCTGAAGGAAGACACCGATTCTATACTGTGGTAGGCTATATTTGTGAAACCGATACTTTTGGAACGAATCGAAAGATAAGCGAAATACACGAAGGTGATTTGCTTTGTTTCCAAAATGCAGGGGCTTATTGTTTCTCCATGTCCTCCAATTATAACTCAAGATTGAAACCTGCTGAGGTTTTATTAATAAACGGTAAACCTCACTTAATCAGACGAAGAGAAAATTTAGACGATTTATTAACTACTACGGAGGAAATTTCTATTTAAAAAATTTGGAAAAAGAAAAAAGGTTTGTATATTTGCAACCGTTAAAAATAACCTACCTATAAGGTAGCCGGAGAGATGGCAGAGTGGTCGATTGCGGCGGTCTTGAAAACCGTTGACTGTAACAGGTCCGGGGGTTCGAATCCCTCTCTCTCCGCTAATAAACCCGCTTAAATAGCGGGTTTTCTTTTTTTACGCGGTTTATAGCTCTTTTTACGTTTTTTTACCTGTGCCATATTCTGCCATATTTTACCAATTTTTTGATACCTTTTTAAAGAAAGTATCAAATCTTTTGATACTTTTTGAATATAAAATAGATTAACTCATAGTTACAAAAAATGGCATTTACAGAGTTATATTTTCCTTTTAAAGCGCTAAAAACTATTTCTATCCATTTATTAACACTATTAAAGTCAGTCATAAATCCTTAAATATATTAGCTTGATACTCGTAAGATTTTTAACTAAAAGTATATTATCATCTAAATCTTACGAGTTTATTTTACAATAAAATATATTTTTAAATAAATTATTTTAATGCATAAGATTATTCCATCATAAAACAATCGTTACATTAATTTTAAATGAAATTAAAAATATATACTATTGATATGTTTATTCTTGATTTTTCTTATTTATTTTCTTATTCAACAGTAGTCTTTTACATGTAAAACCTATTACAATAACTAATATAGATATAATTATTCAATAATTTGAGAATACATTTTGTATATGTTCCCCTCGTTGTGAAATAACCTGTTTTACTTTAGTTTCTTTTATTGGTTTACTTTTTTCGACATATGCATAATCTGCCTCATAAATTTGATCAGCGTAGTTATCCGGATCATTGGGTTGATAACTATCTTTGGATTTATTTTTTTTCTTTTCAAATAATCTGTTAGTCCGGTAGCAGCAGCAAAGGCATCGTAATCAATTCCTGCTTTTTTACCTCCAATATATTTATAAACACGTTTATTATACTCCGGATCAGTTGAGATTTCTTTCCTAAATCTTTTTAAATCATAACCTTTTTGGGGACCATTTAAATAAATGTATAAATCGAATATATATTTATCATTCATTTTATTTTCTTTGAATTGATAATTATTTAATTAAAAAAATCTCAATACATTTATATCTAAACTTATTTAATTCAAATTTTTAAAATATAAAAATATTGAGATTTAAAAATCAAGTACCTTTTTTATAATTTTAGATTTGGAAATATCACAATAAAAATTTTCTTATTAATCTATTGATTTCTTATTTTTCCAATGTAAATATCTTAACGGTGTGACCAACAATAATAGCTTCCTTGTTGTGCACAATTTCGGCATTGGTACCCGTCTTTTTTTATTTTAATACATTGACCGTACTGGCAATTTCTTTCTTGTGATACCTTTTCTGAATTTGTAAATGAAGTTAGAAAGCTCACAGCTGTTAAAGTAAAAGATGTAATAATTAATAATTTTTTCATGATTATAGTTATTTAAGGACTTCAAACTCAAAAGTCAATTTTTTTAATAAAAATAAGCTGTGAGTTTGTAGTCTCTTAATTGCAATCTGAAAGAACCTAAAATAAATGAACAAGTATTTTTCCTCCATTGGATATTTGCCATCGTTTCTACTTATTATCATATATATTTAAATTTGGTAGAATTCAGATAACAAAATAAAAAGCTAACAGCTTAATCTTAACCTATAAACTTACTCAAAATTACAAATAAAATAAAATGTGTAATTATAATTACTTTTAATTAACTGAATAAATAATTAATTATTATTATCAAGTGAAATTTATTAAATAATAAATATAAATATTGATCTAATATATGTTAATATTATTAATATCACACATTATCGCACGATTCCTAGTGAACATCTATGGAAACATCAGATGTGATTAAAAACTACTCTTAAAATTGTTGAAATTGCAAATTTAGAATCAAAAGTAAAAGTACCATAAAGGGTAATTATCTAATTTAAGAATTATATTTATTTTCTTTTAAATCAGAATTTCTTTCTAAATTTTAATTTTTTTATTGAATTTAAATACATAAAATTATTACAATAATTCAGTAACCTTTTACTAAAAATATTATTTTAGTTAATCAAACGGAAACTTAAAAAACTATAATGTTTTACATGGTTTCAAACGATTTATTCTCTTGACTGAGAATTAATTCCGTTGGTTTGAGCTGTTTCTATAGCCCAAGCAATTGCATTTGCGGTAAAAATTGAATTATATATAGTATGAATAGGCCCTCCTATATTAACATTTCCATAATTAGGCTTGGGTATTGGATAATAAGGATATGTATAATCGTTAATTGTAACTTTATCTATTAACATAGGATATTTATAAGAACTTGCATCATTTCCATTCATTTTATTGGGATAATTAGTAAGTGACGAATTAAATCCCCCATCTCCAACAAAGATTAAATTATATTTTTTATGTTTAAATGCAGAAATTCTTCCATCTTCAGTTCCTGAAAATATTTCAAGATCTTCTATAGGCAATGATTCTAAAACTACTGTTTGACTAGCATCGTCTCCCCATTTTTTTCCTCGTATGTCTCCAAAAGGACCATTTAAAACAGAATTATCCGCATCTGTAAAATCCCATACAATACCATTTCCTTTTTGATCAGTATACAATGAGCCTTTGATCGGTAAATCAGGATATAAAGCTTTAAAAAAACGTTCTACACGACTTTGATCTTCTATAAAAAGAAGCACAATCCCTTTTCTTTTAAGATACTCTACATAAATTGGAGCTGATTTAAGCGTGATTTCAGATGTTTGCCCGGTAATAAGTATATCCGGTGGATTATCCCCCAGCAACAAATTTTCTAACTCTGTTTCTTTGGGAGAATCTAATATATTTTTATTATCAATCCATCCTTTAAATTTAACTATACTGTTTGGTGAAGGACCAAAATTTTCGGAACTGTTTACCATTAAAGATAAATTACCACCATATGGACCGGTTGACAAAGCATTATATACTCCCGCACCGGTAGCATATAATTTCACATAATCATAATAATAAGTCATGGGTACCGATGCTGAACAACTGGTTGATAATTCACTGTTAGAATATATAGTTAACTCTTTGGTTGAGTAACCTTCCGGAATTCCATATCCTTGCAGCTTTACCGTTTGAGTTATTATATTATTATTGTTCTGCTGTTCATCTCCTTCTAATGTTAAATTTTCAGTCTTAAAACCAATACCATCAACAATATTTGTATATAAAGATAATGGAGCCCCAATGTTAATCGGATTAAAACTTATGGTTACTTCAATATAATTATTAGGCGATAATTGAGATCCACTTGTATAAGATCCCTTAACGGATATAGAAGAACAATCTAAATTATATGCCGATTTCATTACCCGCTGTTTTACAATGACATTAAATTTACATGAATTAACTTCATTTATTTCCTGAGTTGTTAAAGTAAATTCATCTCCTGAATTATTTTCAGGGGTAAAATCTATAGGAGTACCATATCCCGGAATTTCAATTGTGTAAGTCCCTGTTGAAAGAAATTCTCCTGATTTAGAAAAAAAATACCTGTTATCCGGAGAAGAAACAGCATTAATTGTATAGGGTCCCGGTTTAGAAACATGCACCGTTACAGCGATTTTATTTTCCGCGGTAAGAGCTTCATCGTTAACATAATTTCCTAATACTTTAATAGTGGAACAATCTATGCTGAAATCAGCACTTAACTTATTACCGCAAATACTAATCCATCTCGCTTCGATCTTATTCCAGTAATTAAAGCAGTTTTCAGTTGTATTAAATATCAACAAACCATTTTTGCTAACAGCGGTTTCAATAGAATCTCTTTGTTTCTGACTTAGTCTTGGTATTAAAATTCCCTTGTTATTTTTAGGGGAAGAGATATCTAACATGGTTTGGGGATCCGGAAATTCATTTCCGATTCCTACTTGCGCATTAAGTGTGTAAATAAATAATAAGAAAATAATCAAATAGTTAGGCTTGCTCATAATCAAATTTTAGTAGTTATAGTATTATTATTAATTGTATTTTTTAAAATTATAAAATTTTTCACAATTAATTAGCCTTTTATACCTAAAATTTTGAAGATTTCTTAAATTTCTTATATAAAAATTATAAATTATTAATTAGGTTCGTAAAAATTTTAACCCTTTACTTCTTGATAGCTAAAACGTTAAATGTTTAAATAAGAACCATAAAATAATTTATGTAATTAAAATTTATAAAGAACAAAAATGTTTAATTAATAATCAATAGACAATTTATCGGTTATTTAAAATCGATGAATTTTTTTAAATCTACTCTATATAATTACCTATTAGATTTAGTCGGAAATTTTTTAAAACTTACCATCTATTGATTTCAATTTGCAGAATATATTATGTTTTTTTAAGCATTATATGATTTAATATAAAAAATTCTAATTCTAATTTAGTATACATCAAGCTAAACCAGGATAATCTGCTACTAAATTTAAAATAGGTTTTATTTTTTATACCAAGAAAAAAGATATTTTTAAATAGATGGAAGAACAATAATTTATTTTTCCATTAAGAAATTACAAATTTTATCAAATGTAAAGGTAAAACATTCATCAACTTCATCTGAGATTTCTTTTCCACAAGGAAATGGGTCTTCGTGAATATATGTGTATGGATAATCCATTAATTCAATTTTTACCGGAATATCTCTTGCCGTTCCTTGCAATGTATTCATAATTTCGTAGGAAGGAATCACTTCATCTTTAGCCAAAGTAATTACATAAAATTGATCGCTGATTTTTCTAAATGTTTCTTCCCTTTCTTTAATTAGGTTTTTATAACAAAGCATACTCCTGAAATTAGGCCCCTCCGGTTCAGTATACATATAGTGTCGAAGAATCTCGTCTCTTTTCATATGACTTTCCATATGTTCAACAATAAAGGAATATAACCCAACTCCGGCTTCACTATCCAAAATAAATTTGGAGACGGGTGTTAATCGGTTAAATACGGCACCTCCACAAAAAATGGCACATTTGGTATCTGAAAAATAACCGTTTCTGTTGCTCATTTTTAAAACTTCAGCTAAAAAAGCACCAATGGAATAGGCAAAAAAGTCAATTTTAGCATCTTTATCAATTGCCGGATGTAGATCTTCTTTAATATCTTCAACAAAATCTATAACATCGTAATAGGATTGTAAACCCGACCAAATAAACCGTTGAGGTTTATTATTTATACGTGTACTTATTGCTACATTTGAAAGGCTGGAACATATAAGTATGGGAATTCTTTTTTTTCGTTCCTCACTTACCCGATACATTTCTCTGGAATTACTCCACAACAAGGGAGCCCTATTCATATGAAATGCCATTGGAAATAAAACAATAGCTTTTCCGGTTTTTTCTGCTAAATAGGTTGCCCAGGGTAAATACTTACTCCAATACTTTTCATTAAACCCATGAAATAGAATAATTATTTCTTTTGCCTTTTTTTCTTTTTTAGGCATTATTATATGATAACGAAACTCAATATTCTCGGATATATCTGCATCTTTTTTATTAAGCATCTTTTGTATGACATCCGGATCAAGATCGTTAATTGGATTACTTAAGAACTCATAATCATCATTATTACCTAAACCACCTGGAAGTATAAATCGATAATTTGATTTAAATGAAAAGTTTCTAATAACCAAATTCTCGTCTATTTCAATTTCATCCGCTGTATAATTTTCAATTTTCTTTAAATAATTAAACAAGTCTAAATATTTCATTTATATGTTAAAATTTGTAGTTAGGTATTGACTCACAAATAATTATACTATTATTAGGTATTTTAGGCTACAATTATAATAATTTTTCCGAATATATATAGGATATAAACCCATATTTTTTCGCAATAATAAAGATAATTTAATCTTATTATTAAAAAAAATATTCGCATATGATTCAATATTTTCTTAAAAACAAAAAATACATTATAAATATAAATTTAACCAATTAGTTAAATTATAATCATTTTTTTTGAATTAATTTTACAAATAATTTGCAATGGCATAAAATTTGATGTTAAATTACCCTTAATAATATGTTAATATATGCGTTCTTTTAACAAAACTCAGCTAAATAAATTAAAAAATAACTTATTAGAAGACTATATTTGCAAAAATTTTAATAATTAAATATTTTAAAATGTTTATAAATTCTAAAGGATGTTATATACCTACTAAGAGAGTTACTAATAGTTATTTTGCAAAACTTAATGATTTATCAGAAGATTGGTATTTTAAGAGGACCGGGATTTTGACCCGAGCCAGAGCTTCAGAAGAAGAAACTATAGACTACATGAGCATTAAAGCCGTTGAAGATGCTGTTAAAAATTTGCCTTACGACATTAGTGAAGTAGATTTAATTGTATTTGCTTCTTATACACCCAATGATACGGTGGGGACTACTGCTCATATTATTCAAAAAGAGTTTAACATAAACAATGCCAAAGCTTTTTATATATCTTCTGCTTGTTCTTCTGCCATCAATGGTATGGAAATTATTAATTCTTTTTTTAAAAGCAAAATATCTTCAAAAGCATTATTAATAAGTGCTGATAGAAACTCCAGCTATTCAGATGACAAAGACATTCAATCCGGACATTTATGGGGGGATGCTGCCGTTGCTCTATTTTTTTCCTCAGAACCTATGCGTCCAAATGAAGCTGAAGTTTTAGATATTAATACACTTGGTCTTGGTAATATAGGCTATGGACCTAAAGCGGTTACTATGGAGCCTAAAAATGGTTTACATATGCCTTATGGTAAAGATGTATTTACTCAAGCGTGTATATATTTAACAAAGCTAACAGATGCTATAATCAAGAAAAATGGTTATACGATATCTGATCTAACTTATTTTATCGGTCATCAAGCAAATAAAAGAATTTTAAATAATGTATGTCATGAATTAGGGTTAGCTGAAAATAAATCGCTTACAAATGTGGAAGAATTAGGCAATACAGGGTGTGCAAGTGCCCCTTTGGTTTTTGCTCAGAATTATGATATTTTTAAAGAAGGTGATCTTGTATGTCTTTCCGTTTTTGGAGGCGGCTATTCTTGCGGTACATGCTTAATTAAATTTAATTAAAAACTAACTGATATTAATTTTAAGTTCTTACCATTTCAAATTTCATTGCTATAAGAATCATAAAATTTTAATATCTTGTTTATTCAGAATGTATTATAATACATTCTTAAAATTTTATTTTGCTAATTTTTAACTATACAAAATGTAAATTATTGTATAGCCGGATATTGTTTTTTATAATTTTAAAGTGTTGTTCTTTATTAATAAACAGTTCTATGAATTCTAGTAAGAAATAATTTTAAAACACATATCTATTATAAACATAATGTAGTTTATAAATCCGTTTTAGAAACTTTTAGTAATCATGCTAAAAGATTTACAAAACTTATAGAGATCTTTTTATAGATTTTAAATAATTATCTTTTGTTAACTACTTCATAAGTAAGATTAACTAATCATATGTATACTTTTATAAAAGACAGTTAACATTTATATGTGTATTTTCAATTAAATAGTATACTAATATTGATAAATTTTAAACAAGATCTTTATTGGACGATAATGCAAATATTTATTTTTAATAAAATTCTATGAAGCTAGTATAAATATTAATTTTTACTGTTTGGATTTTTCAAATGCTTCACAAATTACTTGATGAATTAAAGGCATATACTCAGCCATATGAGAAATGGCATGTAAATCATCCAACTCCAACACCTTTAATGACTCACCAAATACTTTTTTATAATATTCCGGATAAATAACTTCATCATTTTTAGAGATAATAAGATGTATATTTTTGTTTAAAATATTTTCAGAAGTAGCCGAAAATATTTTTTCTTTCATTTCGGGAGGAATTCGTTTTTGATCTTTAATTTGTTCCGAAGAGAAAACAGGATTAGTCATAACATAATGAATATCTTTGAAGAAATTTACCAAATTCCAAGCAAGATTTGCCCCCATACTGTCTGCCATAATAATTTTATCCCCTTTATCTTCCTCGAAAATTTTTGCTTTTTCTTCTAAAAATTTAGGAATGTCCATAAATTCATCCCATTCCCAATATATAAGGCTAAATTCTTTACTATTGCGATAAAAATTTTGTAAGCAATTGAATTTTTTTCCTGAAGTTTGATATCCGTGAAGAAAATATATTTTTTTCATTTGTAAATTTAGCTTGTCTAGTAGCTATTTAGATAATTATATTTATATAGGCCTATGCAATATCAATTGCGAACTTAATAATCTTATAAACCTCTCTGTTAGTTCATTATAAATTTCATTAAGCTTTTACCCTATTTTAAAATTGACATCTGTAAACCTAATCAAATTTATTAAATTTGTCAATAATATAAAATTAAAAATTATATTATTACATTTATCGTAACTGAAACAGAAATTATTTAAAAAGAACTCATTGTATAAGAAGTTATTTAGTCAGACATTAATATATGGATTAAGCAATGTTTTAGTCCGAGTATTTCCATTTATCCTTACTCCAATGTTAGTGCGAGCTTTCGGTCCGTCTAAATATTCAATATATGCTGATTTTTATTCAGCCGCGGGTATACTTTCTGTTTTACTTACCCACGGAATGGAAACTACTTTCTTTCGTTTTTTTCAAAAATTTAAAGACCACGAAAAAAGACAAAATGCAGTTTATTTTACTTCGTTTACTTCTGTTTGCATTGTTTCTCTCTTATTCTTAGTGTTTGGCATACTTGCCAGACACCCGTTAGCCTCAGCATTTAAACACCCTGATGAGGTAATTTTTTTAGTATGGTTTCTATTTATTCTTGCTGCTGATGCTATTTCAGCTGTTCCTTTTGCAAAACTCAGGATTCAAAACAGATCTTTATATTTTGCTTCTTTAAAAATACTGAATTCAGTAACCATGTTCTTTTCCACAATTATATTAATATTTTGGATTCCTAAACAAATTGAAAATGGTGGAATTGGCGCTGTTTTTTTTAGTAAGATTTACAATTTTGATTACGGAATAGGTTATGCTTTTGCTGCAAACTTATTTGCAAGTATTATTACATTCCTTGCTTTAATTCCTACCATGCTTGATGGCAAATATGCTTTTGAATTTTCTTTATGGAAAAAGATGTTAAAATATGCGTGGCCAATTACCATTGCCGGTCTAGCCGGAATTATTAATGAAACCATGGATCGACAATTTATTAAATATCTCCTTCCGGAAGGCATTGCCGAAGTTCAAATGGGTATTTACAGCGCTGTATACAAAATTGCTACTTTTATAACGTTGTTTAAGACTGCTTACCTGTTGGGTGTTGAGCCTTTCTTTTTTTCTCACGCTGACGACAAAAATTCAGGAAAAACGTATGCTACTTTAATGAAGTATTATGCTATATTTAGTGCCTTCATTTTATTATTCTTAGTAGCCAACTTAGATTGGATCGGTCGTCTTTATATTAGAAACACCGACTACTGGAGCGGCTTCCAAGTTGTTCCTGTTTTATTAATAGGGTCTACATTTCTGGGAATATATCTCAATTTATCCATTTGGTATAAATTATCTGACAATACTCATTATGGTGCTATTATATCAGGAATTGGCGCATTCATAACTGTTGTTTTAAATTTTATTGGATTGAAATATACTGATCTTGGCTATTGGGCGTGTGCGATTGCAACTTTTGTGTCATACTTAACCATGATGCTTATATCCTATTTTTGGGGACAAAAAGAGTATCCTATACCCTACAATTACCGAAAACTGATTTTTTATATAGGAGGAAGTTCTTTGTTAAGCTTTATTGCCTATTATTGCAGCAATCGAATTGTCGTGAGAATTGGGGTCGGTAATATTTTATTTTTTATTTTCTTATACCTGACTTTAAAAATTGAATATAAGGATGTACAAATATTTAGAAAAAAACTTTTAAAACTAAAAAAACGCAAAAAGAACTAATTTTCAGTAGTATTTACTACATTCAATTTTTTCTATCACAATAGATATCTTCGTTATTAAACATTTATCATTCTATAGCCCTACTATCTCTTACATATAATCAAGAACAACCTTAATTGTTAATGATACTTTTTTTAAAAGACAAACAATTTTAAAGTAAAAAATTCAATTTTATTATTTTATATCATTATGATTGATAATTAAAATTTTATAAAATAAATATATAATTTACATTTATTGTTTAACCGCTTATTTAACGTACTTTAACCATAGAATATTTAAATAAATATATTTATTTATTCTATTAATTATAATAATTAAATATATAAATAAATATTTATAATAGCATATTAAAATAAATTTACTATATTTGCATTAATATTTATTTTATCTTATAATTATAATTTTGAGCATTCACAGATAGATATTCTTTCTATGCTGTGAAAACAAATAAAGCGGTCATTGTATGGCCGCTTTAAATTTTTAAAAAGTTTAACGCTGTGATCAATTGTAATAAATCATGCGTATTATAATAAGATCTAATCAAAATTAAATTTCCTTACCAGATCATCAATGTAACAGTTAAATGTATTCTTAGTACTAATAGTCTTAGTTGATCATCAATATTTGGAAATTCTAAGATTATTAATACTAAATATCTTTTTCTTATTTTAAAAATCCATTCAGCAATAGAACTTATATCATTATTTAATTTACCCGAAATCATTTATTTTGAATTATTTTTTATTTATTATCTTTATTGTATAACAAATAAATATAGCATGGTACTATCAAGACAAAGTTTATTTCGCAAAATAGATAATTCACCATTGATTGTATTCCGTATACTATTTGGATTTTTGTTATTGGCGGAAACTTGGGGAGCAATTTTAACAGGTTGGGTAAACATCAATTTAATTACTCCTAAAGTCTTTTTCCCGTTTATTGGTTTTACTTGGCTCCACCCTCTACCGGGATATGGTATGTATGTTTATTTTATTTGTTTAGGTATATTGGGCCTATTGGTTATGATAGGTTATAGATATCGTTTAAGTCTTTTATGTTTTACTATATTATGGACGGCTCAATATTTAATGCAAAAAACAGCTTATAATAATCATTATTATTTTTTAATTCTAATATGTATTATTATGCTCTTTTTACCTGCGAATGCTTATTATTCTTTGGACTCAAGAAGAAATAAAAATATAAGATCTTTGACCATGCCTCAATGGTGCTCATTCGTTTTATTATTTCAAATATCCATTTTATATTTTTTTGCGTGTGTTGCTAAACTTTATCCTGATTGGTTAGATGGAACTTTTACGCGTTTATTATATTCCAATAAAACTAATATCCCTTTAATCGGTCAATTTTTCACCCAAAAATGGTTTTATATTTCTATAGCTTATCTTGGAATTTTATTTGACGGATTGGTTGTTCCTTTAATGCTTTGGAAAAAAACTCGAACGTTAGCCTTACTTGCCTGTTTAATATTTCATCTTGCTAATTCGTTTATTCTAAACGTAGGAATTTTCCCCTATTTTGCCTTAAGCTTTACCGTTTTTTTCTATCCTCCGGAAACTATCCGTAAAATATTTTTCAAAAAGCGTCCACATCTTTCTTTTGAAGAAAAAAAATATAATTACTTTAATAAAAAAACAGTGTATTTTCTCTTAGTAATTTATTTCACCATTCAATTGATTTTGCCAATACGTCATTATTTCATTAAAGGAAATGTATTTTGGACTGAAGAGGGGCATCGATTAAGTTGGAGAATGATGCTGAGACAGCGTAATGGGTTAACACATTTTACTGTTATTGATAAAAAAACTAAAAAAATTCTGCCGTTTCAAATGCAGGATATATTTACTGATAAACAAATACTTAGAATCAATTGTTACCCTGACTTTATATGGCAAGCGGCTCAATATATAAAAGAGGATTTCAAATTGCGTCATAAAGATGTAGAAATTTATGCCGATACTCAAGTATCCGTAAATGATCATCCCTATAAGAGGTTTATTGACCCAAAAATTGATTTAGCAGATGTAAGCTGGGATTATTTTAAACATTCCGATTGGATTCTTTTATATGATGATTACAGAAAATAGATTTTTTATTAAATTTAACAGATAAGTGATAAATTAAATTGATGCTGCTACTTGTTTTGTTTAATATTGTAAAAATAAATTAAATCATATCATTACTTTTTTTGAGATACTATAATCCCAAAAACACCCATTATTATGAGGAGAATACCAACTAACATCATTGAGGAAAAGGGTTCTGAAAACACTACTACTCCTATAATAACAGCGGTAATGGGCTCAAATGCGCCTAAAACTGAGGTAAGAGTAGATCCTATTCTTCTAACCGCCTCAACTAAAGTTATAATTGATACTATGGTGGGAATTAAAGCTAATAATGTTATATTTAGAACACATGAAGTATCTTTTACCGGAAACCATTGAAAAGAACCGGTCAATAAACAGAATATAAGAAGATAAACCACGCCAATAACTTGAATATAAAAGGTATATCTAAGCACCGGCATATCTTTTACGGTTGATTTAACGGATAATACCAGAAAAAATGCATAAAATATTGCTGCTGAAAGAGCAAACACAATTCCTTTGAAATTGATGTGACCTATTCCTTCCCCCAAAGATAAAAGGGCAACACCAACAACAGCCAATAGTATTGATATAAAACCTTTAACGGAAATTTTTTCACGAAAAAAGATTCCCATAATGATGGTAACAAAAACAGGATATAAAAAATGGACGGTAGTGGTAACTCCTCCTCCTAAATACGTATAGGATAGAAAGAAAAAGAGTGAACAAGTATTGCAAAGTAAACTTAGAACTGTTAATGCTTTAAATTCTTTCAAGGAAACTGAAAAATGTACTTTTTTTATTTTCATCAGTATTGCGACAGCAATACATGCCAATAAAAATCGATAAAACAACACCGTATCAAAATTCAATCCTTTTTTCATTAAAGGAATGCTAAATAAAGGAATTAATCCATAGGTCATGGATGAAATAATTGCGCTCAATGATCCTTTAAAAAAGGATCCTTTTCCATATTTTCCAACCAGTGCTTTTGACTTTCTTGGTAAGCGTAATAATATATACCTTGCTGCCCTCATTTTTAGTGCAAAATTTGCTGCAAATGTATTTCTTATATTTCACAAAAAAAACTAGATTATTCAAAAAATAATCTAGTTTACATATGTTTTAATTTTTTTAGACTATCAAATGCCGATTAAATAATTATTCGACTAATGGACAAAGCATTGGATCGTTTTTAGCATCAAAATTATCTGTTAAAGATAATATGAAAGTATAATTTTTATTTCTCTCATCATCCCAATTTGAAGTTAATCCTATAAGATATTTATTATCATTTAAAGTTTGAAAAGAAATGATATTATTATATTTAAATTTCCTATAACTATCAAACCATAAAAAATTTCCATTTTCATCAATTCTAAATAAACATAAAACATCTCTACCCACGGAAGTTGCAAATTCATAAATTCTGCCCCCAAAGATATATCCACCATTTTCCGCTTCGATAATTCCATAAGCAATTTCATTAATTGGCTTATCTTTACCTATATCAAACCCATACAGTTTACTGTATAAAATTGCACCTTTTTCATTTACTTTTGTTATTCTTATATCAGAATGTATTACATATTTTTCCGTAGTCGCTATTATATAATTTCCTAATTTATCTTGAATAAAATTGCCTAATTTATAATCAGAATTTGCAAAAATATTACTTACTAATTTTTTTTTCCAAGTTATTTTACCTTCATCATTAAACTTAACCAGATTCCATTTTTTTTCACCTATTTCATTAATGTCATAGGCTAATACAATATATTGGTAATCTATTGTGTTTATAACATCCACCATCTTTTGGTTATTAAATTGGGACATTGATATTTTCCATTGCTCTTCTCCATTTTCATTTAATTTATATATCCAATTATTTTCTTTATTATATTTTCCTAATAGAATATAACCTCCTTTATTAGCTGATATTAATTTTGAAGATTTTCCTACATTTTTCTTCCATAATATATCACCAGAATTATTAATTTTAACTAACTGATGTTGATTATTACCTAAATTTTTTGTTAATATTAAGAAGCCCGAATTTCCTTCTGCTATGTATTTTCCAATTATACTATCTTTTATTCCATCGGTTAAAATTTTTGACCATATAGTTTTCCCGTTTTGATCTAATTCTGCACTCCATAATCGATTCTTGTAATTAATTTCTTCACCTTTTTCCTCATTTACTTCCAATATTGGACAAAAGAAACCTGTTAAAACAAAACTTCCATTTTTAGTTTTTATTAGTGAGGATATTTCAAAATTTTCAAAAGAATTTTTTTCTACTAATGTTGGAAATTGTGCCGATAAATTAGTTATAAATAAAATACTTATTATTATAATTATATTTTTCATTTTATATTTTCAAATTAAATTATCTACCTTTTTAATACTTTTTGTATATAATGACTGTTTTCGGTTTCAATTTTGATAACATATATACCCGGAGCATACATTGACATATTTATTTTATCTAGTATCTCTCTTCTTTCTATTAGTATTTTCCCGGTAATATCTGTTATAATTATTTTTTTAACTATTTGATTATCGGGTGTTTTTATATATAAATAGGTTTCAACCGGGTTGGGGTATAAATATATTGATTCATTTTTTTTATCCTGATCCTCAATTCCCAGATAAGTCTGATTATCTTTTATTTTAATAACAAAACCATTATTTTTATTCAATCCACTATATCCTCCGAAAATTAAATATTCATTATTTCCCAAATTGGAAATTTGATAATTTCCACATTTTATATTTATATCTTGCTGCCATAGGATATTCCCTTTCTTATTAATTTTAATAAGTTCATTACTTAATAATACAAAAAAGTTATTATCTTCAGTTTCAATTAATTTGCAGCATTGTTTACTAATCTCATCATAGTGACTTTTAAATATAATTTCCCCTTCATCATTTAGTTCAACTATCTGAAGTTTATTATTCTCGTTAAAATATGAAAATAAAAATTTTTTGTTTTTATTAGTGATATAACTAATTTCATTTAAATCCAAAATTTCTTTTTTAATGAGTATATCACCTTCTTTATTTAATTTTAATAAATAATTTTTACAAGACCTGTTATGATCACAGAATTTTGCTATAAAGATATATTCATTATCTATGGTTTCTCTCATGGATAGAGCTTCTATAAATTTTAATTCATTTTTCCACTTTAATTGCCCTAATTTATCAATTTTAAAAAGTACACTATTATCACCAATATTATAATAATCAGAATAGTCTATTACATTTATTATATAACCATCTTCAACAGGTTGAAGAAAATTTATCTCTATTAAGCATTTATCCAACCCACATGAATTATTTTCCCAATTAATCGGCCTGACTACTTTTGAAGAGATTTCAGTCCCATTACAATCTGCATCCATCATCCATACACCACTTCTATCATTTTCCTCTATATCCGAATAGTGATTTCTATCCAGTCCAAAAATTGTATAACCACCCTGTTTTGCTATTATTTTATAAACATATCTATTTCCTCCATAGATATCCTTACCTAAATAGGTTTCTTTTAGATTTTTCCCTAGAGAATCCGTTAAAATTAATTTTGAATGTGAATAAACCTTGTTATCCAAAAAATTTTCCTCTTTAAAAGTAGCTAATGCAAATCCACCATTAGATAGCTTGTTAAAATCCTCGACTAAAGAACCAATTTCTTTATCCCAAAGTACCTCTGCACTTTGCGCATTGCTTTCTTGCAAGATAAGAACACTTGCCCATAGAACTAGTAAAATTTTTTTCATAAATCACTTTTATTTTTTAGTGCATAAAAGTAGTAATCTTGGATAAAATACTCTACGGGATTTTAATATTTATTATAAAAAAGTATTATCCGACTATGAACAAATGGAAACTATGTTGTTTGGAATAATAAATTTTTCTTTAATTTTTATATTTCATAAAAAAACTAGATTATTTTTCAAATAATCTAGCTTTATAATTAATAAAATTTTAAATCACTTTTTTTAATCTTTAATCTTCTGCCGGACACAACAACGGATTAAATTTAGAATTTAAATTATCTGTAATTTTAAAAATATTTGTTTCTGAAAAATAATTCATTGGATTAAACTCTGAGTATATAGATACCATATAGGTATTTTTACCCATTGGAATTAAAGAATCAATAAAATTAGCCTTATTAAGATGAAAAGATTCATACCATTGTACATTTCCATTCTCATCAATCTTAAATATACTACTATCAAAATAAGTTGTTGTATTAAATTTCTCCTCACAGATAAAAAGATATCCTCCTTCTTCCGATTCAATAATTTTTCCTAAATAGGTTGAATAAAAGTCATTACCTATTGCAAAACCATATAATTTATTAAATATTACATTAAAATCTTTATCTAATTTCACTAATCTGATATCTTCTGAACTTAAATTATATTTGACTTCATGATCAGAAGTATCTTCTGTACTGAAAACTAAATAATTACCGGACCTGTCTTGATAAAAATCTAGATTTTTATTAGATTGATAAATGATATGATTAGGTATTTGTTTTTCTGATATTATTTCACCATAATCAGTAAATTCCATTATATAGAAATTTGAAGCATCTGATTTATCTTTCTTTTTTACTAACGCCAAATAATTTCCGTTTAAAGATTTTTGTCTTATTGAAACATATACTGCCTTATACTGATCTTTAGTTATTTCCCATTCTATTTCACCTTCTGAATTTAACTTATATATCCATATATCCTCTTTTTTATTAAAAGTGTTTGAAAGAAAAAAACCTCCTTTACTTGATGCCAATATATTTCGAGGCATTATAATACCTGTTTTCTTTCTAAAATAAATAATTCCTGAATTATCAATTTTGATCAATTGACCATCCTCAGTAAAAATTGAATACCCTTTATCATTCTCTATTAAAAAAATACCTTTTTCACTTGTATTTACCTTTTCTAATTTTCTTGACCATATAACCTTGCCTTCATCAGTTAATTCCTTTATTATTATGGAATAAACATCTTCAAATTCAGGCTCAAAATACCATGTATTTTCTAACAGCACATAATTGCCTTTCGTATTCTTTATAATAGTTTTTACTTGATTCGAACCTTCAAAAGTATTTAAGGTATTAATCTTAGGGTTTTGCGCATATATAACTGTAAAAAATAGTATGCTTAGTAGTATAATTATATTTTTCATTGTCTCTATTTTTTGGTGAATTATTAAATAAAAAATAATTTTTTACTTTTTAAGTATTTTTTGAACATAAACTTTAGATTCGGTTTCAATTTTTAAAAAGTATACACCAGGCAGACACATTGAAACATCTAATTTATCCTGATATGTATTGTGTTCAAACACCTTTTTCCCACTAATATCGGTTACCAATATTTTTTTGATTTTTTCTCCTTTTGGAACATTTATATATAAATAGCTGTCAACCGGATTAGGATATAAAAATACGTTCTCTCTTTTTTCAGTAACATCATCTATTCCTAAGAATGGCTGCTGATCCTTAAGTTTTAAAATATTAAAATTATTAAAAGCTATATATTCATTATTTCCTAAATTAAATAGATTATTATAACCGTAATTATTATTTACTTTTTCTTTCCATATGATTTCTCCTTTTTTATTTATTTTAACAAATTCATTTCCTCCGATAAGATAGCAATCATCATCAGTTTCCATCCAAGTGGAATCATTTTCCATAACCTTATCATAGATAATCTTAGATATCACTTTTCCATCTTCATTTAGCTCAACTACCATAAATTTATTTTCTTCATTTTTAACTGAAAATAAGAGCTTATTTTTTTTATTTGTGATGGGTTTCATTTTAAAATCACCCAACTCAACTATTTCATGTTGAGTCAAAATCTTTCCTTCCTTGTCTAACTTGACATAAAAATTTTTATTGGATGATCTATAACTTTCTTTAATATACCCTATTATACAGTACTCGCTATGAACTGTTTCTTTTAGAACCTCAAGATTTTCAAAACTTAACTTTTCATCAAAATTAACTTCCCATAAAACTTGACCATTCTTATCAAGTTTGTAAACAACTTTAACAAATTGATTGTTTTCATCGTATATTTTTGCTGTAAGTAAGTAGCCGTCACTAATTGTTTTAACAGATAGAATTTCAATCGTTCCATATCCACTTTTATTCTTATCAAAAGATTTCTTACTCCAAATAATTTTTGTTTCTATTACACCACCATTGCAATCGGTCTTCATCATCCATAAATTATCCAATTTATTTTTTGATTTATCTGAAAATTTTTTTTCATCTATACCAAAAATAACATAACCGTCAGAATTGGGAATTATCTTATTAGCTATTCTGATTCCACCATTTAAATCAGTATCTAAGAAATTTTCCTTGATTAATTCACCGTTTGGGTTTAGAAAAAATATTTTAGATAATATCCCTAATGCTAAAGGACAATCTCCAATTAGCGCAACTCCCCTAGATCGGGTTTTGGCCATATCATTAATGCCAGGATAACAAAGATTTCCCTCATCTAATTTTTTCTCCCAAACTGCTTTTGAATTTTGCGCATTAAAATTTTGTAAAGTAAGAACACTTACCCATAAAACTAATAAAATTTTTTTCATAGATCATCTTTTAATTATTAATGGGTTAAAGATAGTAATCTTAGATAAAATATTATCTAGGATTTAAATCTTTTCAAAATTATAATTCTCTTATCATTTACTTTTACAACCCAATAATTCACTTTTATTTTTATTTTATTATTCTTGGATTTATTTTTTATATATATTTGATAAAAAAGAATCCAATTGTATGAAATGGAAAAAAATTTCATTGGGATTAATTTTTCTCTTTATTCTGGGAGTTATACTTAACTTCGGAATTAATAGTTGGATTAAAAACAGTTTACCTGATTTCATTTCTGAAAGAAATGATACACCATATAATTTTAATTATTCTGACGTTACGTATTCGCTCCTCCAGGGAGAAATGAACATAAGTGATATCAATATTGCTCCCAAGTCCAACAAAAAGGGCATTTATACCATCAAAGTAAAGAAAATAGTAATACACGGGGTAAAATTTATACGATTTTTACTGTTCAAAGATTTAGCGGCAGATCTCATCGAAATTGACCAACCGGATATCATTTGTAAACAATATGCCGATTCATTAAATCACAAAAATGATTTAGTAAAATACAAGCTGGGAAATTCAATTCAAATTGGAAAATTTGAAATTAATAAAGGAAATTTAGCTCTTTACGACAAGGCAGACGGAGCTAAAAGAGCTTCTTTACGAAATCTAAACCTTCTCCTTTCCGGGGTATTATGGGATATGGTGGATAATGAAAAACGTATACCGCTTACTTACGATAAAGTAAAATTGGATGTGTCAGATATATTTTATCAGCTCGATGAAATTCATCATTTACAATTAAAAAAGTTTAAGTTTACCAACGGATTTCTTGAAACCAATCAAATACTTTTATATCCAAATATATCCGAAGAGAATTTTAAAACCGGAAATTATTTTCAAAAAACCTTACTTTCTATAAAAGTCCCGACCGCAAAGGTCAAAAATTTAGATTGGGGATATGATAAAAACGGTTACTTTTATCTTAAAACCTCTAAAATTGAAGTTGATTCTACTCATATTGCAATCATTGAAAAAAATTCAAATTCAAAACCTAAAAACATTACGGAGCATATAGACCGAATAATCCCTTTTAATTTGAGTATTGATACCATCCAAATACTTAAATCGAAATTAAATTTCAATAATCATTTAACAAGCAATAATGTTAATATTGAAATTCTAAAAATAATCAACAAAGTTAATGATAAAATCACCCTGGAACGTTTAAAATTATATGATAATTCTTTAATAATAAAACAACCTTATGAAACTAAATCAGCTAAAAACAATGCAGGCAAATTTACCTATTTATTCGACGATGTTCTTGAAATAAAAAATTTCATCATAGCTAATTCACATATACAATATTTCAATCGGGCTAATAACTCATTATTGAAAATGGGAAACATTAATTATTCGATTCATGATATTAATATCAATACGATATTTACTAATACAAAAAAATATATTCCTTTCTCCTACTCAAATTTTCAATTGGAAGCAAACCATATATTTTATACAGGATTTAAATTTTATAATTTCAAAATAGATAAAATGATTTTATCTGACAATAATTTTGAAGCAAAAAATTTAAACATTATTCCTACTATATCTCCACAAAAATTTGCAGCACAAAAAGTAAGCAAAAACCTCTATAAAATCCATATGGATCATATACTACTCCCAAAGATAAAGTGGGATTTGAATAACAATAAATTCAGTTTACAAGCTTCTTCTCTGATTATAAATGAAATGAAAGCTTCAATATTTCAAAATCCAAAAGTTAAAGTCAAATCAAAAAATATACATTTCAACACGTACGACCTGGATACAGAAATTCGTTTAGATACATTTTTAATCGGCAAATCCTCCATCCATCAATATAATGCGGCTAATACAACACTCACTACATCAATAAAAGATTTAAAGCTTTCACTATACGACATTAAGGTAAAAGACTCATCCGATACCCATACCTTCGGTTTCCCTTTTTCTTTTTCAAAATTCAATATAATAGGTAAAAATATTTACCATGATATGGGATCTCATACGTTACAAATGAACCATCTGTTACTTTCCCATACTTTCCTATATGCAAACACTATAAATATACGGCCCAAAAAAAGTCAATTGAATTTTATGAAAAAAAAGGGTATTGATGCTTATACGGTGAATCTTTCCAAAATTGCAATACCCAAATTAAATTGGGGTTCATTAGATAAACAAATAGATTTTATTGCTTCTAAAATCATTGTTGATAATATGCAAACCACTATCCATCAATACGACATTCCTGACAATGTTTACAAACCAGTTTACAAACCTTTTTTCAGCGAAAAACTTAGAAAATTAAAATTTAAGTTAAATATTAAAGAAGTCCATTTTTATAATTCTTCCTTAACGTATGAAGAAGAATCCCTTACTAACAATATTGGAAAAATTTTCTTTACCAATATCAATGCAAAAATCAAAAATATTTCCGGTGGATATAATGTTTCTCATTTACCCGATGTAGTCATAGAATTTAAAAGTACTTTCATGAAATCCGGAAAACTATCTGCCAGTTGGAAATTTAATACATTAAATAAATCGGATAATTTTACCGTTAAAGGAAATTTATACGGACTTCCTGCCGAAAAATTGAATCCATTTATAAAACCTTATTTACATATATCGGCAAATGGAAATATCCAAAAAGTTTCATTTAATTTTGATGGCGATAATACAGTTGGAAACGGTACATTCGGTATGAATTATAAAAATTTAAAAATTACCCTATATAAAAAGGATGGTGAAAGAGAAAAAAAATTCCTTTCTTCTCTTGCAAATCTTGCCTTAATAAAAAATTCAAAAGACTCCCTAAAAATGTCGAAAATTAAAAAAGTAGAAAGAACTAAAGACAAATCATTTTTTAATTTTCTATGGAAACTAACACTCAGTGGACTTAAAGAAACTTTATTGATTTTTTAATAAAAAATAAGATTTACAAGAATAACATATATTAAATTAAACAATGTTTTCTTCATAAAATAAGTAATAACGAATAGCATAAAACATTCAACAAGATAAGTTACAAAAATCGTAACTTTGTTAATTCTTTGAATTACCCCATGCAGAATACATTAAAATTATCAGGATTAGAAGTTTTTACTGTTTATCCTGGAAGCAATTTTATAAACATCGGTGAAAGGACCAATGTTACCGGATCGCGTAAATTTTTAAATCTGATAAAAAATGAAAAATTCGATGAAGCTCTTTCAATTGCCCGAGATCAAGTGGATGGAGGAGCTCAGATCATTGATATTTGCATGGATGAAGGCTTAATTGACGGCGTGAAAGGTATGACTACCTTTTTACGTTTGATTGCTTCTGAACCCGATATAGCACGAGTTCCTATCGTTATCGATTCATCAAATTGGGAAGTCATTGAAGCCGGATTAAAAAACATTCAAGGAAAAGGAATAGTTAATTCCATCAGCCTAAAAGAAGGTGAAGAAGAATTTATAAAAAAAGCCAAAATAATCAAACGATACGGAGCGGCTATGATTGTTATGGCATTTGATGAAGAAGGACAAGCCGATAATTTGGAAAAACGAAAAATTATATCCCAACGCTCCTATAATATTTTGGTTCATCAATTAAACATTAACCCCTCTGATATCATCTTCGACCTAAATATTTTCCCGGTAGGTACCGGAATGAAAGAACACCGAAGAAATGCGCTTGATTTTTTTGAAGGAACTCAATGGGTGAAAGAAAATCTTCCGGGGTGTTTCGTTTCGGGAGGAGTAAGTAATGTATCCTTTTCGTTTAGAGGGAATAATAAAGTTCGGGAATCGATTAATGCTGCATTTCTATATCATGCCATCCAATACGGATTGGATATGGGAATTGTCAATCCCACTCAACTGGCCATTTATCAAGAGATTGAACCGCAATTACTAAAAAAGATTGAAGACGTCTTATTTGATAGAGATGAAGAAGCTACCGAAAGGCTTATAGAATATGCAGAAACTATTGTTGAAAATAAGGATACAAAAGAGCAAAAAATAGAAGAATGGAGGTCGTGGCCGATTGAAAAAAGATTGGAATTTGCTTTGATAAAGGGCAATGCGGACTACATTGAACAAGATGTTGAAGAAGCCCGTTTACAAGCCAATAAACCTTTGGATGTAATTGAAGGCCCTTTAATGGATGGAATGAATACGGTTGGCGAGTTATTTGGAGCGGGTAAAATGTTTCTTCCTCAAGTGGTTAAAACTGCTCGAGTAATGAAAAAGGCCGTTGCATACTTGCAACCTTTCATTGAAGCAGAAAAAAACGGAGAATCTCAATCTAACGGTAAAATACTAATGGCTACCGTTAAAGGTGATGTTCATGATATCGGTAAAAATATAGTCGGAGTCGTATTGGCTTGTAATAACTATGAAATTATAGATTTAGGAGTTATGGTTCCTAAGGAAACAATTATCAAAACCGCCATCCGTGAGAAGGTGGATTTGATTGGACTTAGTGGTTTAATTACTCCTTCTTTAGATGAAATGATCCACGTGGTTGAAGAACTCGAAAGAAGAAATCTTTCATTTCCGGTCATGATTGGAGGAGCTACTACTTCAAAAATCCATACCGCCTTAAAAATTGCCCCTAAATATAGTCATACGGTTGTTCATGTCTTAGATGCCTCTAAATCTGTTACCGTTGCATCTTCTTTACTCTCTTCACAAAGCGAGGATTTTAAGAAAAAAATATCAGAAGAATATGCCCATTTAAGAGAAGGCTATTTAAATAGAAGTACTGAAAAAGAATATCTTACGCTAGAACAAGCTCGTAAAAATAAACTAACTATTGATTGGAATCAATACATTCCCTGTAAACCCAAACAGCTAGGTGTACAGGTTTTTTCTTCCATACTCCTGGAAGATCTAACGGAATATATCGATTGGCAACCCTTTTTCAGAACTTGGCAACTGACAGGAAAATATCCCGATTTGCTTTCAGATGAAGTAACCGGCGATGAAGCCACAAAATTATATCACGATGCATTACAAATGATTGAAAAAGTAATTGCTGAAAAACTATTGCAACCCAAAGCCGTAATTGGATTATTTAAAGCCAATTCCAATGAACAAGACGATATTGAAATTTACTCGAATGACAATAAACTAATTCATACATTTCGAACCTTACGGCAGCAATCTGTAAAGTCAGAAGGAAAACCAAACTTAGCCCTATCCGACTTTATATTACCTAAAAACAAAGAAAATTTACACGACTATATAGGATGTTTCGCTGTTTCTATTTTTGGAGCAGAAGCCTTGGCCAAACATTACGAAACAAACCATGACGATTATTCGGCTATTATGATAAAAGCTGTTTCGGATAGATTTGTGGAAGCCTTGGCTGAATACATGCATCATAAGGTAAGAAAAGAAATTTGGGGATATGCTCCCAATGAAATCTTGGACAATCAATCACTATTTAAAGAAAAATATCAAGGCATACGTCCCGCTCCCGGTTATCCTGCTTGTCCGGATCATTTGGAAAAGCTCACTATTTGGGAATTGTTGGATGTTACGGATCGTATTGGAGTACAATTAACTGAGAGTCTTGCAATGTATCCGGCTTCTTCAATTTCGGGATATTATTTTGCCAATCCACAATCTAACTATTTCGGATTAGGGAAAATTACGCAAGAACAAGTTAAAGATTATGCTAAACGTAAAGAAATAAAACTTGAAGATGCACAATATTGGCTTAAACCTAATTTAGCCTAAGAATCTTACTATTTCACTTTTATTCTTGTATTAAAAAGTAATGAATTAAATATTTATAAAAGCTAAACAAGAGACTACTTTTCTTTATAGAGAACATTACTAAGCCAATAATTCCTTATCTAATATAAAAAGAAAAGGTACATTTGCAATTATGAATATTCTATTAGTTGAAGATGATTTAAGAGTTTCGGAACTGATAAAAAAGGGTCTTGAGGAACAAGGATTTACTCTAACCTTAGCTTATGACGGTTTATCGGCAAAAAATTTGTTTCTCTGCCATGATTTTGACCTGATAATCACGGATATTATATTGCCTGAAATTAATGGAATAGCTCTTTGTAAAGAAATAAGAATGTTAAAACCGGAACTTCCCATTATCATGTTAACCGCATTGGGAACTACCGACGATAAAATTGACGGTTTTGATGCCGGAGCGGATGATTATCTGGTCAAGCCTTTTGAAATGAGAGAGTTGACAGCAAGAATAAAAGCTCTGTTAAAAAGATCATCCAAAAATAAATTAGGATTTATCTTAAAATTTTGTGATCTGGAAATGAATTTGCAGACGAAAATTGTGAAAAGAAGCAATAAAGAATTAAATCTTACCTTAAAAGAATTTAAACTCCTGGAATTTTTATTGCAAAATCAAGGCAGAATTATTTCCAGAACGGAAATTGCCGAAAAAGTATGGAATACTCATTTTGATACGGGAACTAATTTTATAGATGTGTATATTAACTACTTACGAAAAAAAGTAGATAAAGATTTTGAAAAAAAACTTATTCATACTCGCTCCGGTATGGGATTTATATTAAAATCCGATACATGAAAATTCGTACTCAGATCACTCTATTGTTTTCTTTGATTACAGCATCCATATTGCTGATATTTGCCACTATCATTTATATTTCAGCCAAACAAAACAGGGACAAAGAATTTTATTCTTTATTAAAAAAAGAAGCCATAACCAAAGCAAATCTCTATTTTAAAGCGAAAGTCCCCCCACAAACACTTCAACAAATTTATCATAACAATTATCAAACAATTCAAGAAGTTGAAGTAGCTGTATACAATAAAGAATTTCATCTTCTCTATCATGATGCGGTGGATATTGATTTTGTGAAAGAAACTCCTGATATGATTCATGAAATTTATTCCAAAGGAGAGATCAAATTTCATCAGGGCGACTGGCAAGTTATAGGACTTATCTATTCCTATAATAACAATAAATACATAATCACTGCGGCTGCCTATGACCAATACGGATACAATGAACTCAAGTCCTTATTGAGAAATTCATGTATTATCTTTATATTTTCCATACTTTTTATCATCCTTGTCGGATATTATTTTTCTAAAAAAGTATTCCAACCGATTAAAAATCTAACCACGGAAATGAAAAAAATATCAGCCAATCATTTAACGGTTAGATTGAAAACCAAACCTGAAAAGGATGAGCTTTCCGAATTGGCAATTACATTTAATCAAATGCTGAATCGGTTGGAAAATTCTTTTGAAACGCAAAAACATTTTGTTTCCAATATTTCCCATGAATTACGAACCCCGTTAGCAGCCATTATTGCTGAACTGGAACTTTCTTTACATCATCAAAAAACATCGGAAGAATATCAAAGGATTTTGAAAAACGCCTTATCAGATGCTAAAAAAATCACTAAATTATCTAATAATTTGCTTGATCTGGCAAAAGCCAGTTATGATCCCTCTAAAATAACATTTAAGCCAACAAGGATCGATGAAATCCTTATAGATGCCTGCAGTCAAATACAACAAGCAAATGCTGCCTATAAAACAAAATTATTTTTTGAAGATGATTTCATTCTCGATAATGAAACAGTACTAATGGGCAACGAATATTTGTTAAAAGTAGCCTTTATCAATCTTATTGAAAACGGATGTAAGTTTTCCGAAGATCATCTGTGCCATATATCCATTTCAACTAGTAATTCAAAACTTCAACTGAAATTTTCAGACCGTGGAATTGGAATTCCAACGGAAGATATCACCAAAATTTTCACTCCTTTTTACAGAGGAAAAAATAAAAGCTTTACCTACGGAAACGGAATCGGCCTTTCTCTTACTAAAAAAATTATTGAACTGCATTCCGGAACTATCAACGTAACCAGTCAATTGCATCAAGGTACTACCCTTACCATTCTATTATAACCTTTGTATTGCATTCTTTTCTAATAAAATTCTAATTTTTTTTTAAATCTTTTTTAATATTCATTAACAATTAGTTACCTTATTTTTGTATACAAAAAAAATTAAGAATTTTTAAAAAAGGCGGAAAATATGAAAAATATAAAAATCCGAAACATCAACTTACTAATTTTAGGATTATGCTTTATAACTTTTTCATGCCATAAACAAAATACAGAAGAAGAAAAGCCGGAATTTACTGTTAGTGGAAACACAATTATTTTACCGGATAATTCTAACATAAAAAATCACTTAAAAATAGAACCCGTAAAAAGTGAATGGTTAAGCCCCGACTTAGCTACCGTAGGAGTCGTCAGAGCCATACCAACCGGTTATGCGGAAATAGTGCCTCCGTTTGCAGGCAGAATTACCCAATCCTTTGTAAAGCTTGGACAAAAGGTAGACGTGGGTTCTCCCCTTTTCGCCATCAGCTCTCCCGAATATTTCAACGCTCAAAAAGATTATTTTGAAGCACAACAAGAATATTCCTTATCAAATTTAAATCTTAAGAGACAAAAAGACCTATTAGAGCACGGAGTAGGAATACAACGAGTGGTAGAAGAAGCTAAAACCGATTACGAAACCAAAAGATCCGCACTTGAAAATGCAAAAGCTGCGTTAAAAGTTTTTAATATAAATCCCGGCAGTTTAAAATTAGGGCAGCCCTTAGTTGTTACCTCTCCCATCAAAGGGGAAATTATTACCAGCAAAATAGTTATCGGTCAATATATCAAAGAAGAAGCTGAACCTATAGCCACCATAGCAGAATTAAATAAAGTATGGATTGCCGGACAAATAAAAGAAAAAGACTTAGGATTCATAAATAAACTAAAAGAAGTTACTATACAGGCAGACGCTTTTCCCGATAAAAATATAACCGGCAAAATATTTCACGTCAATGAAATGGTGGATGAAGACACCCGAAGTGTTGAAGTATTGGTTGAATGCGACAATTCGGACAGAGCCCTGAAACCGGGAATGTATGTAAACGTTCATTTTAAAAATGAACCGGAAGAAACTTTAACAGTTCCTACCCGGGCAATTTATCAAGAAAACGATGATCAATTTGTATTTGTACAAGTAGATAAAAATAAATTCATCAAGAAAAAGGTTGAAACCAAAGATATTTCAAAAGACAAAACCGAAATAAAAAAGGGAATTAAAGCAGGAGAAAATATAGTGACCGAAGGAGGAATATATTTACTGGAAGCCCAATAAAACAAAAAGAAAAACATGAATAAACTTATTCAAACAACTATACACAAACGTTGGGTACTGGTTGCCCTTTTTGTTATGCTTGCCCTATTCGGGTATTATTCCTGGAAGCACCTTTCCATTGAAGCCTATCCGGATATCGCGGATGTAACATCTCAAGTGGTCACCCAAGTTCCCGGATTAGCGGCGGAAGAAATTGAACAACAAATAACCATTCCGGTGGAACGGGCCCTAAACGGTCTTCCGGGAATGCATGTAATGCGCAGTAAAAGCACCTTCGGACTTTCCATTATTACCATCGTATTTGAAGACGGTGTAGATGATTATTGGGCGAGAATGAGAATACAAGAACGATTAAATGATGTAGAATTACCTTATGAAGCAACTCCCGAATTAGACCCTTTAACTTCTCCTATTGGAGAAATTTATCGATACATTATTGAAAGTAAAACGCACGATTTACGCGAATTGACCGATTTGCAAAATTTCGTAATTATTCCACGAATTAAGCAAGTAGCAGGAGTTGCCGATGTAACAAATTTCGGAGGAATTACTACCCAGTTTCAAATTGAGCTGGATCCCAAAAAACTCGATCAGTATCAATTATCGTTAGGAGAAGTCATTAAAACCATTGAAAATAACAATGTTAATGCAGGTGGAAGTATTTTGCCTCATGGAGATTTAGGATATGTTATTCGTGGAATCGGATTAGTTAAAAACCTGGAAGATATCGGTAAAATAGTAGTCAAATCGGAAAATGGAGTTCCTATTTTATTAAATGACATAGGAAAGCTTAAATACGGAAACATTGAACGAAAAGGAATCTTAGGTTATACAGATAAAAAAAGAAACTATTCTGAGAGTATTGAAGGAATCGTACTTTTATTAAAAGGACAAAATCCATCTAAGGTTTTAGAAGGAGTTCATGAAGCGGTAAACGATTTGAATACTCAAATCTTACCGGAAGGCGTAAAAATACATCCGTTTTTAGACAGAACCGAATTGGTGAACACTACCTTGAATACTGTTTCGCACACCCTGTTTGAAGGGATGTCTCTGGTTATTGTTGTACTAATTGTTTTTTTAGGAAGTTGGAGAGGTGCTTTATTGGTTGCCGTAACCATTCCTCTTTCCCTTCTCATTGCTTTCATCTTGATGTACTTCACACATATTCCGGCAAATTTGCTTTCTTTGGGAGCTATAGATTTCGGAATCATTGTAGACGGTGCCATCGTTATGATGGAAACCATATTGCGGAAACGAGAAGAAGAACCTAATGAAGAATTGCAAGAAAAAACCATTGCACAAAGAGCTGCCGAGGTTGCAAAACCTATTTTATTTTCCACCATCATCATTATTACAGCCTATCTGCCTCTTTTTGCCTTTGAAAGAGTTGAAAAAAAATTATTTACTCCGATGGCTTTTACAGTCAGCTATGCCTTATTCGGTGCCCTGCTCGTTGCCTTATTACTGATTCCCGGATTAGCCTATTTTATATACAGAAAGCCTCAAAAACTCTATCATAATAAATGGCTGGAAAAGCTGACCGATCGCTATTTTATAAACATACAAAGGATTATGAAAGCTCCAAAAAAAATATTTCTTCCTTTAGGAATTTTACTGGGAGTTACTTTTCTACTGGCTTTTTATGTTGGAAAAGATTTTCTGCCTCCTTTGGATGAGGGATCTATATGGCTCCAAGTTCAGCTTCCGCCGGGTATTTCCGTTGAAAAGTCTAAAGAATTAAGCGACACGCTACGCGCACGTACCATGAAATATGATGAAGTAACTTATATCACGGTACAAGCCGGTAGAAATGACGATGGTACCGACCCATGGACGGCATCTCATTTTGAGGTTTCTATTGGATTAAAGCCTTACAAGGAATGGAAAAAAGGAAAAACCAAATACGACCTTATCGTTGAACTGGAAAAAGAATATTCAAAACTTCCCGGTTTTACCGTCGGGTTTTCTCAACCTATGATAGATGGGGTAATGGATAAAATATCCGGAGCTCATAGTGAGCTGGTAGTAAAAATTTACGGAGATGATTTCGGGGAAACTCGAAGAATTGCCGAGGATGTTATGAAAACTTTAAAAACTGTTAAAGGAGCAGTAGATTTAGCTATCGATCAAGAACCGCCCTTACCTCAACTTCAAATAATTGCAAACAGGGACAAAATTGCTCAATACGGTTTAAATGTAGCAGATGTTGCAGAACTTATTGAAGTAGCCATTGGCGGGAAAGCCATTTCTCAAATTTTTATAGGAAATAAAGTTTACGATATTATCTGTCGTTACGATGAAAACAGCAGAAATACGCCTGATAAAATTTCAAATTTGATGCTTACCTCTGAAACAGGAGCCAAAATACCATTATCACAAGTTTGCGATATCAAGTTAAGTACCGGAGAAAGTACCATTACGAGAGAAATGAATAAAAGGCATTTAACGGTAAAACTTAATTTGCGAGATCGAGACTTAGGTAAATTCTTAGTAGAAGCACAACATAAAATAGAAAAAGAAGTAAAATATAATCACGAAAAATACCATATCAAATGGGGGGGGCAATTTGAAAACCAAAACAGAGCTTATGCTCGTTTGGCTTTTATCATTCCTTTGTCTTTGAGTATTATGTTTATCTTATTATACAGCGCCTTCGGAAATTTCAGACAAGCCGGTTTGCTGATGAGCATTGTTCCTTTGGCTTTATTTGGCGGAATGTTAGCATTAAATGTAAGGGGCATGACTTTAAATGTTTCTTCAGCAGTTGGATTTATTGCTTTATCGGGAGTAGCTATACAAAATGGCGTAATTATGATTTCGCATATAAACTTTTTACGAAAACAAGGACAAACACTTCTCCGGGCGGTACTATTGGGTGCAAAAGATCGATTCAGACCGGTACTAATGACCGCAACAGTGGCTATTTTAGGTTTGCTCCCGGCTTCTTTAGCTACGGGTATTGGTTCGGATGTACAACGACCTTTGGCTACCGTAATTGTTTATGGACTATTATTTTCAACTGTTATTACCCTGTTTGCCTTACCGGCTCTATATTATATTATTGAAAACAAATGGGGAAAAGATGAACAAACAGAAGAAATTTAAAATCTGAAATTTATGAAATCAAAGTATACGATTCTATCGATATTCATCTGCCTCCTGTTTATACCGTTAATAGTACCGGCTCAAGTTGTTGATACCACCTTTGCTAAAAAACAACTGAACTATATTGATTTTATTCAGCAGGTTAAGAATAACAATTTGGAATACGCAGCACAAAAATATACGGTAAATCTCGCTGAAGCCGAGGTTGAAAATGCAAAAATTATTCCTGATATTGAATGGAATATAGAAGGAAACAGCAACCAAAAACATATGGGTAACAATTTGGAAACCGGCTTAGGATGGACTATCGAGCTGGGAGGAAAACGAAAAGCCCGTATCGACTTAGCTAAAAGTCAAGTTGATTTAAATCGCTATTTGTTACAAGATTATTTACGAAATTTATATGCGGATGCTTCTTTGCAGTTTTTGGAATGTATTCAAAATAAAAACCTGTTGGATGTACAACTCAATTCTTATAAAACGTTATCCAATTTAGCCGCATCCGACAGTATTCGATATAAATTAGGAGATATTACTCTAACAGATTCTAAACAAAGTAAGTTGGAAGCTCAATTCATGCTCAATGAAGTCTTTAAAGCTGAATCGGAATGGAAAAATTCTTTATATGCCTTAAATTTAGTCATGGGTAAATCTCAAAAAGATACTTTATATACGGCTAACAGCAATTTTACCGACTTTACCAGAGATTTTGATTTGGCTGATTTGATAACAACCGCACAAAATAATCGTGCCGATTTACAAGCTGCTTTACAAAATAAAGAAGTTTCACAAAAAATGTTGAAGTTAGCGAAAGCTAATCGGGTAATGGATTTAGGAATTAGTGCCGGAATGCAATTTAACGGAAAAGCTACTAATGAAGAAGCGCCTTCACCATATCATACGGGGGTAACAGCCGGACTTTCCATACCTCTTCGTTTTTTAAACAATCGAAAAGGGGAAGTGCAAACAGCACATTATACCATTCAACAAGCAGATTTAGAATATAAGCAAGTAGAACTTCAAATTCAAACAGAAGTTACTCAGGCGTATCAAAATTATGTAAATACCAAAAAACAAATGCAGCAGTTTTCCAATGGTTTGCTTTCCGAGTCCAAGGCCATTCTTGAAGGTAAAATTTACTCCTATAAAAGAGGTAATACGTCTCTTCTTGAAGTCTTAGACGCACAAAGAACGTATAATGATGTACAGGAAAATTATTATCAAACCTTATATAATTTCTGTTCTGCATTAGTAAGATTGGAAAGAACTGTAGGTATTTGGGATATAAATTTTTAATTTTCAACCCGATAATCTTTTCATACCCTTGTATTTTTTACAGACCTTAGGTATTTTAAATGGCAGATTATATCTTTGCAAAAATTTTAAATAATTGGTTAAAATAGGAAACATAGAATTACCAGACTTTCCCTTTATTTTGGCACCTATGGAAGATGTTAGCGACCCACCCTTCCGTCGTTTGTGTAAAATGCATGGAGCAGATCTCATGTATTCCGAATTTATTTCCTCAGAGGGTCTGATACGAGATGCCATAAAAAGTAAGAAAAAGCTTGATATATTCGATTACGAACGTCCTATAGGAATACAAATATTTGGCGGAGATGAAGAGGCTATGTCTCTATCTTCCAAAATAGTTGAAACCGTACAACCTGATTTAGTTGACATTAATTTTGGATGTCCGGTTAAAAAAGTTGCCTGCAAAGGAGCAGGTGCGGGAGTGCTGAAAGACATTGATTTAATGGTTCGTTTAACTCGAGCTGTTGTACGAAGTACTCATCTTCCGGTAACCGTAAAAACCCGTTTAGGATGGGATGAATCTTCCATTACTATTGATGAAATTGCTGAACGTTTGCAAGACGAAGGAATACAAGCACTGACTATTCATGCACGAACACGATCTCAAATGTATAAAGGTCACTCCGATTGGTCTCATATTGCGCGAGTTAAAAACAATCCAAGAATTAAAATTCCTATTTTTGGCAATGGTGATATCAACTCTGCTAAAAAAGCGAAGGAATATAAAGACACCTATGGAGTTGACGGTATTATGATTGGAAGAGCTGCTATTGGAAATCCTTGGATATTCAGCCAAATTAAACATTATCTGAAAAACGGAGAAGAGCTTCCACCGCCCGATTTGCAACAACGTATTGAAGCTGTTAAAAATCATGCTAATTGGTCAGTGGAATGGAAAGGCGAACGCACCGGCCTTTTAGAAATGCGTCAACATTATTCTAATTATTTTAGGGGAATTCCTAATTTTAAAATCTATAAAACTCAATTGCTTTCAGCTCTAACGTTAGAAGAATTGAACCAAATATTTGACAACCTCCTTGCTGATCAAGCAATTTAATTCCTATTTGAATTGATGATTTACCTGATTGAGTAAATTTTTATTATTTCTAAAATCTGTTGATAAGGTTGAATTTTTAATCTGATTTATAAAAATATAGCCATCACATTTTCCATAAATTCTTATTCATCGATATTTTTTCTTTATCTTTATCCAGACTATTGATAAAGCTATCTACTAATGAATCAGGAAATTGTACATCTTATTGCCTTACGAATGTGTCCTCATATCGGCGATATGACGATTAAGAAATTAATAAGCCATTTCGGAAGCGCACAAAATGTTTGGTCTGCAAATTCTCAAGAATTGCTTTCAGTGTATCATATAGGTCATAAAACCATTCAACATTTAGGTAAACAATCGCTTTTAGATCAAGCTTATAAAGAGTTTGAATATTGCATTACTAATAATATTCAAATAGTGCATTTATGGGATGATTCCTATCCTACTATATTAAAGGAATGTTCGGACGCTCCTGTAATGCTCTATTATAAAGGTGCTATAAATTGGAAGCTACCCGCAGTAAGCATAGTAGGGACTCGTAAAATGACCTCTTATGGCGAAAATTTTACAAAAAAATTAGTAGAATGCTTTCAAAACAAAAAAATCAATATTGTCAGCGGATTGGCTTTAGGAGTGGATGGATGCGCTCATAAGAAAGCTAATGAACTTGCCATTCCCACTCTGGGAGTACTTGCTCACGGCCTATCTACTCTTTACCCTCCACAACACAAAGGATTAGCTGAAAGAATGATACAAAACGGAGGTATCCTTAGCGAATTTGCACCTAATACTAAACCCGAAAGAGCTAATTTTATACAGCGTAACCGTATCATTGCCGGGTTGTCTTCTGTAACGGTCATTGTAGAATCAGGATATGGAGGCGGTGCCATTTCCACTGTGAAATTTGCTAATTCGTATCATCGTGAGGTATTTGCTTTGCCCGGAAAAGTTACGGATACTTGCAGTCAGGGATGCAACCAGCTTATCAGAAACTTGGAAGCTCAAATACTCACCCGTCCTGAAGATGTGGTATCCTTATTTGGAGAAGCTCCTATAAAAAATTTACAACAAGAATTATGGATTGATCTCACAGATCAAGAATTAAAAATTATTGAATTGTTAAAACGTAAAGGGAAATTGCAAATTGATGCCTTATCTTTAGAATTAAATTTACCTACGTTTCAACTCATGCCGATTTTGTTACAATTAGAACTTAAAAACATCATTGAAACCCTACCCGGAAAATATTTTTCTTTACTTTGATCTCCTACTTATTTTTAAAAAATATCAGTAATAAATAGTGCCCATCCGCGAAAAATTTTAAAAAAAATCAAAAGAGAAAATAAGGTCTAATCACTTATTATCATTGTAAATGTTTTCGGAATCTTAAATTATTTATTTATTACATCCTAAACAACTACTTTGGAAAAATGATAAAAAATTTCTATTAATTTCTTTTCAAGAAATCGATTAAAAAATAATAACCATTATCCTTATCATTTATTTATATATGGTACAGTATATGTTTTAAATATATCTGATCTATAAGTATCAATAGTTAAAAGATTATTCATTACTAATAAAAAAAGGTAACATGAAAACAAAATGGTTAACTGATCCCGCTCACTCCGAGATCTTCTTTAAAGTAAAGCACATGGTAATATCAACCGTAACCGGAGAATTTACCAAATTTCAAGGTTCCATAGAATCTGAAAGTGATGATTTCTCAAATGCAAAATTTGATTTTTCCATCGATGTTGATTCTATCAATACAAAAATTGCTGATCGAGATACACATTTAAAATCAGAAGATTTCTTTGACGTTTCTCATTATCCTAAACTGACTTTTACCAGCGATTCCGGTATTAAAGACAATAAAATCACGGGCATCCTCACTATCAGAGACGTAAGTAAAGAAATTACCTTAGATGCAGATTTTGGGGGAATCATCAAAGATCCATGGAATAATCAACGAGCCGGATTTGAATTTACCGGAAAATTAAATCGTAAAGATTTCGGTTTAAACTGGAGTCAAATGACTGAAGCCGGAGGTTTGGTAGTTAGCAATGAAGTTAAATTGCAAATAAATTTAGAGTTTATCGCTCAATAAATAATATAATAGTAAAAAACAGACTGAATTTAAATTCAGTCTATTTTTTTGTTCGTAAACTACTCTCGATTTTCTCATTTCGATCCTTTTTATTTATTCAATTGTATTTATCTGTTTTAATTGCAAGTGTATACACAAGTAGTTTATAAGAATTCTAATTTTAAGAAACTTATAATGTTTTATGTACTTTTGTATGAAGGTAAATTGTAACATGAAAATAGAAGAACTCATTAAACATAAGATTCTGATCTTGGACGGAGCCATGGGAACCATGATTCAACGTTTTAAATTAAATGAAGAAGATTATAGAGGCGATAGATTTAGAGATTGGAACACAGATTTAAAGGGAAATAATGATTTGTTGTCCATTACACAACCGGATATTATTAAAAATATTCATTTAGAATATTTTGAGGCGGGAGCTGATATTATCGAAACGAATACATTTAATTCGAACCGAATTTCCATGACTGACTATGATATGCAGGATTGGGTACATGAGCTTAATTTTGCTTCTGTTCAAGTGGCTAAACAGGCCCGAGAGGAATATTGGAACAAAAATGGCACAAAACCTCTTTTTATTGCCGGTTCCATGGGCCCGACCTCAAAAACCGCTTCTATTTCTCCTGATGTTAATGACCCTGCTTACCGTGAGGTAGATTTTGATTATTTAGCGGAAATTTATAAAGAACAAGCAGTATCTCTTATTCAAGCCGGAGCGGATATTCTTTTAGTTGAAACTATCTTTGATACTTTAAATGCTAAGGCTGCTTTTTTTGGTATTGAGGAAGCTTTCGATAAAACCGGTAAAAAACTTCCCCTAATGGCTTCAGGCACAATTACTGATGCGGCGGGAAGGACATTATCCGGACAAACGACGGAAGCCTTTTTAGTTTCTTTATCACATTTACCTTTATTGTCCATTGGATTAAACTGTGCTTTGGGTGCTGAACAACTTTTTCAATATTTGGAAATATTGGCTAATAAAGCACCTTTTTACCTTAGCGCCTATCCTAATGCCGGATTACCCAATCCTTTAGGCGGATATGATGAAACGCCGGAAATGATGGCTGAAAAAGTTCAATTATATTTGGAAAATCAACTGGTGAATATTTTGGGTGGATGTTGTGGAACGACTCCTGAACATATTAAGCTTTTTAGTGAATTGGCTTCAAAATATACACCTCGAACCATACCTCTTACCAAATAATGGGCTTTATAATTGTTGTTTTTATAGATTTATTTCCTCGCTATAAACCGTAAAAAAGGAGCTAAAGCATAAAAACTTTAACCCCTTTAACTAACTATAAATATTGATAGGTAAATATATAAGTAAAATTTTATTTTACTTCAATTTGTTTAGGTGCAATTTCTGTTTGTTCTTTCTTAGGTAAAACCAATTTTAAAACTCCATCATGATAGGTAGCATGTATTTTGGCTGCATCTATATTACTGTCATCTAATGTAAAACTACGTTTAAAGCTGGACTGGTAATATTCAGTTCTGTGAGATTTTTTATTATGCGTTTCAGCTTTTTTATCATAACTAATCGTTAATAATCCTTTTTCTAAATTAACTTTAAAATCTTCTTTTTTCAATCCCGGAGCGTATAAATCCACTTCAAAATTGGCTTTATCTTCAGAAATATTTACAGGTGGAAATTTTACTTCTGCTCTATTCCATGCAGGAGCATTTGAGAAAAATTCATCTAATAAATTTCCAAAACTTTTGTTGTTGCTTTTAATTAAATCTGCCATAACTTTTATTTATTTTTTTAAGATTTTTATGTTTTATGATTTTCAAATTACAGACCAAATACTTAAAAAGAATTGTAATTTATTAAAACAAAACCTATTAGATAAAAAGCAAATTTTTAAATAATGTCATTTTGTCTTATTTTTTGATTTAAATATTATTTTTTACGCCATTTTGTCATTTTGTAAATAGATTTATAGTACAGTGTTTTATTTTTTATTTCATTTAACTTCCCTGTTCGTTTTTACTATATTTGCAATCTTAATTAAAAATTTTACTATTTTTTATTACTATTTATTAAAATAACCAGTATCAATATTATTCATGGAAACTTTACACTATTTAGTTGATTTTATTCTTCATATAAATGTTCATTTAGATGAATTAATGCGCAACTACGGAAATTGGGTTTATGCTATTCTTTTTTTAATCATTTTTTGTGAAACCGGATTAGTAATTACCCCTTTCTTACCCGGTGATTCTTTATTATTTTCCGCGGGAGCTCTTGCTGCTTCCAGTGATGAATTTAGCATCTATTTATTAGCCCTATTATTTGTGGTTGGAGCTATTATTGGTGATACGGTCAATTTTGAGATAGGAAAATATTTTGGACATAAACTATTCAGTAATCCCAATTCTAAAATATTTAAGCAAAGCTATCTTCAAAAGACTCATGAATTTTATGAAAAACACGGAGGCAAAACCATTATACTTGCCCGTTTTGTTCCTATTGTTAGAACCTTTGCTCCCTTTGTTGCCGGAATGGGACGTATGAGTTATAAATATTTTATTTCTTATAATATTATAGGAGGCGTTGTATGGGTGTTTATTTTCTTATTCTTGGGATATTTTGTAGGCAATATTGGATGGGTTAAAAATAATTTACCTCTGTTAATGATTTTAATTATTGTAGTATCTATATTACCTGCCATTTTAGAAATTTTACGCAATAAATTTATTGTTAAAAAGGATAAATAAAATGCTAATATTCATGTAAGAGTTTTTATAAAAAATTTTATTTTAATATATTTGTTAAATTATTATCTATAAATGGGTAATAATTTCGTAAAATTTTATAAAAAATCATAAACTTACATGAATATATCTCGTTTTTTTAATATACTCCCTTTTATTTTTATTACTATTACAGGCGCACTGTACCTGATCAACTACTTTTTTGGAGTTATTCCGGAAAATCTTTTTTTCGCTTGTCGTTGGTTATTTATGATTTCAATAATCATCTTTGCATTTAAAAAGAAAAATTTAACCATATGGATTTTTGTAGCGTTACTAGTTGGTGCTTGTTTAGGGTATGATTTTCCGGGGGTTAGCGGAAAACTCGATATATTAAGTAAAGTATTTCTTAAGCTGATAAAAACGATTATTGCTCCTTTGATTTTTGCAACCCTAGTTCATGGTATAGCCAGTCATTCAGATATTAAACAAGTAGGTAGAATGGGTTGGAAATCTCTGGTTTATTTTGAGATCGTTACTACCTTTGCGCTTTTTATCGGACTAGCAGCCATCAACCTCACTCAAGCAGGAGTAGGAACGAAAAAAATAAATATAGCTCATGAACAATTACCACAAGTCGCATCCCAATCTTGGGAAGATATTGTATTGCATATTTTTCCTGAAAATATAGCAAAGTCTGTCGCAGAAGGGCAAGTATTACAAATCGTCATATTTAGTATCTTATTTGGAGTAGCCCTTATAATGGTAACCAAAGAAAAGCGAATGTATTTAGTAAATTTTACAGACAGTCTTGCCGATACGATGTTTAAATTTACTAATATCATCATGTATTTTGCTCCTTTCGGTGTATTGGGCGCTATGGCTTATACTATTGCACATATGGGACTGGATGCATTAATTCCTCTTATTAAGCTGTTATTAACTCTATATGGTGCTCTCATCGTATTTGTTCTCATCGTATTCCTTCCGATAGCTTTACTTATAAAAATGCCTATAAAACGATTCATTAAAGAAATCAAAGATGTGGCATTTTTAGCTTTTTCAACGGCTAGTTCAGAAGCAGCTCTACCCAAAGCCATGATTGCGATGGAAAGACTCGGCGTTCCTCGAAAAGTGATTGCTTTTGTAATGCCGACCGGGTATAGCTTTAATTTAGATGGAACTACTTTATATTTATCCTTAGCCATTATATTTGTAGCACAAGCAACGGGGGTTCATGTATCTTTTACTACCCAATTAATTATGATACTTACCTTAATCGTAACCAGCAAAGGTGTAGCCGGAGTGCCTCGTGCTTCTTTAGTTATCTTAATGGGTACGGCAAGTACTTTTAATCTGCAAGAATGGCCCATTTTAATGATATTAGGAATTGATACATTAATGGATATGGCTCGTGCTACGGTAAATGTTATTGGAAATTGTTTAGCTACTGCTGTAATTGCCCGATGGGAAGGAGAGTTTGATCCTGAAGGAGCAGAAAAAAAGTTGTTGGAAGAAGAAAATGTTCAGAAAGCCTAAGTAAACAATTTTGCTATAACCTATTATTTTCATTTAAATTTATCAGAAACGCTAAATATATAAATTTAGTATTTGACAATCAACCGATTAATGTCTAATTATTTATAATATATCGAATATTATTATCCATTTTTTATGTATGTAGGATAAATTATTGTGATACTGAAAAAGGCATTATTGGCATACGGATGAGTGAATATTTTTGAATATTAACTTATCATTTTTTGTTACAGCTTTTTTAGGTCCTACTGTTTTAAGTAATTAATTTATATTCTTTTGAAGATCGAATTAAAATAAGTCACAACCTTGTAATAGTTTAGAAATTCTTGGAAATATTAAATTACATATAAGGCATAAAAGCTTTTATAACTTCGGGAGGAATATCCAATAATCGGTAATCTTTAGGAGAAACAAATATTAATTGTTGTTTTCCTTTACCCAATAAATTTCCGGCGGAATCGAAAACTTGATGTTCCAAAGTGGCAATCTTTCGATTATATTCCGAAGCTCGTATTTTTACGCTTATCCGTTCGAATTCTCGAGTTTCAGTAATGTATTTATGTTCAAAAGATCGTGTTAATATTAAATAGGTTGTATCTTTTAAATTAAAATCGGGTAATACGTAATTAAAAAATAATTCGCGCGTCTTTCCAACCCAAAGAGCATAAACTCCAAAATAAACATTTCCAACTGAGTTGGTGTCTGCATAGGTTGCCATAAAGGAATGCACAAACCATTTACCTTCAAAATGACTTCCCGTGCTAACTTCCAAGGTTTTCCCGTTAATAGCTGTATGAGTTGCTTTAGATAAATTTTTTAATACAGGAATTTCGGACGCAGCATCTATCACTTCTTCAACTTTCTCTTTCACGACTCGTAGTAAATCAGTATTTAAAACCAACCAAAACACATAGAGTATTGGAAGTATTGAGCCTATGATCATCAATACGGCCATTTGCATAAAATAACCTCCTGCAAATACCACTAATGAAAGTGCTCCAATCGAAAAAAGTTTCACTTGAGGTAAAGAATGTTGTGAATTGGGTACAAAACAACGTGCTATACCTAATGAGGCATAAGCCACAAAAAAAGTGGCATAAAATACCATAAAATATTCCAATTCAAAATTTGCCAATACAGAGAATATCGTAATTAAACCCGCCAAAATATAGGTAGGGATGGGAGAATCTGCAATTCCTTTAGGTATTATGGATAAAACAGGACTATTACTGGATTTGGAAACTTCTTTCACAAACCACCGAGTCGAAACATATCCGCTATCTAAAGTTGTTAATACTGCGAATACTATAAATAAATAATAGGAAAGCGGAACCCATTCGGGAAGTGTAGATCGAAAGTGGATCATATAATTTACAATTTGCTCATGACCGTATTTTATACCTCCCAATCCAATCGATGCCATATTCGGATTAAACCAATTACTGTTAAAAACAAAACTTGCCATTAATCCATGAAAAATAAGCAGGAAAAAAAATATAACGGATCCGAAAAAATATCCGGTACATATATTGGTTTCTTCTTTTCTCATTTGTATAGCTCGCTGCCATTGTTGTAAATCCAGCCAAGGCCCTACAAAAAAACCAACAAAAATGGCTACCATATAGCCTATGAAAATAGGTTTTTGAGTTTCACTTTTTACCCATGCTTGATAATTGTATATTTCTTTAGGTTGTAAATAAGATAATAAGGAAACAATTATGACTAATAAAACTGCTCCAATTAATAGATGCCAGTATTTAATAGATTTAATCGAAAATTCTTCACCCAGTAAACAGGAAGCAGAAATAACCAATGAAACCACAAGTAATAAAGAAAAAATTTGTAATATACTTCCCCCATCATCCCAGCCCGGCCAATAAGAAGTAAGCAAAGGAATAAACAAATATTTTACAGTAGCAAAAACGGTTAACGTAATTGCCAATAACTGATATAAATATAAACTGAGGCGAAACGGCTTATACCATTTTTTATAAAAACGTTCTAATGATTCTTGTCCTTTATCCCGATTGGCAATTTTTTGAGTACCATAACCAAATAAAAATAATCCGATTGAGTTTAACAAAGCAAAACCCAATAGACCTGTTAAACCGAATAAATAAGTTATTTGCACGGAAAAAAACAATCCTAATCCCCACAACCAGGAAAGAGCAACCGAATTTCCCCAAAAAAAAGAATTTATGATTTTAGATTTCATTACTTTTAGTTTAAAGTATATGTTGTTTCATTAATTTATTAATGTCAAAAATAATGCTTAAGAAACTTATAAAGAACATGTTCTATGCCTTTAAATAACTCTTTCAGACTCTCAATTTGTTTTTTTGTAGCTTACAATTGCACCTACATTCAACACTACCGCAAAGATAATAATTATATATAATTGATGAGAGATATCAGCCAATGTACTTCCTTTCATATAAACCAGCCTCATCACTTCAATAAAGTAACGTACCGGATTAAACATGGTAACTATTTGCGCCCATCTGGGCATACTGCTTATCGGAGTATAAAGTCCGCCTAATAAGAAAAATATAATTATAATAAAAAACAACACAAACATGGCCTGTTGTTGCGTAGATGAAAAATTTGAAATTATTAACCCAAATCCGGTAAATGCAATAAGGTAGAAAAAACAAAATATATAAATTATTATAGCATGACCGGCCGGAACTAACCCGTATACCAACCAGGCTATTAGCATACCAACAGTTAGTATAAACATTCCCATAACCCAGAAAGGAATCAATTTTCCTATAATAAAAATATATTTTGGAATAGGAGTAACATTGATTTGCTCAATGGTTCCTGCTTCTTTTTCTTTAACAATATTCAAGGAAGAAAGCGCCCCGCCTATAATACTGAGTAGCATAACCAAAATACCGGGCACCATAAAATTTCGATAATTCATTTCTGTATTATACATATAATAGGGCTTAACAATAATTTGTCCCGAACTTTGAGACTGACTAACCAGTTCCCGATTGTAAGCTGCTAAGATTTGTCCTAAATACGAAGATCCCAATCCTGCTTTTTGTCCGTTTATGGCATTTACCGATAGCATAACATCGGTTGATTTTTCTCTTATAAAGGTATTTTCAAAATTATGGGAAATTTCTAAAATCAAGTCTGCTTCATTTTTTTCGACGATCTTCAATGCATCTGAATAAGACGTTGAATAATTGGCCAATTTAAAATATCCGGATGAAATTACTTTTTGTATCAATTCTCTGGAAGCCGAACTGTGATCGTTATCTATTATGCTTAATAAGATATTTTTCTGTTCAAATGTGGCTGCCCATGGCAATACTAATAATTGAAAAACAGGCATAAAAAATACCAATCTCAAAATAGTTTTATTCCTGAATATCTGAAGAAATTCTTTTTCTAATAAAAATTTTAATGTTCTCATAACCTGTTTTTAAACATTTTGATACTTACCACTAATAAGAAAAGAGTCATACCAATAAGTATCAGACACTCTTGCCAGATAGCAAAAAAACCAAGCCCTTTAATCATTACATCTTTAACGGCAGTAATAAACCAGGTAGCGGGTAAAATGGTTGATATTATTCTAAGCGGCAAGGGCATATTTTCTACGGGAAATATTAATCCAGAAAGCAATAATGTGGGAAGCAATAATCCCATACCCGAAATTAACATGGCAGCCTGTTGGGTTTCCGTTATGGATGAAATTAATATCCCTAACGATAAGGTGGATAGAATGAAAATTGTACATAGAAAAAGAAGTAAAAGTAAATTTCCTTCAATAGGCACTTCCAAGATGGTAACTGATATAATTAATATAGAAAAAACGTCAATAATGGAGATCAGGAAATAGGGAACTACTTTCGCTAATACAATGCTTATAGGTTTTAGAGGAGAAACTAATAATATCTCCATAGTTCCTTGTTCTTTTTCTTTTACAATTGAAATAGATGTCATCATTGAACAAATTAACATAAGAACCAACCCCATAATTCCCGGCACAAAATTATACGCACTTTTTAATTGTGGATTATAAAGCATTTTAACCTGACTTTTAATTACATAAGAACCTGAACTCGCTTTATTCATTTGTTGTTTTTGATATTCCGCTATAATTTGTTGCAAGTAGCTAACAATAGTAGATGCTTCATTAGGATCTGATGCATCTACAATAAGTTGAACATCACTAGTTCCTTGATGATACAAGTCTTTATCAAATCCTTGAGGAATAACCACCGCCAATTTAGCTTTTCCTAGGCGAAAACGTTGTTCAACCTGTTCTAATTTGTCCAGGTAGCCTGTAAGGTCAAAATATTTACTGGCATTTATTTGTTCTATAAGTTGTATGGATTGGATGGTTTTAGAATTATCTAATACAATGAAAGAGGTATTTTTAATTTCTGTCGTAATAGCAAACCCAAATATCATAAGAAGTGCTATAGGCATAATTAAAAGCATAAGCATAGTTCTAAAATCACGGGTGATGTGAAAGATTTCTTTCTTTATGAAACTAAAAAATTGATTCATGCCCTATTCTTATTTTTTCCTTTATTTAGTTAAAATCTATTCTCTTTTTGCTCCTCTTGCCAATATTTGAAAAACTTCATCCATTGTTTCCGCATGATATTTATGACGAAGTCCCGCAGGCGTATCCAATGCTTCAATTTTACCATCCACCATAATTGATACCCGATTACAATATTCTGCTTCATCCATATAGTGAGTTGTAACAAAAATGGTTATCCCGTTATTGGAAGCCTGATAAATCATTTCCCAAAAAGTACGTCTTGCTATGGGGTCTACTCCTCCGGTGGGTTCATCCAAAAAAACAATTTCAGGAGAATGAAAGGTTGACACTGCAAAAGAAACTTTTTGCTTAATTCCCAAGGGTAAGGATTTAACCAAAACATCCCTTTCTGTTTCTAAGGAAAGTTCCTCTAAACATTGTTCCGTTTTTACTTTAATATCTTTAGTGCTCATTCCATAAATACCACCAAATAATCGCATATTTTCTTTAATGGTTAAATCTTCATATAACGAAAATTTTTGGCTCATATATCCGATATTTTTTTTAATCTTATTCGACTCTTTGTAAATATCGTATCCTGCAACAATTCCTTCCCCTGAGGTGGGAGATAACAATCCACAAAGCATTCGTATGGCTGTTGTTTTTCCTGCACCGTTTGCTCCCAAAAAACCAAAAATTTCACCTTTGGATACTTCAAAGCTTATATGATTGACTGCAATAAAATCGCCAAATTTTTTAGTTAACCCTTTCGTTACTATGGTTTTCATTTTTGTTCATTAAATAAATAAAACAATCTTCGATTCCCGGTTCAATTTCTTTTACTTCAGCTCCCTCTATCGTAACCTTTTCATTTTTAAATGTCACGTGCAAATATTCTCCGAATATATAACAGCTGTTTATTTCTTTTTGTTTGCGTAATTGCTGAAGAAGCTTATAATTATTATCAGATCGTACCGAATATAATTTATACGGATATTCTTGCGTAATCTGCTTAGGAGTATTGACAGAAAGTATTTTTCCTTCTTGAATTAGCGCAATCTTATCACATAAACTTGCTTCATCCATATAAGGTGTAGAAACCATAATAGTAATTCCCTGTTGTTTAAGTCGGGTTAACATATCCCAAAATTCTTTCCTGGATACGGGATCTACTCCTGTGGTCGGCTCATCTAAAAATAAAACCGAAGGCTTATGTATTAAGGCACAACATAGGGCTAGTTTTTGTTTCATTCCTCCCGAAAGTTTACCTGCTCTTCTCTTCTTGAAGGGTTCGATTTGAACATATATATCTTTAATTAAATCATAATTTTTTTCTACCGTTGTATTGAATACTCGAGCAAAAAAATTAAGATTTTCTTCAATACTTAAATCTTGATAAAGCGAAAATTTACCGGGCATATACCCGACTCTTTCCCGTATTTGTAAAAAGTTTTTCTTTACATCAAACCCATCTACAAATGCCTCTCCTTTATCCGCCACCAACAAAGTGGTTAATATTCTAAATAGAGTGGTCTTTCCTGCTCCATCGGGACCTATTAAACCAAATAATTCTCCTTTATTAATTTCAATAGATATATCTTGTAAAGCTTCAACCGGAACTTTACCCGTATAGGTTTTTGAAATATTTTGTATGGAAATAACACTCATTATCTTTATTATATCTTCACTAGAATTTATTCTTGTTTTCTTTTAGAAAATGAATTTAGAACTTATCAGAAATCCACATCACCATACATACCTATTTTAATAAGCCCGTCAGTATTTGTTACTGCGATTTTTACCGCATACACTAAATTTTGGCGCTCATCTTGGGTCTGAATAGTTTTTGGAGTGAACTCGGCTTTATCGGATATCCATGTAATAGTGCCCGGATAGGATTTTTGTTTATCTTCAGAAATATTTATAAATACTTTTACTTTCTGTCCTATTTTAATTTTTTCTAATTGTTCTGAAACTATATATGCTCGTAAAAATAAATTTTTAGTATCTGCAATTTTATAGAGTGCTTTACCTTGAGTAACAACTTCTTTTTCTTCAACAAATTTGTTTAAAACAGTACCCTGAATTGGATTAATAATTTTACATTTTTTTAATTGATCTTCTATTTGGGATACTTGAACTGTATTGGTGTTACTTTCTTCATTGAGACTGTTAACCGATGTTGAAAGTGAATTTTCTTGCGCATTTAAAGATTTTTTAAGAACTTCAATTTGTGAATTCGCATCATCCAGTTGTTTTTGAGTAGCTGCATTATCTGCCAATAATCTTTGAATTCTTCTTTTTTCAAATTCAGCTTTCGCAATCTGTTCTTTTATGGAAGAAACTTGGATGGATATGTCCGGTCTTTTTACCTGTATGGCTTTATTGGTAGCTAATAATTGTCTTTTCTTTAAATACAGCTGAATGCTGTCAACATATCCAACGTATTGTCCTTTGGCCAATTGATCTCCTTCCGTTAATTGAAAAGATTCCAATTTACCGTTAGCTTCCGATGAAACAATTACTTCAGTTGCTTCAAACGTTCCCGACGCATCATGCTCAAATTTATTTCGATTACAAGATAACAGGAACATAAACGTTCCCAGGGTAAATATTATTAACTGTCTCATAGTTCTAATTTCCTTGTGTATATTTATAATTATAGATACTTTGTAAATATTGCATTTCATGTATAGACTGTGTTACTCGTGCCTGATTTTCTGCATTAATATCTCCGATTAAATCATTCATATTGTAAATTCCATTTTTATACTTACTCTCTCCGGCCTTTTTAACACTATTCCTCAACCGAATAATTTCATCATCTTTTACCATCAATTGTTCATATTTATTTATTTCATTCTGGATTTGGGTTAGCTGAACATGGGTGTTAAATAAAAAGGTTTCTTTTTGAGATTGAAGTGAATTCCTGTCATTTTTTAGTAATCGATATTCGTTTTTCTTTGTGTATAAGTTTCCAAAATTCCAACTTAAACGCACCCCGCCAATAGCATACGTTTTAAAATCTGAGTTCAACATATTTAAACCGGGTTTTCCATACCCTCCTTGAGCAAAAAGTGAAAATTTAGGCATATTTTTAGCTTTTATCGTACTCTCTTTGGCTTCATATACTAAATTTTGCTTATCATACATCCTTAATTCCGGACGAGAAATCTCTTGATCAAAATTGATACTATTGTCCGGTAATTTCAATTCAACTCCTTGACTTATTTCTTCATGTATAAATAAAGAAAGCATTTTTATATAAGCCATTCGTAAAGTGGTAAGCTCAATTCTTTTTTGATCGGTATTTAATAATTCCACTTTAACCAAATCTAAATCAGATACCATGGCAACACCATTTTTTAGCATGGCACTAACCAGGTTATAATTGGTTTGTAAATCGGAGTTTAAAACATCCAATTGATTTAATTGCTTGTCAATCGTTAGAATTCCAAAATACAATTGATTAATTTTTTCCCTTACAGTATATAAGTTTACTTCAAGCTTTTGCTTTTCAAAATCTGAATTCGCTTGGGTAATTTTTTTTTGAGATCGTATTGCTCCTCCATCCCATAGCAATTGTGTAACATCTAAAGTTATTTTGTATTGATCTTTGTCCATTTCGGGAATATTGTAACCCGGAATCTTTATGGGTATTTTAGTTACTTGAGTTTGATAAGAAGCCTGTCCACCGAGAGAAATTTGCGGCAAGTAATTTTTTGCCAAATTATCCAAAGTATAGTCTTCGGCTAGAGAAATTAAATCATATTGTTTAATTAACGGATAATTTTCTCTTGCTTTTTCCTGACATTTTTCCAGACTTATTACCGATAATTGAGAAAACAACAGACAAGGAAGTAAACATAATTGTAAAAATATATACCTTTTAGTTTTCATAATCTCATTATTATACTAGCTTTAACATTGACTTTAACCAAATTGGAACTAAAGTTTTGCGTTGTTCGATGAAATCAGCAAAACTTTTTTCATCCATTATATTTACATATTTTATAATAGGCTGTCCTATTATCGGAAAAATAGACATGGAAACTAGATTTATAAAAAAATGTATCGCTGTAAAATTCAACTTTTCTTTATTTATTTGCTCATTGATCTGTTTGAACATATAAGTCTCTTGGATAAAACCTTCAGGAATTTTAACCCTATCAAAAAGATGTTGTGGATTAGCCTGTAATTCACTGAATAAAAAAAGAGGCAAATTTGAATTTTTGGACATTCCTTCTATATATCTTAAGACTCCTGCATCTATTTTCTCGGTCAAGGTTGTTTGTTTATTATTCATTATATGTTCCAGATAAGAAAACATTTCTTCTATGCTCTCCTGCATCACTATTTCAAATAAATTTTCTTTACTTCTGTAATAATAATTTAGCAGAGCCAAATTGATACCCGCCTCTTTTGCTATATCTCGGGTACGAGTTAAACCAAAACCTTTTTTTTGAAAAACGCGCTTTGCAGCTTCTTTAATTTTTTGCTCTGTTGAAACATCTCTGACCATATCCTGATTTTCATTTCCAATTTTATAATTTATTCATTGCAATCGTATTGCATTTTTTATACCACTAAATATATTTTAATGCAAATATATTTAAATTTTTGATTTAATCAAATGATTAAATTTTATTTAATGAATAGTTTTTCATAACTATAACTTCTATAATAATTCTTTTAAATGATCAGATATATATCGAAATGAAATTTAATGAATTGAAAAATTAGACAAATAATATTTCTACTAAATAAAAATAAAACAAATAATAATATGAATAAATTATCATACTCAATTATTAAATCAGCATTAAATAAAAATAAATAATTACTATTATAAATAATTTAATATAAATAATCATAATATAAGTATTTAAACTTATAAAATCTAAATTTTGTTAGTTCATAGTATTTGATGTAAATTTGCGTGTCAAATTGTACAAGGATGAAAGAATTTAGTAAAGAAGTATACCTCAAGTGGTTTGAGGATATGACTATGTGGAGAAGATTTGAGGACAAAGCTCGTTCTCTATATTTAAAAGATAAAATCAGAGGTTTTTTGCATTTATATAATGGCCAAGAGGCAATTGCAGCAGGTTTTACTCATGCAATGGATATAACCAAAGACAAGATTATAACCTCTTATCGTTGTCATGCTCATGCATTAGCCATGGGGCTGGATCCTAAAGTAGCCATGTCTGAATTATGCGGTAAAGCCACCGGTTCGTCTCAAGGATTGGGTGGATCTATGCACCTTTTCAGCCGTGAGCACAATGTATACGGTGGACATGGTATTGTAGGTGGTCATATCCCGTTAGGTGCCGGTATAGCCTTCGCAGATAAATATTTTGAACGCGACGCGGTTACTATTTGCTACATGGGTGACGGTGCAGTAAGACAAGGTACTCTACATGAAACATTCAATATGGCTATGAACTGGAAATTACCGGTAGTATTTGTTTGTGAAAACAATCAATATGCTATGGGTACATCAGTTGAAAGAACTACTAATAATTTGGATATTTACCAATTAGGACTAGGGTATGAAATGCCATGCGCTCCGGTGGATGCAATGAATCCTGAGACAGTTGCAGAAGCAGCTTACGAAGCTATTGAAAGAGCAAGAAGAGGTGATGGCCCTACATTCCTTGAGGCTAGAACGTATCGTTTCCGAGGACATTCCATGTCTGATGCTGAGCCTTACAGAACGAAAGAAGAAGTGGAAGAGCATAAAAAAGAAGACCCGATTCTATTCGTAAAACATAAAATTTTGTCTAATAATTGGGCAAGCATCGAAGAATTAGATGAAATAGATAAAAGATTAAAGGATGAAATGAATGAAGTTGGTAAGTTTGCAGAAGATGCTCCTTACGCTGATGATGACGTATTATATAAATATATATACTCTGAGCCGAATTATCCTTTTTTAGATAAATTAGAAAACCAATAAAAACACGAATCAAAACCAAATTATGGCTGAAGTTATAAAAATGCCTCGTCTGAGTGATACCATGACTGAGGGAAAAGTATCTAAATGGAACCTAAAAGTAGGAGATCCTGTAAAAGAAGGCGATATCTTAGCAGAAATTGAAACAGATAAAGCTGTTCAGGATTTTGATTATGATGGTGATGATGGTATCCTTTTATACCAAGGAGTTAAAGAAGGTGATGCTGCACCGGTGGATTCTCTGTTAGCTATTATCGGAAAAGCAGGGGAAGACATCAGCGCATTAATTGGAGGTGCTAATAGCAATTCCACATCTTCCGAACCAACAACTAATAACGACTCTAGCAATACGAATACAAATTCTACCCCTTCTGCTTCTGTAGAAATCCCTAAAGATGTAGAAATTATCAAAGTTCCTAGACTTAGTGATACCATGACTGAAGGTAAAGTTTCTAAATGGAATGTCAAGGTAGGTGATACTATTAAAGAAGGTGATGTTATTGCTGAAATAGAAACAGATAAAGCGGTTCAAGATTTTGAATACGATGGTAACGGCGGAGTTTTATTATACCAAGGAGTAAAAGAAGGAGATTCTGCTCCAATTGAATCTTTATTGGCTATCGTAGGACCTGCAGGTACGGATGTTAGCGGAATTATTGCCGGAGGCTCTTCTGCTTCTACAGCAACTTCTAAACCTGCTGCTTCTGAGCCGGCAGCTGCCGCATCCAATGACTCTAAACCTTCTTCTGAAGCTAATACAGTTTCATCCGGCAACGGTAAAATTTTCGCTTCTCCTTTAGCAAAGAAAATTGCTAAAGAAAAAGGAATTAGCCTAGATCAAATTAAAGGAAGTGGAGACAATGGAAGAATTATTAGAAAAGATGTTGAAAATTTTGTTCCAACAGCTTCTACAACTACAGCTACTTCCTCTTCAGCTAAATCTGCGCCGGTTGCTCCGCAAATAACTCCGGGTGTAGACACTGAAACTCCAAACTCTTCCATGAGAAATGCTATTGCTAAAAGTCTTAGCCACAGTTTATTTACTGCTCCTCATTACAATTTGGTATTTGAAATCAATATGGATAATGCTATGGAAGCTAGAAAAGCTATCAATAGCCTTCCTGATACCAAAGTATCTTTTAACGATATTGTAATTAAAGCCGTTGCAATTGCTTTAAGAAAACATCCACAAATTAATAGTACTTGGTCTGATACTAAAATTATCCATCGTGGAAACATAAATGTAGGAGTTGCCGTAGCAGTTGAAGATGGATTAGTAGTTCCGGTAATTAAAAACACCGATTACTTATCTTTAACTCAAATTTCATCAGCAGTAAAAGACTTAGCCGGAAGAGCTAGAGATAAAAAATTAAAAGCTAATGAAATGGACGGATCTACTTTCACTATTTCTAACTTAGGAATGTTTGGAGTGGAATCTTTCAATTCTATTATTAATCAACCGAATTCATGTATTTTATCCGTGGGAGCTATCATACAAAAACCGGTAGTGAAAAACGGACAAATTGTGGTTGGTAACACAATGCAAATATCATTGGCATGTGATCACCGTGTAGTAGATGGTGCTACCGGAGCTCAGTTTTTACAAACTCTTAAAATGTATCTTGAAAATCCGGTATCATTATTGGCTTAAGAGATTAAAATATTTAATTAAAAAACACTCAATTCTTTACAGAATTGAGTGTTTTTTTTTAACTTTATTTTATTATTACTTATCTTAACTTTTTTAAATATATATTTTTATGTCCAATTTTACTCTTACTATGATAAAACCCGATGCTGTTTCTAAAGGGCTAACGGGAACTATTTTAAAAGATATTACTGAAGCCGGTTTTAGTATCATTGCTTTAAAACTAACCTCCCTCACCTTAGCAGATGCCCAAAGATTCTATTCAGTACATCAAGGCAAACCTTTTTTTGATGACTTAGTGAATTTTATGACCTCCGGACCTATAATTGCAGCTGTTTTAAAAAAGGAAAATGCTGTGGAAAATTTTAGAAAGTTAATCGGTGCTACCAATCCCGATCAGGCAGAAGAAGGTACTATCCGCAAAAAATATGCTGAAAGCACACAACGAAATGCCATTCATGGATCAGACAGCGACGAAAATGCAGCGATTGAAGCTCATTTTCATTTTGCAGAAAGAGAAATCTTTTCTCTCTTATAAAAATCTGTTTTATAGTTTTTTTGTTTTAGCAAATAGATCATACAGGATAATTATTTTACCCATTTTTATAATTTATTAGTAACTTAGGTGCACATAATAAGTATTAAACATGATTAAAGTCTTAGATCTAAAATATGAAGAGTATTCCCAATGGGAAGATCTTTCCGACCAAGACTTAGTAGTAATTAATAAGGCTAAAGAAGCCCGTAATTCTGCTTATGCCAACTATTCTAATTTTAAAGTTGGAGCCGCCTTATTATTAGATAATGGTAAAATCTTAACAGGTAACAATCAAGAGAATGCCGCTTATCCCAGTGGTTTATGTGCTGAAAGGACCGCTATTTTTTATACTATAGCAAACTATCCGTCTGCTAAAATAATAAAAATGGCTGTAGTTGCCGGAAAAGATGATAATAGTTCCATTCCTGTCTCTCCTTGCGGAGCCTGTAGACAAGTACTTATTGAATACGAATTCAGACAAAAAAGGCCTATTGAATTTCTTTTTACCGGTATGAGAGGAAAAGTAATTAAATTTAACCAATGTGCAGATTTACTACCCTTTTCTTTTAATGAAAGTGCTTTATAATTATAATGAATAAACTATAAATGATAACAATAATAACTAAAAATATTTTTCATCTCCCAATAAAATGGCCTGTTTTGAACAAAAATAATTAATATGAAAGTTACAGAACATATTTCCAACGCAAAGGGAAAAACTTTATTTTCCTTCGAAATACTACCGCCTAAAAAAGGAGAAGATTTACAAAATATATTTTCCAATATTGATCCTTTAATGGAATTTAATCCTCCTTTCATTGATGTAACCTATCATAGAGAAGAATACGAATATAGAGAGTTACCTAATGGATTGATACAAAAAATTGTTACAAGAAAACGTCCCGGTACAGTGGGTATATGTGCTGCAATTCAACAAAAGTATAAAGTTGACGCAGTGCCTCATTTAATATGTGGTGGGTTTAATAAAGAAGAAACTGAAAATATTCTTATCGATTTTAATTTTTTAGGTATTGATAATATTTTAGTTTTACGGGGAGATCCTATCAAAAGTGAGGGTATATTTAAACCACACTCCCATGGACATTCATATGCTAATGAACTGGTATCTCAAGTTCAAAACATGAATTCAGGTAAATATCTTCATGAAGAATACGCTCATGGAGCTACTGATTTTTGTATTGGCATAGCCGGATATCCTGAAAAACATTTTGAAAGCCCTAATTTAGATACAGATTTAAATTATTTAAAGCAAAAAATTGATGCCGGAGCTGATTACATTGTTACTCAACTGTTTTATGATAATACTAAATATTTTGAGTTTGTAAAGAAGTGTAGAAATGTCGGAATTACTGTACCGATCATACCCGGCATAAAGCCCGTATCTATAAAAAAACATCTCACTATTCTTCCAAACATTTTTCACATAGATATGCCTCAAGAATTAGTTATGGCCGTAGAAAAATGTAAGGATAATAAAGCAGTATATGAGGTGGGAATAGAATGGACGGTTAATCAATGCAAGGAATTAATGAAGCAAGGAGTTCCCGTACTTCATTTTTATTCTATGGGAAGATCTGAAAATATAAGAAAAATTGCTAAACAACTTTTTTAAATGCAAAAAATAAAATTAAAAAATATAAAAATTTACGCCTATCATGGATGCTTAGAAGAAGAAGCTAAAATTGGTACTTTTTATATAGTTAATGTGACAATACGGTTAAACTTAGAAAAAGCAGGAAGATCTGATGAGCTTAATGATACTGTTAATTACGGAATTGTTGCACAAATAGTTAAAGATCAAATGGCTGTTCGCTCCAATCTTTTAGAACATGTTGCCTATCGAATTATAAGAGAAATAAAATTTCAATGTAAAAAGGTAAAAGCTGTAAAAGTCTCTGTTGCAAAGGTAAACCCGCCTGTACATGTAAATTTAGATCAGGTAAAAGTAACTTTTAAAAAGAAATTTTATTAGATTTTAATTTTAATTCAAAAAAAATTGTAGATTTGCAATCCAACAAAACGGCTTCGTGGCCGAGTGGCTAGGCAGAGGTCTGCAAAACCTTGTACAGCGGTTCGAATCCGCTCGAAGCCTCAATAAAAACCATCTCAAATGAGATGGTTTTTTTATTATTCCTTATTTTGTTTAACTCTTGCCCAATTGGCGATCAATCGATCCGGAGTATTACAAGCTCTTTTTTTAAGCACAAAACAATTTCTTTTTACTGAAAAAGAATTTCGGTCGTAAAGCATATCTTCTTTCATCTCTTCCAATTCTTTCTTTCTACACTCAGCTGCTTTTTCCGAATCAAAAGGTTTTTTTAAGGCTTTTTTATTTACTTCTTCTGATTTTTTAGCTTGTACCCATAACCATTTATTGAAATTGTTTATTTCTCTGGGACCTATAGAGTCAATTAATCCGATCTCTAATGCCCTGGTTACACTTACGGGTAAACATTCTTCGGTTAATTTTCTAGCTTGTTGCTCTCCCACCCGTTTAGGCAAAGTATATGTCCAATATTCTGAACCGTATAATCCCATCGTGGCATAATGAGGATTAAGTATTATTCCATCTCTGGCAGCTACAAAATCAGCTGTTAAAGCTAACATTACTCCTCCCGCTCCGGCACTTCCAGTCACACCGGCAATTACCCATTGTTTCGTATCTAAAAGTTCTAAACATACATCGTCTATAGCATGTATATTTTTCCAGGCCTCTTCTGCCGGATTTTCTGCTGCTTCTATCGTATTAAGGTGTACACCATTGGAAAAAGCATTGTATCCTCCTTTAATTATCAATACATTCGTTTCCTGTTCTTTAGCAAATTGAATAGCTTTTATCATCCTTTCGCATTGTTGGGTACTCATGGCACCATTATAAAAATTAAAGGTTAACTCTCCTATTTTTCCTTTTTGGGAATAATGTATTGTACTGTACTCCTCATTAGATAAAACCGTATCGTACAATGAAAGTGTTAAATCTTTTAGACTTTCTGCTTTTTCTTTTAAAACTTGTACAGCCGGTAGTTTAAAGGGCAATTGGTCTTTAGCTGCTCTTTTTAACGAACCAATCCATAGGCTTTTTTCTCCTGTTCCAATTAAAACTGCATCTTCACGGCGGGCTAAAAGTTTTCCCGCTTCACCTTCACGATGATCCAAATATGCATCATATATATAAAATTTTTCACCTTCTATTTCTGCTAATACACCGGGTATTCCTTCTGCTGAATTTACTATATTTAAAATATCTTTTGCCGAACTAGTCCATTCAAAATGACGATCCGATTGTTTCATATTAGGTTCTAGCCTTCCCTTTACGTTTTCGTTATTATAATCTAATGGGATGGGTTTTTCTTTATTTATAAATTTATCAATAACCTCAAAAATACATTTTATAGCGGCATCACTTACAAAATTGTTATAAAGCTCTGATTTTCTTATTAAAGCAGGTTTTTTAAATTCATGACTTGCCCAAATAGGTCCGGCGTCCATTTCTTCTACGGCTTGTAATGCAGTTACTCCCCATGTGTCAAGATTTTTTAAAATTGCCCAGTCCAAAGAGGAGGCTCCTCTATCTCCTCTAATACCCGGATGGATAATTATGATAGGTCTTGTCTCATTTTTCCAAAGAACTTCAGGTACTCTATCTTTCAAAAAAGGACAAATAACAAGGTCCGGATGGGCAGTTTCGATCGAATCTATAACCTCTTGTTCTGTGGTAAAAAGTAAAAAACTAACCTGATATCCTGCTTCTTTCAATGAAAGCCAGACTCTTTGAGTTAATCCGTTAAAGGCTGACGAAAGCAAGATAATATTTAATGTATTCTTCATGATTTCTAATATTAATTAATTCAAAATATAATTTTTGTTTATCTAACAAATATATATAAATCAATTAAATATTTTTATAATATTAATATAATTTAAATTTAAATTATATTAAATATTTTATAGACTCTTCAAGCTAATTACCTGAATTGATAATAAAAAAGGCAGATTTTTTAAATCTGCCTTTTTTATTATATTTTATAAAAGTTTATATATTTTCAAGTATAATTGCACTAGCTCCTCCTCCTCCATTACAGATTGCTGCCGCTCCATACTTTGCATTATTTTGTTTTAACACATGGATTAAAGTAACTATAATTCTCGAACCGCTATTACCTAAAGGATGCCCTAAAGAAACAGCGCCACCATTTACATTTACTTTTGAACTATCTATGTTTAGTATTTTAGCATTCGCTAATCCAACTACGGAAAATGCTTCATTGAACTCAAAAAAATCAATATCATCTAAAGATAAATTTGCTTTTTTTAGGGCTTTGGGAAGAGCTAAGGAAGGTGCTATGGTGAATTTTTCAGGCTCACAAGCAGCATCTGCATAGGAAATAATTTTTACTAACGGTTGTAAACCTAATTCTTTAGCTTTCTCAGCTGTCATTAGTATTAGTGCTGATGCTCCATCATTTAAAGTAGATGCATTGGCTGCAGTTACAGTTCCTTCTTTTTGAAAAACAGGGGATAATTGTTTCAGCTTATCGAAATTTACATTTTTAAATTCTTCATCTTCTGAAATGACTATGGGATCTTTTTTTCTCTGAGGAACAGTCACAGGCACAACTTCATCTTTAAATTTACCGGATTTCCATGCTAATTCCGAACGTGTATACGATTGTATGGCGAAAGCATCTTGCTCTTCTCTGGAAATATTATACTCTTCTGCACAAGTATCTGCGCATATTCCCATATGATTGCGATCATATACATTTATCAACCCGTCTTTTAGTAAACCATCAACTAACTTTTGATCCCCCAACTTGTTTCCAATTCTTCCTTTTGTTAGATAATAAGGTACTTGCGACATGGATTCCATTCCTCCTGCCACAACTATTTCATTATCTCCTGCTTGAATGGATTGTGCACCAATAATTACCGCTTTCATTCCTGAAGCACATACTTTGTTTATGGTAGTACAAGGGACGTTATTCGGTATTCCGGCTCCCAATGAAGCTTGTTTAGCCGGTGCCTGTCCTACATTGGCCTGTAAAACATTACCCATAAAAACCTCATTGATCAAAGTTTTTTCCAATTTAATTTTATTCAGTGCCCCTTCAATGGCTGCTGATCCTAATTGCACCGCTGAAAGGCTTGATAGACTGCCTAAAAAACTTCCTATGGGTGTTCTCGCAGCAGAAACAATAACTAGTTCTTTCATTTTTTAATGGTAGTATATTTTTAATCTTTAATTTTTACTGTTGACTTGTGGTAAATTTACTTATTTTTACTTTACCATATGGTATTTTGCTTCTATTCTTATCATTAAAGAATGATGAAAATTAATAGAGTACACACAAGAATGTTTTAAAAAATTTTTATGCTTCGTCTAAATTAATGGTTAATGTTTTTGTTTTAGGATGAGCCATACAGGTAAGTATTTTACCTTTATTTAGATCATTTTCTGTTAAGACTAAGTTTTCATCTAGATATACTTCCCCTTCTGTTTTAGTACAAATACATGCTCCACAAACTCCTCCTTTACAAGAATAAGGAGCCTCTACTCCACTATCCAGTAAAGCAGTAATTAAGGAAGAACCGTTATTTATCCAACTCATCGTTTTTGTGATTTTCCTAAATATATAGGTTACTTTTACTTCTTTAACTGTAGAACGCTTGATTTTATCATCAAAAAAAACTTTTTCAACCGGCTCATACAATTCGTAATGTATATTTTTTTTAGGGATACCTTGCTCATAAATAGCATTAGCAAGGGTAACGATCATATCTTTTGGACCACAAATTAGCGCTTCATCCAATTCATCCCAATCCATAATTTGATTGATGATTAGTTTTATTTTGTGAGCATCCAATTTTCCCTCAAAAAATTTATCTTGCATTTCTTGTCGGGTATAAAAAAAATAAGGGAAAAAATTAGTAGGATTTTGTTTTTGTAATTCAGTCAATTCATCTTTAAAAATTGCTTCATTTTCATTCGTATTACCATAAAAAAGATAAAATTGAACGTTAGGCTCATGATATAAGGTATCTTTGATAATGCTTACAATCGGGGCTATACCGCTACCGGAGGCAAATGCTGCCAAAGTTCTTTTTTCATTGGGTCGCGAGGGTATTCCGAAAGTTCCCATGGGAGCAGAAATAGATACAAGATCTCCTTCCTTCACATGGTTTTGCACAAATTCAGATACAAACGCATTTTTAGCCTTTTTTACGGCAAAAGACAGATATCCTTCAAACGGTGCAGTGCATATCGAATATTCTCTTTCAAAGATTTCTCCATTGATCTCAAATTGAAAGCGAATAAACTGTCCCGCTTTCCAACGGAATATAGATTTTAATTCTTCAGGAATTGACAAGTCTAATCGAACACTTCCTGAAGTAAGCGGTATCACTTTTTGTACACGTAAGGAATAAAATCGCATTATTTTATTATTTCTTTTAGGTCTGCAAAAATACCGGATTTAAATTAAAAAAATCTTAAATCGTTTTGAAGGTTTATCCGAAAAATAATGTGATTATTTGAAAAAACAGATTTAAACACAACTTTTACGGTATGGTTTCCGCATGGTTTTGTGAAGAAATTATACTGTCAACAATATATTTAGTATATCCTCTCCAAGGTAATGCTCCGAAATATTCCTTATAGTGCAAGATAACATCCTTTCCGGTAAGCTTCATTAATTGATGTGCCAATTCTTCATTATCCACAGAAAATTCAAATTCATTGGATTGCATACCTCCGGTGGTTCTTGATTTGAATCCGGTTTGAATTAATTTTCCTTCATAAGTTTTAAAAATAATCCCTTTATGCATGATATAATTTAATTGCCCGGACTTTACACTGCTGTCTCCATAAGGTACATAATAATACACATAAAATATTGCAACCCCTAAAACGCTGATAATTAAGAATAGGATTATCATTGATTTTTTCCATGAACCTGATTTATTTTCCATATCGAACTTATGTATTTTTCTGAATTAATTGTATTCATTTTCTTTTTTGTCCCATTAAGTGAATTACCATAGTTCGATACTTATAATCATCGTAAAAATTAGTTTATCAACTCTTTATAATCCAAATTTATTCCAATTCGTACAATTAGTAATATATTTGCAGTTATTTTTTTCACCATACCTGTAACTATGGAAAAATCATCTCAACCAACCGGTACTGCATTTACCTTGTTGTCGTTATTAGCACTATCTCATATGTTTAATGACACATTGCAATCGGTTATACCTGCCATATATCCGCTTTTAAAAAATTCATTGGCTCTAACGTTTACTCAAATAGGTTTGATAACCCTTGTTTATCAAATGTCCTCCTCCTTATTCCAACCCATAATCGGAATTTTTACCGACAAGCACCCTCAACCCTATTCTTTACCCGTTGGAATGACTTTCAGCATGATGGGCGTTATATCGCTGGCCCTTGCCACTAATTTCACTCATGTGCTATTAGCTGTTTTTTTTACGGGATTAGGATCGTCCATATTTCATCCGGAAGCCTCTCGTCTTGCCTATCTGGCTTCGGGAGGTAAGCACGGTCTGGCTCAATCCATCTTTCAAGTGGGCGGAAATTTCGGAAGTTCCATAGGTCCTTTAATTGCGTTATGGATCATAACTCCTTATGGGCAAAAAAATGTGGGATGGTTAGCCATCATCGCTTTATTAGGTATTGGAATAATGCTTGTAATCAGCAAATGGTACAAAAAAAATTTAGTTCTTTTAAAAAACAAAAAAGAATCCGAAAAAAATATCGGAGATCAAAATTCAATAAATAATACTTCATTGCCTCGATCTAAGGTAGTTTCAGCTATAGGTATTTTATTACTACTGGTTTTTTCAAAATATGTTTATATGGCAAGTCTTACCAGTTATTATACTTTTTATCTTATTAATAAATTTGGTGTTAGTATTGATGAAGCGCAAATCTATCTTTTCGCTTTTTTATTTGCTATTGCAGCAGGTACAATTATTGGCGGCCCTGTTGGCGATCGAATAGGTCGAAAATATGTAATTTGGATTTCCATTCTCGGAACTGCTCCTTTTGCTCTCTTAATGCCTTATGCGAATCTTACTTGGACATGCATTTTAAGTATTTTCATAGGATTGATTTTGTCATCAGCCTTTTCAGCCATTCTCATCTATACTCAAGAATTAGTACCCGGAAAGGTGGGACTTATAAGTGGACTTTTTTTTGGTTTGGCTTTTGGAATAGCCGGAATAGCTTCTGCTATTCTAGGTAAAATTGCCGATAAGACGGGTATTCAATACGTATACTATCTTTGCTCCTTTTTGCCTTTATTGGGATTGGTAGCATCTTTTCTACCCGAAACTAAGAAAAGAAATAAATAAGCTCCTAATTTTTTAATTTAATTATTTTTTTTTGTTTTAAAGTTGTTAAAATTATTAGGACCAATCAAAATCGTCAACAATTTTATACTGATTATTAACAGGGTCGTAAGTAAAATACAAGTGTTTAAATCCATTGGTTAATAAAATATATTTGGATTTAATTTGCGTATTATATCGAGCGGCCTGTTCAAAGGTAGTTTGAGTAATAGGTATTTCAGGAGCTTTGCATTCAACCAATAATCTGGGTTCTGATTTTTTATACAGTAAGATATCCATACGTTTAGTTTGTTGATTGAGATTTATTTTTTTTTCGATTATAAACGCTGATTGAGGAATTTTTTTTTCGGTTTTTAAATAAAAAATAATATGTTGCCTTACCCATTCTTCAGGTGTTAGAATTAACCATTTTTTTCTAACTTCGTCAAAAATATACCAAAGAGATTTTTCCTCCTTTATTTGAAAATTATATTTTTTTGGGAAATTTAAAACCGGAAGTTCCATTATTCTAATTATGAAAGAATATAATAATTTAGTCAAAGATATTAAAAATAAAAAGTTTCTGCCTGTATATTTTTTACAGGGTGATGAGCCTTTTTACATCGATAAACTTACCGAATTACTGGAAGAAAATGTCCTAAAGGAAGAAGAAAAGGCTTTTAACCAAAATATTATTTACGGTACAGAATCTGATTTGGATCAAATTATATCTTTGGCAAAGCAATTTCCAATGGGAGCCGATAAACAGCTTATAATAATTAAAGAAGCAAAGGGGCTGCCTTTTGACAAATCCGAAGCCTTTGATAATTATATAAAAAATCCTCAGCCTTCAACTGTATTGGTCATCAATTATAAATACAAATCTTTAGATAAAAGAAAGTCGGCAACTAAATTACTCAGTAAACAAGGATATATTTTTACAAGCGAAAAGCTATATGACAACCAAGTACCCACTTGGATCGGTTCGTTATGTCAGTCTAACGGTTTGGAAATTGACGAAAAATCCAGGATTTTACTTGCCGAATTTTTAGGCACTGAACTTTCCCGTATTGATAACGAAATTCAAAAACTTAAATTAATTGTAGGTAATTCCAAAAAGATAACTCCTGAAATCATTGAACGAAATATTGGAATTAGTAAAGAGTACAACAATTTCGAATTAAGAAAGGCCATCGTTGAGAAAAATACGAAACAGGCTTATAAAATAATAGACTATTTTGAAAAAAACCCAAAAGCAAATCCTATTGTTTTGACTTTTGGAACATTAATAAGTTTATTTTCCAATATTCTTATCGTACACACTTTACCGATAAAAACTCCACAAAATATAGCTAAAGAACTTCGTATTAACCCTTTCTTTGCTAATGAGTATTTAATCGCCATTAAAAATTATTCTTTAAAAAAAACTACTGCATGTATTGCTTATTTGCGAGATGCAGACATGAAATCCAAAGGAGTGGATGTGTCATCTCATGCAACTTCAAAAGATATTTTAATGGAAATGTTATATAAAATACTTCATTAATCAAAACATATTCATTACATACTATTAAAAATTATTTAAACAACATATATCGGGTTTTAATTATATTAATTACTTTTGATGTATTAAATTATTTATACCATGTCAGAATTAAAAATAATTGCAACCATACAAGTAAAACCTGACTATCTTGACGATGTTAAAAAAATATTGTATTCCTTAGCAGATGGCTCCCGCAAAGAAGAAGGTAATGTATCTTATGATTTACATGAAAGCATAAAAGATCCTTCTAAACTTTTTATAATTGAAGTATGGAAATCCCAAGAGGCTATTAATATTCATAATAATACCAAGCTATTTAAAGATTTTATAAAATTCATTGATGGCAAATATGATGTTTTAAATATTGATTTCATCAAACAAATTTACTAGACATATAAGATTATGTTATTAATTTATATAGTAAACCCTTCATTTATATAGGATAATATAATTGTAATTTATTATTAGTGCTTTATTATATTTTTTATAAATTTGTACCAATCAATATAAACAAAAATGATTCAAACACATATACATCATCATCATTATTTACACACTTACAATCAGGTGAGGTAAGTAATTTTGTTATGCAAAATGTCAAAATAAATAATAGCCGCCTGAGTTTTCGGGCGGTTTTTTTTTAGGATCACTTCAATAGAAAAAAATTTAAAAACTATGGCTAATGAGTAAACTGAAAATTGCTATCCAAAAAAACGGACGGCTAAGTCAAAAATCACTGGAATTATTGAGTGAATGCGGAATAAAAATTCCAAATGGTAATCAGAAATTGAAAACTGTATCTACCAATTTTCCTATTGAAATCTTATTTCTTAGAGATGATGATATCCCACAATATGTAGAACAAAATGTAGCCGATATTGGAATCTTAGGTGAAAACGAAGTTTGGGAAAAAGACCGAAATGTAGAAATCATAAAGAAATTAGGTTTCGGGAATTGCCGAATGTGTTTAGCTATACCGAAAGAAGAAACATATACCGGAATTGCTTATTTTAATAATAAAAGAATTGCAACTAGTTATCCTAAAATTTTAAAAAAATTTTGCAAAAAAAACAATGTAAAGGTTGAAATTGAAGAAATCGGCGGAAGCGTTGAAATAGCTCCGGGAATAGGTTTGGCTAATTGCATTTTCGATATTGTCAGCACCGGAAGTACACTTCTCATGAACGGACTAAAAGAAGTGGAAACCGTTACTAAAAGCGAAGCAGCCCTTATAAAATCAAAAAAACTCTCTCAAGACAAACAAGAAATTCTAGATAAATTATTGTTCAGAATTCAATCGGTACTATATTCACGAGAAAATAAATACATCTTGTTGAATGCTCCTAATGAAAACCTGAAAGACATAATTTCTTTATTACCCGGAGTTAAAAGTCCTACTATTTTACCCCTGGCAAAAGAAGGATGGAGTAGCATACATTCTGTAATTAAAGAAGATAAGTTTTGGGACATCATAGAACAATTAAAAGAATTTGGAGCGCAAGGAATTTTAGTCATTCCTATTCAAAAAATGATTCTTTAAATTTTTATAATAAAAGGAAAAACCCATTCAGTTTACTTAACAATTAACCATTTTATCTATTAATAGAGCTCAAAAATGAACATTATAAAATATCCTCCTGTAAATGATTGGCACCATTTAGTCAAAAGACCTGAAAATGAAAAAGTTTCATTATATGAAACCGTAAAAAATGTATTTACCGATGTAAAAAATGAAGGCGATGCAGCCTTAAAAAAATATACTCTTCAATTTGACCAAGTGTCTTTAACTAGCCTTACTGTCTCCGAACAAGAACTTTTTGAGGCGGAATCATTAGTTTCTGATGAATTGAAGCAAGCCATCATACAAGCTAAATCCAATATTGAAAAATTTCATTTTTCTCAAAAAGAAAAGAAAAAAATTATTGAAATACAATCCGGTATCGAATGTTGGAGGGAATCCAGAGCTATAGAAAAAGTTGGATTATATATTCCCGGAGGGTCTGCACCCCTTTTTTCGACCGTTTTAATGTTGGGAGTACCCGCTACCATTGCAGAATGTAAAGAAATTGTATTATGCACCCCTCCCAATAAAGAAGGCAAAATACATCCTGCTATTTTATATGCAGCAAAAACAATAGGTATCAAAAATATATATAAGGTAGGAGGTGTTCAAGCCATCGCAGCGATGACAGTAGGTACTGAATCCATTTCACCAGTCTATAAAATTTTCGGTCCGGGAAACCAATATGTAACCGCGGCTAAACAATACGCCCAAGAATTTAAAGTTAGTATAGATTTACCTGCAGGGCCCAGTGAGGTATTAGTAGTGGCCGATTCGTCCGCTAATCCTGCGTATGTTGCTTCCGATTTACTCTCACAAGCAGAGCATGGCCCTGACAGTCAAGTTGTATTTCTAACCACGGATTCAGAAATTTTAAATCAGACCCTAGCCGAGATCAATACTCAACTTGAAAGTCTTCCTCGAAAAGAAATTGCTAAAAAAGCTTTACGTAATAGTCTAGGTGTTTTATTGAATTCCTTAGAAGAATGTTTTCAATTGAGTAATCTTTATGCACCGGAACATCTGATCTTGGCTATTGATCAAGCCAAAAACTATACACACTCTATTGAAAATGCGGGATCTGTATTTTTAGGCAATTACAGCTGTGAAAGTGCCGGAGATTATGCAAGCGGAACGAATCACACATTGCCTACTAATGGCTATGCACGAAATTACAGCGGGGTTTCTCTGGATAGTTTTTACAAAAAAATCACTTTTCAAGAACTAACCAAAGAGGGATTGCAAAAGATCGGAAATACTATAGAATTAATGGCTGAAGCTGAAGAGCTGCAAGCCCATAAAAATGCGGTGAGCATACGTTTACGAACCAATTAAATTAATTTATATATTTTATTTAAAAACAAATAGGGTAGAATTAACGCTTTTAATTCAATAAAAATAATAACCATGAAAAATATAAATCAACTGGCCCGTCCCAATGTGCTTGCCATGCATCCGTATTCTTCCGCAAGAGATGAATCCGGAGGAATAAAAGGAATTTTTTTAGACGCTAACGAAAACCCTTTTGGAAACAATAATCGTTATCCGGATCCCTACCAAAAAGATTTAAAACAAAAATTAAGTGAAATTAAAAATATTGCAACGGAAAAAATTTTTATTGGGAACGGAAGTGATGAAATAATAGATCATATTTATCGGGTATTTTGCAATCCCGGTAAAGACAAAGCCATGTTTTTCAGTCCAACTTTCGGAATGTACCAGGTAGCAGCAGAGTTGAACGATGTTACGATTGTTGATATTCCTCTAACATCCGATTTTCAAATCAATATCGAAGAAGCTCAAAAATATTTCAACGATGAAAATCTAAAAGTAATTGTTATTTGTACTCCCAACAATCCGACCGGCAATGCGATTAATCCAAAAGATATTGATTTTATACTAAAAAATTTTAATGGAATTGTTGCAATCGATGAAGCGTATATAGAATTTACCGACCAACCTTCCTATCTGGAAAAAATGGATCAATACCCAAATCTTGTACTATTCCAAACGCTCAGTAAGGCTTGGGGTATTGCGGGAGTACGTATTGGTATGGCCTATGCTCAACCTGAAATTATTCATTTACTTAATAAAGTAAAGCATCCATATAACATCAGCGAATTGAATCAAAAGGCAGCTTTGGAAGCGCTGAATCAAAGCAGTGAATTTGAAAAAAGAAAAAAAATTATTCTTGAAGAAAAAGAAAAATTGCGTTCTGCTTTGGAAAAGCTATCGCTAGTAACGAAAATTTACCCTTCGGATACGAACTTCTTGCTCGTTGAATTCTCCAATTCCAATCAAGTTTTCAAACAATTAATGCAAGAAGGTATCATTGTACGAGATCAATCTTCCAAAATTAAAAACAGCCTTCGTATTACGGTTGGCTCTCCGGAAGAAAATTTAAAATTAATTAATTCATTATCTAGGCTAAACGATACCTTATGAAAAAAGTATTATTTATAGACCGTGACGGCACTTTAGTTATTGAGCCTCCGATAGATTACCAATTGGACAGCTTGGAAAAATTGGAATTTTATCCCCTGGTTTTCCAAAGCCTTTCCAAAATATCCCGTGAAATGGATTACGAATTGGTTATGGTAACCAATCAAGATGGATTGGGTACCGAATCCTTTCCTGAAGAAACTTTTTGGCCTTCACAAAATAAAATCATCAAAGCTTTTGAAAATGAAGGAATAACGTTTTCTGAAATTCTGATAGACAGAAGTTTTGAACATGAAAATCTCCCTACACGAAAACCCGGAACGGGAATGTTAACTCATTATATAAAAGGAAAGTATGATCTCTCCCATTCGTATGTAATTGGTGATCGATTAACCGATGTACAATTAGCAAAAAATTTAGGCTGTCGTTCTATATATATGGGAACGGAAGAAAATTCCGGTGCAGAATTACAAACGCAAAGCTGGGACGAAATTTATCACTATTTAAAAAAGCAACCCCGAAAAGCTAAAGTGATTCGTAATACTAAAGAAACCAAAATTTCCGTGGAAATAAATTTGGACGGTTCGGGAAAAAGTTCCATATCCACAGGCTTAGGCTTTTTTGATCATATGTTGGAACAAATAGCCAAACATGGTTCTATGGATTTATATATTAAAGTCGATGGAGATTTGAATGTAGATGAACATCACACAATAGAAGATACGGGAATTGTTTTAGGTGAAGCTATTTTACAAGCGCTTGGAAGTAAAAAAGGAATTGAAAGATATGGATTTCTGTTGCCGATGGATGATTGCTTGGCTCAAGTAGGCATCGATTTCGGGGGGCGTCCGTGGATCGTTTGGGATGCAGAATTTAAAAGAGAAAAGATCGGAGAAATGCCAACCGAAATGTTTTATCATTTTTTTAAATCTTTTAGCGATAATTCGAAATCTAACTTAAATATAAAAGCGGAAGGAAGTAATGAACATCATAAAATAGAAGCTATTTTTAAGGCCTTTGCAAAAGCTATCAAAATGGCTGTTAAACAAACCGATGATAATTTTGCCATTCCAAGCACAAAAGGCAGTTTATAAAATACAAAAACTTATTTTTTACTTTTTACCGTTTATTTCTTAAGTTTTAGATAATAAAGTAATTCAAACATTTAAGAAAAATTCATACTTTCAAAAATTATAAAAAAGGCTTGTGAAAAATGATAGCAATTATAAAATACAATGCAGGTAATATTAAATCAGTACAAAACGCACTAACACGCTTAGGGGTTGAATCTGTTGTGACCGATGATCCCAACACGATAATACATGCCGATAAAGTAATTTTTCCGGGAGTAGGCGAAGCCGGAAGTGCTATGTCATATTTGCAGGAAAGAGGTATGGATATTTTAATAAAATCGATTACACGTCCTTTTTTGGGGATTTGTTTAGGCCAGCAGTTAATGTGTTCTCATTCGGAAGAAGGCAACACCCATTGTCTAAATATCTTCGATGTTAACGTTCGAAAATTTCCTTCTACCGATATTGTGCCTCATATGGGTTGGAATACAATCTATGATTTGAAGGGAGAAATTTTAAAAAAAAATACTGACCATGATGATGTATACTTTTTGCATAGTTACTATGCGGATTTATGTGCAGATACTTCTGCTACCTGTACTTATATTTTACCGTTTAGTGCTGCTTTACAAAAAGACAATTTTTTTGCTACTCAATTTCATCCCGAAAAATCGGCAGATGTGGGAGATCAAATATTAAAAAGTTTTATTGAACTGTAATTTCCTGTTCAGATAAAAAGTTATCATTCAATCAATGGTATGTTACGAGAAAACCCTCGTAACTTTAATAAAAAATAATATAGCTGAAATAAAAAAATGAGAATTATACCCGCCATAGATATTATTAACGGAAAATGTGTACGTTTAACTAAAGGAGATTATTCTACGGAAAAAATTTATCGGGAAGATCCTTTGGATGCCGCTAAAGAATATGAGGATATCGGAATTCAATATTTACATGTGGTAGATTTAGACGGCGCAAAATCCAACCGAATCATCAATTATAAAACACTCTATAAAATAGCTTCCCAAACAAATTTAAAAATTGATTTTGGAGGGGGCTTAAAAAGCGATGATGATTTGAAAATTGCATTTGAAAATGGAGCTTCACAAATTACGGGCGGAAGTATTGCCGTAAAAAATCCTGAATTATTTCTTTCTTGGCTTTCAACTTTTGGAAATGATAAAATTATTTTAGGGGCAGATTGTAATCATCGAATGATAGCCACCCAAGGTTGGACAGAATCTTCCTCTTTAGATGTAGTTGATTTTATTAAAGAATATGAGAAAAAAGGCATTCGTTATGTAATTTGCACAGATATTTCCAAAGACGGAACTTTAGAAGGCCCATCAAATGAATTGTATGAAGAAATCCTTCAATCGACTTCCATACATTTAATAGCCAGTGGGGGGGTGTCTTCGCTGGAAGATTTGCTTAAACTAAAGGAACTAGGTTGTGAAGGCGCTATTATCGGAAAGACTATTTATGAAGGAAAAATCAAATTGAAGGAACTTAAGCAATTTTTATAAAACGGGTAAAGTAATTTTATAGAAACTTTGTATGGTTACTAAACAATCGCTTTAGACTTTTCATGCAAATTTTAATTTTTTAAAAAAAATATATAAAGAAGTGCTAAAAAAACGTATAATTCCTTGTTTGGATATAAAAAACGGCAGAACTGTTAAAGGAGTAAATTTTGTGAGCCTCACCGATGCCGGAGATCCGGTAGAATTGGCTAAAGCTTATGTACAACAAGGAGCAGATGAATTAGTTTTTCTGGATATAACCGCAACTATTGAAAACCGTTCCACCTTGCTTCACTTAGTAGAAAAAATTGCTAATGAAATTAACATTCCATTTACGGTAGGAGGAGGAATAAATTCCGTGGAAGATGTATTTTCTTTAACTCAAGCCGGTGCAGATAAAGTAAGCATAAATTCTTCAGCTGTAAAAAGACCGGAATTGATTTCAGAAATTGCTTCCCGTTTCGGAAGTCAATGCGTGGTAGTTGCTGTGGATACCAAAAAAGAAAATACAGGTTGGAAAGTGTATACTCACGGGGGAAGAACCCCGACTACGATTTTAACATTAGATTGGGTAAAAAAGGCGGAACAACTGGGAGCTGGTGAAATTTTACTTACTTCCATGAATAGTGACGGCACGAAAAACGGATTTTCTCTTGATATTACGCATGATGTTGCATCTAGCGTAAATATTCCCGTTATTGCTTCAGGAGGAGCCGGTACTAAAGAGCATTTTTCGGATGTATTTTTAAACACTAAGGCTTCGGCGGCTCTGGCTGCCAGTGTATTTCATTTTAATGAGATTCCCATTCCCGAATTAAAAAGATTTTTAAAAACTAAAAATATTCCTATACGATGAAATTAGATTTTGATAAAAGTAACGGATTGATTCCTGTAATTATTCAGGATGAACTTACCCTGCAAGTACTCATGCTGGGTTATATGAATGAAGAAGCCTTTGAAAAAACAAAAAGGGAAGGAAAAGTGACTTTTTTCAGCCGCTCCAAAAATCGATTATGGACGAAAGGAGAAACCTCCCATAATTATTTATGGGTAAAAAAAATTGATATAGATTGTGATCACGATACTCTTTTAATTAAAGTTTCTCCTGAAGGACCTACCTGTCATACGGGAAGTTATTCTTGTTTTGAGGAACAAAATGCAAAAGGATTTGTATATAAATTACAAAATATAATCAGTCAACGAATTGACGAAAAAGTAAACGGGTCGTATACCTATCAACTTTATCAAAAAGGAATTAACAAAGTAGCACAAAAGGTAGGTGAAGAGGCTGTTGAAGTTGTTATTGAAGCAAAGGATACGGATGATGTTTTGTTTAAGAATGAAGCAGCAGATCTGCTATACCATTACCTTATCCTTTTGAAAGCAAAGGGTTTTCAATTGGAAGATATTGAAAAAGTATTATTTGATCGAAACCATTAAATATAGGAACTGCAATTAAAAATTGCAGTTCATACTCTAATTTTTTCTATTTGTTTTTAACGCGTTGACTCATTTTCTTTCGGGTTTATGCCTTCTTTTTCAAATAAGTCTAAAAATTGATATTCATCCAATATATTTACTGTTCCCAATTGTTCAGCCTTTTTAAGTTTCGATCCGGCTTTTTCTCCTACTACCAAATAATCTAAATTTTTACTTACGGATGAAATATTTCTTCCTCCATTTTTTTCTACCAATTCTTCGGCATGTTCTCGTGTGAAAGCGGTTAATTTCCCTGTAAATAAGAAGGTTTTTCCTTCTAAAATATGGGAGATTTCTTCCTGAGAATCTTCTGTTTCGAAATGTAAACCTGCTTTTTTTAATCTGTCAATGAGTGCCAAATGTTCGGGTTTGGCAAAATATTCTTGAATGCTTATGGCTATTTTATTTCCTACATCAGCTGTATTTTCCAGTTCTTCTAACGTCGCATTTTGTAATCCCTCAATTGATTTAAATCTTTTAGCCAGTTTCTTGGCCATGGTTTCTCCTATATGACGAATTCCCAACGCATATAAAACTTTTTCAAAAGGGATTTGTTTTGAATTTTCGATACCGTCAATTATATTTTGAGCCGATTTATCGGCCATTCTATCCAGTCCGATTAATTGTTCTTTTTTTAAGGTATAGAAATCCGAGATATCTTTGATCAATCCATTTTCATAAAGCATTGAAACCGTCTCTGCTCCTACGCTGTCTATGTTCATGGCCCTTCTGGAAACAAAATGTTCCATTCTTCCCATCACTTGTGGCGGACAAGCTTTTTCATTGGGACAAAAATGAGCAGCTTCTCCCGGTTCCCGAACTAAAGGTGTACCGCAAGCCGGACAATTCTTAATAAATTCCAGCTTAATCGTGCCCGGTTCTCTTTTATCGTAATTCACATCCACAATCTTGGGTATAATTTCCCCTCCTTTTTCTACAAAAACGATATCATTGATTCGTAAATCCATATTAGCGATAAAATCTTGATTGTGAAGAGAGGCTCTTTTTACTGTGGTTCCTGCAACTAACACCGGTTTCAAATTGGCTACCGGAGTTATTGCTCCCGTTCTTCCTACTTGATAGTCAACACTTAATAATTGTGTTTCTACTTTTTCGGCCTTGAATTTATATGCAATGGCCCATCGAGGAGATTTAGCCGTATAACCTAGTTCTTCTTGTTCTGAAATGGAATTTACTTTTATTACGACTCCGTCAATCTCAAAGGGAAGATGATATCTTTCCGTATTCCAATGTTCAATAAATGCCGTTACCTCTTCTAGATTGGTACACAATCGGGCATAATTTCCTACTTTAAATCCCATGTCTTTAGCATGTTGCAAAGAGTCCCATTGGGTACTGTATCCTCTTTCATCAGTAAGTACATAATACAAATAGCAATCGAGGCCTCTTTTTGCCACCGCCTCGCTATCCTGAAGCTTTAAACTTCCACTAGCCGTATTTCTTGGATTGGCATAGGGTTCTAATCCTTCTTTTTTTCTTTCTTCATTGAGTTTATCCAAAGATTTTTTGGGCATGATTATCTCTCCTCTTATATAAAAACGTTGCGGATATTTACCTCTGAGATGAAGCGGAACAGATCGAATAGTTCTCACATTATGGGTAACATCATCCCCTTGAAAACCGTCACCTCGGGTAACTGCTTGAACTAGCTGTCCGTTTTCATATAATATACTGATGGATAATCCGTCGTATTTTAATTCACATACATATTCTACTTTTTCATCTATAGATTTGGCTACTCTTGTTGCCCAATCTTTGATATCGTCAAATGAGTAACTATTATCGAGTGAATACATCCTTCTTTCATGTCTTACGGTAGGAAAATTCTTAGTTATTTGCCCTCCTACTCTATGGGTAGGTGAACCGGGACTGTCTAATTCCGGATTTTCTTTTTCTAATTGCCTCAGCTCATTCATCATCTGATCAAACTCATAATCCGAAACATCAGATTGATCTAATACATAGTATTTGTAATTTAAATCCGTTAGTTCCTTCCTTAAAAATTCAATTCTGTCTTTAGTATTACTCATATTTAGAATATTTATTCAAATTTATAAACAATGGTTGATATGTTAAATACTAAAGGATACTATTTAGTATACTAAGTATTTTTTATCTATATTTTTATAAAAATCGATGCATTTTAGATTAAATTATACCAAAATACACAAATCATGCTCAATTTTCATTTATAAGGGATTATGCAAAATACATCGTATAATTTCTTTAGTTTTTATGAAATGATTTATTAATCGGGTTAGATACTAAACTTTTCGGTTACATATAAAAATATTTACATAAATTTGTTCTGTTAACATTTTTAAATAAATACTATGTCTCACGGATTATTAAAGGGGAAAAAGGGAATTATTTTCGGGGCGCTAGATTCTAACTCCATTGCATGGAAAGTTGCAGAACAAGCTCATGCAGAAGGAGCTGAATTTATCCTTACTAATTCCCCAGTCGCTCTTAGAAAAGGGGAACTTAACGCATTGGCTGAAAAAACCGGCTCTGATACGGTTCCTGCTGATGCCACTTCAATGGAAGATTTGAATAAACTTTTCGATCATGCTCTTGAAAAATTCGGAAAGCTTGATTTTATTTTACATTCTATAGGAATGTCTATTAATGTCAGAAAAAATAAAGATTATACTGATATAAATTATGAATGGTTAACTAAAGGCTGGGATATTTCTGCTGTTTCTTTCCATAAAGTTATGAAAACTGCTTGGGATAAAGACGCTATGAATGAATGGGGTAGTATTTTAGCTCTTTCTTATATTGCCGCTCAAAGAACTTTTCCCGGCTATAATGATATGGCTGATAATAAAGCTTATTTGGAAAGTATTGCAAGAAGTTTCGGTTACGAATGGGGAATCCGTAACAAAGTTAGAGTTAATACAATTTCTCAATCGCCTACCCCTACTACTGCCGGAAACGGGGTAAAAGGTTTTGGTGGATTTATTGAATTTGCTGAAGAAATTTCTCCGCTTGGTAATGCTACCGCTGAGGAATGTGCAAATTATTGTATTACGTTATTTTCCGACCTAACCAGAAAAGTAACTCTTCAAAATCTTTTCCATGATGGAGGTTTCTCCAATGTTGGAGTTAGTGAAAGAGTTATGAAACGTTTTGAAAAATAATTGGTTAATAAAATTCTATAAAAAAAAGAGGCTTATTTTAAAGCCTCTTTTTTATAGAAATACTTTTATTTCAGTTTCGGTTGTAATTTAATTACTTGGTCATCATTAATATGATAGTATTTAATTACAGCGTTATAATCTTTGTAATCAATAGGCATTTTACTACTAAATGCATTACCGGAAGAGCTTCCCGGGATGATAACAATTCTAAAAACTTGTTTATTAATTAATCCAGGAGTTAAAGTCAAATCATAACTTCCACCGGCATAAATATTAAAATCTTCAATACTAAAATCATAATCATAAGAAAATTCGCTTTCAGTAATCCCATCATTATTCAAATCAACATAAAAAGTTCGAGGTATAAGTTGCCATACATCTTTACCGGAAGCATTTTCAGCAGAAAGCCTATATATTAATAAATGATCTCCGTTTATTATGGCCGGTCTAAGCTCTCCGTTGATCACCCAACCCAATTGACTGTCAAATCTAAAAGAACTTTCAATTTCAAATACTCTTGAAATTGTATCCGTGTTAACTACAACACTTCCTTTGTCATCATCGTCACTGCAACTAGTTAAAAATACAGTAAAGCATAATGTTAGTACTACTATTGATACTATTTTTTTCATAAAATTATATTAAAAAACTAATTTACATATTTTTCTTATAACAAAGACAAAAATGAGGGAATTAAGTTTAAAATCGTATCTTTGCATGTTTAAAATTTAACAAGAAAATGATATTAGTCCAGAATCTAGGTTTACATTTTGCAGGATCTTATCTATTTGAAAATGTAAATTTTAGAATTAATAAAAATGATCGTATTGGATTAGCGGGTAAAAATGGTGCAGGTAAATCAACTTTATTAAAAATTTTGTCCGGTGAGCAACCTTCAACTGAAGGAAATGTTGAAAAAGAAGGAGAAGTTCGCATTGGATTCTTAAAACAAGATTTAGATTTTGAGAAAGGAAGAACCGTATGGGATGAGGCAAAACTGGCTTTCAAAGAATTAAATATAATCAATGAAAAAATTGATACAATCAATCATGCTCTTGCTACAAGGACCGACTACGAATCTGAGGAATATCACAAGCTTATTCATGATTTAACCGATCTAACCGATCGATTTTCTCATTTAGGCGGCTACAATATTGATGGAGAAATTGAAAAAATTTTAAAAGGGTTAGGTTTTAAAGAATCCGATTTTAATAGGCTTACTGATGATTTTTCAGGAGGATGGAGAATGAGAATTGAGTTAGCTAAACTCTTATTGGAAGAAAATGATGTGCTGCTTCTTGACGAGCCTACCAACCATTTAGATATTGAATCCATCATTTGGTTGGAAAGTTTTTTAATTACTTATAGTGGAGCGGTGGTGCTGGTATCACACGATAAACAATTTTTAACCAATGTTACCAATCGAACCATTGAAATTTCCAATAAATCCATACAAGATTATAAAGCAAATTATACCAAATACCTTATTTTAAGGCAAGAAAGAAAGGAAAAACTTCTTCAGCAACAAAAAAATCAAGAACAAGAGATTAAGCGTACGGAACAATTAATCAATAAGTTTCGTGCAAAAGCTAGTAAAGCTTCTTTTGCTCAATCTCTTATGAAGAAATTAGATAAGGTAGAACGCATTGAGGTGGAAGATGAAGACATAACTCGTTTTAATATTCGTTTCGAACCGAGTATTACTCCCGGAAAAATAATTTTTAAAGCAGAAAATTTAGGTAAATCTTTCGATACTCATACTATTTTTGAAAATGCCAATTTTCACATCGAACGTGGAGAGAAAATAGCTTTCATCGGTCAAAACGGTCAGGGGAAAACTACTATGGCTAGAATTATGGATGGCTTATTATCTTATCAGGGTAAACTTGAAATAGGCCACAACGTTCAAATTGGATATTTTGCTCAAAACCAATCTGAAGAGCTAAATGCTTCTAAAACTATCTTAGAAGAAGCTGAAGATTCGGCTACAGAAGAATCTCGTCCTAAAGTTCGAGACTTGTTAGGTTCATTTCTTTTTCAAGGAGATGATGTACATAAAAAAGTGTCTGTACTTTCCGGAGGGGAAAGAAATCGATTGGCTTTATGTAAATTACTTCTTCGACCTTTCAATACGTTGATAATGGATGAGCCTACAAATCACTTGGATATACAATCTAAAGCGATATTAAAACACGCCTTAAAGAATTTTACGGGGACACTGATTTTAGTATCTCATGATCGTGAATTCTTAGATGACTTAGCCGACAAGATTTTTGAATTCAGAAATGGAGAAGTTAAAGAATTTTTAGGTAATATCAATGAATATTTAGAGTATCGTAAAAAAGAAAATATGAGAGAAGTTGATATCGAAAAATCAACTACCCGTAAAGTGACTTCAGAAAATACACCTACTAAAGCTTCTCAGGAAAAGCAATTTAAATCGAAAGAACAAAAATCTTTAGAAAATAAATTGTCTAAACTTGAAAATGACATTGAAAAAACAGAACAAAAAATTTCTGCTTTTGAAGATTTATTTAGTAAAGAAAACCCAAAAGAGGAAGATATTAAGGAGTATTCTGAGTTAAAGGAAAAGCTTACCCGAATTACTCATGAATGGGAGAACATGTTTTCTCAATTAAACGGATAGGTATGGTATGATTTCCTTTTAAAGGATAGTTACCTATTATAAATGAAAGTAATTATATTTTGCAATTAACCCTTTGTTCATCAGTATAATAAAACTCTATGTAAAGGGTTGTTTTTTTTACCTTAATTTTTCAATTATTGGACTATAGAATTAAATTTAAATTAATAGTAACAGATTAAAGTAGGAATCTTTAAATTTGTTACTTAATTTCTTAATTTTAATTCATTTTGACTATAATAACTTTTACAATTATTCTATTTTTTGGAGCAATTGCAGCGGGTACTCTGGGTTCTCTTACCGGACTTGGCGGCGGAGTAGTCATAATTCCTCTATTAACTCTGGGTTTTGGTGTTGATATTAAATATGCTGTTGGAACCGCATTGGTTACTTCGATAGCTACTTCTTCGGGGGCTGCAGCTGCTTATATTAAAGAAGGAATGACTAATGTGCGTATTGGAATGTTTCTTGAGATTGCTACCACCCTGGGAGCAGTTTTAGGTGCCTTACTTGCTGTTTTTCTACCTACTTCCGCAATTTATATAATTTTAGGTTTCACTCTTATCTTTTCATCTGTCATGACTTTAAGAAAGAAAAATGCATCTATAGATTATACTGCTCCGGGGAGTAAATTAGCTACTACATTGAAATTAAACGGAACGTATCCTACTCCTGACGGAATTAAAAAATATAATGTTCGAAATATTGGTGCGGGTTTTTCTCTAATGACGATAGCCGGTGTGCTTTCCGGTATCTTAGGTATTGGATCGGGAGCGCTTAAAGTATTAGCTATGGACACGGCTATGAAAATACCTTTTAAAGTATCGACTACTACTTCTAATTTTATGGTAGGGGTTACTGCAGCCGCCAGTGCAGTTATTTACTTTCAAAGAGGTCAAATTGATCCCTTTCTTGCCATGCCTATAGTGGTAGGGGTTTTGTTTGGAGCTTTTCTAGGTTCAAAAATATTGATGGCTATAAACGTTCAGCTGTTACGTAAAATTTTCAGTTTGGTTATTGCTATTCTTGCAATTCAAATGATCTATAGAGGATTGGAACCTTCATTGATTAAATGGTTTCCACATATCAATTTTCCTAAACTTTAAGCTGAGTGTGTTATGAGTAATTTATTTTCGAGAAAATTTTGGGAAGAACGTGATGTAGAGCTTTATATTGGTAAGTTGCTTCGTTACGGAGTTATTCTTTCTTCTATTATTACTATTACCGGCGGAGTAATTTATATATCTCAACATCCGGATCAACAACTCAATTTTAAAACATTTGTAGGGGCCCCAAATTATTTGAGGGAATTATCTACTTTATTACCCGCTGTTTTAAAATTGGACGGGTTAGCAATTATTCAGCTGGGAGTTGCCGTTTTGATCGCCACTCCTATTCTACGGGTTGCTTTTTCAATAGTGGCTTTTGCTATTGAAAAAGATCGAATGTATATTGTTATAACCTGTATTGTTTTAGCTATTATCTTATCAAATATGATTTTTGGTCTGGAAGGATAAAAACTAACCGGAAATTCTAATTTACTAATCACTGCTTACAGATTTTCATGCAGCAAAAAATTAAACATATAGTCTCCGAAAGTACCTTTTTTATTTTTGGTTTTTATTTTAGTCGTGGCTTACGTATTGCTCTTGCTATTGTAATCCCCCTACTCGCCGGATGGTTTTTTAAGAGACCCGATATTGGTATAGTTGCTTCTTCCGGAGCTCTTGTAGCCGGACTGGGAGATAATCCCGGATCTATTCGTGTTAAATTTTATACTCAATCTATTGCCGCTTTATTTTACTTTTTAGTGGTTTTTGTGTGTCAGTTGTTGATATCGCATGAAATTATTTTCGGTATTTGGATTACTTTGTGCGGCTTTTTCTTTTCCATGTTTTTTATTTACGGCTCCCGTGCGGTTAGTGTAAGCACCTCTTCTTTATTATGTGTTGTCTATGCATGTAGTTTTGAAGCTAACCATATCATAACTAATACGTTGGGAATGATGATGGGTATTGTATGGTATGGATTTATTTCTTTGGTTTTATGGAGAATTCAACCGTATAGGGTGATTGAACAAAAAATTAGTGAAAATATTAAACTTTTAAATGAGTATACAGAGCTAATACATGAGTACTTTTTGTTAAAAATTAAAAATCCTGCTAATAGTCAAAAACAAACTGAGATTTTAAATAAGCTGTTTGAAAAACAAACAAAAATACACAGTACTCATGAGGATATCCGAGAAAATCTTTTTAAACTGCGGATTAATGCTAAAAGTTTTTCTGCAAAAGGTAGAAAAATGACTTTAATTTTCAGCGCATTAATCGATCTGTATGAACAACTTTTATCATTAAATTGTCAAGATGACAAGTTGATTCAATCTCTGGTTAAAAGTGGTCTAAAAAGAGATTTTGAATATCATTTAGCCAATATGGAAAAAATCCTCTATGAATTAAGTTGGTCTATAAATTTCCATAAAAAGGTCACTGTAACTATTGATACCGCTCCACTGGATCGTTTTAAAGAAAAAATACTTTCGATTGAAGAAAAGGAAAAAAATAATGAGAAATCCGTTATTGATATCAATGCTTTAAAACATGTTCGTTTTATTTTTAAATCATTTTATAAACAAACCGGTTTTATTAAATCACTTATCAACGGAGAGTTTAGATCGGAGAGAAAACAATATGAGGATTTGGATTTGGAAAAGTTCACCAGACAATATAATTATAGCTTTTCTACATTTAAAGCTAATTTAAATCTTAAATCCAACATTTTTAAACATGCTTTACGAGTAAGTGTCGCCATATCGGTTTCTTATATAATTTGTACTTTACTTAAAATTGAGTATTTTGCTTGGGTATATTTAACCATCATTTTAATTTTAAAACCTTTTTATGGAAATACGAAAAACTCTTCTATTCAAAGGTTGCAAGGTACTCTAATTGGAGGAGTATTAACGTTGGGTCTCCTTCTTGTTACACATAACATTTATGTGATTTCTATAGTAACTTTTATTTGTATTGTGGGCGCTTATAGTTTTATACCTATCAGTTATAGAACGGGGGTTGCTTTTGTTACCATATTTGTTATACTCCTGATTTTTCTGGAACACAGCGGAAGTGATGGTTGGACAAATATTTATCATCGATTGGGAGGAACAACGATTGCCGTTGTGATCAGTTTTATTTTAAGTTTTTCTTTTCTTCCTACTTGGGAATATAAAAATCTTCCTGTATTGATTGAAAAGTTATTGAAATATAATTTAGATTATTTTACAAAAATAACTTATAATTTATTGAATGTTGATAAGCTTTCTGATACCGATATAAAACTGTCCAGAAAGGACGTTTTGTTGGGAACTTCCAATTTATCAAGTACTTTTCAAAGAATTGTATCAGAACCTAAAATTTCAAAAAATTACAAATCCGATATATATAATATTCAAACTTTTATAAACCTTCTTTCTACAAGAATATCATCCCTTAGATCCTATATTAATGAAAACAGTAAAGCATCAGATATAGATAAACAGTTGATCTCATCTATTGAAAATACTTTAAATAAATGTTTACTAAATATCAAAGGGTCTTCCTTTGATTGTGATACGGAATGTCAAGAAAAAGAGGAAGAATTGAATGTTTTGGCGGATGATCAATCATTAATTTCTTACCAGCTTCGGGAAATTAATCTTTTATCACAGCAAATTTATTCCTATATAAATAAGCTTAATAATTTTCAGGAGTGGAAAGATTCTAAAAGGGATTTTTCTATTTAATGAAATTCGCAAAACCTTTGTAAGCATACATAATTAAAAGGTAACGAAATAGTTTACCGGCTAACATAGACAGGGATACGATATAGACATTCGATCTCATATATCCTAAGGCTACAGGTATGATATCTCCAATAATGGGTAAAAAAGAAAAAAAGGAAATATATGCTCCTTTTTTATTTAATTTTTGAGTGGCTTTATCAATTTTTGTTTTATTTATTTTTAAATATTTTTCAATCCATTCAATTTTACCCAGCCTTCCCAGGTAGTAACCGGTCATTCCTCCTAACCAGTTTCCAATGGTAGCTATTAGAATACTTATCCATGGATTCCCGCCCATAATGAGTATTCCTGTAAGAACTGCTTCGGAGCTAAAGGGTAAAATGGTTGCTGCAAGATAAGATGCAATAAATAATCCTATATATCCATAGTCTACTAATCCGTCTAACATATAAAATTACTTATTTTATATTCATAAAATCTATCTTATCATCTTTTATCCTTTCATAAATTAAGTGATAGGCTTTTTCTTTGAGTGATTCTTTCGTTTCTCCATTCGGATACAATATTTTTACACGCTCTACTTTAACTTTACCCGGATATCCTAAATTAAATACAAATGGAAACATATTTTTTAGATTATGAAATGCATAAACTACAATAGGACTATTACAATAAATTGAAGCTATAAATGCTCCATCTTTAAATTTTTCCAATTTTATTTTTCTCTTGGGAACCCCTCCTTCAGGAAAGATAACCACATTTTTATTTTGTTGGGTTAATTCTTTTTTTACGGCAGAAAAAACTGCTTGTTTGCTTTGTCTACTGGATCTATCTACCAGGATGGATACTTTTTTATAAATTCTTCCGAATACGGGGTATTTTTCCAACTCTTTTTTTCCTACAAATATGATCGGATGATGAGGGTGAAGTACATACATTAAGACCACGTCTATTAAGGAAGTGTGATTGGCAATAAATATGTAATTTTCTTTAGGATCTAAATTTACTTCCGATAGTAATGAATAGGTAAATCCCGATCCATAGAAAAGCACCCATCCCCACATTCGCATAAAGAAGTAGGTTAGCTTATTATTTTTCTGATAAGTCATCAGATAAATTACCACACCAATGGTAAGTGTGCAAAGGGCAGCTAAAATATAAAACCAGATTCTCCAAAGTATGGTAGCTACAGTCCTAAGATATTTCATATTTAATCTATATGAACTTCTAAGAGTTTTGTTTGTAAAAGGGGTTTTACTTCAACATTCTCAACTTCCGCAGGAAGCAACACCGTATCCCCTTTTTTAAGGGTTACGGGTAAGGTCTTATTCAATAGGGTGCATTCTCCTTCTAAGCAAATCAATATACGAAATGAATTGGACAAGTTATTTAAAATTTTATTTTCTGTAACTTCCATCGATGAAACCGTAAAATATGGAGATGCTAATAGTGTTGTCTCTCTTGCATCTTTATCATAATGTAAAAATGGATCTTCAACAAAAGAATAATCCATTACCTCTTTAGCTTGATCGAGGTGTAATTCTCTTTTTTTTCCGTCTTTATCAATACGATCATAATCGTAGATTCTATACGTCACATCTGAATTTTGTTGGATTTCAACTACTGAAATTCCTTTTCCCATAGCATGAACTCTACCGGACGGTATATATATAACACTTCCGTTGTCAGGGTGTATTTTTCTGAGGATTGTATCTAAAGTATTTTTTTCAATATTTTCCGTGAAAATAGTCTTATTTGTTCCTTTTTCAAATCCTAGTATAATCTCTGAATTGGGCTCTGACTCCAATACATACCACATTTCCGTTTTCCCGAAAGAATGATGGTGAACTGCTGCATACTCATCATTTGGATGAACTTGAACAGATAAGGGTTGAGCTGCATCTAAGAATTTAATGAGTAAGGGAAATTTATCTCCATATTTCTGATATACTTTTTTCCCTACTAAACGGTCTTTATACTCTTTGATTAAATCGTCTAAATTTTTACCCTTTAGGCTTCCGTTGCTTACTATACTAACATATCCCGGAACTGTTGAAATTTCCCAGCTTTCTCCCAGTTTTTCTTCCTTACTTTCTTTACCGAATTGTTTTAGTTTATTTCCCCCCCATATTCTGTAATGGTAGGAAGGTTGAAATACCAATGGATATAGTGACATACTTATGTTAATTTATATGCAAAAATACAATTTTAAAATTTTATTTATCTTATTTTTAATTTAACTTAACGTAAATAGAAAATCAAAATCTTCTTCAGAGCCCAGTTCTTTAATGGGTTGATTGTATTTAAAAATTCTTGCCGTTCTTTCTCCTATCAACTTTAACTTTTCATTTTCATAATGCAACATAGTACCTTCTCTTAATCCTACTACATATAAATTATGATTTAAGGTTATAAACTCTCTAATTCTTTGTTCACGGGTTTCTCCACCAAAATCGTCAGGATGTGTATCTATATAATGAGGATTAATTTGAAAAGGGATCAAATTTAAGGTTTGGAAATTTTCCGGTTCAACTACTGGCATATCATTAGTTGTTCTCAAGCTGGGACATGCAATATTGGATCCTGCACTCCAACCTATATAGGGTATTCCCTCTTTAACTCTTTCTTGGATAAGCGAAAGTAATTTTTCTTGTTGTAATTTTTTTACCAAATTCCAGGTATTTCCCCCTCCTACGACAATTGCGTCTGCCCTTTTTATCGCTTCTTTTGGATCTGAAAAATGATGTATACTTTTCACTTCTATACCTATTTCTTTCCATCCTTCATTAACTTTATTTTCGTATTCTTCATACGAGAAAGTTACTGCTGCAAAAGGTATAAATATTATAGTTATTTTTTCAGTACCCAGGAATGATTGTACTTGTTTTTTTGAAAACTCAAGATATTTTTCTCCAACATTTGTGGAATTACTGAGTAATAAAAGCTTCATTTTTTTACTATTACCAATCATTATTAAAACAAATAATTTTTCTTTATTTATCACATAAAATTAATCATTATGAAAACGTTATTAGCTATAACTAATGTTATAATTCAAGTAATAAATTGTTACATTTTAAAGTCAAATATAACTAGAAATTAACTCAAATTCCATTTTATGAATTGAATAAATAAATTTGAAGTAGAATATGGTTATTTCAATTCGTTAAATTTTTATTACTGTTGGTTACAAATATCATTTTATCAATTTAATTTTATATATAATTTTGAAAAAAATTATTTAAATGAATACTATTAATTCTTTGGCAGAGCGATTATTGGGTAGAAAATTAACTAAAAGTGACGGAGTTAAGTCTCCGGAACTCGATAAAGTTGAAAGTAAATTGGGTTTCGCACTGCCTGATATTATTCGTGATCTTTATTTGATGACCGGAAAAAATGGAATGTTGATGGAATCATTCAATCGTTTTGCTTTACCTACGCAACTTCAAAGAGATGATAATAAAATAGTTTTTTTAGAAGAAAATCAAAATATATGCTATTGGGGATTTGAAATTGATCCGGAAAATACTAATCCAAAAGTATATCAATTGTTAAATGAAAATGAATGGTATGAGGAACAAATTCCGCTGATTGAATTTTTAAAAGTCATGTTGTATTATCAATGCGCTCAAGGTGGATATGAATATTTAGGAATTTCCAACATTTCAGAAGAAGATTTTGAAATTTTCATCCATACGGAATGGGAAGATGTGGTAAGGTATAACGGTTTACAAATTTATTGGAAACCGGATTGTTTACTTTGGTATGTTTACAATAAAGAGAATGTAAGAATTGAGGATATTTATTTTTCTGCAAGATCTGAAGAAGCATTCCTTACGCATGCACAAAAATATGAATTGGAAATTATTTAATATACGTTTTGCTACGCAAGTACTTTACTAGACCTATGATTTATTAAAACAAATCTATTGTCCACAAATACGTAATAAATTCCATATAAATCTGTTTTTCAAATTATCAAAAATTAAGATAAATGTAAATAATGTATTTTAGTTTTATCTATTTAGTAATTTATTTTATAAAATTCTTTTAAAATTGCAATGATTTAATTTATTTTTTGAATATTCTTATTTCTAAAAGTAGTACTTTTACAAAAAAGGTATTTAATGGCAGTAAAAATAATTAATCAGTCCAATTATGAATGGATAGACCTACTTAATCCTACGAAAGAAGAAATGCAAAAGATTGCGGAAAAATGCAATCTTAATTTCTATAATCTAGCAGATAGTTTAGAGCCTAATCATTTACCAAAATTTGAAACTGAAAATGGCATTAATTTCCTAATATTAAGAGTAGTACATAAAAGCGATAAAAAAGACACCAATATTGAAAGTCTTTCCAACAAAATTGCCGTTTTTTTTAATGATTCTTTACTAATTACTATACACCGTATTGAAATGCCCTTTATCGATGATATTGCCAACAAATGTCAAAGTATGGGACAAACTTTCTCGACAAATATGGTTATTATAAAAATTTTAAAAAGTGTATTACAAACTTATAATGATTCCATATTACACATTATTAATAGATTGGAATCTTATGAAAATAAACTTTTTTTAAAAGATCCCTCTTCCAAAGTTTTGCAAAGCATTTATTCTTTAAAAAGAAAAACCAATCTTTGTACTAAACTTTTAATTCTTTCGGATGAGGTGATTAATTCTATTAAACCCTCTAAGCAAGAAAAGGCTGCCCATCAAGATGCTAAGGATTTATATCTAAAGTTAACAACTCTTTATGAACAAGTAATAGACGACCTCAATAATTTACTCAATTTATATATTTCCCTATCTTCACAAAAGACCAATGAGATAATGAAAACACTTACCATTTTCTCAATATTCTTTATGCCCTTGACATTTATTGCGGGTATTTACGGGATGAATTTTCATTATATGCCTGAACTGGAATTTAAATTGGGGTATCCGATCATATTATTGATTATGTTTATTATTACCCTGATTATTTATTATTGGTTGAAGAAAAAAAAATGGCTTTAAAACTTTTTCAAAAAATTTCAATTAATTTGACTTAAGTACTACGATCTCAAAACAATTTCCAATTTGTGAAATTTTACTTTTAACTCTTTTTTTATAATCATTTAAGGTTTTTAAATATTTTTTTATTTATAAGATAAAATAATACAAGAGGATTTTAATGCTAACGAGTCAAATAACTATGATTAGTTATTCTTTTAATTTTCTATAGGTTAAATCTAAACTAAATATTTCTCCTAGTAAATAATTGAAAAGACTACTTAATCAAAAAAAAATTGTTGATAAATCAAGTGACTTTTAAATTTTACATTAACGTAAAATTTCTAATTCCTATTCAACAGATTATAATTATTTTTGTATAAAAATTGTCAACATGTATAGAACCAACACCTGCGGAGAACTTAATGAATCAAATATAGGACAAAAAGTAATTCTTGCCGGATGGATCCAAACTATTCGTGATAAAGGATTCCTTACCTGGATAGATTTACGCGACCGATATGGAATCACTCAACTTGTTTTTGATGAACAACGAACCGATAAGGATCTAATTGATAAAGCAAAAAAATTAGGTCGTGAATTTGTTATTCAAGCCTCAGGAACAGTAATTGAAAGATCCAGCAAAAATCCTAATTTACCTACAGGTGCTATTGAAATTTTAGTTGAAGAATTATCCATACTTAATCCATCGTTGGTTCCTCCATTTACAATTGAAGATGAAACGGACGGGGGCGAAGAATTACGTATGAAATACAGATATTTGGATATAAGACGTAATCCGGTTAAAGAAAAATTAATTTTCAGAAGTAAGGTTGCTCAACTGGTAAGAAATTATCTATCTCAAGAAGGTTTTATTGAAGTGGAGACCCCTGTCTTAATAAAGTCTACACCTGAAGGAGCACGAGACTTCGTGGTGCCGTCTCGTATGAATCCCGGACAATTTTATGCCTTGCCTCAATCGCCTCAAACTTTTAAACAATTACTTATGGTTGGAGGCCTAGATAAATATTTTCAATTAGTTAAGTGTTTTCGTGATGAAGATTTACGTGCTGACCGCCAACCCGAATTCACTCAAATTGATTGCGAAATGTCTTTTGTTGAACAAGAAGATATTCTCAGAACATTTGAAGGTCTGACCAAACATCTTTTAAAAGAGCTGAAAAATCTTTCTTTTGATAAATTCCCTAGAATGACTTATGCGGAAGCAATGAAGAAATACGGTAATGATAAGCCGGACATTCGATTCGGAATGGAATTTATTGAATTCAATGAAGAATTACAGAACAGCGGTTTTAAAGTATTTGATGAAGCGGAATTAGTGGTTGGTATTAATGTTGAAAAATGTGCTGTTTATACTAGAAAACAGCTGGACGAATTGACCGATTGGGTAAAAAGACCTCAAATTGGTGCATCGGGATTGGTTTATATACGTTACAATGAAGACGGTAGTATTAAATCTTCTGTAGATAAGTTTTATTCTGAAGAAAAACTAAAAGTTGTCATACAAAAAGCAAATGCTCAACCCGGTGATTTGATCTTAATTTTATCGGGGCAAGCTCATAAAGTACGCCCTCAATTAAGTGCGCTACGTATGGAATTGGCTGAACGTTTAGGCTTACGAAATCCTGAGGTTTATGCTCCTTTATGGGTTGTCGATTTTCCGTTACTAGAATGGGATGAGGAAGAAAACAGGTATGTTGCCATGCATCATCCGTTTACCTCTCCAAAACCTGAAGATATTCCTCTTTTGGATACCCACCCCGGAGAAGTTAGAGCCAATGCTTATGACCTCGTTTTAAACGGTAATGAAATTGGAGGAGGTTCTGTTCGTATCTATAATAAAGAATTACAAGGGAAAATGCTTTCTTTATTAGGATTTTCTCAAGAAGAAGCCGAAGCTCAATTTGGTTTTTTAATGAATGCTTTTAAATTTGGTGCTCCTCCTCATGGCGGAATAGCTTTTGGCTTTGATCGTTTTGTAGCTATTTTAGGAGGACAAGAAGTAATCCGAGATTATATTGCATTTCCAAAAAACAATTCGGGAAGAGATGTTATGATAGATGCTCCTTCCTATATTCATGAGCAACAATTAGAGGAATTAAACTTAAAAATAACCAAAGAATAAATCAATTCTTATAGTATACCTAGTAAAAAATAAAAAGCAAAATTTTTGTAACCAAAAATTTTGCTTTATAAACTAAATAAAATAAAACCAATTTTGTGAGAACACACAGTGAAAATTACTCCTTTACTTTATTTATATAAAGTAAATTTTTCATTTATCAATTCAAAGTTATGTTTTTTATTTAGAATGATTTTAAATAATTATATGATTTAAATCATATAATCTAATAGATAGCATTTAGTTAGCTAAATACAACTTTTTAAAAATTATACTTACTAAGCTAAGCGAACCCATTTAATCTTTACTATCAATATCCACGTCATTGTTTTGCCAATTTTCTAATGTAGGCAAATTCATTGAGTTTGTTTCTAATACCGGCATATTAGTTTTGATATCAGGATCATTTGCTTTTACAGATTTTTTGTTGCTTTCCTTTTCTTTATCTTTAAAGAATTTTAATAAATCTGCAGCCTTCTTTCCCTCTTCTTTATCTTTATATAAGACAGCAATGTGTTCTAACGATTGTTCAAACTCTTCTTTATTTCCTAATTTTGCATCGCAAAAAGCAGAAAGTAAGGCAAATTTAGCTATTATCTCATCTTTGGGATATTTGGAAAGTGCCTGAATTGCCATGTCTTTTACTTCTGAATAGTTACCTCTTTTGTATTTTTGATAGGCATTTTCATAAAACAAGATTGCATCTGAAGAATTAGTTTTTAACTCATTAACTTGAGGATGCAAAATAGCGTAAGCATATTTAGTATCAGGATATTGGCTAGTTATTATATCTGAGTATTTTTTTGCTAACACTTGATTTTCTCCTTGATTAAATCGATACAAGTTATACATTGCCAAAACTTTTATTTCCTCATTGTAAGGTTGAGTTGATAATAAATGTTCTAAAGTGGAGGTAGCTGATTTTACATCATGTAACTGATCGTAATATAAAATTCCTAATGATAATTCCACAGAATCTCTCTGATTTTTTAAAACATCTATTTCTGATTGACTTTTAGGTAAATTTTCTGTATAATATTCAACCTCAAATCGTCTAGGATTCTTAGAATCCGACTGACCCGATAATTGCGTTTTAACATCATCTAAATTAGAAATCTTATTGCTTATTCGCCAGTTATCCTCCAACATTCTATCCCCCCATTGTTTTCTAAATTCTGATTGACCTACTTGCTTCAGGTTATTATTATAAAAATACCATTTTCCTTTGGTATTGGGTGTAATCATCGTAAATGCAGATGTTGTATTTTCAAACGATTCGGTAGCAAACTCGGTAATATTTTCTCTTCTTTGATTCTTTTCTTGTTGTAATCTTTCTTTTTCTTCTTTTTCTTTTAGTTGATTTATATATTTTTGATAATAATTATTTCTTTGCTCGGGTAACATTTTAGCAACCGTTATAATACTATCATTCTTTTTTACTAAATAATATTTTTTGGTTACTTCTCCTAAAACTTTATTTTTAGCTGTTAATTTTCTTTTCATTGCCGGATCAACAAATCTTGAAATTGCGCTATCATAATAGGCACTTGCATAGACATAGTCAGGTTTTGAAAAATAATTATCTCCTATTTCTTGATAAACTAATGCTCGTATTTGAGGATCACTCTCTTCCTCTTTTAAAGAGGCAAAAAAATAGTTCATCGCATCTTTATTTCTTTCTTCTTTTAGGGAAGTTAGACCCATTGCATAGTATATTTCATTTTTTCTGGATTGGTACAATCCTTTTTTGGTTAACCCTTTTAAAAATTTAATTCTATTCGTATAAGCTAAGCTATCCTCTTTTTTATACAATCTAGATAAAGCAATTTGTGATTTGATCTCCAACTCGGGAGTAGATTTTTTCTTAAAAGCTAAATTATAATAGTTTCTTGCCAAATCCTTTTCGTTCAATTTTTCTGATAATTGACCTTGAATAAAACTAAAACGAGCTTGGTTTGTATTGCATTTATTATATTTTTTTGCAACGTCTAGAGCTTTTACAGCTTCAGAATATCTTTTTTCATCAATTAAAAATTGAGAATATATTTTAGAGATAAATTTTGCATCTCTTTTTTTTAATTTTTGATTGATGAGTTTTTCATAAATCTCATTCGCTTGAAAAGAATTTCCTGACTGCGCTTGTGCTAAGGCCATATAACCTTCAACTTGAGCTTTTTTTGTATTTTTTACTAAAGTTGAATTCATATAATTCAAATAATTAAGAGATTCAAACGGATCTCTTTTATAATAATAAGCTCTGGCTAATAAAAGATAAGCCTCACTCATCATAGAATTATATTCTTTTCCTTTTATAAGCATTGAGTGTTTTTCGACGGCTTTCTTTCCTTTTTCTATAGCTTTGTCATAACCTTGCGCTTTTGAATCATTACCTGCACCTAACATCTTTCCAAAAGCGTCAGATAAGGAATTTATGGCTCCTTGGGCATCTAAATTTTTTAAATTATCTTTTAGTTCTCCTGATAGATTTGCAGTGTTATTATCTGAACTTGCTAAGAAATTATCAAGAGAATTTTCTTTTTCCTCCACAAAAGGATTACCCGGTTCTACCGGTAAAATGGCAGAAAAATTATCCCTGTATCTTGAGTTTCTTGATTTCAATTCTTCATTTAATGCTTCTTGCCCGTTGAATAAAGTATTGTTCCAAGTAGTAATCCGATGATACGTACGATGAGTTATCCCGTTTTTTTTGGTTGAGCAGCCTCCCAAAAGGCTTAAAATCAGAATTGAATATATAATTTTCTTCATTTATTTCTTATAATTGACAAAGCTAATAAAAAAACGAAAATTTATTAAATTTGTTGTTTTTAAATGTCTACTATTTCACTTATTATCTCTTATCTTATAAAACCTTAAATATAAGCTAAATTTGTTATTAAAAATAATTATAATTTTTATATTAAATGCGCAAATACATTCTAAACAAAAAATATCAGGAAAGCAAAGATGAATTATTAAACATTATCAATAATTTTGATAGTTATGATGAAATACTTGGAAACCCGGAAAGAAATGTTATAAAAAAAGTTCCTTTTAAGGGAGATTATATTACGATTAAAAGTTTTAAAAAACCTCACTTAATAAATAAATTTGTATACCGATATTTTAGAAAATCCAAAGCTAGAAGATCTTTTGAACACGGAACAAAACTTTTGGAATTAGATATATTAAATCCTGAACCTTTAGCCTATATTGAAAATTTTGATATCATGGGTTTAACTTCCAGTTATTACATATCAAAATATGTTTCCTATGATTTTACCTTGCGTGAATTATATGATCAACCGGATGGTTTTGAATGTGTGAAAGCCTTTGCTCGGTTTTCCTACTATGTTCATACTAAAGGGGTTTATATTAAAGATAATACACCCGGAAATACTCTTATTATCCGTAAAAATAACGATTACGAAATGTATTTGGTAGATTTAAACAGAATGGAATTTCATGAAGAGTTATCTTTTGATATTAAGATGAAAAGTTTATCAAATAATATTAAGGAGCAACCCTATCTGGACCTATTAATTGAAGAATATTCTAAGGTTTCCGGATATCCTTTACATGAAGTAAAATCTAAAATTGATCATTATCAGAAAGAATTTAATCGTAAAATTGAATCGAAAGCAAAATTTAAACGTTTTTTAAAAAAAATATTTAAATAGCTATCATTTATTCTTGATTTGAATTTGATTTTTTATAAATAATCAGGAAGTCACGAGCTAATCTCTCTTTGTATGATTTGCCGGAAGGAGCCACAGTATTTAAATCAACATACGAAACTTTTTTAACGTTATAAATTGAGCTTAATTCTTTAATTAAATTTTCCGTATCTTTTTGAAAGCAAAGGACTCCGACATAATTTTTATTTTTTAATACCAATTGATCTCTAATTCCTACCTTGTCAATAGATGGAATCTTATCTTCGTAATCCCAAACAATTTCGGGTGACATGTATTTATAATCATACAAGGTCATTTTATTCGCAGTAAATCTATGCAAATCTTTTACAGATTTGTAATTGGGATTATACAAAAAACTTTTGGCTAGAGGGAAAACAAAAATGATAACCACACATTGTAATAGTATAATTGAATTAAATACACGGTGCCAAGATTTTTTAATAAGGAAATACATAATACTAATTCCTACTATAAATAAAACCAGGGATGAGTATAAAGCCCAATCGGATTGTCGCGTAATTTTTTCTTTAAAAAATAAATATATTACCAAAGGATAAACAATTCCTACTAAACCTAATAACCCAAAGTTTATCTTAATCAACACAGAATCTTTTTTATTTTTAATTCCCTTAAGAATGAATTCTATATAGAATCCTGTATTCAAAGCAAGGGGAATTAAGGTGGGCAAAATATACCGTACTTTTTTTTCCGGAATAAAACTGAGTAAAAGCAAGGAAAATAGTGTCCACAGTAAGGTAAATTGATAGGCTTTAAGGTTGGAAACCTTATTTTTCATATAAGGATAAAAGAGAGCTACTAAGGAAGATATCGTCCATACTCCGGATTGAGTAAAAAAGCTCCAATAATAAAAAAAGGATTTGGAGTTATAATCATTAATCCATCGGGCCGTTTCTTTTTTTGCCATTGAATTCAAATGTTCCGGATCCATCCAATGTACATAAGCCGACCAAGAAAGGCCTCCTATAAGACCAATAAGTATATATATACATAGTGGTTTTAAAATCTTTTTATTTTTAAAATTAAATTTGTAAATAAACCCATAAGAAATTAAAAACGGAAGCAGCAAAGCATATAATGAAACAGGACCTTTACTAAGCATAGAAAAAGCAAGAAAAATTCCTCCCGGTATTGAATTTTTTATTGTACCGTTTTTCAAACGTAATAAATTCCATAGATAAAATATGGAAACAATCATAAAGCTGTGACAGTAAATATCCCATTGGTTATCTCTACCTGCAAAATAAACGTAAAAAGAAGTTAATAGAATCAATCCGTTTTGAAAACCGGTTTGCCCCGTAAGCCCTAATTTCAGTGAAAATTTATAGATATAAAATACGAGGAGCATGGTCACAAGAACTACGGATATACGTAAGATTGCCACCGAATGAAATCCGAACAAATACCCAAAAAAAGCAGTCATCCAAGTTGGAAGAGGTGGTTTTTCATACCTTGGTTCTCCGTTTAATGTAGTTAAAAACCAATGTCCGTCTTGCACCATTTCTCTTGCAGTGATAAAGTTTCGTGCCTCCATTATATTAACCGGCATGACTCCTAAGTTTATCCCTAATATAATCAGAGAAGTGCAAAACAATATTGTTATATGCTTAGTGTTATTATTTTTCATGCATATTTTATTTTATTTAAAATGATATTTTTAAATAAAAAATTTTCATTACTATATAATCGAAAAATAGTCAAATATATTTTATTAACTATTTTATTTAACTATCACTTTTCTTCAAAATAATTATGTTTCTTGTATAAACAATAATTCCTATGATATGCCCGGCAAATAAAACAGGGTCTTTTCTGATAATTGAATAAATAAAGATCATCAATGATCCGGTAAGGCTTAAAATCCAAAAGCCCATAGGTAATTCCGATTTCTTAATTTTTTCCGAATAAATCCATTGATAGATAAATCGCATAGTAAACAAAACTTGTCCGAGGCTTCCCCATATAAGTAACCATAAGGGTATATTTTCCCTGCTAAAAAGTTTATGTAAATCAAAAGCACTGTTCCAAAGGCTAAATATAATTGCCACTACAGGAAATAAATATAAAATATATCTAAAAACTACATGATATTTCATCCAGGCATCATGAAGCTGAATATTCCTAATGTAAATGTAATAAGTTATCAACTGCCCTAACATAATTGAAAAATCATGTCTTAAATATCCGTAAACGAATAAAAAGAAGGAAGCAACAAGACTTACCTGCCAAAAGATGAGATCAGAAGTAACCTTTTTATTTTTTTCTGCTGAAATCCATTGAATTATCATTCTACTTGAAAAAAGTATTTGTGCAAGAAAACCTAAACTTAAGGTAAAATACTTTACAAATAGATCATTAGAAAAAAAATTCTCAGCTAAGATATTTTTCATATTTTTCTCTCAGCTACTTTATAATTGATATATTTATTTTTCATCCAAATGTAAGCAAAGCAATCACTTAGAGGCCCAATCAGACGATTCCATAAATGAAATTTGGATTTACCGGCTATTCTTTCGAAATGCTGAACCGGAAGTTGTTTAATTTTCCCGTTTTGAAGTAATATCATTGCCGGTAGAAAACGATGCAATCCTTTAAACATCGGAATTTTTTTCGCATATTCAGTTTGAATAATTTTTAATGGACACCCCGTATCATCCATCCCGTCATGAGTAAAAGCACGTCGGATTCCATTCGCAATTTTCGATGAAAGATTCTTAACTTTACTGTCTTTCCTGTTGGATCGAACTCCTGTAACCAATTGGTATTGATCCGCATAATCTAAAAGAATGTTGAAATCCATGGGAGATGTTTGAAGATCTGCATCAATATATCCGACCCATTGTGTATCGGCATAATCAAATCCGGCCTTTATTGCGGCACTTAACCCATAATTTTTATCGAATGATATATAAAAGAATTCTTGATTTTCGTTGCAAATTTTTTGAATTACCGAAAGACTTGAATCTTTAGAACCGTCATTAACAAAAAGTACTTTTGACTTTTTCTTAGCAGCATGTAGAAATGCCAACATTTCTTCTTTAACTCGTTCAAGATTATCTTCTTCATTAAAAACCGGTATGATTACCGTTAATTCATATTCCATGTATGTGGGATGTAAAATAATTATCAAATTTATTAAAAAAATAGTGAATTTAAAATTGGAGAGTTATGTTTTAAAAGATGATAAACGACATTTTATTATAATTAAACTTATTATACCTTTGAGAAGATTATTAACAATAAATTAAGTATAAAAATATGAAAGTAACTGTAGTAGGCGCCGGAGCTGTAGGGGCTACTTGTGCTGATAACATTGCAAGAAAAGAAATAGTTGACGAACTAGTAATCGTTGATATAAAAGAAGGTTTTGCCGAAGGTAAAGCTTTAGATTTAACACAAACCACATCACTTTTAGGATTTGACACTACTATTACGGGAAGTACTAACGATTATTCTAAAACTGCCGGATCTCACGTTGCCGTGATTACTTCAGGTATTCCCAGAAAACCGGGAATGAGTCGTGAAGATCTTATTGGTACTAATGCTGGAATTGTTAAAGATGTTGCAACTAACATATTAAAATATTCTCCGGAAGCTATATTGGTAATTATTTCGAATCCTATGGATACTATGACCTATTTAGCTCTTAAATCTTTAGGATTACCTAAATCTAGAGTTATTGGTATGGGAGGAGCATTGGATTCATCTCGATTCAAAACCTACTTATCTTTAGCTAGTGGAGCTTCTCAAAACGATATTCAAGCTACTGTTATAGGAGGACACGGAGATACAACGATGATTCCTTTAACTCGTTTTGCTTCTTGTCAAGGGGTACCTTTTTCAAAAATATTATCTGCAGATAAATTAGAAAAGGTTGCTTCTGATACAATGGTTGGTGGTGCTACATTAACTAAACTATTAGGAACTTCAGCATGGTATGCTCCCGGAGCTGCCGGAGCTGCAGTCGTTGAATCCATTATTAGAGACGAGAAAAAAGTAATTCCTTGTTCCGTTTACCTAGACGGTGAATATGGTGAAACCGATATTTGTATTGGAGTACCTGTAGTTTTAGGTAAAAACGGTATTGAAAAAATTGTTGAATTGGAACTCAATGATACTGAAAAAGCTAAATTTAAAGCTTCAGCTGATGCGGTAAGGAATATGAATAATGTTTTATACGAAATGAAGGTTCTATAAAGTTGTAAAAACTAAATAAATTTAAAACAGCTTATTAGTAAGCTGTTTTTTTTTCATATAAATTTAACATCTATATTATAATCAGTTTCTCTACTACAAATCAGAAGAAATAATTTCAATCTAATTAACCGTTCGTTAACTTCATAAATTTATTTATTTGAAATTTTTGATTTTTTTTAAATAAAACATATATCAAAAACGACTTTTGTTTGTTCTGACTATATTTATATGATTGAATTATTAAAGATTGATTATTGATCTATGTAGCTAACAATTATTTATTTTTGTATAGTAAATTTCAAAGTAAACCAGGAAGATTATATATGACAATTATTGAATTATATTCCATTTTTTTGCAATCTTCAGGAATTGCAACGGACACCAGAAAAATTGAAAAAGGCAATTTATTTTTTGCTTTAAAAGGAAATAATTTTGATGGAAATAGATTTGCTGAACAAGCAATACAGAATGGTGCTTTAGCTGCCGTTGTAGATGATATTGATGTATCAAATCCTGAAAAAGGCATTTTCTATTTTGAAAATTCTTTAGTTGCTTTACAAAATTTAGCAAGATATCACAGAAATCAAATAAACATACCTGTTATTGGTTTAACCGGAAGTAATGGTAAAACTACTTCTAAAGAACTAATAGCTTCCGTTTTAAATGAAAAATTTAAGGTTTTATACACACAGGGTAATCTAAATAACCATATTGGAGTACCGCTTACCATCTTATCTATAAATCCCGAGCATGAAATTGCTATTATTGAAATGGGGGCCAATCATCGTAAAGAAATTGAATTATTAAGCGGTATTTCACAGCCAACAATTGGCTATATAACAAATTTTGGTAAAGCTCATTTAGAAGGTTTTGGAGGTAAAGAAGGAGTAATTAAAGGAAAATCAGAACTTTATGCTTTCTTGAGAGAGTATAAAAAAACAGCTCTGATAAATACCGACGATCCTTTACAAGTTTCCTTGAGTCAAGGAATAGAAAAAATAACTTTCGGTTCTCATGGCTCATATACATTCTCTTTATTAGAAAATAACCATCGGGTTAGCATTCAATATAAAGACCTTGTAATTAATTCTCAACTTACCGGTCAATACAATTTTACAAATATTTGCGCCGCTTTTTCCTTAGGGCTTTATTTTGGTATAGATATAAATACGATTAAAAAAGGAATAGAAAATTATTCCCCTCAAAATCAACGTTCACAAGTTGTAGAAAAGGAAAATGTAGTTTTAGTATTAGACACCTATAATGCTAATCCGAGCAGCATGGAAGTATCCTTAGAAAATTTCTCTCATTTCAAAGGAACTAAATCTATAATTATTGGAGATATGTATGAATTGGGCAGCGAATCGGTTTTAGAACATCAAAAGATTGTAAATCTTGCAGAAAAGTTAAATTTTGATTTTATTTATTTAGTTGGTGAAAATTTTTATTCTACCAAGACAACGACTACCAGAGTTCAAAAATTTCATACAACTAATGATATGAGAGAATATCTTAAAAACCATACCCTTCCAACGCAAAATATTTTATTGAAAGGTTCTCGCGCCATGGCTTTAGAAAGGCTCATCGATTTTTTACCTTAAAATTCTTTAGGAGTAATTTCTAGGGTAAATTATTATCATATAAAGTGTTTATTACATCATAAATTTTTTACCATTTATTTAAAGTTTTAATCAAATTTTTTGTTTTTATACATAAAAAAAGAGGCTAATAAGCCTCTTTTATCTTGTTCTATCTTAATTCTTATTTTATTCCTAATTTAGCTTTAACATCATTTAGAATATTTGGTCCTTCAGCATATAAAAGAGATGGTTGAGAAGTATCAAAAACATAAAGGTAACCTTTAGCTTTAGCAACACTATCAATCGCATCTTGTGCTTTTTTCATGATAGGCTCATATAAATCTGCTTGTTTTTTATCTAAAGCTTTTGCTGCTTCTTCTCGTAAAGCTACTAGACTTTGTTGATCTTTTTGGAAATCTTCTTCGTATTTTTGAAGTTGATCTTTCATCTTTTCAAGATCAGCTTGTGATTTTCCTTGCAAATCTTTTTGAATTTTTTCATACTTAGCAGAAAAACTGTCTTCTTGTTTTTTAATTTCTGCCTTTTTTTGGTCTGCTAATGTTTTTAATTGATCATCAGCTGCTTTTTTTTCAGGCATCAGGCTTAATAATTCCATTGAATTAACATGAGCTATATTTTGAGCTTTAACTAATTGAAAAGCTCCAACAAATGCAGTTAAGAGGAATACTAATGTGATTTTCTTCATTTTTATTCTAATTTTATTATTTACTTGTTTTATCATTAGTTTGATTATTATTTTGAGTTTTTTTCTTAGGTATATATTTACTACCATATCCTGATTTTGGTTGCGATTTAATGGTAGTTTTAGACTCTTTATTATTTACTGTTTTACTTTCTTTATTCTTAGGAGCCGGTGCAGTTATTTCATGTACATCTTCCTCCTTAGGATAATCTTTACTTTTTACGTTATTTATATTTTTTTCCTCTGAAACTTCATCTACTTTTTCAGAAGAAACTTCATTTACTTCCTCTTTTTGAATTTGTTCCTTTTTAGTTTGTTTGTTTTTAGGAACATACTTTCTTCCCCATCCTGATTTTTGTTGCTTTTTAGTAGACTCTTTATCTTTTTTATCTATTGCAGTTTCATCAGAATTCTTAGCATTTTTAATTTTAACTTCTTTGTCATCAACTTCATCTGAATTGGATATCATAGAAGATGATTTACCATTTTTATCCTCTTTCTTTTTGGTTGCAATTCCTAATTGTTTCAACACTTTATCTGTGATGTCATATTTGGAATCTGTATAAACCATAATTAAATCTGACGATTTGTCTAAGATTAAATTATATTTATCTTTTATAGCTATGGCATTTATTGCATTCCAAATTTGATCTTGTATAGGTTTAACCAAATTAATTCTTAGATTGACTGATTCTCCTTTTGATCCGAATTTTTTTTCAATAAATTCATGAAGCGCCTTATCTGTGCTATCAATTGACATCAACCTTGACTTTTGCTGATCCTCTGTTAATAAAACCTTTTCATTCTCATACTCAATACGAAGTTTTTCTAACATGGATTGTCTGTTAACAATTTCTTCCTGCCATTTTTTAACTTCATGGTCAAGTCTTTGTTCTGATTGTTGATATTGCGGTAATTGTTTTAAAATATACTGCGTATCTACGTAAGCCATTTTTTGAGCAATGCCAAAACTAAAAAGCAAGAGCAGAGCATATGTCAATGTTTTCTTCATGGTAACTATATATAAGGCTTTTCTAAAATCATACCAAGTTTTTATAAACTTTATTTTGCTATAAATATATTATTATAATTCAATATAAGCAAAAATCATCTAAAATTGTTGACCAAATATGAAATGGGTTTCCCATCCATTGGCACTGTTTGAATTAATGGTTGAATCAAATCCTTTAGCAAAATCAAAACCTAACATTCCGAATTGTGGCATAAAAATTCTAATACCAAAACCGGCAGATCTTTTTAGCTCAAACGGATTAAATGATTTATTATTGCTCCAAGTATTTCCTCCTTCCGCAAATGTTAACGCGTAAATTTTCGTAGCTCCTCCTAATAATACCGGATAACGCAATTCCAACATAAACCTTGAATATGAAGTACCCCCTCCTAATGGGGTAATGTCTTCACCGGAAACTCCTCCGAAGGATGTAGCATCTCTATACCCACGTAAAGGGATAATTTCTCTACCATCAAATCTATTTCCATATAGCCCGGTTCCTCCTAAATAGAATCTTTCAAAAGGAGGAATTCCTACTTTAGAATTATAATTACTTAAAAATCCGAATTCTCCTCCTGCTTTTAAAACAAATTTACCTACTAATTCCTGATACCAATAGGCTTTCATCTTTATTTTATAATATTCCAGCCATTTGTATTTTTCCTTATCGGTTTTTTTGCTGTAATCTTCATTGTTAAATGCGGAATATGGGGGAGTAAATTTCACTGAAAGCTCAAATTCAGAACCCATTGTAGGGAATATAGGATCAAATCCTGCTGAATATCTACCTAAACTTGCATAAAAACTGAAATTGTTACTTTCTCCATTATCCCATGTTGTATATCCTAAGGCATTTTCATCTGCTATATTAAACGGATAATTTCTAAAAGAGTATAATTGATAATTGATACCATAGGAAAGCCTGAAATAATTATCCGGCCAATTTAAACGAGTGGTTAATCCCACTTGACCTCCATATATATTTAGTTTGTTTCTTCCTTCTGCATAATAGTTATTGTAATTCAATATCGTGCTGTAAAGAGAAACAGTCATGGAAGTAGGCCTTTTACCTGTAATCCATGGTTCTGTGAATGAAATGCTGTAATTCTGATAATTACTTCCTGCTTGGGCTCTTAAAGATATACTTTGTCCATCACCGGAAGGAATAGGTTTCCAAGCTTTTTTCTTGAAAAAATCATTAAATGAGAAATTTCCAAAAGTTAAACCTAAAGTTCCAATAAAACGATTTCCTCCATAACCTCCTTGTAATTCTATTTGACTGTTTGTTCCCTTTTCTTCTAATTTATAATTAACGTCTACCGTACGAGTTTCAACATTCGGTGTAATATCAGGGCGCAAAGTCTGTGCTTCAAAGTATCCCATTTGGGCTAATTCCATAATGGTTCTTTGTATATCTTCTTTTGAGAAAAGATCTCCGGGTCTTGTACTCAATGATCGTTGGATCACGTGATCATGGGTTTTGGTATTTCCTGAGAAAGTAACTTTGTCCCAATAAGCTTGTTCTCCTTCTCTTATTTTAATTTCAATATCTATCGTATCATTTCTAACTGCTTTTTCAATGGGAACTACATTGGCAAAAACATAACCGTTATTATAATATAGTGTTGAAATATCATCGTTTTTTTCTGATCCTGATACTTTTTTATTGAAACCTACTGCATCATAGGGTTCTCCTTTTTTATATCCGATAACTTTTGAAAGTGTCTCACTAGAATATGCAGAATTTCCTGAGAAAGTTACATTTCCCAGATAATATCTTTTTCCTTCTGATACATGAACATCTATATCAAAATTCTTTTTATTAGCTCTGAGTACAGTATCTGAAGTTATTCTCGCATCTCTAAAACCGTACGATTGAAAAGTTTCAACAACTCTATTTAAATCTTCCAGGTATTTTTCAGGAACATATTTTGATTTCTTCCAAAAGCGATAAAATCTTTTTTGTTTAGTATTTTTGAAAGCTCGTGATCTGACGGTTGAAGCTTTTAATACTTTAGTTCCTTCTATTTTAATTGTTTTAACTTTAACTCTAGGACCTTTATCTATAGTTACATTCCAATTGACTAAGTTAGGATCTGTTGGATTGGTCGATTCTTTTATTATTGCTTTGGCATCCGGAAATCCTTTATCTGTATATTCATTTCTTATTGAGTTTTGAAGTTTAGAACGCAGATCATCGGTAATTTTAGCCTTTGTTTTAAGACCATTGTCTTTTATTAACTTTTCGCCTTTAGATTTACTGATTCCATGAAATTTTACAGTACCTAAATCCGGAAGTGCTACCAAATTTATACGAAGGTACACCTCATTGTTGATTACTTTAGTTAAAAAAATTTCTACGTTAGCGAAAAGCTTAGAATCCCAAAGTTTTTTGACTGCCGTGTTAATTTGCATTCCCGGTATTTCCACAAAATCTCCTTCATACAACCCCGTATACCTCATGATTTGATTCTTAGAATATTTATCGGTTCCGGTAATTTTGATTTCTTTAATACGTAAAGCAGAATCGTCTTTTTTAATAGGGTCTATATCTTTTTGAACATCAGCCTTTGGTTCTTGTGGTGATATTTGAACACTGTCTGCAACCTGACCAAATATAAATATGTTTACTGAGAATAAAACGGCCGCTAATAATTTCTTCATGTACACTTTTTACTTCTTTTACTTTACTTTTAATTGTTCACTTATTTTCCCGAATCTTCTTTCTCTGCTCTGATAAAAATCTAATGCTTTTAAAAATTCTTCTTTATTAAAATCAGGCCATAATGTATCTGTAAAATATAATTCTGCATATGCTATTTGCCAAAGTAAAAAATTACTTATTCTTTGCTCTCCACTCGTTCTAATGAGAAGATCTACATCCGGTAGATCGTTTGTATATAAATATTGATTAAAGGTATCTTCATTTAATTGTTCCAAAGATATTTCGTTATTTGAATAATCCAGAGCAATTTTTTTGGCAGCATCGAGAATTTCATTTTTAGCCCCATAACTTAATGCCAATGTCAATGTGCCCCTTTGATTATTGCATGTATCTTTGGTAAGCAGGATTAATTCCTCTCGGACGTTAGTTGGAAATTTATCAATATTGCCGATAACTTTAACTCTAATACCTTTTTCTTTTAATTTTTTTGTTTCTTTTTTTATAGTGTTAATCAATAGACTCATCAAAGAATTCACTTCTAAAATAGGTCTATTCCAATTTTCTGTTGAAAAAGCATATAAGGTAAGATAGGGAATATTTGCATCATCACAAAATTCAATCGCCTCTCGAACTGCTTTAATAGCATTTTGATGGCCAAGACTACGAATCATACCTCTTTTTTTAGCCCATCTTCCATTACCATCCATAATAATGGCAACGTGTTTAGGCATTTTATTTTCTTCTATAAATATATCTTTTTTAGACATTAATAATTATAATTTAATAACAATAACATGGAGGTCTTCCAAATGTGTAAGTAAGATTTATCCCCCATATTAAATACCAATCGTTACTTTTATATGTATTACCTGTTTGATGTTTTCCTATGATTTTAGCATTTCTTCTATTTATCTCATCCTTAAGCTTAGGGTCTACAGTACTTATATTGTTTAATTGAGGATCTATGTTTATAGTTATATTTTTGTTTTTTATAGAACTATAATCAAGATTATCCTGGAATGTATATCTTGCTCCTATTTCAAGAGATAATAACCAATCGTATTTAATTTTAAATTTATATCCCACGCCAAAAGGAATATTAAAATCGAATTTCATAGATTTCTTATAATTTTCTTCTGTTACAAAATCCTGAAAATTTAAAGGATTCCTGTAAGAACCATTATAATCTTTAGCTCTCGTATGATTGATTGTATATTTCCTGTCATAAAAACCATACCCGCCTACTCCGGCAAATATATATGGAGAAGAACCTGAATATTTTATATCATTGATATCAAAGAAATAATATTCAAATAAAACTGAAGTTTCAAAAATGGTATTACTTCCTGATATTTTTCTTTTAAATCTATAATCTTCACTTGCTTTCTCATCGTCAAAATAGACTCTGTTATAAATTAAATTTAAACGTAAACTTTGTCTATTATCTAAATTATACCTATAAAGTACTCCTAATGAAATTGGAATTCTATACCTATCCATAGGGAATATTTCAATATAATCGGTTTTACCTATATCACCAATTATATTGGCTCTTCCAATAGATATTCCTACTTCATTACGTTGGGCTTTTATATGCATTAAACAACAAGTACAAATCAGAATAACCAGTAAGAAAACTTTTTTCATTTTAATTTAATATTATTTCACGTAATTGCATAATTGCTTTAAACGTGAAATAAAGTCATTTTGTTGCATTATCCTCTGCAATATTATATATCTTCTCAAGCAACAAAGATAATAATTCTTTTTATGTTTATACTCTTTATTTTGTTATTAACTTATTTTTAGTATATAACCTTTATTTTAATTATCTTTTTACCTCTTCTTTATAAAATAAAATGGAAATTTCAAATTAAAATATGTAAAATTTGATTATTTTTGAAACCTAATGTCCAAAGTTACTGAACAAATTAAAATTCCAATAGCAGATGAAATGAAGCTTTTCGAAAAAAGGTTCTATGAATCCATGAAAAGTAAAGTTCCATTATTGGATAGAATCACCCAGTTTATAGTTAGAAGAAAAGGTAAGCAAATGCGTCCCATGTTTGTTTTTTTAACAGCTAAGCTTACCGGTACTGTAACGGATAAAACGTATCGGGCGGCTTCATTGATTGAACTTATCCATACAGCCACACTTGTTCATGACGATGTAGTAGATGAAAGCTACATGAGACGAGGTTTTTTTTCAATAAATGCTTTATGGAAAAATAAAATTGCTGTTTTAGTGGGCGATTATCTCCTATCAAAAAGTGTATTATTAGCTACTGATAATCAAGATTTTGATTTATTATCTATTATTTCCAGAACTATACGAGAAATGTCTGAGGGAGAACTACTGCAATTGGAAAAAAGTAGAAAACTTGATATTACGGAAGAGGTCTATTTTGAAATTATACGCCAAAAAACAGCTGTTTTAATATCTGCCTGTTGTGAATCGGGAGCACGTTCTACCTATGCTTCGGATGAAAATGCTGAAAAACTTCGCCTTTTTGGAGAATATACCGGAATTGCATTTCAAATAAAAGATGATTTGTTTGATTATACAAGTACTAATTTAATCGGGAAACCGGTCGGTATTGATATTCAAGAAAGGAAAATGACACTTCCATTAATTTATGTGCTTAACAACGCAAGTAAAGAAAATAAAAAATGGTTGATAAATTCCATTAAAAATCACAATAAAGATAAAAAAAGAGTTGCTGAAATAATCAAATTTGTAAAGGAAAACGGGGGGATTAATTATACGATTGATAAGATGAATGAGTATAAGCAAAAAGCGCTCGATATTTTAGTTAATTTTCCAAAAAATGAAAATAGAGATTCATTGGAATTGATGCTTAAATACGTTATTGAAAGAAAACACTAAATTACCTCGACTTATTTCTTCAATTTGCAATTATTTTCATATTAGTAAAATCCAAAAAATTCTTGATTTCTTTACTTTACCTCTCGCTAACATAAAAATATGTATACAATTATATTTGAATGAGATTAGGAAATTTAAAAAATAATTAAATCATTTTTCAAATTTCCTAAAGTCATTTACTAGTTTAATTTATTTTCTAAAAATAAATAAAAGGCATATTCCAAGGCTATTTCTTTTAAGGATTCAAAACGTCCGCTAGATCCTCCATGCCCTGCATCCATATTAGTTTGAAGTAATAAAAGGTTAGAATCTGTTTTCATATCCCTAAGTTTAGCCACCCACTTGGCCGGTTCCCAGTATTGTACTTGAGAATCATGTAAGCCGGTTGTTACCAACATATTGGGATATTCTTTATTTTCAACATTATCATAAGGTGAATAGGATTTCATATAATTATAATATTCTAGTTGATTCGGATTTCCCCATTCATCGTATTCTCCTGTCGTTAAAGGAATACTGTCATCTAACATAGTTGTAACTACATCTACAAACGGTACATCTGCCACTACACCATGAAATAGTTTGGGGGCATAGTTAATAACAGCTCCAATTAATAATCCACCGGCACTACCTCCATTGGCATATAAATGATTTGACGATGTATATTCTTTTTTGATTAAATATTCAGCACAGTCTATAAAATCAAAAAATGTATTTTTCTTTTTTAACATTTTTCCATTTTCATACCACGGCCTTCCTAAGTCTTCTCCTCCTCTCACGTGAGCAATTACATAAATAAAGCCCCGATCTAACAAGGACAATCGTATGGAGCTAAATGTTGCATCCATAGAATATCCATAGGATCCATAAGCATACAATAACAAAGGGGTATTTTTAGATGGCTGAGTGTCTTTCTTCATCACTAATGACAAAGGGATTTGTTCTTCATCACGTGATTGAACCCAAATTCTTTTAGTAACATAGTTATCTTTATTAAAATTACCCAAAACTTCTTGCTCTTTTAAAACCTTTTTTTCTTTGGTGCGCATATTAAAATCAATATCGCTCCATGGGGTGGTCATTGAAGTATAACGATATCTGATAATATCTGTATCGAAATCTCTGTTTACAGAAGTTCCTACTGTATAAACTTCTTCTTCGAAAGGTATCTCATAATTAATTGAATTATCCCAACTCTTAATTTTTATATGAGTTAACCCTCCTTCTCGTTCTTCGGTTACTAAATAATTTTTAAATAGTTCAAAACCCTCCAATAAAATTTCCTTATTATGTGGTATTACTTCAATCCAATTTTCAATTGAAGTATCCGTTATAGGGGTCTTCATTAATTTAAAATTAGTTGCCCCGTCTTTGTTCGTAAGAATATAAAAAAATCCTTCATAATGGTCAAAAGAATATTCCAATCCCCTGATCCTTTCTTGAAATATTTTCCATTCAGCTTCGGGATGATCGGCAGGAATAAATCTATACTCATCTGTTAAGGTACTTCCGGAGGCTATTACAATATATTTTAAGGATTTAGTTTTGGTTACATAGACATTAAATGTTTCGTCATGTTCTTCAAAGACCAAAAGGTCTTCCTTTTGAGAAGTTCCTAAAATATGTTTATATATTTTAGATGAACGTAAAGTTTTAGAATCTTGTACGGAATAAAAAATGGTTCGGTTATCATTGGCCCATACTACATTTCCTGTGGTATCTTTTAATTCATCGGAAAGTATTTCGCCGGTTACCAAATTTTTTATTTGAATGGTATATATTCTTCGACTCACTGTATCAACTGAATAACAAGCCATGGTATTATCCGGACTAACGCTAACACTTCCGATTTGGTAAAATTTATGTCCTTTGGCCATCGCATTGACATCAAACATAATTTCTTCTTTGGCTTCTAAAGAGTCTTTTTTTCTTATATAGAGAGGATATTCTCCTCCTTTTATGTATTTGGTTGTATACCAATATTGATTGAATTTATAGGGAACGGACTCATCATCTTCTTTTATCCTGGACTTCATTTCCTCAAATAATTTTTTTTGCAATAAGTCGGTAGACCTCATCTGCTCTTTTGTATAAGCATTTTCTTCATCCAAATATTGTATTACTTCAGGGTTTTCTCTATCGTTAAGCCAATAATAATTATCAATTCGAATATCGTTATGAGTAATTAATTTTTTAGGAATTTTTTTTGCTACCGGTGCCTTCATAGATATTTTAATTATATAAAGATCAAAAATAAGAGTAATACTATAGAAAATCAATTATATTATTCATTTTATTTAAAAACATATTTAATTAAAACAGATCTATTGTATTCGTAAGTAATTGTTATTAATTTAAAAATTAATTTATCTCATTAGGCTAAAAATTTACCTTAAACTTAATACGTATAAATTGGTAATTTGTGCAATTATATTTTGACATTATAAGAATAACCATATATTTACATTTATTTTTAAATTTAATAATCAATGATTTTAACTACAACTAACTCTATTGAAGGATTTACAATCAAAGAGTACAAAGGTATTGTTTCCGGAGAAACCATAATTGGTGCTAATTTTATTAAGGATTTTAAAGCCAATCTTACCGATTTTTTCGGTGGCCGATCTAACGCTTATGAAAAAGTATTAGTTGAAGCTAAACAAACCGCATTAAAAGAATTGGAAGAAAAAGCAATTCTTTTGGGAGCTAACGCTGTAATTGGTATTCATATTGATTATGAAGCCTTAGGAGCTAAAGGCAGTATGTTAATGGTTTCGATCTGTGGCACTGCAGTTATAATTTAAAACCCTGTTATTTATTAGATTTATTTTAATATTTATCTTTTATGGATCCTTTTATAGCAATTCCCAAATGGAAATAGATTATAAAATGTTACCATATTATTTAAAATAAAAAATTTACACAGAGCTTAGACTTTAAAATCTGTTTCGGGATTTTCAGGAAAAAATTTTAATGAATGGGTAAAATATGAAATGAAACATTAGAGTTCAACTATTTTACTCATTTATTTTTATTTATAAAAAAGCCTGTATCATCTACAAGTACCTACGCAGGATGTTTTAACTTAAATAAAAAAGTGGAATTCTAACTAATGAATCTTTCTCTGAGCCATCCGAAATAACTTTCCCGAAAAATAAAACAGCTAAATTTTAAAAAAATGTATAAATTCTCTATATAACCCGATACAAGACAGCTTTTATTTATATAAATTAGATTCTGAGCATATGATTATTTATAAGTTTGTACCTCTTGATAAAAATAATGAATTATATCGAACGCTGTTTATAAATTACATGAAAATTCATTTTTGATTATCCACTATTTTAAGAATTTTCATTTTCTAAGTATTATTGCACTTTTACCAAAGAAATTTGCCATATTTTTGTTATAAAAATGGTCATTAGTTTCCTTTAAATCACTTCTAAAAATAGTTTCTGGTTTAATCTTAATAGGCTTAACATAGATTGTATCTTCTTTAGAATTGCGTATAACTTCATACCTTTCCTCCATTTCTTTTTTATATTTTATCATATCACCACTTACTATGTCTTTATAAGAATGATATAGATTATTTGTTAAATCATAAATTTTCTTATCTTGAATAGCAAATACATAACTAAAAATAGTTACAAATAAGATTACTACTAAAAAATAGGGTGAAATTTTAATAGTATCGAAATAGGGCATTATAACTATTTTGTGTGCTATAATCATGGAGAAGATTAACATCTCGAAGAAAATCACATTTACCGTTCGCAAAGGCGGAAAAAAACCTACGGACCATAAACTTGGAAAAGAACCTAAAAATAAAACAGCTAGTAAAAGAAATATAAAAAATGCTATGGAATGTTTTAAATATGGAAAATTTCTTTTTTTTAGCCATTCCCTTATATTAAATAATACTAAAAGTTGAATTATAAAAACTAATATAAAATACCTTACTATGATCGTTATAGACTTTTTTATAGTTTTTAAAATACATTGAGACAGAGACAAATGATGAGCAATTGTTGATGAAGACCTAAGTTGATTTCCGGGAGATGCAAAAATGAGCAATGTTAATGCCCCCGCAAATATAAACAATGACAAATATAATACATCTATTTTCTTATTATTAAAATATGAATAGACGAACAATAGGAAAATAAAAACATCTATATAGATCATGGATATTTCATTGCATCCAATAATTAAAAATACTAATACAAAAACAATGATCTTATAAAAATAACTATCGCATTTTTTTGCCTTTATTATGCTTCCTATAAAAAATAAAGAAAGAATATTACCTAAATTATAGGTAGCTGAACCCGCCAACCAGTAAAAAGCCGAGGTTATATCCGGTAACATAAAAAAATAGGTAAAGCAAAATGTAGCCATCAAAACGACTGTCATTTTTTTATTCCCTGAAATCTGATAAAACATAAAATTTGATCCCAAGACAAATAAAAATATCATTAAGAATGAAAGTACGTGATATCCACCAAACCATCCAAAATATATTGGATTAGTAATTAATATTCCGGTTGCTGTATACCTACTACCCCAATACATATATTCATAAACTTGTACATCTAAAAAAGATCTCGATAAAAGTTTAATGGCATATACATAATCATCAAGTATGGGTTCTGAATAAAAACTTAAAAGTAATAAGGGAAATAAAGTTGCTAAAAATAATATTATTATACTCCAATTAAAAAATTTGTAGGGAAAGGTTGATTTCATAAAATATGCTTACACGCTATATACCCCGCAAAATTATTAAATTTAAACTAAAAATAAATAATTTTGTCCCATATTGAAATATATATAATAATTATATGATATTTATATTATAATATACAATTAATGTAAACCACATTATTATTAACACATAAAAAACAACAATTATTATCTATTAAGCCATAATTCAATAAAAATTATAATATATAATGTTATTATTTTTTATTAACAAAGTATCTTAGAGCAATAATAAAGAATATAATTATAAAACATTAAATTATAATGTCAACTATTTCAAAATGAAAAAACTCTCAATAATGAGAGTTTTATATTAATTTAATTTTGTGTTGAGTAACTTTTACGCATCAAGTTCACCCGCAATCACGTTTAAACTTCCTAACGTAATAATAGCATCAGACAGCATTTGGTCTTTGATCAATTCCGGATAGGCTTGGTAGTAAATAAAGCAAGGTCTTCTAAAATGTAATCTATAAGGACTTCTTCCTCCGTCACTAACCATATAAAATCCTAATTCACCATTTCCTCCTTCAACTGAATGAAAAACTTCACCGGTAGGAATATCTGTTTCTCCCATGATAATTTTAAAATGATAGATAAGAGCTTCCATACTGGTATAAACATCCGGCTTATCCGGTAGATAATATTCGGGAACCTCTACATGATAATTTCCTTCAGGTAAATTTTCATAAGCATTTTTAACCAATTTGAAACTTTCCCTCATTTCTTGCAAACGAACCATGAAACGATCGTAAGCATCTCCTGAAGTCCCAATAGGAATAATAAAATCAAAGTCATCATAAGAAGAATAAGGGCTCATGACTCTCACATCATAGTCTACCCCTGCTGCACGTAAGTTTGGACCGGTAAATCCATAATTCAAAGCTCTTTCAGCTGAAATACCTCCTACCCCGATCGTACGATCCATAAAGATTCGGTTTCTTTCCAATAATTTAGCGAATTCTTCCAATCTTTTTGGAAATTCTGCAATAAATTCTTTAATTAATTGATGGAATTTTGGACTAAAATCACGCTCAAACCCTCCAATTCTTCCAATATTAGTAGTCATTCGAGCTCCGCAAACCTGTTCATATAGGTCATATATCTTTTCTCTATCCTGAAATACATAAGTAAATCCGGTTAAAGCACCTGTATCAACTCCCATTACTGAATCGCAAACCAAATGGTCCGCAATTCTTGCCAACTCCATAATAATGATACGCATATAATCAATCTTTTTGGATACTTTCACGCCCAAAAATTTTTCCATGGTCATATGCCATCCCATATTATTTATAGGAGAAGAGCAATAATTAAGTCTATCGGTTAAGGTGGTTATTTGTGAATATGTTCTTCTTTCAGAGATTTTTTCAAATGCACGGTGAATATATCCAACGGTTGATTTTGCTGAAACAATCCTTTCCCCATCCATTAATATCTTATTTTCAAAAATACCATGAGTTGATGGGTGTGTTGGTCCTAAATTTATTTTTTGTAATTCTCCATCGACTTGTTCCTTCACAATGTATTTGTCCACTGAATTGGATAAATCGACCAAATCACTTATATTTTTTTGTTTAGACATTTTTTATTTCTAACTTTTTTAGTTTACTAATTATCTACCGAACATGGCATCATTCTTATCTGTACGGGTAGTATCTTCCAGCGTATATTGTTTTAAAAGCGGATGATAGTCCATATCATCCCTGTTTAAAATCCTTGTTAAATTAGGATGTCCTTTAAATACTATTCCGTAAAAATCAAAAGTTTCTCTTTCCTGCCAGTTAGCTGCAGAATAAATTGAGGTAACCGAATCAATTTCAGGATTCTCAATAGAAAAGAATGCTTTAATTCGTATTCTAAAGTTGTTTATGAAACTATGTAGATGGTAAATAACTCCTAATTCCGATCCTTTATTATTGGGATAATGTATTCCGCACACATCAGTTAAAAAATCAATTTTTATCTCATGATTTTTAATAAATGTTAGTAAGGAAAGTACAATATCTTTTTTTATTTCAATGGTTAAAATTCCATCCGGCTCGTATGCCCTTATAATACCATCACCAAACTCATCTGATATGAGTTGCAATACCAATTGATTATCTATAATTTTTCCTTCCATGATTACGATATTTCATAGGATTTTAACAACTCTTTATATTCAGCAGATTCTCTTCTTCGTAAGCTTTCATTTCTAGCTATTTCTTGTATCTGCATAAAACCTTCTATAATTTGTTCGGGTCTTGGAGGACAACCGGGCACGTATACATCTACAGGTATGACTTTATCTATTCCTTGCAATACAGAATAGGTATCAAAAATTCCACCGCTGGAAGCACAAGCTCCAACAGCCATTACCCATTTAGGTTCTGCCATTTGAGTATATACTCGTTTTAAAACCGGAGCTAATTTTTTGGATATCGTTCCGCATACCATTAAAAGGTCTGCCTGTCTTGGCGAAAAACACATATTTTCTGCTCCAAAACGCGATAAATCATAATTGGCAGCTTGTATAGCCATAAACTCAATTCCACAACAAGAGGTAGCAAACGGTAACGGCCATAAAGAATATGACCTTGCCAATCCTATAATTTTATCAAAACTTCCGGCAAAATATCCGGGCCCACTTACTCCTTCAGGAGCATCAACAATCTTAACTTTTTTTTCTGCCATGTCTTTTTTAAAAAATATTTAAAATAGATATTTTATTCCTATTTTTCCCAATCTAACGCCCCTTTTTTAACTACATATACGAATCCTAAAAGAAAAACCGAGATAAAGGTTAATACTGCTAAAAAGCCTTCTACTCCAAAATCTCTGATGTTCAACGCATAAGGATAAAAGAAAATAATCTCAATATCAAATAGTACAAATAATATTGCTGTTAAAAAATATTTAACTGAAAAAGGCGAACGGGCATCACCTTCATAAGCAATCCCGCATTCAAAGGTATCATCCTTAACTTTACCGTGTACTCTCGAACCTAACATTGCTGAACCGACCAGTGCTATCACACTGAAACCCAAAGCAACTGCAACCTGTATAAGTACCGGAACATAATCTATAGGTAAACTCATCCTTTCTAATTTATTATACTTTTTAATTTAGATTGCAAAGTTAATATATTTTTTAGAGTTGATCTCTATTTAAACCTGTAAACATCACCTAATTAGTCCTTATTTTATTCATATTAAAAAATCGTTCAAAAACACATATCTTATTATATTTCAACTGTTTATAAAAAAAGATAATATAAAACACCTTTTTTATTTGTAATTGGTCTAAATTAAAATTATATTTGCCCAAAAATAAAAATTATTATGAAAAAAACATACATAGCTTTTGTTCTTTTATGTTTAGGGCAGCTTCTAATAGCGCAATATACATCAGGGATCAAAGGATATTTATTTGATGTAGAAGACAAACCGATAAAAAAAGCAACTTTCTACATTGACGGTGAAAAAATTTCTGAGATCGACAATCAAACCGGTTTTTTTGAAATATCGGGATTAAGTGATGGATTTCATAAATTGACCATTTCTTCTCCTAAATTCAATGATTATAACGAATCCTTTATTCTCAATCCTGATGAGGTAAAAGAAATTAATATAACATTATACGGTAAAGGAGATATTGATGATGTTACTATATACGGAACTAAACAAATACATGGTTTAGACATGATTACTCGTTTGCCGGTTGCTCCGAGAGAATTACCACAAAATATATCCGTAATTTCCAGTGAAATTATTAACGAACAGGGTGCACTTACTATAACCGATGCAGTTAGAAATGTTCCGGGGGTTAATTTATTCGGTACTTATGGGGGGTCTTCGGAAAGTATGTCTATCAGGGGATATCGTGGAACTCCTGTATTGAAAAACGGAGTTCAGGTTGATTCCGATTTTCGTTCTGCTTCTCTTTTGACTGATATGCAAGGGGTATCAAGCATCCAAGTTTTACGTGGATCAGCTGCTATAACTCAAGGTATTGGTAACGGATTAGGAAGTCCGGGAGGTGTAATAAATGTAGTTACCAAGACTCCATTATTTTTAACCGGTGGAAATGTTGCTATTGAAACCGGTAGCTGGGGTTTATTTCGACCAACTTTTGATTATCAAACCATTTTGGACAAAAAAGGTACTGCTGCATTCCGTTTAAATGGTGCATATCAAAGAGCGGACAGCTATAAACCAAGAGTTTACAATAATAGAGTTTATATAAATCCTTCTTTTGAATGGAGACCGGATGATAGAACGACTGTTACTTTAGAAATGGATTATATTAATAACAATATAACTCCAGACAGAGGTACTGTAAATTCAACTGATGCCGATAAAAATAATTTATTAGATACTACCCATAAATTTTATGGTTGGACAACGGATAATCAAAATACTAGGACTACTACCTATAGCGCCAAAATTGTACGAAAATTAAATGAAGTATTAAGTTTACGTGCCTTATATGCGGCCTCTATAAATAACGAAGAAACCTATGGATTAGGTTCTTTAGCTAGTCCTTATACTTTTACTGATAAATCTACAGGTCGAAAAGTTTCGGATTTTTCAAGACGTACAAGAACTCTAACTTGGTCTGAAAGTGAAGATAAAAACAAAGTGATTCAGATTGATTTAATTGGAAAAAATTTATATACCGGTAAAGTTAAACATACTTTTCAAACAGGATTTGATTACAAGATCAATAATACAAATTCTACCACTCACGGAAAATACAGAAAAGATAAAGACGGTAAAGTTATTTTAGATCCAAAAACCGGTTTGCCTCTTATTGACAGATCCATTGAAGTAGATGTTATTAATATATTTGACAAAATACCTAACGTATTACCTAAGGGAATCAATAAATCATCTTTTGATGCCATAGCTTCTACCAGCTCCAGCGAATCCGAAGTTTATGGTATTATGATTCAAGATGCTGTTGAAATTAATGAATATATAAGAGCCAATGTTGGATTGCGTTATAGTCAAGATGCTAAAAAACCCAATATAGGAGCTGCTAATGAAGCATGGGATCCTTTTGTAGGAATTATGGTTAGTCCTGTAAAAAATATAAGTCTTTTTGGTAATTATGCTACTACAACCAATTTGCGTTCAGCAAGTAATCCTACTAAAGATGGAGGAACTATTGGATCTTCAGTTACTAACCAATTTGAAGTTGGAGTGAAATCTGATTGGTTTAATAAAAAATTGGATTTCAATGTAACCTATTATTTTATTAAAAATAATGATATTTCATATCAGATATACGAAAATGGAGTGGGGACAGGCTTTTACTCTAAAGCAGGTGATTTACGAAGAAACGGTGTTGAAATTGAGGCAAACGGGCATATTTTGGAAAATTTACAAGTAATTTTAGGATATTCTTATTCGGATGTCCAATATAAAAACAGCGTTGCTTATGTAAATGGTTCCAGACCTATGAATGCTCCTTATTCTACCGCTAACGGATGGGTACAATATTTATTTAACCGAGGAACATTAAAAAACCTTGTTTTGGGTGTAGGTGTTTATTATGTGGGAGATCGCCCTATTAATGACTACAGTTCAAACTTAAGAGCAGATGGACATGGTTCAACACCGGGTATTAAACCTTTCAACATGCCGGATTATACAACTGTTAATGCTCAATTGGGATACACGTATAAAAAAGTTGGTTTGAAATTTTTCTTTAATAATATATTCGACAAAATTGGTTATACTTCATATTATAGAGGAGGTTATATTAATCAAATTGATCCTAGAAATTTTAAACTTCAACTTTCATATAATTTCTAATTTTTTCATAAAATAATTTTTAATTACACTATAAAAACTACCTGTAAAACAGGTAGTTTTTTGTTTAAAAAAATTTTTATTTCTTGATAATTCAATATGATATAAATAGGATTGATAATTTTTGAAAATTAACTTATGACTTATACAACTTTTGCCAGGTTTAAAATTCTGTATGTATTGCCTATTTTTTCATCTGTATATTAAAAACATGTTTTCATTTTCTGAAACAAAATTGAATATATGAGTTATTCTTAAAATAGAATGCTTTCTCTTTTTCAATTCATATACGACCTAAGAAATTAGAGTTCAAATACCTTTTTATATTTATTGCATTTCTGTGAGATATTTCCAATACCTTTTAGGCATATGTTGTTTTTGTAGTTTCAAATTAATTCTCTCTTTTATAGATAAAGCTTGAAAGTATTTTTTCCACGATTCTTGAAATAAAATTTCTTTTGAATCTAATAATTTTTCGTTGGGTTGTTCAGAATTAAAATATTCATTATCGCTTTCCAAAGTCATTTCAATCACTACTTTTCCATCATAATAAAATCCATAATTGCGGTTTAAATCATAAATAATCCAACACTGTGAAGCAAATCGATCTTTAAAATGAGGAATCGCCAATGGTAAACTATTATAAATTGGATATACGGGAGCAAAATAAATTCCGTCTTTTGACTTTTTAAATCTTACAAATTGTTTCCAATTATAACCTTCTTTATATACTTTTTTAGCCAAATTATGAATGTTTATAATGACTTCATCCCCAAAATCAGTATGTCCTGTAAATTTTGTATCAATGGCTTTTTTAATAAATTTATATAATAGCCAATCTCTATCTTCTTGTTCTGATAACCATACAGCTTGCATTATATTAAGAGATTCTTTAGACATCTTTTTCTCTAAATATGCCCAAGTTTTACTAACAATTTCTTCTCGTGTTTGTATTTCAAGTAATTGATCAACGAACAACGGGGGTATTTCTCCCGATTGAATTAATAGTTCAGGAAAAAGTTTTCTTTCGTATGCTTCATAAATTACACATAAAAGCCCATCCAACGATTTATCGTAAGAGAATACAATCATAATTTAATAGCTTTTTTAAGGGAAAATCAAAGATATTTGATTGGTGTTTTGGGAAGTATGTTTTTTGTTTACAAGTATTTTTTTTACGAATTCAGGCTTTATTTCATTAATTGTTGTTCCTGACGAATCTCTACATGTAATAAAATATTGGGCTCTTTTTATGATAACACCTATTTTTTTTAATTGATACCTATCTAATTTACCAAACTTACGGGAGGCTATAATCAATTTAGCCGATTTAATTCCGATGCCGGGCACTCGTACTATTTGCCTGTATTCTGCTGTATTTACATCAACAGGAAACATTTCGGGATGTCGAAGAGCCCAGGATAATTTTGGATCTACTTCCAAATCAAGGTTTGGGTTTGTATCATCAATTATTTCATCAGCCGTGAAATGATAAAATCTCATTAACCAATCCGCCTGATATAATCGATTTTCTCTTACTAGAGGCGCTTGTTGTAAAGCAGGAAGTCTGTTATCATGAGGATTGACCGGTATGAATCCCGAATAATACACTCTTCTCATACTTGATTGCATATATAAAAGTGAAGAAACTTTCAATATATCCTGATCGGTTTCATTGGTTGCTCCAATAATCATTTGTGTACTCTGCCCGGCAGGGGTGAATTTAGGAGTAGATTTATATTTTTTCTTTTCTTCTTTATATTCTAATACCCCATTTTGAATGTACTTCATAGGTGCAAAGACACTTTTATGGTCTTTTTCGGGAGCTAAAAATTTGAGATTTTTTTCTGTGGGTATTTCAATATTTACGCTGAGCCTGTCTGCATATAATCCGGCTTGTGTAACTAATTCTTTACTGGCGCCAGGGATGCTTTTCATATGGATATATCCATTATATTTATGAACCGTTCGGAGTTCTTTAATTACCCGCACCATTCTTTCCATTGTATGATCCGGACTTTTAACCACTCCTGAACTTAAGAATAAGCCTTCTATGTAATTCCTTTTATAAAATTCTAGGGTTAATTCCACCAATTCCTTAACGCTAAACGAGGCTCTTTTTATATCATTGCTTTTACGACTAATGCAGTAGGCACAATCGTACATGCAATAATTGGTCATCATAATTTTTAATAAGGAAACACATCGTCCATCTTCAGTAAATGTATGACAAATTCCTGAAGATGAGGTTGAGCCTATACCTCCGACTTTACTCTTTCTTCCAACTCCACTTGAGGAACAAGAAACATCATATTTAGCTGATTCTGCTAAAGTTGCGAGTTTATTGATAATTTGTTCATTCATATATAACAAAATTACAAATACTGCTATTTTTAAGGAAATATTAAATCATAAAAGAAACTTAAATATTTAATTAACAACTACTTAAGATAAATTTTTTATTTAGTTTTTTTAAATTTAGCCATTAAAAAAAACTATTTTCATAATTGGATGTTATTGATCATTTAATTATGCCAAGTTGTGTTTATTAACTTGCCATAATTAAATGATTGATTTTTATTTTTTATTCAATAAGTTTAGTATTTTTTTAATCAGTGATTATGTCCGGATTCCATTTCTCCTGATTGTAGATAATAAACCCCTGAAATTACAAGTTCTTGATGAGGATCTAAATTAGTCACTTCCACAAAATTATTATTTGAATTTCCAATTAGTACTTCTTTTTGTTCTATTTGATTATTTTTTCTAATAAATACATAATTTTTACCTTCTTCTTCATATACTGCCTCTTTAGGTACAGTTAGCACTTCTTTACTTTTATTAATTATATATGCATTTACAAATCGATTTTCATAAAAATTTGTATCAGGCAATTTTGTTTGAATATCTGCATGAACCTGTATGGTGTTGTTTTCGGTACTTGTTACTTTTCCTATGATATGAATTGTTCCTTGTAAGGTATCTGAAATTTCAGGCAATGTGAATGCAATTTTTTGTCCTACAAAGAGGGTTGAAGCATATTTTGCGGGAACATTTAATTCTACATGTAGTTTTTCCTGATTTATTATTAAGAATAATTCTTCTGTGGTAGTGATTTGTTTACCGGGAGAAATTTCCTTTGCTTGAATAAATCCGCTTAAAGGACTTATAATTTTTAATTCCGGATTAATTTTTCCTGTTTTAATTATAGTAGCAGGAGAAAATCCCAGTAATTGTAATTCTGATTTCAGACTTTCATATTCTGCAGTTGAAACTTGATATGCTGCTAAAGATTGCTCATACGATTTTCTGCTAATTGCATCACTTTCTAATAGGGCATTTTTTCGCTGATAATCCTTATATGCCAAGTTCATTGTATAATAACTCTCTAAAAATTGTTTTTGTAAAGAGATAAATGAAGGGTTATTTACCGTTGCCAATTCTTGCCCCTTACGAACGAAATCACCGGTTATGAAGTTTATTTTTCCAATAAATCCATCTACTTTACTATGTATAGATGCCTTATTTTGAGGCAAGGCATGTATGACACCGGTAACCATAATTTTGGATTCAATGGGACGTAATTCTGCAGTACCGAATTTTATATCATTGGTTTTAATCTGTTCTTCGCTCAAGGTAATTCCTGAATGTACACGGGATTCATTTTCGATAGAGTTTTCTTTATTTTTGGATGAACAGGAATAACTAAGCAATATTGAAATAAAAAATAGTATTATATGAGTTATTATTTTCATGATGGATAAATTAATTGGATTGTGTTAAATAGTTTAGCTCAATTAAGGTTTGATTGTAGTTGTTCAATAAATCTAAATAGGTGGTTTGAGCATCTATAGAAGATTTTAATATACTGCAATATTGCAAATAGTCTATTTCACCATATTGGTATTTAATCGTCGCTATTTTTATCATTTTTTGTAGTTCTTCTGAATGTGAAGTTCCAAATATGCTTAATTCCTTATCTAAATATTTTTGCTGCTTTTTTAATTGCCTGATTCTTAAATTTAAATTTCGTGTGATCTCCTTTTTTTTAAATTCAACATTGTTATTTTCAAGAAGAGTCTGTTCTTTAATTTTTTTATAAACATTGTTAAATAAGGGAATGCTTATATTAACCACACCCGCAAAATAACTGTTTTTGTGTTCAATGCTTTGCATTAATCCGCCAATTGAAAATTCAGGTAATTTTTTGGCTTTTTCCAGAATCAATATTTTGTTATTAACATGCAGCTCTTTATCTAATTCATCCAAGTATAGATTATTCAAACTATCCGTCAAAGGATTATTTTCTAATTTTTTAAATGATTCAAGAGGTACTATATTTTCATCAGCACTTATTCCACATAATGAATATATCTTATTTTCAACTTCCATATTTTCTTGCTCATTTATAGTTTTTTGCTGAATTACTTGTTCTAATTCTACCTTAAAAAATTGTTTTTCCATATAATCCGTCTCTCCTTTTACATATTTTAATTCAGCTTTCTTTAATCCTTCTCTATATATAGAATCTATTCGGGTAAATAAATTATTCTTTTCTAAGATATAAATCCATTTATTATATAATTGTTCTAATTGATAGGTTATTATATGTTTTTGTAAGTTAGATTTAGCCGTTAACCATTCTAACTGGCTTTCAATAAGGCTCTTTTTTTTAGTTTGTGAAAATAGATTTCCTAAATCTTGTGACACTTCCCATTGATAATCAGCATCTTTATTGTTGAATTGTCCAAAACCGATAGTCATTGAAGTAGAATTGACTGTATAGGCATATTTTTTTTCTATCTTTTCTTTCTGAATTTGCAATTGACTAGATTTAAGCTCTCTATTTTCCTTATAAGCTCTTTCTACAAGGTAGGAAAGAGAAACTTTTTTTTGAGCATTCACTGAGCCAATACTGCCTAAAAAAATTAGTATGATTAGCATTTTTTTTACATTTATATTCTTTTGAAAATTTTTATTTTCAAAAACATAATATAAAGCCGGAATAACGAGTAAGGTTAATAAAGTTGAGGTTACTAATCCTCCGATAACTACAGTAGCCAAGGGTCTTTGTACCTCTGCTCCGTTTGATGTTGACATGGCCATTGGAATAAAGCCTAACGTTGCAACCATTGCTGTTATAACCACCGGACGCAGACGATTTAGTCCTCCTTTTTTAATTATTTCTTTGAGTGAAGTATAGTTGCCCGAATTTTTCAGTCTATTTAATTCACTTACTAACACGATTCCATTTAAGACAGCTACTCCAAAAAGGGCAATAAAACCTATTCCTGCTGAAATGCTGAACGGCAATTCACGTATCCATAAAGCTATAATTCCTCCTATGGAAGCCAGGGGTACGGAGGTAAAAATTAATGTTGCATCTTTAAAGCTTTTAAAGGTTGTATACAATAATATAAGTATGATTAGTAAAGCAATGGGAATTGCAATGCTCAGTCTCGAAGTTGCTTCTTGTAAATTTTTAAATGCTCCACCATATTCAATGGAATATCCCGGTGGTAATTTGATGTTATCTTCTACTCTTGATTGAATTTTTTGTACCAGGGAATTTATATCGGAATTACGCACATTTACTCCTATATTAATTTTTCTTTGTGCTTGTTCCCTTGAAATCATCATTGGTCCGGATTCATAATTCACGGTTGCCACTTCGGAAACGGGAATTAAATTTTGGGTAGCCGTACGTATTGGTAATTGATCTAAATTTAAATCTTTTCTATATTTTTCATCCAGTCGCATTACTAAATCAAAACGGCGTTCTCCTTCCATTATAACCCCTGATTTTACTCCTGCTACCCAAGATCGGATTACTTCATTTAAGGTAGTTATATCTAATCCATATTGTGCTAACTTATTTCTATCATAACTTATTTTCATTTGTTTTAGCCCTTCGGTTTGTTCTACTTTTACATCGGCTGCTCCTTCTATTTTATTTATAGTCTGAGCCGTTTGATCTGCCAACTTTTTTAATTCTCTTGCATCTTCTCCATAAATTTTAATTACTATGTCTGATTTTGCTCCTGTCATAAGCTCATTAAATCTTAATTGTATTGGTTGAGAAAATTCAAAAGAAGCCCCTAATATTGTCGACAACTTTTCTTTTATTTTTTCCACTAATTCATCTTGTGTTTTGGCTGAAACCCATTGTTTTTTTTCTTTTAAAACAATCATGATATCTGAATCTTCTATACCCATTGGATCCGTTGGTATTTCGGCCGTTCCTATTTTTGAAATTACATGTACTACCTCCGGAAAATTGTCTTTAATTATCTTTTCAACTTTTGAAGTAGTGCGTATACTCTCTTCTAATGAACTTCCGGGCTGTATGCTCATTTGCATAGCTATATTTCCTTCTTGTAAGGTGGGAACAAATTCGGCTCCCATATTAGCGAAAACCAAGAGAAAAAAAAGCCAGATTACAAAAATGCTACCTATGAGAATATAGGGTATTTGCAATACTTTATCTAAAACAGGCAAATAAATTGATTTTAATTTATTCATGATTTTATCTGCGAAGGTTACTTTGTTTTCAATATTTTTTTTAAGGACAAATGTTGACAATACGGGTACATAGGTTAATGATAATATAAAAGCTCCAACTATGGCAAAACTAACAGTGAAGGCCATGGGCCTAAACATTTTACCCTCTATTCCCTGTAAAGTCATAATGGGAATAAACACTAAAATAATAATAAGGATTCCGAAAGCTGCTGATTTATATATTTCTCCTGCTGTTTTAGATACTACGTTATCTAATTCTTTTTGAGTAAGCTTTTTTCCTAAATAGTTTGCATGTAAAACTGAAATGACCGATTCTATAATTATAATTGCCCCGTCTACAACTATTCCAAAATCTATAGCTCCTAAGGAAAGTAAATTTGCTGAAACTCCGAATAAATTCATCAGTATCAGCGCAAATAATAATGAAAGTGGAATAATGGATGCTACTATTAGCCCAGCTCTTATATCGCCTATTAAGATAATTACAACTAACATTACTATTATTCCACCTTCTAGTAAATTTTTTTTAACGGTTGAAATAGTCTTTTCTATAAGATTTGCTCTATCTAAATAAATATAAAGATCTAAACCTTCGGGTAATGTTTTTTTAATTTGATTGATTCTTTCTTTTACCTTGTTAACTGTTTTATAAGAGTTTTCTCCTTTTAACATCAACGTGATTCCTCCAACCACTTCTCCCTTTCCATCCATTGTCATAGCTCCAAATCTTTGGGCTGAAGCATATTTTACAATCGCTATATCTGAAATTTTAATGGGTACTTGATCTTTTACTGTTATAACCGTATTTTCAATATCTTGAAAATTTTTTAGTCTCCCTTCTGTTCGTATGTAGAACAAATTATGCTTTTGTTGAATGTAACCGGATCCGGAATTTTGATTATTTTTCTCTAGTGCATTATTAACTTCTTCTAAAGTGATATTGTAACTTTGTAATAAGATGGGATCTATAGCTACTTCATATTCTTTAACTTTTCCTCCAAAACTTGAAATTTCTATTATTCCTTCGATTCCGTTGAGTTGCTTTTTAATTATCCACTCTTGAATTGTCCTTAATTCCTCAAGATTATAAGTAGATTCATATCCGGGATTAACTTTAATTATATATTGACAAATTTCTCCTAATCCTGTAGTAATAGGCATTAATTGCGGTTCTCCTATTCCATCGGGAATTTCGCTTTTAGCGATATCTATTTGTTCTTTAACTAGCTGTCTGGCTTGTATTATGGGAATGTTTTCTTTAAATACAACGGTAATTATGGATAAACCAAATCTTGAAATAGATCGTACTTCTATAGCTCCGGGAATATTTCTTAATTCTGATTCAAGAGGTATGGTTAATAATTGTTCCACTTCTTGTGGAGCTAAGGTAGGTGAGGTAGTTACTACCTGCACTTGATTATTGGTTATGTCAGGGGTAGCATCTATGGGTATATGTTTAAGAGAATATAGACCCCAAACCATTAATACTACTACTCCCAATGCAACCAATAATTTATATTTTATTGATAAATCAATTATGGTTTGAAACATGATTAAATTGTTTGAATTATGAATTGAAATGGATCATTATTCTCATTATTTAAACAAAAGTTTAAATAATGAGTTGTAATTCATCTATACTATTTTTTATGTTAAAATTAACTGTTACTTAATTTTTTGAATAGAAACTTTAGTTACGGAGAATAAGAATTAATAATATATTTATTATCTCCGAATACTTAAATCAGTTGGAATTTTAGGGATTTATTAATGGGGGAGCTCTCAAACCTCTTCCTAAAAATTTATCAGAAGTGGTTTTTGTATATGCATAGTAGAAATTTGAATCTTTATTCGAAGAATTTAATAATAGAAAATTATGCCCCAAAAAAGATTCCGGTATAATATAAATGAGTTGTTGAGAAAATTCATAATTAGAGATAGATAATTTAAAATCGTCTAAATTTTTTTCTCCTAAATTTATATGTTTGATTATATCTTCGAGTTTCTCGAATAAGTTTATAGAATGAGTATTTTTAGCCTCAGATAAAAAACATTCGTGAAAAACAATTTCAAATTTAACCTTGTGCTGATGAGGAACAAAGGAATGTGCTACAATTAGTAACGTAGCAAAAAATATGAATATTTTACTTATTATTTTCAAACATTACAAAAATATATATTTTATTAAAATAAATTATATGTTTTATGTATTATTTTACTATAAAAAATTAAATTGCTTTCTTATCTCCTCCAATAGTCTTAAATACGGTTCTCAAGATTATAATCATATCTAAATAAAAAGTCCATTTTCTAACATAATAAATGTCTGCAATTATTCTTTTTTGCATATCTTCTCTGGAATTTATTTCCCCTCTAAAACCTTTTACTTGAGCTAATCCGGTAATTCCAGGTTTAACATGGTGTCTACGACTATATCTTAATAAAAGATCATTATAATAAATATCTTGAACAACCATATGAGGTCTAGGTCCAACAACAGACATATTTCCTTTCAATACATTAAAAAACTGAGGCATTTCATCTAAACTTGATTTTCGTAATATTCTACCTAATTGAGTAACTCTGGAATCATCTTTCACAGTAGCTTTAATGTCATTATCTTTACTGTTTTTCATCGTTCGGAATTTATAGCAATAAAATATATTCCCTCCTAATCCCACTCTTTTTTGAGCATAGATTACAGGTTTGCCCGATTCTAGCAAAATTGCTATTGCAATAAGAGGGTATAGCCAACTTAAAATAAAAATTATTACAAACAATGAAAATAGAATATCAAATAGCCTTTTGATAAATTGATTCCAAAAATCATCTAAAGGAAATTTTTTAAATAACAATATTGGATACGTATCATAATATTCTAAATCCAGACTATAAAATGAATTGTATAAAGTGCTTGGAATAAATCTAATTTCTATATGAAGTTTTTGTGCTAATACGACTAATTGATCATGAACAGAATGCGAAAGTTTACCGTTTAATGAAAAAAATATTATTAATATTTCTTCTTCAAGTATAAAACTTTTTAACTTTTCTAAATCAAATTTGTATTTATTTTTTTCTATATCATCTTCAATGTTTGCTAAAAAACTTCCACAATTTACATATCCATAATCTTTTCTTTTAGACAAAAATTTTATAAATGATGGGGTATTATTATTCTCATCAATAAAAATAACTCTTATATAATTTCCTCCTAAAGTTCTATAAATTTTTAAAAATAGAAAAAGAACAGCTCTAATAAAAAAAGTAATCAGAAATAGAGATATTAAAAAATATATAGTCACTTTATTTGAAAATAGATCATCCTTTTTTAATCCTGACACAAAAAAGGTTATGACACCAAATAAAATAATCTGAAAAATGTTGTTTTTTAAAATTATTCCAATACCGGTATTCCTTTTAATCTCATATAAATGGGTTTTCAGTGAAATAAAATACCAGCTCATCAAAAGTAATATTAACGCCTTATAATGTGCATCTAATAATTCTCTTAATGAAACAACATATATACCTAAATGATAATATTGAATTTTTAAAAAATGAAAGAATAAAATAATTATGAAAACTATATCGAACAATAGTTGTAAAAAATAACTATTTTTTAAATATCGAGTATACCTCATACATCCTATAATTTATAAAAAAAAAATAAATTTATTAATCGATAAAAATAGTTATTTTTTCTTAAACCAATATTTTTTATTTTAGTATTTTAGTTTGTTTTAATATGAACATAATATTTACATAAAAATTATTAATTTCACAAAATTATGGATAAAATAAAAGTTTTACATGTTGTTGAGGCCCTTGGTGGGGGTATTTATACGTATATCAAAGACTTAACGATTTTTTTTGGAAAACAATCTAATTTATTTGATACTACTATTGCATATTGTGGAAAACGTCGTGAAGTTGCTAATATAGATATTAAAAAGGAATTATCTAACGGGGTTTCATTAATTGAATTAGATATTAATAAAGAAATTTCTTTAAAAGATTTTAAAAGCATATATGAATTATTAAATATATGTAAATCATTAAAACCTGACATTATACACCTTCATTCATCTAAAGCGGGAGTAATTGGAAGATTTGTATCCTTATTTTACAAAAAAGCAGTTGTATTTTATACTCCTCATGCTTATTCTTTTTTACGTAAAGATATTTCTTATTTAAAAAAAGAATTTTTTTATTATATAGAAAAATATACTTCCAAATTTTTTGGGGGAACGACAATTTCATGTGGAGATAGTGAATTTGAATATGGAAAAAAATTCGGCAAAACATTATTGGTAAGAAATGGGATTAATATTGAAGCTATATCAGATAAATTTAAACGTAAAATAATTAAAAATAATCGGTTAGTTATAGGTATCATTGGAAGAATATCACATATTAAAAATCCTTGGTTATTTAATAATATTGCCAAAAATAACCCTGATATAGATTTTTTATGGATTGGAGACGGAGAATTACGAAATGCTATTACTTCCCAAAATATAACTATAACGGGTTGGTTAAATCGTGAAAATATTTTTGATTATTTAAACCAATTAGATATATATATTCAAACATCCTTATGGGAGGGACTACCTATTGCCCCTTTAGAAGCTATGGCATTTCAAAAGCCGATTCTAGCAACAAATATAATTGGAAATAAAGATATCGTAAAACACGGAGAAACCGGATTTTTATTTACGAATGAAAATGATATTCAAGAATTTATTAATATCTTAAAAGATCATTTAACCCGTGAAAAAATGGGCAAATTAGGATTAGAAAGATGTATGGAATATTTTGATCTTAATAAAAATTTTACTCTTTTAAAAAATATTTATCTTGATTCCGTACATATAAATACCCAAAAAAACTAACTAAAATACAGCTAAATACGATTCCATCAAAACGAATTAAAAAATCATCTGTTATATTGGCTACTATAAATGATAGAGAATAATAAATTATTAAAGAGTTATGTAATTTAAACCCAATATAAAGTGGTAATGCCATAAAAATAATTAACAACACCAGGCCTACAATTCCAAACCTTATTAAATAATCTAAGTATTGATTGTGAACCGGAAATTTATATTTAAATAAAAACATCTGGTCTGTTTCATAGTAGTAATCAAATAATTTTCTTTTCCCGTCTGAGGCTCCTACTCCAAACCAAATATTCCTTTTAGACAAGTCTAAAGCTGATTTCCAAATACTTATTCTTGTTACTAACGAATTGTAAATTTCACCTTCAGGATTTTCAACCTCATCAAGTTTTCCAATTTTATCCATGTTTCCAAATGAAACCGTTGTATATTTCTTTATTGTATATGGGAAAAGTGTTATAAAAATGACTATAAAGATAAAAACTATGGCTGTAATTAAAACGCTTTGTTTAATAGTAAATGAAGATTTAAATTTATATAAGGTTATAAATATTGAACCCAGTATTGAACTACAAACAGCTATCCGCGTATTGATTAAGAAAACAAAAACCAACAACATTATGTAGGTTATAAAATTAATAATTTTTTCGAAACGCCTTTTTGAGGTGATTTTATAAAAATTATATAAGGAACAAATACAACAAAACGATACAATTAAATTAAGTGCCGGTGCATGATTATTGTCTATACTTCTAGAAAAACTATATCCCATATCCCATACATCAATTCCATTAAAATAATTAATTATATTATCTTGATATAAAACCACATACCTAATTAAAAAACAGATTAATATTAAGCACAAAATTTTCGCCCAATAATTAATTATTTTAAATACATCAATTTTAAAAGGTGATAAAAGAATAAAAAAAGGAAAAAATAAATAGATAATTTTTTTTTCTAAAGATTTAAAACCATAATAAGCATAATCATTATTCCAAAACATTAAAACTTCAATTAGAAAAGGCATCGATAATAAAATTATCAACCCGTTAAATTTTATTTTGACTTTAAATTTAATAAAAATAAAAAATTGGAAAACGATATAGGCAATAATTAAAATCGTACAAATCGATCTGAATAGTATAGTACTTAATATTAATATTAAAAAAATAAAATTTATCTGTTGAAAATTATTTTTTTTTAGCATCATAAAATAAAATAAAATAAATCAATGGAAATATACCTGCTTTATGTCTTATGGAGGATCCTAAGTCTGGCTCAAATAAGCCTTGAACAATAAAAAATGAAAATGTTATATAATATGCCCAATTAATATTATTATTTTTTTTAGCCCTCAAGATTTGGTCAAATTTTAAAGATAAACAAAAAAATAATCCTAGTTGCCAAATTGCAAATATAATTATCTGGGGTGATGTAGAGAAAATTGATGTGATAGGAATATTTACTACTATAAAACCATATAATATTGACACGACTTCCCCATACCATGTATTGGTCGGTAACGGAGGAATTATAGCTGATCTTGATTCTTCTTTTATTTTAGGATCATCTAATCTCTCTTCATTTAATTCCGTGCGGGTTTTATCAGACATATATCCTTTATTACCAATATTATGCACAAAACTTATAAGAATGATAACTAACAATCCGAAGATAATAATTAAAAATGTATTAAACTTAAATTTTAAAAAACTTAAAACACTAAAAGATATACATAAAATTAAAATTGCATAAAAATAAGTCCTAAATATCATTGCAAATAATATTAATGATGAACATATTATTATTCTATTTTTTAAAATATCTTTTTTATTCCTAATTATAAAAACAAGAAATGCACAAAATATAAATGAAATAAATTCCTTCGTTTGCATTGATATATATATGCCAATTACAAAAAAAGAAAAATACATGATAATATTGGTCATTTTTGCTTTATCAAAATTTGAAGGAATTCCTATTTTAGTTAAAATATATATTAGAATCGGATATTGTATTAAAGCAACTAAAGGAAAAGGCATCCATCTCATCCCTGTAATGGAATAAAAAAAAATTGAAAACTGAAAACCTCCTATTATTCCACTTAAATTCCATGGATTATGAATAATCGTTAATGCATCGGAAAAATATTTTTTAGGTAATATAAAGCTACTGCTAATGGCTATAATTAAACCTAAAAAAGCAAAACTAAAAAATATGAATTTACTTTTTGTAATCTTCAGATTATTCATTAGTATTTAAAAATTTAAATATTTGTAATGAAATTGTATCCCATTTAAGAGATAGTTTCTTTTTATGCATTTTCTTAATTAAATAATCTCTTTGAGATTGATTTTCAATTAAATGTACTAAACCTTTCTTTAATGAATCTTTATTGGGCTCAACCCAAATACATTCATCTTGATCTAATTGTTCATTAAAACCTCCAACATTTGTACAAACCATAGGTAATTCTGAACTAATCCCGAGAGTTATAACTCCCGATTGTGTCGCTTCCAAATAAGGTAAAACTAAAATATCTGCCCAATTTAAAAGTCCACCTATTTCGACATCAGATAGGTATTTATCCTGAATTTTTAATTTATCCGTATCTTTAATTTTTAAATCATAAATGCTTTTTCCGGCAATTATACATTTATCTATTTTATCCCTTATATCTTCAATGACCTCAGCTAAAAGCTCTACACCTTTATAAGGACTAATTCTTCCTATAAAAAGTATATTTTTCCCCCTATTTATTTTAGAAGGAGAATCAACTAATGATATTGTTTCAATCAATCCATGAGGAACTATAATACTCGTTTTAATTAATTTTAACGTTTTTTCCACATTAACTTTAACATAGTTTGTTAAAAAAATTAATTTAGAGCTCAATCTAATATTTAAATTAGAATATTGTTGAAGCAAAAAACCGTTTTCACCTTTATGCAATATACCATCATGTACTGTCAATATTACGTCGCGACCTAATAATCTAAAGAGCAATATAAATGGTAAATTCCATAAATGAAAATATGGTAAATATAGAATTCTGTAATTTTTCACTATTTTAGGTAAAAGAACTAAACTATAAAATGGGAGTATAAAAAGTGTATTTAAAATAAAGGAAAAAGCTGATTTATAGGTTATTAATGATTTTTGATTAGGTATTGAAATACCTTCTATAGCATATTTAGATTTATAGTAATCGTAACTATTTTCAGGAAAATGTAAAACTATATTATCAGAATATAGTGGTAAACTTCCTGTCCTACCTAAAGATAAGATCATAATCTTACTACTCATTTCACATCATATTTTAATCCTAAAATTATTTTAAATATCATCTTCACCCTATCCCATTGCCCTCGTCTTATTCTATTAATTATGACGGGTACAAAACTTAAATAAACTGATGGTAAATGATACCATTTTAAGTTTTTCTTTGCAAAAACCAATTTATTAATTAACAAATAATAATCTGAAAATAAAGTTTTAGATTTACCTTCATTATTTCCGTTATCTATAGTTGTTCCGTGTTTATGATAAATATATAAATCAGTAAATATTATTGATTTCCAATCTTTTTTCTTTGCTCTACTAGTATAATCCCACTCTTCAAAATACAAAAAATAATCTTCTTCGAGAAATCCTACTTCCATAAAACATTCTTTTTTTATAAACATTGAAGCTCCTATGGGTATTAAATTGTATATTGCTTTTTTAGGAATATCCGAATAATTCATGCATTCATATAAAGGAAAGGTATGAGCAAGCCAATCACTATATTTATTAGCTACACATTGTAATATTTCCGGCTGATTATAATAACACAAAGAATTTCCTATTATACCGATATATTTTGGTATTTTTTCAAATTTTTTCGAAATATTATTCAAAAAATCTACGGCTACTACTGTATCATTATTTAAGAGCCAAATATAGTCATATTTATCCTGTTTTTTTAAATATTTTAAAACAATATTATTTGCAGCTGAAAATCCTTTGTTTTCCTTTGCTCTAATAAATACAATTTTTTGTTCAATATCTTTTAACTCATAAAATTCTTCTTCATTTAAATACAACAAATCTTGACTCGACTTTTCTGAAATTGGAAAAACCAATTCTGGGAATTTGGTTTCTATATCCATGGAAATGTTTTGACCCCATTTCTTAAATATTTCATAATCATCATTTTTTGATGAATTATCTACAATAAACAATTGAAAGTTTTGATTGGTAGATTTTAATAATGATTCCAAACATTCTATAGTGTCTGAACATCCATTATAATTTACTATAATAATTTTATACTCCAATTTTATTATTTTTAATACTATCAACTAATGATTTTAAACATATTTGCCATGAATTATCAGAATGATCCTTATCAGGATATTTTAAAAAATAATCATTATCATTAATTATTTGTTCTAAAATAGATTTTAATTCTTCATCATTATTTTGTCCCACTAATTTTCCAAAATTTTGATTTTTTTCTATGGTATCTTTTGCCCCACCTACATTCGTTGAAATAATATAATTATTAAATCTATATGCTTCCGTATATACTAAAGCAAAACTTTCCGTAATCGAAGTTAAAACAAATACTTTTGCTTTATTATAATACTCCCATAAATCCTTTTTCTCATAAATTGATCCTGTAAAAATAATTTTATCTTTTAATTTTGGATTTTTAATATAAAATTCATTTATACTATTTTTAAACTTATCTTCAATTGGGCCTATTAAAAAAAATTTCCAATCCTTTAATTCAGATAATTTTTCAATAGCTTTTAAAAACATTAATGTATTTTTTTCAACCGCACCTATTCGTCCAACCGTGATAACTATATTTTCTTTTTTTGTAAAAGGAATTAATTTAATTGACGATTTTTCAAGCTCCTTTTCATCGAATCCATTTCTAACTAAAAATATTTTTTCTTGTATATTTAAGTGATCTATCCACAATTTATATACTTTACTCGTTTCTAATGAAATATAATCACTTTGATTGAGCAATTTATTATATAATATATTTTTAAAATATGACGCTTTTTTTCTCACTTCTACAATATCTTTTCCACCATCCACTTTTAAATAAAACTTCCCATTAGGATTGATCATTTTATATAAAACGCATAATATGGCACTTGTAAACCTGAAATGAAAAGTCATTAATAAATCAATCTTTTTACCATTCTTAATAACATAAAGCAATGAAGATAAAAAAAATGACGTATTTTGTAATTTATTTAGCTTAAATATATTTATTAAGGAACGTAATTTAACTCCCTTGTAGCTATTATTTTTAAATAAATTATTTGTTTTAGTTTTTTTATATACTATGGTTACTTCATAGGATAATTCTTTTCCAAGATAATAAGGGACTAGAAAAACATCTTTTCCTAAATGTTCTTTTTCAAAATGAGCAAAAATTAAGGTTAAATTTTTAAATTCCATTTATTTAAGTGTTGATTAAAATAAAATAAAACATTTATTCCTAACAAAGGAGTGAAAGCTAAAATAATAATTGACATTATCCCGGTTTTAAATAAGAGTGAAAAATAAATATTATTAAAATGGATAAAATGGTTTATGATTTCTCCAATTACTAGTAATAATATTAATAATAAGATAGATTTAAATAGATATAAAAATATTTTCTTCTTATTATGAATAGATATTATATAAAGCATTATAAAAGCTATTAATAAATGAAAAAGACCTATAGATACGGGAAACGTAAATTGATAATATAGTTTATAAAAATAACAATTAAATATAATAATTCCTATTTGAGTTAAAACTCCCAATACCGCTTGTTGTTTATTTTTTAATTGAGAAATCATTACCGGTGATATATAAACATATAAACAAATGGCTATAAAAGATATGGAATATAATTTAGTTAAATGCGAAATTTGTTCTATGTTACTTATGCTAACTACTCCTTTTTTAAAAAATATATAATTAATCTCATAAGCATTTAAATATAGTAAGGGAACAAAAAAACTCACTATTAAAATTATAAATTTCAAGTAATTATAAAAGGAAGTATAATATTCTTCCCATTCTTTTCTATAAAAATTTTTAGTAAGTTGAGGAATTATGACTGTTAATATAATACTAGTAAAAACAACCTGAAATAATAAAGTGAATTTTTGTGCATAATCAATCATTGAAACAATACCTACTCCCATTTTATTGGATAAACTTTTTTCAATTAATGAATTTATTTGACCAACTATATAAGGAAAATAAAAAGGGATACCAAATACTATAAATACCTTCGCTTGAGATATAAAAGTTTTATTCCATTTAAAAATAGGTAATAATTTATTTTTTCTTAAAAAATAAATTATTACTAAAGATAAAATTAGTAAATTAAAGTATTGACCCACATATAAAGAGAAAATACCTATATATGATGTACCAAAATATATTATCCCTAAGTTAAAAAATGATGTAAAAAATGATGTTATTTCTGGTATATAAAATATATTATTTGCATTTAAGATACCTATACCGATTGAAGTAAATTGCGTAAACAAAATACTATAAAGTAAAATATTAACAAATAAACAATATCTATTTAGTAATAAACCATCCACAGTGAATAAACTATGAATAATATTTTTACCGTAAAAGAAAAAAATAACTACTAGTAAAATAACCATAATAGTATAGACAAGCAATAAAGAACCCGTTTTAATTAATGCTGATTGAACCGATTCTTCCTCTTTAACTTGAACATATTTTATCCTAAAAACATCTGATATAGGATTAAAAAATGTATTGTTTAAATTGACTATAAATGCAGTAGCTATAATCCATATATCCCTATCTAAAGATAATCCAAAATACTTTGCAGAAACACTAACAATTAATAAATTTATAACAAGAGTAAGTGCCTTTATAATAAAGATGTTTAAACTAATTTTGCGTGATGAAATCGCCATTTCCTATTGAATAATTTACAATCAAATAAAAGAACTTTTATATCTCTACCCATAAAATAGAAATAATTTATTGCCCATATAATATTTATTAAAATATAGTCTATAAATATGATTGATTAAAATATTTCATTATATTATATATAAATAGCAAACTATATGTAAATATATTTTTAATAAATTAATACTTTGAAGATTTAACCAATTAAAAACTCTTAATTAGTAAAAAGTATAATTAAGAGTTTTATAGAAGTATTTATCTTCTTATTTGCTTTTTTGTGCAGTTTTAATACCAGAATCATTCCACCATTTTCCGTCAGGGGTTCTAACGAAAACGTCTCCAGTTTTACCATCAAAAACATAGGTTCTTAATCCTTCAGCAGACTCAATAACTTGGAAAGAATACCTGTTTGGTGGCGCCACTTCTTGACCGTTAACCGGTTTATCACAACTAGTAAGTAGTAGAGTTAGCCCTAACATGAAGATTGAAATAAATTTTATCATATTTTTTTTATACAAATATAGATAATTTAAATTATTATATTCATCTATTGAGCAATTCTTTTAAACTATCTTTCCATTCAGGGATTGAAATTCCAAATGTATTTTTAATTTTAGTTTTATCTAACAAGCTATACTGCGGTCGTTTTGCGGGAGTAGGATAGTCTGAAGTAGGAATAGGATTGATTTTAATTTTAGATTTACTTATTTTTTTTATTTCTTCACTAAATTGATACCAAGAACATTCGCCTTCATTTGAAAAATTGTATATTCCATAAGCTCCTATATCATTTTGTATAATAGTTAAGATAGCATCTGCTAAATCTAATGCATTTGTAGGAGATCCTATTTGATCGTTAATAACATTTATTTCTTCTTTTTCTTTAAATAATTTTAACATCGTTTTCACAAAATTATTCCCAAAAGGAGAATATAGCCAAGCCGTTCTTATTATATATGTTTTTGGATTATAGTATTGAGCTAGTATCTCTCCATTTAATTTGGTTTTACCGTAAATACCTAAAGGTGCTACTGGATCATCTTCTTTACGTGGTGTTGATTCATCTCCTGAAAACACATAATCTGTTGAAATATGTATGAAAGTAGCTTTTTGAGAAGCACTTGCTTTTGCTAAGAACTTAACAGCATCAGCATTAAGTTTTTCGGCCATTTCAATATCTGTTTCTGCTTTATCAACAGCAGTATAGGCAGCACAATTAATTACGTAATCAAACTTGTTTGAAAAAAAATACGTTTTTACAAATATTTCATCTAATATATCTAACTCTTGAACATCTGTAAATGTAAAACTATAATTTGCAAGAGGTTTCTCTTTTAATCTTTGCTTTAAAGATCTTCCTAATTGCCCATCTCCCCCTGTAACTAATATTTTTTTCATAATCTATTATAATTCAACGGGTTTGAATTCTTTAAAAGAAATCGCATTTAAGTCTTTTTCAGAAATAATTCTATCCCCAGCATCAATCCCCCAATCAATATTTAAATCTTTATCTAAAGGATTAACACCCAGTTCACTTTCCTTATGATAAAATCCTTCACATTTATAAGCAAAAATAACTGATTCTGATATTACTGAAAATCCATGTAAAAAACCTTTCGGTATAAACAGTTGTTTCTTATTGGTTGCCGATAATTCAACTGATATATATTGCCCGAAAGTCGGAGAATTTTTTCGTACATCAACGGCAACATCAATTACCTTACCTTGCAATACGTATACTAATTTAGCTTGAGAATAGGGGGGTAACTGCTGATGTAAACCTCGTATAACCCCATATGAAGACTTAGAGACATTATCTTGAACAAAATTGGGTTTATATCCTACTTTTTTTTCAAATGTATCAAGATTAAATGTCTCCATAAAAAATCCGCGTGAATCTTCAAAAAATTGCGGTTTTAAAATATAGCATCCTTTAAGTGTGGTTTCAGTTACTATCATCTATTTTTTTAACTATTTTTTTTATTTTGTTTTCTTAAACTTTCCACTCGTTCCTCAAACAAATTTTCCGGTATACTTACACATATTTCTTGAAACAAATCCAAAAAATTTTGCGGTTGAACTTCAGATTTTCGGGTAGATAAATTAAAATATATTAAAGTAACCCATAAAACAGCATGTGTCAAACTTTTGTCTTTATTTAACATTAACACTTCAACTGTGTTAGTCCTGTCTGTATATTTTACTATTTTACTAGTAATTATAATATCTTTATTATATCTAACTTCTTTGATATAAGCAATCTGATTTTGTAAAGCAACCCATAAACATCCGGTTTTTTTAGATTGTTCAAAATTATCTAACTGATAATTATCTAAACAGTGATCCTCCCTAGCATTTAGCATATAATCAAAATAACGAAGATTAGAAAGATGACCTATAGGGTCACAATCTGCAAATCGTACTCTGTATTTAGACTCAGGTTCTTTTACTTTCATAATGTGAATTTTATGATTTACTATTTGATCATATTATTAAATTAAAATTAAATACAATTTAATTTGAAAGTTACTAAATATCTATAACTAACAAAAATTTTTAAAGAATCCCGTTTTAATTTATAAATGATTACTTTTTTAAAAATATAAAATTATTATTCACTATACCTATTTACAAGTTTTGTTATTATTTCTAAATCACTATTTTCTAAACCAACATATAAAGGCAAACATAAAATTTTTTCTGATATGGACTCTGATACTGGCATTTTATTACCTTTAACATAATTTATTGTATTTAATGAAGGGTAAAAATAACGTCTGGGTACAATATTTTCTTCTGCTAATTTTTGTAATACCTTTAATAGTATCTTTTCAGAATTAAATATAACGGGATAATAGCTGTAATTCCACTTAGTATTTTCTCTTATTTGAATTGATTTTAATCTACTAAAATCTAAAGATTCATTGTAAAAATCTACTACTTTTTTCCTTTCAGCAATTATATAATCAATATAATGTAATACGGACAAGCCCATTGCTGCTTGTAGTTCAGATATTTTAGCATTAATTCCTACACCACATATATCATTGGTTTCAGTGTATCCAAAATTATGATTATAATTTAACCTTTTCATCAATTCTGAATCTTTGCAAAATATAGCTCCTCCTTCTCCCGTATGAAATAGCTTGGTAGCATGAAAACTACAGGTACTTATATCACCATATTCGAATACGGATTTGCTGTCATGCTCTACTCCAAAACAATGCGCTGCATCATAAATAACCTTTATTTGATATTTCTTTGCAATTTTTTCAATTATTTTTACATTGCAAGGATTACCAAACACATGGGTTGCTAATATTGCCGTAGTTTTATCTGTAATTGCTTCTTCAATCTTATATTCATCTATAGTCAGATGATCCGGATCAATATCCACAAACACCGGTTTACAGCTTTCCCATATAATGGCGGAAGTAGTGGCCACAAAGCTAAAAGGTGTAGTAATAACTTCTCCTCCCTCAGCAATATTTTTCAATGCTATTTGAATAGGGACGGTACCGTTATTAGTAACTAATATATTAGTAATATTTAAATACTTCTTGAGTTTCTCTTCAAGTTTTAAAACTAATTCACCTCTATTGGTCAGCCATTGATTTTTCCAAACTTTATCTAAATATGTATTATATTCAGATAAAGGAGGTAAAAATACCTTAGTTACATTAATTCTTTTTTCCAAAATCAAAAAACGCCTTTAATTATTAAAATTTAAAAATCAAAAATATAACAAAATTTATAATTCTCACAATGAATATACATAATTTTATATTTAGAGCATAATTTATTGAATACAAACATTTAAAACAATTATTATAATAGCGTCAATAACGTTTATATACTCCATATATAAATCTGCTATTTATTTTTATTTACCTTTGCAAAAAATATGATATGTCAAATATTATAGCGCTTGTAGGAAGGCCTAATGTAGGAAAATCTACTCTTTTTAATCGATTACTACAAAAGAGGGAAGCAATTGTTGATAGTGTGGCCGGGGTTACTCGTGATCGGCATTATGGAAAAAGTGACTGGAACGGAGTCGATTTTACTGTTATTGATACCGGAGGTTACGTAGTTGGATCAGAAGATATTTTCGAAGAAGAAATAAGAAAACAAGTTGAACTTGCTGTAGATGAAGCTTCTGCGATTATATTTTTAGTTGATGTAACAGAAGGCATCACCGATATGGATAAAGAGGTTTCCAATCTTTTAAGAAAAACAGACAAACCTGTCTTTTTAGTTGTTAACAAAGTTGACAATGCTATGTTGGAAACGGAAGCCATGGAGTTTTATTCATTGGGAATGGAGAAATATTATACTATATCAGGAATGACGGGTAGCGGTACAGGAGACCTGCTGGATGATATAGTTGCCACATTTAAAGAAGATGATTATGTAGACCCTTTTGAAGGCTTGCCGAGAATAACCATTGCAGGAAGGCCTAATGTGGGAAAATCAACGTTTACCAATGCTTTATTGGAAAACGAGCGTAATATCGTAACAGATATAGCCGGTACTACCAGAGACAGTATCGAAACCTTATATGAAAAATTCGGATATAAATTTGTATTGATTGATACCGCCGGTATGCGGAAAAAAACTAAAGTAAATGAAAACCTTGAGTTTTATTCCGTAATGCGTTCCATACGTTCAATTGAGGATTCAGATGTTGTAATCTTAATGATAGATGCAACCTTAGGTTGGGAAAAACAAGATATGAACATCTTATTTTTAGCCCAAAAATACCGAAAAGGAGTTGTTATCGTCGTTAACAAATGGGATTTAGTTGAAAAAGAAACCAATACCTTAAAACAATTTGAAAATTTTATAAAAGAAAAGATTGCTCCATTTACGGATGTACCCGTCATTTTTACCTCGGCTATTACTAAACAGCGTGTGTATAAAACGGTAGAAACTGCCATGAAAGTTTATGAAAATCGTTCACGCAGGATCAAAACCAGTAAATTAAATGAAGTTATGCTTCCTATAATTGAATCTACCCCCCCGCCAAGTATAAAAGGTAAATATATAAAAATTAAATACTGTACTCAGCTTCCCACCAGAACTCCACAATTTGCATTTTTTGCAAATCTGCCGCAATATATCAAAGAACCCTATAAACGATTTATTGAAAATAAATTACGTCAAAATTTTGAATTGACAGGTGTACCGATTGAAATATATTTCAGACAAAAATAAATTCCATAATAAATAAAAAGCATCTCATAATAGAGATGCTTTTTTTATAATAAATACTTTTAATGATTAGAAAGGATATTCAAATAATTCACTTTCATGATAGTATGGATTACCTTTAGCTTCTAAATTAAGCTTACTTATAGAATACATTACAGTAAATATAAATAGTCCCAACATAAAAATAAAAGCCCCAATTTCTAATAGTCCTATACCCCAGAAAGCACCAACTGTTCCCGGCATAATAATATTAAACATATCCAAATAATGACCGAATAGTACCACACAAGCCATAATAGGGACAATGACATAATTTCTCTTCACTTTACTGCTTACTAATATCAAAAACGGTAAAACTAAATTCGGAATCAACATGGTAAAATAAGTAGGTCCATATAACTTGTATCTTCCAAAGAAATATACCGTTTCCTCAGGAATATTAGCATACCAATACAACATAAATTGCGCAAACCACAGATAAGACCATAAAAGACTAAATCCAAACAAAAATTTAGCAAGATCATGCATATGATTATCGTTAAATGCTGGTAAAAAACCTTTCTTTTTCAGATATATGGAAATAATCAACATCACTCCAACGGAAGAAACCAAACAGCTGATTAATACATACCACATATATAAAGTAGAATACCAATGAGGATCAATGGACATTAACCAATCCCATGCCCAGCAAGCGGAAGCCAAAGCAAAGAAAACAATAGCACCTACACTCCAATTGTATACTTTTTTATAATCGGAAACTTCTTTAGTTTCATCCAACTTTCTCGTTAGAGATTTTATTTTCCATAAAAAGAAAATACATCCGGCTACATAAATCAGCGTTCTAATAACAAAAAACGGTCTATTTAAAAACGGTTCCTTAGATTTTATAAGTAAATCGAAATGCGAAGAATTAGGATCGGTTAAAGACGGATCCATCCAATGATATAAATGATTCAGTCCTCCGTGTTCACCACCATATGATGAAAGAAGAATAAATATGACCATTAATAAACCGCCAACAGGTAAAAATGAAGCTATACCTTCCATTACTCTGATAACAACAATAGACCAACCGGCATTACCTGCATGTTGTACAGCAGCAAAAAACAAGGCGGTAGCTGAAATACCGAAAAATAACATCAAAGAAACAAAAAATGCCGACCACGGTCTGTTATGAATCTGATGTTCAGCATGTTCAATATGTTCTTTGGAGTGCGCAACATCTCCTTTATAAACTGAATTCATGGGTTGAGCTCCCGCTAATTCTTCATTATGATGTAAAATTTCCTTAACAGCATGTTCATCTATACGTGAATTCTGATAATACCCTATACCAAAGGCTATCAATCCTACTACGATTAATACTATGGACGTTAATTTAAGACTTGATGAAAATGTATATCTCATAGCTGTATTATTGTTCTGTTGTTTGTGTCTGTTCTGCAGAGTTTGATGTTGCAGAAGGTTTAAATTCGTTTATTACATATTCTGCAACTCTCCACATATCTCCGGGTAAAAGTTGCCCCGCATAAGATCCCATGGCATTTCTTCCATGTTCCATAACATAATGTACAGATCCGACTGTTATATCCCTATCCTTATAATTAGGTACTCCCGAAAATGCTCCGGATTGAACAATATCACCTTGTCCGTCTCCGGCTGTACCATGACAAGCCGAACATGTTTTTATATATAAATCTTTTCCTCTGGCTAAGTCCTTATCTTTGTTTAAAGGGTTTAGCGGTGAAACCGTTATTTTTTTAGAAGCATCATATCCTTCAGGGGTATTTGGCAAATCCATAGGTAGAATTCCTTCGGGATTTTGAGCTATGGTTCCGGGTACAGGCGCTAATGCGGTTGCTCCTCCTTGTTTTGAAAATAAAGGAACCGTCGTGCCTTGTTCCCCATAAGCAATTACTGCCTCTTGATAAGGATCATAGGCTACCGGATAGTACATATCTGGAAAATAAACCAAACTGGGTTTTTTCTTACTACAAGAAATTATAAACAAACTTCCTGTTATAGCAAAAAGAATATATTTAGTTATTTTTTTCATCTTCAATTTTTTTTACAGTTATTTCCTCAACACCTGTAGCAATCAAAATTTCCTTTACTTGGTCGTAATTTTGATTAGAAATTTCAACTAAAAATTTATCATCGGTAGTCCTTGGATCAGGATTTTGAGCTTTTTGTCCCGGATAATGCTTGTTTAAAATAAGGTATGTTATGGACATAAGGTGAGCGGCAAAAAATACAGTCAACTCAAACATAATTGGAATAAAAGCCGGCATATTTTCTGTCCAAGTAAAACTCGGTTTTCCTCCTATATTTTGCTGCCAATCATAATTCATCGTATACCAAGTAAGCACAGAAGCAACAGCTAACCCCATAGCTCCATAGAAAAAAGCAAATTCAGACATTCTCGATTCTTTTAATCCCATTGCCTTATCTAATCCATGTACCGGAAAAGGTGTATAAACTTCATTAATTTCAATTCCTCTATCACGAAGTTGCTTAACCCCATCTATAAGGAGATCATCATCTCCGTATAAACCGTAAATAATTGTCTTAGTGGTGCTCATTTTCTAAATGATGTTTTTTATACCCTTCACTTGATGTTTTTATAATTGTCTTCAATTCTGCCTGCGCTATAACAGGGAAAGTCCTTGCATATAATAGATATAATACTGAAAAGAAACCTATTGTTCCAATGAATATTCCTACGTCTACAAAAGAAGGTTGGAACATTGTCCATGCACTCGGTAAATAATCACGTGACAGATTGATAACAATAATGTCAAATCTTTCAAACCACATACCGATATTTATAACAATGGAAACAATGAAGGTCCATAGAAAATTTCTTCTTAATTTTTTTATCCAAAGAGAAGCAGGAATTAATACATTACAAAGGATTAATAACCAAAATGCCCACCAATATGGTCCAGTGGCAGCTCCAACTGAGAAATAAGTAAAATCTTCATATCTGCTACCTGAATACCATCCGATAAAGAATTCTGTAATATAAGCTACTGTTACCATTCCTCCCGTCACAACAATTACAATATTCATATATTCGATATGCTTTTGAGTGATATAATCCTCTAAATGACATACTTTTCTCACCACGCTAAGCAAGGTTTGAACCATAGCAAAACCGGAAAATATAGCACCCGCAACAAAATACGGCGGATATACTGTTGAATGCCATCCTTTAATAACTGAAGTTGCAAAGTCAAAGGAAACAATGGTATGAACAGAAAAAACTAAAGGAGTTGCAAGACCTGCCAAAACTAATGAAACTTCCTCAAATCTTTGCCAATGATTGGCTTTTCCTCCCCATCCAAAACTTAATATAGTATAAATCTTTTTAGTTACCGGTTTAACCGCTCGATCTCTAACCATGGCAAAATCAGGAATTAGTCCGATATACCAAAAAACCACAGAAACCGAAAAATAGGTACTGATGGCAAATACGTCCCATAATAAGGGGGAGTTGAAATTGGGCCATAAAGTTCCGAACTGGTTAGTTATAGGAAATACAAAATAAGCTAACCATATACGCCCCATATGAATACATGGGAACATGGCAGCCTGAACCACCGCAAAAATAGTCATGGCTTCCGCAGAACGGTTAATGGAAAGTCTCCATTTTTGACGGAAAAGCAATAATACAGCAGAAATCAAAGTTCCTGCATGACCTATCCCTACCCACCAAACGAAATTTGTAATATCCCATCCCCAATTTATCGTTCTGTTTAGTCCCCATACCCCTATTCCGGTACCTATCGTATAAGCGATACACCCTACACCATAGATAAAGGCTACTAAAGCAATATAAAAAGCAAACCACCAAAGTTTCCCGGCTTTGGTTTCAATAGGACGGGCAATATCTTCCGTAATGTCATGATAGGTTTTATCCCCTAAAATTAACGGCTCGCGAATAGGTGCTTCGTAATGTCCTGACATAGTAACTTTCTTAAAATTTTTATGATTCTTTTCTATTCCTAATTTTGTGCTGATAGAATACATTAGGTTTTGTACCTACTTCTTCTAACAATACATATTTCCTTTTATCTTTTGATAGCCTTGCAATTTCTGATGAAGGATCATTAATATCTCCAAATTTAATTGCTCCGCTAGAACAAGCCAGTGAACATGCTACCTGGAATTCTCCATCTTCCACTTTTCTGCCTTGTTTTTTAGCCTCTAAGATGGTAGCCTGAGTCATTTGTATACACATGGAACATTTTTCCATGACTCCTCTGGAACGAACAACGACATCAGGATTTAATACCATTCTTCCTAAATCATTATTCATATTATAGTCAAACTTATTGTTAAGCGCGTAGTTGAACCAATTGAAACGACGTACTTTATACGGACAGTTATTGGCACAATAGCGTGTTCCTACACATCGATTATAAGCCATATGATTTTGTCCTTGTTTTCCATGAGAGGTAGCCGCTACCGGGCAAACCGTTTCACAAGGTGCATGATTACAATGTTGACACATCACCGGTTGGAAAATTACATCCGGATTAGTTGGATTAGGCTCAATTAATTCCTTATACATAGGAACTTGATCCAAATTTTCCAAAATTTCTTCTTTTTGCTCTATTTGCTTTTTAGAAGAATAATATCTGTCTATCCGTAACCAATACATGTCTCTTGACATCCTTATTTCTTCTTTTCCAACTACGGGAACATTATTTTCGGCTTGACATGCTATAATACAAGCACCACATCCGGTACATGCATTTAAATCAACTGAAAGGTTAAAATGTGGACCGTCTGTACTGTCATAATCTCTCCATAGATCTACTTTATTCATAGGAACTTCTCCTACGTATGAATCCATTTTTAACGGCTCATTCCATTTTTTAGGATCCTCGTTTAAGAAAGTATCTAAGGAAACTTCTCTTGCTATTTCATACCTGCCCATTAAGGTGCCTTGCATTTGCATTGACGCAAATTCATGAATTCCTTGAGTCGGTTTAATAGTTATATTATATTGAATTAAATTAGAGTTAAGATAAAAAGGATAGGCATTTATTCCGGTTTGACCAACTTTTCCGGATTTTGATTGACCGTAACCTAAGGCTAATCCAATCGATCCTTTAGCCTGTCCCGGTTGAATTAATGCCGGAACACTTTTTATTACTTTTCCATTAACCGTTAAATCTACTAAGGAACCATCCAATTGCATTCTGCCATTGGTCTCATTCTTAATTCCTAATTGTTTAGCATCTTCTAATGAAATTGTAATATAGTTATCCCATGCTAGACGAGAGATAGGATCCGGCAACTCTTGCAACCAAGGATTATTTGCTTGAACTCCGTCTCCAATAGCTGTTTTAAGATATAAGTTTAATTCAAATGTTCCCGCTTTAATAGCTGCTAAGTTAGACAATGCCTGTTCAACATTTCCTCCGATTACATTTAATTCTGTAATTTCGGATGTTTCATTGTATCCATTATATAAAGCCTGATTAAAACTATAACCTAATTTAGTTCCTAACTGCGTTTGCCAATATTGTTTTAAATAATTATAATAAGCATTGGTTTGCTGAGGTGTTGCTGTAGTAGTATAGGTAGAATTAAACGGAGTGGTTGCATCTTGAACCGTATCTTTTTTAGATTGAGTAGCTAAAGAATCAACCGAAGGAGTCGAACCAACGGGAGCAATTGTGATATTTTCTTTAACCGCATTTGTTTGTAATCCCGCATTCCTCCAAACCAATAATGAATCTTGGAATTGACGTGTATCAAAAATTCTTTGGATGGTTGGTTGTGATAATAAGTAAACCCCTGTTGCCGGATTTAAATCTCCCCATGATTCTAACCAGTGAGGAACAGGTGCAATGGCTTTACATATAGAAGCTGTTTCATTTTCATATTCTGAAAGAGATACAGAACAATTCACTTTTTTAAATAAATCTTTCAGTTTTTCACCCTCTGAATATGAATAAATCGGATTGGTATTAAAGTTAAGTAATACTCCAATTTGTCCGGTTGACAACCAAGATAGTAGTTCCGAAAAACGAGCATCATTGGATTCTTTAGTCAATAATACTTTATCTTTTCTAACTGCTAATGAATTTAATTTTTGATTTATCAGATTGGCTATCACATAGGCTGATTTATCGCCTTCCGCAAATACAACCGCTTTTGAACCTTTTTTTGTGAGTTCTTTAGCTATTTTTTGAGCAGTAGGATTGGAAGAAGTTCCATCCAATGCTTTGTACACTTCGCCCAATAATTTTTGAACTTCCGAAGGTTTTAACGGCATTCTTTCATCGGAACTAGCCCCTGATAAACTTAAATTGGATTCAATTTGAATATGCTTAAGCATAGTTTTCCCCGGGGTTTTGGCTTTCGCATAATCTGCCTCAAAATGCCCTCCATTCCAATCATTCAAAAAATCAGCACCAAAAGAAAACAATAATTCGACTTTAGTTAGATCATATAATGGTAAAGCTCTTACTCCATAAACTTCTTCAGCAGCATCTAAAGCCGGTGAATACGAAATCGCATCATAAACGACATGTTCTGTGCTTGGGAATAGGGTTGTAAAATCCTCAATGATTTTTTTAGTGGAAGGAGAAGGAAAAGATGGTGTTAAAATTACAATCTTTTTACCCGAAACCTTAGCTGCCTGTAATTCTTTATTTACATAATTATCTAATGATTTCCAATCGGTTTCAGATCCATTCAGTTTAGGCGCTTTAGCTCTGTTATTGTCATATAATGAAAGAACAGAAGCTTGACTTCTGGCTGTGCTTTCACCAAAAAAGGCAGCATTTTTATTACTTTCAATTTTAATGGGTCTTCCTTCCCTTGTTTTAACTAAAACACTGGCAATGTCAAATCCATTGTAAAGAGTTGAGGCGTAATAACTGGGTACTCCCGGAATGATACCTTCGGGTTTAACCACATATGGTACCGATTTAATAATTGGAGCTTCGCAGGCTGCTAAAGTTACAGCTGCTGTTCCAAAACCTAAGAATTTTAAGAAATCTCTTCGAGAGGTTTTTGTAGAATACATTGCTTGATCATCTCCTAAAAATTCATCGATAGGAAGCTCTTCTACAAATTCATTTGCTGCTAATTTCTCTGGTAGTGAAGGATCTTGTAATTCTTCTAAACTCCTAAATTTTATTTTATCTTTTGAAGCCATAATGATCTTCTGATGATTTTAATTAATTAATAATGACATTTACCACATTCTAAACCTCCTATGGCATCTACCGTTATTTTAGATTTATCTTCTCCATATTCTTTCTTCAATTTTTCATGAAGCTTGTTGAAGTAAGCTGCATTATATCCATTGGTCATATCGACTTCTGTGGTACGGTGGCAATCTACACACCATCCCATTGTGAAATCATTCGCCATTCTTACTACATTCATGGTATCTATGGAACCATGACAGGCTTTACATACCACGTCAATTTGATGATTCGGGTTCTTTTTATTGAAATCGGCTATTATTGTTTTTTCTCCTGCCACTACGTGTTGTGAGTGATTAAAATATACGAAATCCGGCATATTATGAATTCTTTCCCATTTCACCGGTTTTTGTATACCTGTGTATTTTTGGTTTTCTTCATCCCAACCAATATGTTCATAAATTTTCTTTATTTCAGCAGTATAGAATTCTTTAGATTTCCCCGGTTCGATATATTTTCCGGTATATTCGCTGATATTTCTATGACAATTCATACATACACTTAGAGAAGGAATTTCGGAAACTTTTCCATATTTTGCTCCGGAATGACACAATTGACAATTGATTTTATTTTCTCCTGCATGAATTTTATGTGAAAAATAAATAGGTTGATCCGGTTCATAACCTTTATCTACTCCTATTCCCATCAACCAAGCCCATAATCCATAAAAGGATAAGGCTAATAGTAAAGTTACCAATCCATACAAAACCCCTTTGTATTGCACATAAAATTGTGAAAAAGTTCTAATTCTTGTAGATTCAAGTTCTGATAATTCAGCGCTGGAGGTTTTTAGTTTTACTAGTTTATTGATTTTAAGTAAGGTAAAAATCAGTATTACTCCAATTGAGGCAAAGGAAAGTAAAATATAGTTAAGATCATTAGATGGTTTCTGTTCTACTACGGCAGGAGCAGCTTCTTCCGGCGGAGCCGGTGGATTTTCAAGATAGGCTAAAATATCATCGATATTTTGTACTGATAATCTGCCTTCGAAAACATCCATAGCAATTTGATTGTTCTCTTCGAAGATTTTATTCGCACGCTTATCTCCACTTTTCCTTAAGGCTTCATTATTCATGATCCATTTTTGGATCCATTCTACATCAGCGCCTTCTTCAGTTAATTTTGTTACAATTCCTTTTAGTGCAGGTCCTGTAAGTTTTCGGTCTAACGCGTGACAAGCGGTACAATTGTCTTTGAATAATTTCTCTCCATTCTTTACATCTCCATTTACTTTCTGCGCTAAAACAGAAACACTTGTAAAGAGAGTCAGCATACAGACTGCTATAATTTTATTCATAATAATTGATTTCAATTGAATGAAACTTATTTATAATATAATTGTCCCATTAAAAGCGACTTATGCAAAAATAAAAATATGCTCTATATTGCCAAATGTTTTTTTTAACATATCTTTTAGTTTTTGTTAATTTGTAATTATTCTAAATAACGATCGCTTTTATCTAGCTGTTAAACAGCTTATTAAATTGAAATACACGCAAATAACCTTTCTAAAAACCAGATGAAAAAACAACTTTTTTTATCTTATATGGCAAAAATTACTCATTTTTCCTAGCCAAAAATCGTGTTAATTTTATACCCATATCTAAAAAAATGATTTTAGCACTTCCATTTCTTTCAATATGAAAAAATGCATTATTAATTTCTTCTAAAATATCTTCTATATTTTTCCCATGAACAAAATGACTAAAATTATCCCATTTAAAGTTTTCATATGTTAATGGATTATTTACTAAGCTTGAGGATTCGTAATTTTGAAGTAAGGCTTGTCTAAAAGTTTCGGCACAAAATTGTAAGAAATTCTTTTGTTTTTCTCTACCCCAAGCAGATATTTCTAAAGACCAATCTACTATTTCTCTTAAAAATTGTGGTTTTTTAGGAGCCATGACCGCTGCACGGTTCCATCGAATAAAATATTTCTCGAATTCTTCTTGTAAGGTATTGTTTTTTATTAGCTTACAAGCTACATCCCAATCGCCATCAGCTCTTTTTGCTAAAGTATCGGCCGTTTCTTTGTCTAAGGAAAACCTATTTTGTAAATGATCAGATATTTCATTGTTTTCCAAAGAATTAACAGTTATTTTTTGGCAACGAGACAATATGGTTGGAAGAATTTTTTTATCATCTTCAGCAATGAGTATAAACAAAGTTTTAGCAGGCGGTTCTTCCAATATTTTAAGTAATTTATTGGCAGCCTCTACTCTCATAGTTTCTACCATCCAAATTATTTGAACTTTATATCCTCCTTCAAAACTTTTTAAGTTTAGGTTATCAATTATATTTTCTATTTCTTTAACAGAGATGATCCCTTGTTTTTTATCTTCATTAATATATGCATACCATTGATTTATATCCCTATAAGGATCTTCGATAATAAACTCTCTAAACTGTTTAATGTAGTCGGAACTTATGGCTTCTTTTTTTTCTGTTGAATTATTAATGGTAGGAAAAGATAAATGCAAATCGGGATGTTGCAATTGATTAATCTGTAATAAACATTTTTCAGATTGTTTGCAAATAACTTCTGAAGCATAGGCAAGTGCAAGCGGTAAAACTCCGTAACCCGGTTTTCCTATATACAGTTGCGCATGGCTAATTCTATCTTCCTTTATTGAATTTTGCAATTGCTTTTTTAAATATTGCTGGCCTATTATTTCATCCCATTTCATGTAAACAAAGATAGATCAACTTTTCTAATTCCCTTACTTTTATATAATAATTGAATTATTTGACAAGTTTACTTTTTTTTATCTCAGGCTTAATTAATTTAGTTTTATATAGACAGGAAATCGATAGCGGGAAATCGTTTACATTATTTACTAAAACGAATAGAAGGCAGTATATCTCAAAATTGTTCATAAGTTGTTTAGATGAATTTACATATATGAATAATTATTGCAATAGTTTATTGAACGTTACATCTGACTTCTAAAAAAATTGTTTAGAAAAAAGATAGGTCTACCTTATAATTTTGCATATTTTTGAAACTGATATGGAACAACTAGAATCTAAATACAATAAAATTCCTAAATCCAACAAAATCATTAACTTAGAAAAAGGAAAGCTTCCCCCTCAAGCTATTGATTTAGAAGAAGCTGTACTAGGTGCCATGATGATCGATAAAAAAGGGTTAGATGAAATTATAGATATTTTATCTCCCGAAGTATTTTATAAAAGAGAGCACCAACTAATTTATGAAGCCATAGAAGATCTTTTTAAGCAAACAGACCCTATTGATATTCTTACTATATCCAATAAATTACGATCTCAAGGTAATTTAGACGCTGCAGGAGGAGATTTTTATTTGATTCAACTTTCCAACAAAATATCTTCTTCGGCTCACATTGAATACCACTCAAGAATTATTCTTGAAAAATATATACTTAGGAAACTCATTGAAATATCATCTAATATGATTGAAAAATCGTATGATGAAACTTCAGATGTTTTCGATTTGTTGGATTATTCTGAAAGTCAGTTATATGAAATTACCAACGGTACTTTGAAACGAACATTCAATGAAGCGAAAAATTTAGTTTCCAATGCTTTAAAAAAGATTAAATCTTTAGAATCTAAACAAGGGATGAGCGGTATTCCTTCCGGATTTAAGCATGTGGATAAAATTACTGCCGGTTGGCAACCTTCGGATCTTATAATTATTGCAGCAAGACCCGGTATGGGTAAAACGGCTTTTATTCTTTCCATGGCCAGAAATATTGCCATAGGGGCTGAAACTCCTATCGGTGTATTTTCATTAGAAATGTCCGCGGAACAATTGATGATGCGTATGATATCCAGTGAAACAGGAATTGAATCTGAAAAGTTGAGAAAAGCGAATTTATCCGAATTAGAGTGGCAACAACTCTATTCCCGTGTTAATAAATTGGAAAATGCGCCGATATTTATAGATGATTCTCCCGGGATTTCTGTTTTCGATTTAAGAGCTAAAGCTCGTAGACTTGTTTCTCAGCATGGAGTAAAAATGATTATGATCGATTACCTCCAATTAATGTCAGCAGGAGGAAAAGGTATAGGAAATAGGGAGCAAGAGATCGCTACGATTTCTCGTTCATTAAAAGCTATTGCTAAAGAGCTTGAAATACCTGTTATAGCACTTTCGCAGTTATCCCGTTCTGTGGAAACTCGAGGAGGAAGTAAAAAACCTTTACTTTCGGACTTGAGGGAATCGGGGGCTATTGAACAGGATGCCGATATTGTAACCTTTATATATCGACCGGAATATTACAAATTAGATACTTGGGAAGACGGAACACCTTGTACAGGTCAAGCAGAATTTATTATTGCAAAGCATAGAAACGGTGCTCTAGAAGATGTTCGATTGCGTTTTACGAGTTCTCAGGCTAAATTTTCGGATATAGATGAAGATTATTTTTCCGTACAGGAAAGTATAAGTTCTACCACTTTTGAAAGTAAAATCAATGATGAAACTTCATTTGACAGTTCCATAAATATTCCATCTATTAATCCTAGCGATTCGTTTGGAATTGATGATACTATTGATGATCAGGATTCTGATATGCCTTTTTAAAACTTTGGCAGCATCTTGTGAGTCTTCTACGTATTTTTAGCATTTAAATCAAGCATACTAAAAATAAAAAACACTCACTATATAGTGAGTGTTTTTATTATGATAACGAAAATATTATTAAATTTATTTTTTTACAGTATCCACAACCGCTTTGAAAGCTTCTGGATGGTTCATAGCTAAATCTGCAAGAACCTTTCTATTTAAATCTATATTTTTTTCTTTTAGTAAACCTATAAATTTAGAATAAGAAAGACCGTATTGTCTGACACCTGCGTTAATTCTCTGTATCCATAAAGCTCTGAAATTTCTTTTCTTTTGCTTTCTACCTACATAGGCATATTGCAAACCTTTTTCAACAGCATTTTTCGCTACTGTCCAAACATTTTTTCTTCTCCCATAATAGCCTTTAGCTAATTTTAGGACTCTTTTTCTGCGCGCTCTTGACGCTACTGAATTGACTGATCTTGGCATACTTTTTTGTTTTTTTGAAGTGGGTGGAAGTATTTTTTATCTTCTCTTCTTTTACCCAATCCAGGGTTAAACTTTTAAATGATTTTTAAAAAACCGGAATATCTTTAAAAAGATATTCTCTCTTACTTAATTAATAATTGTCTTTTAACGCTTTTTTCGTCTGCAATATCTACTAAAGTAGAATACGTCAGATTACGTTTACGTTTTGTGCTTTTTTTAGTTAAAATGTGGCTTTTAAATGCATGTTTTCTTTTAATTTTTCCTGATCCGGTAATTGAAAAACGCTTTTTAGCACCTGATTTTGTTTTTAATTTTGGCATTTTCTTATTTATTTACCTCGTTATCAATGCTACAAAATTAGATATTTTTCAAAAAATAAACAAATCATTTAGACTTTAGCAAAATTTTTTGTTTAGACTTTCCTTTTCTATTCTGATATTTTATTTTTAAAATTCCCAAATGATAAATTTATATCATTAAAAAAATACAATATAATATATTAATAAAACCAATGAATTTCTTTATCAATGGTTTAATTACATTTATTTATGAGTAAAATAACCATATCTAAAAAAATTATGAAAATAAATTACGTATTCTTTGAACATGGAAAAAATAACATCCAAGTTAACTAACTAATAATTGTAAAAAATTATATAAGTCTATAGGTATCAATTTTAAATTTAAAATTGATGTTTTATCTTACTCAATTGATAAGTAATACAAATTTAGTTACTATCAAGATAAGATCAGAATAAAAAATAAAGAGCTCTTTTTATGTATACTTACTATAAAAGAATAAATAGCTATTTTTGTAGCTATTTATTTTTATCTTATTTTTTGGGAGACATCATCATAATCATTCTTTTCCCTTCGAGCTTTGGCATTTGCTCTACTTTACCCCATTCTTCTAATTCTTGCGCTAATCTTAATAATAAAATTTGTCCTTGGTCTTTAAAAACAATGGAACGCCCTTTAAAGAAAACGTAAGCTTTTAGTTTAGAACCTTCTTCCAAAAATTTTTGAGCATGTTTCTTTTTAAATTCGAAATCATGTTCGTCGGTTTGTGGTCCAAAACGAATTTCTTTAACCACTACTTTGGTTTGCTTAGATTTAAGTTCTTTTTGCTTCTTTTTCTGTTCGTACAGGAATTTTTTATAATCAACAACTCTACAAACAGGTGGATTTGCACTTTCTGTGATCATTACCAAATCCAACTCTAAATCTTCGGCAATAGCTAATGCTTCTTTTATAGGATAGATTCCTTGAGTAACATTATCTCCTACTAAACGAACTTCCGGAACATCAATTTTTCCGTTAATTTTGTGTTCTGGCTCTTGCTTCTTTGGGATATACTTCCCTCTTGAATTATTTCTGTTAAGTGCTATGGTATTTAAATTTTATTGATTATTTGTTGCTTTTTTCATCATCGTTACTACTTCTTCTAAAGAAAAAGTACCTAAATCTCCTTCTCCACGTTTACGAATCGACACAGTATCGGAGGAAGCTTCCTTCTCTCCTACTACAAACATGTAAGGAATTTTATTGATCTCTGCATCTCGTATCTTTTTACCTGTCTTTTCGTTACGATCGTCTATTCGTCCGCAAATATCCGAATTTTCCATTAAATCCAAAACTTTTTTTGCATAATCTACATACTTTTCACTAATAGGAAGTATAATAAATGGTTCAGGACTTAACCATAAAGGTAAATCTCCGGCAGTGTGCTCTAACAGAATGGCTACAAAGCGTTCCAAAGAACCGAAAGGCGCTCTATGTATCATTACAGGACGATGTTTCTCATTATCTGCTCCTATGTAATAAAGATCAAACCTTTCAGGCAAATTATAGTCTACTTGAATAGTACCTAATTGCCAATTTCTACCTAAGGCATCTTTAACCATAAAATCGAGCTTTGGTCCGTAAAAAGCTGCTTCGCCATATTCAACAACTGTCGGCAATCCTTTCTTTTCAGCTGCTTGTTTAATCGCATTTTCAGCTTTCTCCCAATTTTCATCACTTCCAATGTATTTTTCTTTATTTTCTTTATCTCGCAATGAAACTTGGGCTGTAAATTCGTTAAATCCTAAGGATTTAAATGTATATAATACGAGATCTATTACATTTTCAAATTCCCCGATCAATTGATCCGGAGTACAAAAGATATGGGCGTCATCCTGAGTGAATCCTCTTACTCGGGTAAGTCCATGCAACTCTCCACTTTGCTCATACCTATAAACGGTTCCAAATTCTGCGAATCGTTTCGGTAAATCTTTATACGACCAAGGGGAAGATCGATAAATTTCACAGTGATGTGGGCAATTCATCGGTTTTAATAAAAATTCTTCACCCGCATTAGGTGTTTTTATAGGTTGGAAGCTATCTGCTCCGTATTTTTCATAATGTCCGCTGGTAACATATAAATCTTTATGCCCGATATGAGGGGTTGCTACAATTTCATATCCTGCTTTTCGCTGTGCCGCTCCTAAAAAGTCAATAAGTTTTTGTCTTAGTTTTGCACCTTTTGGTAACCATAAAGGTAATCCTGCTCCTACTTTTTCGGAAAAAGTAAATAATTGAAGCTCTTTTCCTAATTTTCTATGATCACGCTTTTTTGCTTCTTCTATTCTTTCTAAGTATTCAGTTAATTCTTTTTGTTTTGGAAAAGAAATTCCATAGACACGAACCAACTGTTTATTTTTTTCGTCGCCTCTCCAATAAGCTCCTGCTGCATTTAATACTTTTACGGCTTTAATTATTCCGGTAGAAGGGATATGTCCACCTCTACACAAATCGGTAAAATTATCGTGTGTTACAAATGTGATCAATCCATCTTCTAAATTTTCAATTAATTCAGTTTTAAACGGATTATCTTTATAGGCTTCTAATGCATCATTTTTAGAAACTGAACGGATAGAGAACGTTGAGTCTTTTTTGGCATTTTCCAACATTTTTTTTTCAATTTTTTCAAAATCTTTTTCTGAAAAAACTTCATCTCCAAAATCAACATCGTAATAAAATCCGTTTTCAATGGCCGGACCAATAGTTAATTTGGCATTTGGATAATACTCCATTATCGCCTGTGCCAATAAGTGGGCAGAAGAATGCCAAAACGCTTTCTTTCCTAAATCATCATTCCATGTTAATAATTGTACCGTTGCATCCTCCGTAATAGGATCGGTAATTTCAACTTGTTTACCATTTACTATTGCAGAAATTGTATTTCTAGCCAAACCTTCAGATATGGATTTGGCAATGTCCAACGGTGTTACGGAATTTTCAAATTCTTTCACACTTCCATCAGGAAGAGTAATTTTTATCATTCTTCTAAAATTTTTAGGATACAAATTTACGAAAGTTTTATAAATGAAATTATTGCGTTTTTTAAATATATCGAAAATAATTTTTTATTTATTCTTAGATTGCAATTATCTCTTTGCGAAATTGTTATCTTAATATTAAAACCTTATTTGTTTTTATGAACACAGAAAATATTTATTGATTTTATTCAACTGTTTTTAAAAATTTTTGCTTGAAGGAGCTTAATTAAATCTTGTGGATTTAATTGAATTTGTAATCCTCTTTGTCCTGCACTAATGTAAATGAAATCGAAATTCAAGCAGGATTCTTCTATATAGGTTGGAAATAATTTTTTCATGCCTATGGGTGAGCATGCTCCTCTGATATAGCCCGTTAATCCTATTAGATTTTTCATCGGAATTAAGTCGCATTTTTTATTACCAGATAATAATGCCATAAGCTTTAAATTAATTTCTTCATTTCCGGGAATTACACAAACAAAATAACCGTTTTTATCCCCTTCTAACACCAAGGTTTTAAAAACCTGATTTATATTTTCCCCTAAAGTCTCTGCTACATGTATGGCGCTTAAATCATTTTCATCTACTTCATAGGGAATAAGATCATATGTAATTTTGTGTAAATCCAGTAATCTCGCCGCATTCGTTTTATGTATTTTCTGCTTACTCATGCAAATATTTCCCAGACTTTAATTCTTGACTTAATTTTTTATACAATTTATCTTTCAAATTCTAATGCCATTCCTCTTACTTCTTTTACTTCTCCTTCACTGTAAGCCAATTTTCCGTTCAAAAAAGTTTTTTCAACGGATGAACTAAAAGTTATATTTTCTAACGGTGACCATCGACATTTGTAAAGAATGTTCTCTTGTGATACTGTATATGGCTTTTCAGGATTAATCAAAACTAAATCTGCATAATATCCTTTACGTATATAGCCTCTTTTTTTAATCTGATACAGTTGAGCCGGGGCATGACACATTTTAGTAATAACTTTTTCTTTGGTAATTTTCCCTTGTTTAACCAATTCTAACATCATCACTAAAGAATGTTGTACTAAAGGACCTCCTGAGGCAGCTTGCAAGCATCCGCCTTCTTTTTCACTCAATAAGTGCGGAGCGTGATCAGTTGCAACAACGTCTAACCGATCTTCTACAACTGCTTTAAGTATAGAATCTCGGTCTTTTTTTGTTTTTACTGCTGGATTCCATTTTATTTTGGATCCTAATTTTTCATAATCTTCATCAGTAAACCACAAATGGTGTACACAAGCTTCTCCGGTAACTTTCTTTTCTTCTAATGGTTTATTTTCAAATAAACTCAATTCTTTTTCTGTGGATATATGTAAAACATGAAGACGTGTTCCATATTTATGGGCTAATTCAATTGCCTCAAATGAGGATTGATAGCAAGCTTCTACGCTTCTAATTAAAGGATGACAAGGAATCGGTATATATTCGCCATAAATAGCTTTATATTTTTCGATATTTTTCCTTATAATTTCTTCTTTTTCGCAATGAACCGCAATCAGCATATCAACCTCAGAAAAAATAGTCTCCAGGGCTTTTTTATTGTCAACCAGCATATTCCCTGTGGATGAACCCATAAATATTTTTATTCCGCAAACCTTCTTGGGATTAACTTTCATTAGTTCTTCTCTATTATCATTGGTCGCTCCCAGGTAAAAAGAATAGTTCGCATATGATTTTTGTGAAGCAAGGACAAACTTATTTTCCAAGGCTTCAATTGTTGTGGTCTGTGGATTGGTATTAGGCATTTCCATATAAGAAGTTATCCCACCGGCAAGAGCAGCACGGCTTTCACTATGAATATCTCCTTTATGGGTTAATCCCGGTTCTCTGAAATGTACTTGGTCATCAATAATTCCGGGAATCAGCCATAAACCTTCTGCATTTATTTTGGTTGATTGAGCGCTAATTTCCGCAGGAACCTCGCCTCTGTATATTTCGGAAATGATATCTTTTTCCAGTAAAACCGATCCTATAAACGATTGTCCTTCATTTATAATTGTAGCGTTTTCAATAAGTATCATTTGTTTATTTATTTGAAGTTAATGTCCTGCTGTTTTGGAAAATAGGTTTATAATAAGTACGCCTATGATGATAAATACGATTCCAATAATAGCCGGAATATCTAATTTTTGTTTGTATAAAAAATAGCCTGAAAGACTTATTAATACAATTCCTATTCCTGACCAAATAGCATAGGCTATCCCGATTGGTATGACTCTAATGGCTTTAGTCAGGCTATATAAAGCTGCAAAAAAAAGAGCAAAAAAAAGGACTGTTGGTTTCCATTTGGTAAATTCTTTAGTCATCGGAAGTAAAGAAGTCCCCGCCGTCTCTAAGCATATAGCTATAAATAAATAGATATAGGATTTCATATTAAAATAGTTCTGATTGATTGCCCAGCATTTTTATTTTGCCTAAATGTTTATAGGCTTTTTCAGTTGCCTCTCTACCTCTGGGTGTACGCATAAGATAGCCTTCTTGAATTAAAAAAGGTTCATATACTTCTTCTAAAGTTCCCGGATTTTCTCCTACTGCTGTTGCTATAGTTGTTAATCCTACCGGTCCTCCTTTAAATTTATCAATAATGGTACTTAAAATCTTGTTATCCATTTCATCTAGACCGTGTTTGTCTACTTTTAACGCTTCTAAACCAATTTCAGAAATGGTAAGATCTATCTTTCCATTACCTTTAATTTGCGCAAAATCTCTGATTCTTCGTAGCAATGCATTGGCAATACGCGGAGTTCCTCTGCTCCGGGAAGCTATTTCTATAGCAGCCTGCGTATCTATCGGCATATTCATTATGCGCGAACTTCTTTCCACAATACTGCTTAATAATTCTGTGTGATAGTATTCAAATCTAAAGTTAATTCCAAAACGTGCCCTAAGCGGAGCTGTTAACAATCCCGAGCGGGTCGTTGCTCCAATTAAGGTAAAAGGATTTAAATTGATTTGAACTGATCGAGCATTGGGCCCGCTTTCAATCATTATGTCTATTTTATAATCTTCCATGGCTGAATACAAGTATTCTTCAACTATGGGAGAAAGCCTATGGATTTCATCAATAAACAGTACATCATTTTCTTCCAATCCGGTCAATAAACCTGCCAGATCACCGGGCTTATCTAATACAGGCCCTGAAGTGATTTTTATTCCAACATTTAATTCATTTGCAATGATATTAGCTAAAGTAGTTTTACCTAGCCCCGGAGGACCGTGTAGTAATACATGATCCAAAGATTCGCGTCTTAATTTGGCAGCCTTTACAAAAATCTCCAGATTATCCATAATATGAGATTGACCTACAAATTCGTAAAAACTTTTAGGACGCACCTGCTCTTCTTGAGCAATATCTTCTTTTGAATATTTATTCTTATCCGGATCTAACAAATCTGACATTTTGTAAATTTAAAACTTCTGGAGAAATATAAAAAGTAAACAACTTTAAAATTATTATTTACAATTTTTGAATTGTTTTCTTACTTTTCTTAAAGATGGTAGTTTCTTAATCTCTAATTTTAAATTAGAAATTGGAAATAAAAAAAACATTTTAAGCTTTAATCAGCTAAATAATTTTGTAAATTATAAAAGGAAAATTAATTTGAATAACAATTGATAGGCATAATAAATGATTTATTTTTTGGAATAAACTTTTTCCAAATTTTTCACATTTATCACTCATTTACCTAGTAAAATTGTCAATCGAAATGAGCTAATACCATTAGTACTGCCTAATTTCAAAATATTTAATTTTTTAAACTAACCCGAAAATTACAACTATTAGCAAAATTGTTACTTATTGATCAAGTAACTTATTTAACTAAAAGAGATACTATGTGTTGAGCCGTTTCTGAAGATAATGATAATAGGGGTTGAGGATAAATTCCACAAACTATAATTAAAGCCGCTATTACGATCAATCCTAATTTAGTTTGTAAATTAACATCTTTCTGACCTTCTAAAAATTCTTGATTTCCTTTACCAAACATTGACATTCCGTACATTTTGGTAATATAGACGGCACATAAGATTAAGGTTAATCCGGCTATAATTGCTCCCCAAATGCTTAATGTAAAAATACTTTTCAGTAAAAGGAATTCACCTATAAATGCATTGGTCAATGGAACAGCCATAGTTCCAACAGAGATTATCATAAATAAAACAGCTAAAAATGGAGCTTTAGATGCTAATCCCCCCATTTTACTTAAATCTCTTGTACCGAATTTTTTAATTAATACATCCGCTACATAAAATAAACCAACTACATTAACTCCGTGTGCCAACATTTGAATTGAGGCTCCTTCAATACCGGTACTATCAATACCGCAATGCATGGATACGATTGCACTTGCAAATATACCGGCAGCAATAAGTCCCACGTGTGCCATTGAAGAAAAAGCAATAAGTCGCTTAATATCTTTTTGAACGATAGCGATTAAAGATGCATATACAATTCCAATAATTGATAAAATTAAGGCTATGGAACCGGAAGTTCCTCCTACCGCTTCAGGTGAAAGAGGTAATAAATATCTGATGATTCCAAATACTCCCATTTTAAGCATGATACCGGATAATAACATGGAGCCTTGGGTAGGAGCCATTGTGTAGGTATCTGCTTGCCAAGTGTGGAAAGGAAATATGGGTAATTTGATTGCAAATGCTAAGAAAAACATCCAAAAAATGAATGTTTGAGCTTGTGCAGGAATTTTAACTGCATATAAGGCATTTAAGTCAAATGATCCCGCTTGCAAGTAAACATATATTAGTGCAACAAGCATAAATAAAGATCCAAAAAAAGTATAAATAAAAAATTTATAGTTTATTTTCAATCTGTTTTCACCTGTTCCAAAAATTCCGCATATAAACCAAATAGGAATTAAAGTTACTTCCCAAAATATATAAAACATTAAACCATCTAAGGAGGAGAAAATACCCACTAATCCAAATTGCATTAATAAAATTAATGCATAAAAGCCGGAAGGGCGTTCATCGTTCCATGATGAATAGAGTATAATTGGCGTTAATACATTGGTTAATAGAAGCATTAGAACAGTTAATCCGTCAACTCCGAAATGTAACGTAGATTCAATCGGTGAAAAATACAACTCTTTTCCAAATTCAAACTGAATTCCTGAATCTGCTTTGAAATTACACCATATAATAGCGGTTAATACCAATTCGGATATTGCAATTATAAATGCTATATATTTTGAAATATTCCCTTTTAAGGCAAATAATAAGCCTGATCCAATGATTGGTAAAAGTAGTACTGCTAAAGTTAACATTATATCTTTTTACTTTTTGTATTTTAATTAATGACTTAAAAATTCTGCAACTAATAATAATATGAATATTCCCAAGGACATTGCAAATACATAAAATTCTACATTTCCGTTTTGTATTAGTCTAAGGACACTTCCGCATCCCTTAACTGTTTTTGCTGTTCCTTCTACTATTCCGTTTACTATATATTTATCAACTATATTTTTCAGAAATTTTCCTAAGTTTAAAACCGGATTTACAATGACTTCATTATAAAATTCATTGATATAAGCAGCATGTGCTGAAAATTTTTCCCATCCGGTCATGTTTTCTACAATAGTTGCCTGTACTTTTCGTGTAACATATTTGTTGTAGGTAACAAGGGCTACCATAGCTATCACAGCTAAAGTTATTCCTAGTAACATCATTTCAGTACCTAAAGAAGGTTCTTGATGTATAGGTAAACCTACATAAATAGGATGCAACCAATGCGACAATTTTTGAGAAATTCCTTCTCCTAAATAATGAGGTAAGTTTATTCCTCCGCCAACAACGGTTAATAAAGCTAAAACCAATAAAGGAATGGTCATTATAGCCGGACTTTCATGCAAATGTTTCTTTTGCTCCTCAGTACCTTTGAAATCTCCAAAGAATGTAAGGAATAGTAAGCGAAACATATATATACAGGTTAAAGCAGCTGAGAACAAGGTAAGTCCCCAAATAATTTTGTTTTTAGTCCAAAGTGCTACTAAAATTTCGTCTTTAGAGAACATCCCTGCTAAAGGTGGTATTCCGCAAATAGCTAACGTTCCAATTAGGAAAGTCCAATAGGTTACCGGGATTTTTTTTCTTAATCCCCCCATGTATCTCATATCTTGTTCTCCACTCATCGCATGAATAACACTACCCGCTCCTAAAAATAATAATGCTTTAAAGAATGCGTGAGTGATTACATGGAATAAAGCAGTAGTGTAAGCTTCTGCTCCTAAAGCGGTAAACATTAGTCCAAGTTGTGAAACTGTTGAATAAGCCAACACTTTCTTTATATCGTTCTGTCTTAATCCGATGAATGCTGCGAGTATTGAAGTTGCTAAACCAATATACATTATAAAGTCAAGAGTAATCGGCACTAAACTATAAATGGCATTGGATCTGATAATCATATAAATACCTGCTGTTACCATGGTAGCGGCGTGAATTAATGCAGAAACCGGTGTAGGCCCTGCCATCGCATCAGGTAACCATGTATAAAGTGGTATTTGAGCAGATTTACCCATAGCTCCTATAAATAGAAATACAGTAGCTGTAATTAATATAGGGTCATTTAATTTAAATAAATGGGCTTTGGCTGCTATGTCGGAGTATTCTACACTTCCAAAGTAATAAAATAACATGAATATTCCTATTAAGAGCCCTAAGTCTCCTATTCTATTCATTACAAATGCTTTTCTGGCAGCATATCCATATTCTTTATTGGTATACCAAAAGCCAATAAGTAAATAGGAACAAAATCCTACTCCTTCCCATCCTATAAATAGTATTAAGAAATTACTTCCCATTACTAACAACAGCATGGAAAATATAAAGAGATTTAAATAAGAAAAGAATTTATAAAAGCCTTTATCTTCATGCATATATCCAATGGAATACAGATGAATTAAAGATCCGATTCCTGTAACAATCATCATCATCACTAAGGATAACTGATCTATTTGAAAGGAAAAGTTAACTTTTAAAGTGTCAACTTCAAACCAATTAAACAGGGATGCTTTAACGGGTTCTGTAAACGTGCAAAATAAATATACAGATAGAAAAAAAGGTATCCAAACAGCAAGATTTGCAATTGTTCCTACTGCCGTTTTAGACATTTTACTTCCAAAAATTCCACAAATAATAAATCCAATAAGTGGTAAAATTGGTATTAAATATATTATATTCTCCATTTCTTATCCTTTTAATCTATTAAATAAGCTAACATCTACAGATCGTGTATTTCTATACATCATGGTTATGATGGCTAATCCTACTGCAACTTCGGCTGCTGCCACAACCATAATAAAAAATACTAATATTTGACCGTCTGCATCTCCTTTGTAGGCAGAAAATGCTGCCAACAATAGATTCACTGAATTCAACATCAGCTCCACACATCCTAAAATTATGATTGCATTTCTTCTTACTAATACTCCTGTTACTCCTATACAAAATAGTAATGCGGATAAGTATATAAAATAATCTACCGGTATACTTTGTAATAAACTGTTAACCATTTCTTTTTTGTTTCAAGAAAATAAATATTTTTTTATAAATCTCTTTTTCCTATCATAACTGCACCCACTAATGCACCTAAAAATAGAATCCCAGCTAATTCGAAGGGTAATACGTATTGACTAAATAATAAGTGTCCTAAATTTTTAGTTAATCCAATTTGACTGTCGGGATTAGTAGGAAAATCTATTTGTTGATATCCTCTTAATGCTCCAATAAATCCAATGAATACTAATCCTCCGCATATGGTTGCTAAAATTCGAAAAGCACTTCCTTTTAATGGCTCATCTTTTTCTTTCAAATTCAACATCATGAGCACATAGAGGAATAATACCATAATGGCTCCGGAGTAAACTATAATTTGAACTACACTTAAAAATTGAGCATTTAACATTATATATAAACCTGATATGGAAAAAAAGGTTATGATCAATGAAATGATGCTGTACATAGGGTTTTTACTGAATACAACAAATAATGCGCTCACAATTGCACTAGCAGATATTAAATAAAACAAAATTGCTTCCATATTCTTTATTTTTCTACCGTATATTTTTTTATTTGCCTTTGTGAAACGTCTATCCTATTGTCCATGCTTTCTACAAGCTTATCTTTCTTGTATATAAATTCTTTGCGTAAATGTTCGGGCATTACTAAACGGTCGGTAAGAAATATGGCTTCTTTAGGACATGCTTCTTCACACATTCCGCAAAATATGCATCGTAACATGTTTATTTCATAGTTTTCTGCATATTTTTCCTCTCTATATAAGTGCTCTTCTCCTCGCTTTCTTTCAGCGGCAACCATTGTAATGGCTTCAGCCGGACAGGCTAATGCACATAATCCACAAGCTGTACAACGCTCTCTTCCTTCATCGTCTCTTTTGAGTACATGTCTGCCTCTGTATACAGGACTAAACTCTCTTTTCTTTTCTGGATATGAAGTGGTAACCGGTTTTTTGAAAAAATGACTAAAAGTGATTTTCATACCTCCTAATACTGCAGGAAGATATATCTTTTCTTTTAAGGTCATTTCTTTATTTGAAATTATCTTAGATTTATTGGTAAGCCTCTGCATAAATTTAATTTCTTTCTTTACTTTTTTCTTTATTTTAGCCAAATACTACAATAGTAGCAGTTATTAATAAATTGAGAATGGACAAAGGTATCATGACTCTCCAACCTAAACGCATTAATTGGTCGTATCTGAATCTAGGTAATGTCCACCTTACCCACATAAAACAGAATATACAAAAGACTATTTTTATTAAAAATGCTACTATACTAATAATTCCTATTGCATTTTCTCCGAGTGTTCCATTTTTGGCCAATTCATTCATAAACGGAAAGCTGTAACCTCCAAAAAATAGAGTGCTTATTAAAGCTGAACTAATAAACATGTTTATATATTCAGCAAAAAGGAATGTACCGAATTTCATGGATCCGTATTCTGTATGATAACCTCCGATTAGCTCGGATTCACATTCTGCCAAATCAAAAGGGGCTCTGTTTAGTTCTGCAAACGAACAGGTAACGAACAATACGAATGCTAAGGGTTGATAAAATACATTCCAAGCCATACCATTTAAAAATGATAATCCATATAAATTGGAAGCTTGTTGCTCTACCATGGCTCTTAAATCCAATGTTCCTGTCATCATAATGATGGAAAGAAGGGATAATCCCATAGCCAACTCGTAAGAGATCATTTGTGAAGAAGCTCTTATAGCCCCTAATAATGAATACTTATTATTAGATGCCCAACCTCCCAGCATAATTCCGTATACTCCGATGGATACGATACCCATTATATACAGAACTCCTACATCAATGTTTGCTACTTGAACTAAATGAGATTCTCCTGCTATAAATAAAGATTTTCCCCAAGGAATCACTGCTCCTGTACTTAATGCTATTAGCATTAAAATTCCCGGTGATATGATAAACAACCATTTTTCTGCATTTTTTGGAACAAAATCTTCTTTGAAAAAAAGTTTTCCTCCGTCGCATAAAGGTTGCATTAAACCAAATATTCCTGCTCTATTGGGTCCTATTCTATCTTGTAAAAAGGCTGCTACTTTTCGCTCCATTAGGGTTTCATAAGCTGCAGCTCCTAAACACAACGCAAATAAAATAACTACCAATACTACTGTAAACCACATATTATATATATTATTCTAATGTTTTAGCTTTAAATTTTTCGATTTTATAATGCGGATCATTTTTAGGTAATGGTAATTCGTAATGATTTACCGAAATTACAGAATGATCGCTGATATGGGCAGGACCTTCTATATTCCAATAATTCAGGTCTTTTCTTTCAAATCGACAATCATTGCATATAAATTCTTCTACTTCATTGTATGCATCTTTTCGCGCTGTTACGCGTATAATGGTATCTCCTTTCATCCATAAAACTGCTTTGCCGCTGCATTTTTCACAAGTACAAGTTGCATTTACAGGTTCTGTAAACCAAACTCTACTTTTAAATCGAGCAGTTCTATCTGTTAAAGCTCCTACCGGACAAACATCGATCATGTTTCCTGAAAAATCATTTTCAATAGCTTTGCTTATGTATGTACTTATTTCCGCATGATCCCCTCTGAATAGTATCCCTTGATTTCTTTGATCTGTAAGTTGATTGGCAACTAATACACATCTTGCACAAAGAATACATCGGTTCATATTTAATTTTATGTACGGTCCTAAATCATCGGATTGAAAAGTTCTTCTTGGGAATTCAGAACGGGTTTTGTCCAACCCATGCTCATAAGCCAAATCCTGAAGTTTACATTCTCCTGCCTGGTCGCATATAGGACAATCTAAAGGATGGTTAATTAATAAAAATTCCGTAACTCCTTGTACGGCTTGTATTACTCTTTCAGAAGTAATAACTTTTACTTCCATACCATCCATTACATTGGTACGACAAGCCGGTACTAACTTAGGCATAGGACGTGGATCTTTTTCTGATCCTTTAGTCACTTCCACCAAACAAGTGCGGCAACGTCCCCCACTTCCTTCCAATTTACTATAATAGCACATAGTAGGCGGAACAGAGGCTCCTCCTATTTGTCGTGCTGCTTCTACAATTGGAATCCCTGGATTTACTTCTACAGTAATTCCATCTATTGTTACTTTTATTTTATTTGGTTCTTCGTTCATTAGATTTTAATATATCTTGGTGCATTAAAAATGCCAACTGAATCCGAATGTGTAATTCCATTGGAGATACAAAATATTTTGAGAAGCTTTATCTGAACTGCTGGATGTTGTTCTAATATCCGGCATGGATATAACTCCTTCTTTTAATTCCGTTCTAAGGAAAAAAAGATCCCAGAACAGCAATTCTGCTCCCACTTTTGCATCTAACCCCCATCCTGCTAAATGAAATTTATCATGTCTTTCATTATTCATTATAGTTGCATTGGTTTTTGGGATTAGCAATCCTAAACCTCCTCCTGCTATACTATTAAATTTAAAAAAGCCGGAACTTATGAAATTATGATAATATTCTATTTCTGCATTCAAGTAATTTAGACCGTCAGTATGTTCTAAATGTAAAAAATCATCAGTTAAATAAATGTATTCTCCGTCAACGATTGCATCCTCATATCCGGGAGTGTTAATTGTTCCTGTTGATTTAACCCATTGCCCCGGTCTAACTACATATTTCATATGATCCATACCTAAAGAAACCGCCCAGTTATCCTTGAAGAAATAACCGATTCTATAATTTACTTGAGGTATTGTTACTCTAGTTGGGTCTAAAAAATCGTGAAAATTCCAGCCAATCGGCTTATCATCGCCTTTTACTCCATGTAGGGTAAAATTATAATCATTACCTGTGAAATGGACGGATGACCTTCCATAATAGGCTCGGTTCCAACCCCAGTAGGCGTATACTTCACCTTTTCTGTGGGCTTTTCTTTTGTTCTTTTCTTGTTCTTGGGCATCTACTGCACCAATTGTAAATATTGCTAATAAAAACAATAAATTACTTTTGTTAAATAGTTGCATATTCAGCTATACCATAATTTTTTGTTAAACATTCTGGATTATTTATATGCCATTGGAACTCATCTCTAAAATGTCTAATAGCTGCTGCAACCGGCCAGGACGCTGCATCTCCTAAAGGACATATCGTATTACCGTCTATCTTACTTTGTATATTCCATAGCAAATCGATATCGTCGTATGTTCCCCGTCCTTCTTCTATTTTTTTTAGTATTCTGTACATCCACCCGGTCCCTTCGCGACAAGGTGTACATTGTCCACAACTTTCATGATTATAAAAACGCGCCAGAGTCATCGTATGTCTTACTATACACTGGTCTTCATCTAAAACTATAAATCCACCTGAACCTAAGGCTGTTCCAGTAATAAACCCTCCATCTGCCATACTTTCGTAATTCATCAAGCGAGTTTCGCCGTTAGCTGTTTTTAGTAATAATTTAGCGGGTAAAATAGGAACTGATGATCCACCCGGTATACAAGCTTTCAATTTTTTACCTTTAGGTATTCCTCCGCAATATTCTTCACTGAAAATAAATTCTTCTATGCTTAAATTGAAATCAACTTCGTATACTCCCGGTTTATTCAGGTTTCCACAAGCGGAAATTAATTTAGTTCCCGTAGATCTTCCTACTCCCATTTTAGCATATTCTGCTCCGGTTATGGAAATAATAGCCGGTACAGTTGCAATGGTTTCTACGTTATTAACTACGGTAGGGCACTGATATAACCCCTTAACGGCCGGAAAAGGCGGTTTCAATCTAGGGTTACCTCGTTTTCCTTCTAAAGATTCCAACAATGCGGTTTCTTCTCCGCATACATAAGCTCCTGCACCGCGTTGAACATAAATTTCCAGATCATATCCTGTATTCTTTATATTCTTACCTAAAAAGCCATTGGCTTTTGCTTCTTGTATTGCGTGTTCTAAGATCTCTGGAATCCAAGAATATTCTCCTCGTATATATATATAAGAAACGTTGGCTCCTAAACAAAAAGATGAAATAAGTATACCTTCTATTAATTGATGAGGTATATATTCCATTAAATATCGGTCTTTAAAAGTTCCCGGCTCTGATTCATCAGCATTTACCACTAAATAGCGCGGCACTCCTTCCGGCTTAGCCAAAAAGCTCCATTTCAACCCCGTAGGAAATCCGGCACCTCCACGCCCTCTAAGTCCACTGGTCTTAACTTCTTCCAAAATTTCATCAGGAGTCATTTTAAGGGCTTTTTCCGCTGCAGTGTAGCCTCCATGCTTTCTAAAAACTTCAAAAGTTTTTATTCCTTCTACATCAATATTTTTAAGCAATAATTTTTTACTCATTATATTATAATATATGCTTCTAACTTATTGTTTAATCAATTGCAATATTTCCCGCCCTGCAAAGGTCAATGATTTCATCTACTTTTTCTTTTGTCAGATGTTCATGATAAAATTTACCAATTTGCATCATAGGAGCATACCCGCAAGCGCCTAAGCATTCTGCCGGTTTTAGAGTAAACATACCATCTTCGGTTGTTTCTCCTTCTTTTATCTGCAATTTTTCTTTAATATGTTCTATGATTTGATCGCTTCCATTTAACATGCATGGACCGGTTCTACATACTTCCAACACATATTTTCCGACAGGCTGCATATTAAACATTGTATAAAAAGTAGCTACTTCATATACTTCTATTGGTGAAATATTTAATAAAGAAGCCACATAATCCATAACAGGGACATCTAGCCATCCTCCAAATTCTTTTTGAGCCAAATGCAATACAGGAATTAAAGCAGATTTTTGCTTACCTTCCGGATATCTTGCAATTATTTCATGTACTTTATTTAAGGATTCGCTGCTAAAAACTATCTCTTTATCAGGGCTTACACCGTTTTTAGTCATTTTTATTTTAATGTTAGGTTGCAAATATACAATAATGAATTTTACTTGAAAAGTTTAAGTAACTGTTTTTAATCTATATTCAACAATCTGGAATCATTATAAATAACACAAAATAACTGTTTTATAGAGATTAAACTGTTTATAAGAACCTTTGCTCATCTTATTTCGGGTTAAATTTACTTTTTATACACTCCTTTTTTCCTATAAGATTTGTTTTACAACGCATTATCTTAATCTCTTGAAATTTATTCACATACATTATTAGTTATGTTTAAATGAATAGTCCTTAATAAAATAGTTTGATTTTTAAATTATATTGGATCAATGTATTAATCAAAATCTCAAAAAATAATTAAAATATTATTTTCCGTTTTATAAAATAAATGTATATTTGCAGTCCAAAACCAGTAAGCGGATGTGGTGGAACTGGTAGACACGCTAGACTTAGGATCTAGTGCCGTGAGGCGTGGGGGTTCGATTCCCTTCATCCGTACAAAAATAAAAAGCAATTAACTGAATAAAGGTTAGTTGCTTTTTTAATTTATAGAATTTGCAAGATTATTGCACGATTATATAACACTAAGAATGATTTCTAATACCATCTTTGTAAACATATTCAATATATTTTAACGTCTCTTTATAAGAATATTCGCTTATGGATGTAAAAAGACCATATTTGAAAAATTACCTGTTTAGAGGCTGTTTATTTATTTCCTAAATAATTGTAAATTGTTCGTTCATGTTCAATTAAACATGATTTTTAAATAGCTTCAACCTATTTAGTATGATTTGATTCTTATCATTTGAAAATATACCTAAACTAACTCCGACAGATATTTCAAAAGGAGTACAACTTGTAATCATTCTTGACAGGTATTTTAATAAAGTATAAATACTGTTTTGAGAAAATTTATTTATAAACTGTTGCTCAACAATGATCTTATAAAGCTCTAGGGATGCTAAAAAGATAGCTTCCATAATTTTTTTTATTCAACAATTTACTGGATTTTCATTTATTTTTTTTAAAAAATTTAAAAGAGATATTCTTATTATAAATTTATGAAATAAAATTTAATGGTTCATTTGTTTTTTTACTTAAATTATAATCAATTAAAAATACTGTTAATACTGAGAAAAACATTAATAATCCAATAGGTCCAAATAAATCATTATAATCAATCTGTATAAAAGCTAACGTTTGTTCAATAGCATTAATCCCTCCGTGTAAAGCGCCAATGACAAATAGGCTTTGTGTTCTTTTTAAGGCAAAAGAAAAGTAGAATGACATAGCAATACATAATAAAACCATCATAAGAATCCCCCAATAAGGGTGGTTAGGATAATTATGTCCAGATATTATTATGGGTGTGTGCCATGCTCCCCAAATGATCCCGATTATTATATTTTTTTTAAAAAAAGAAAAATTTAAATTTTTCTCTAAAAAGCCTCTCCAACCAATTTCCTCCCCCAAAGCAATGAAACCATTTATAGATATTGAGGACATTAAACTTGCGATGAACATTAGTGGAACCAATAGGAATAATAAATAGTCGATTTTTAATATAGATGGTATTTTTTGTAAAATTTCTGGACTTAATTGTCGATAACTTGTAATTAGTTTTCCAAAGGGTTCAATTTCTAATACATTCCCAAATAAATACCCATAAAACATCACTAAAACCGGAAGTAACAAATTGGTTATCAGCAGATATTTAAAAGTTTGTTTCCAGTTAATATTTTTAAAATTTAATTGAAATTTTTCTGATGTTACCAAAAATTTCCTTTTTTCTACTTTAAATGCTACTAAAGCAGGAGTAATCATTAATAATAATGTGAATAGTAACTGAATGGGATTGACAGTACTTTGTGACTTCGGAATATTCCAGATAATTACCCCTATTATACCTGATATAAGATAACATATACTTATAAATGCAAGAACTTTCTTCATTTATAACAGGTTTTAATTTTCATATAAATATACTAATTTTCCTAATTTATAATACTTCTCTGATATATCATATTGGCTAATTTCATTTTAATTCTCCGGTTTTCTCTTAAAGAAAATATCTATTTTTTACTTTATCCAATCTTTACTTATTTCAATACCATCATTATTATCTAGATTGAATATTTCAATAATATGGTTTTCTAATTTACCTAAATTCTCTTTCTCTTTTTTTGCTTCTGCAAGTTTATCATAAGGCAAATCATGTTGTTTACCATCACTTTTAAACCAAAATTTCCTATGTGAAATATAACCTGTATTAATAAAATAGGTCAATTTCATTTTCGTTCTTATGAATTAAATGAAGTGTAATTACTCCTGTTTCTTTTTTAGATTTGCTTCGATAGAGAAATTAACTATTAGCCAAGGTTTTATGATTTAAAATTGCGCTTATACAAAAGCAAGAATATACACAATATTTGCGCGATTATATTGTATTTAGTTAGATTATTTTACACCTATTTAGATTTATACATTTTATTAATAATAATCAAATATATAATTAATTATAGGGTTCAACTCCCTTCATATGCATCAAAATAAATAGCAATTAACTAATTGAAAGTTAATTGCTTTTTTTGTTTTATAAAATTTAGTAGATTAAATCGTTTTTAATTATGTATAAAAATTTTAAATAAATTCTTTTGTAAATTATAATAAACAATTAATCAATTGCTTTTAGTGATTAGATACAAATTTAAGGCCTACTATGGAGCTAACCAGAGTAATTATAAAAAATATTCTCCAAAAGGTTGCCGGTTCTTTAAAAACAAATATTCCTAACAATACTGTGCCCACTGCTCCTACACCGGTCCATACTGCATAAGCTGTACCTAACGGAAGGGTTTGAGAAGCCTTAATCAACAATAACATGCTCGAAATCATACAAATTAAAAAACTGATATACCAATAGTATACGGCATTTCCTTGAGAATTTTTTGCTTGCCCTAAACTAAAGGTAAATCCGACTTCAAACAAACCGCCGATAATTAACAAGATCCAATTCATATTTTTCTCTAATAAGCTTTTATTTTCCACACAAAAATAAATAAAAACTTATTTTTTATTTAATATGGTTTATATCTTTATATATAATGTATTTATATATAATTAACAATCTTGAGCTGTAATACTTCTGTTAAATCATAATTAATTTTTTATCAAACATTACATAAAAATAACTGATCTTAAATTATGCATATATTTAATTCAAAGTTTTAACAACTTATCTGAATATACTTTTATTCTATAAAAAATATTTAAATGCATTTTCAAGTAATATTTTTTAATCCTATAAAATTTCACTAAAATTGTAACCAATTGATAGTAATCGTATGAAAATAGTAAAATTTGGAGGATCATCTGTCGGTTCCGGTCAAAGTATACAAAATGTACTTAATATTCTGCAGAACAAATATGCTTCAGGCGAAAAATTTATAGTAGTATCATCTGCCATGAGCGGAGTTACCAATATTTTAACGGAACTAGCACAAATTGCCTCTGAAGGAAAAGATTTTAAAAAAGGTCTTATTGAAATTGAACAAAGACATTTTACGGTTATTAAAGAAATGATTACGGTTAAAAATCAAAATCCTGCATTTACTCAGATTAAGATTTTTATAAACGAGATCGAAGATCTTTTGCAAGGAGTCTATAGCTTGAGGGAACTCAGCCTTCAAAGCAAAGATCTTATTTTAAGTTATGGAGAAAAATGCTCCACTTTTTTATTGAGTCAAATAGCCAAACAATATTTTTCAGAAAGTATTTATGTAGATACTTCAAACCTTATAAAAACAGACAGCAATTTTGGAAATGCCCGAGTACATACTCCCGTTACAGAACAGTTATTGCAAGAATTTTACAAAGAGCATTCACATCAAATCCTGTTTTTTACAGGTTTTATAGCCTCCAATGAAAACAATCGAATTACTACATTAGGAAGAGGAGGCAGTGATTATACGGCGGCCATAATAGCTGCCGCCTTAGATGCAAAAGAAATTGAGCTTTGGTCTGATGTAGACGGTATGCTAACCGCAGATCCTCGTGTCGTAAAGAAGGCTTTTTCATTATCTGAACTTTCCTATACGGAAGCAATGGAATTATCTTATTTTGGAGCGAAAGTTATCTATCCTCCAGCCATGATTCCTGCTTTTCGAAAAAAAATACCTATTGTATTGAAAAATACCTTTAATCCTTCTTTTAAAGGAACAAGGATTGAAGAACATACTCATAAAAATGCATACCCGATTCGGGGTATTTCTTCCATAGATGAAATCAGCCTGATCAATATTACGGGAAGCGGAATGATTGGCAAGATTGGTTTCAGCGGCAAACTTTTTTCTTTATTAGCACGCGAACATATTAATGTAATCCTTATTACCCAATCGTCTTCCGAACACAGCATTACATTTGCCATTGAGCCTAAGGATGTTCATAAAGCAAAACAGCTTTTCAACAGTGAATTTGAATTGGAACTGGAAACCAATAAATTAAATCCGCCAATCATTGAAGAAAATTTATGTGTATTAGCCATAGTTGGTGAAAATATGAAACAAACCCCGGGGATATCGGGCAAGCTTTTCCAGGCTTTAGGACGTAATGGAATCAACATACATGCCATTGCACAAGGATCATCCGAATACAATATTTCGGTAATAATAAAACGTAAGAATATATCGAAAGCTCTGAATGCTGTTCATGATGCGTTTTTCACTCAACTAACCAAAACACTTCATGTATTCAGTGTAGGAACAGGAAATATCGGGGCAACCTTGCTGCGACAAATCGATGGTCAAAGTGATTTTTTACGAGAAAACAATGGTATTGAAGTAAAGATAAACGGAATAGCAAATTCCAGAAAAATGATTATTGACGAAGACGGCATTGATCTTACACAATGGCAAGAAAGAATAAATAAGGGAGAAACCTCTAATTTGGATGAATTCATCCAAAAAATTAAGTTGTTAAATCTTTCCAACTGTATTTTTGTGGATAATACTGCAAGTCCAATAACCGGAACGTATTATAAAGAACTTTTCGAATCTAATGTTTCGGTAGTTACCTGTAATAAAATAGCTAATTCCTCTTCATATAAAGATTATAAAGATTTAAAAGATACTGCCAGAAGAAGAGGCGTCGATTTCTTTTATGAAACGAATGTAGGAGCCGGATTGCCTATCATACGAACTTTAAAAGATCTAATGACCAGCGGGGACAGAATCATCAAAATTGAAGCTATTTTAAGCGGTACTATTTCTTATATATTCAACAATTTTAGAGGCAATACGTCCTTTTATGAGGTTGTTAAAAAAGCCCATGAATTAGGCTATACGGAGCCGGATCCTCGAGAGGATTTGAGCGGAAAAGATTTTATGCGTAAAATGATGATTCTCGCGCGTGATGCCGGATATCAAATTGAAGAAAAAGATGTTGAGTTAGGAGCTATCCTTCCTGAAAGCTGTTTCAAAGCTCCCTCAATTGATGACTTTTATGAAGAATTAAAAAAATCTGATTCTTATTTTAACGAGCTGAAAGAAAAGGCTGAAAATGAAAATAAAGTATTACGATATATAGGAAAGTTGGAAGATGGAAAGGCTTCCGTAAATTTGGAATTCGTGGATGCTTCTCATCCTTTTTACAACTTAACGGGAAGTGATAATATTATCTCATTTACAACAGAGCGATATAAATTTAATCCATTGGTAATAAAAGGTCCGGGAGCAGGTGCTGAAGTTACCGCAGCGGGGGTTTTTGCTGATCTTATTAATGTTGGAGCTAATTAATGTTTTATAAAATCTAGATATCTATTAGATTTTAGGTTGAAAACTATTTTTTTAATTTAGGTATAGGATTATTGTAAAATAAGACATATAAAATTTTTTAAAAAAAAAGTACAATTTAATCGCATCGTAATATTTAAGAAAAGTATTAAATCTTATAGAATTATAAACCTGATACACCTATTGTTTAAAAAAGTTAGTCTTTTGAAATCAAATATAATTAGCTTACATTTGTCTCACTAAAAATTGAACGTTTTCAAATTTCGATGAAAGAAAAAGATAGTGTGCATGTATTTGCTCCGGCGACTTCAGCTAATTTTATTTGTGGATATGATATTTTAGGATTAGCGTTGAATGAGCCGGGAGATGAAGTTTTTTTAAAACGCGTGGATGAACCCGGAATAAAAATTACTAAGATAACCGGAGATCAAGGACTTTTACCCACCCATCCGGATAAGAATACGGTGAGTGCATGTGTAAAAATGATTCTCGATTTTTTAGGTAAAAAAAATTACGGAATTGAAATAGAACTTCATAAAAAAATGCCTATCGGTAGCGGTCTGGGCTCTAGTGCTGCAAGTACAATAGCGGGTCTGTTTGCTATTAACCAACTTTTAGGAGAACCATTATCTAAAAAAGAACTGTTGCCTTTTGCCTTAAAGGGTGAAGAACTGGCTTGCGGGCATGGCCATGCCGATAATGTTGCCCCTTCTTTAATGGGTGGGATAACTTTAATTAGAAGCTATCAACCGTTAGAAGTAATTAACCTTCCCGTGCCTACGGAACTTTGTTGTTCCATTATTTTTCCTCATGTAGAGGTTCAGACTCGCGCAGCCAGACAAATTTTAAAGAATAAAGTTGAACTAAAAGACGCCGTTTCCCAATGGGGAAATATTGCCGGATTGATAACAGGCTTATTTACAGGGGATTACGGCTTGTTGTCCAGAAGTTTACAAGACCAATTAATTGAACCTACCCGTTCCATTCTTATACCCGAATTTGAAGCCATGAGAAGAATTGCTATGGAATGCGGGGCCTTAGGTTTCGGTATTTCAGGTTCCGGACCTTCAGTAGTTGCTTTTACCAAAGGAATTGAAACAGCAAAAACAATTACTTCAAAACTTAAAGAACATCTTAAAAATCACGAAATAGAAAGCAATGGTTATTCCTCTCCTATAAATTGTAAAGGAGCAACTGTACTTTCATAATTCAGCCATATAATCTACTCTATCATGAAACTATATAGCACAAATAATAAAAATCTTTCCGTTTCTTTTAAAGAAGCCGTATTTACCAGCTTTCCTTCTGATAAAGGATTGTATATGCCTTGGCATATCCCAAAATTATCGGAAACTTTTATTCAGAATATTACGGATTATTCTTTTCCTGAAATGGCTTTAGAAATTGCCCATTCTTTTATTGGAGAAGATATCCTTAAAAAAGACTTGGAAAAAATTATAAAGGAAACGATTAGTTTTGATGCCCCATTGGTATCACTAGAAGAAAATTTGGCTGTATTGGAATTATTTCACGGACCTTCGTTAGCATTTAAAGATTTCGGAGCTCGTTTTATGAGTCGACTTATGGCTTATTTATCCGACAAAAACGATAAAACGTTGGATATTCTGGTGGCTACTTCAGGAGATACAGGAGGTGCTGTCGCTTTAGGTTTTTTAGGGGTTGAAGGTACTCGGGTAACTATTTTATACCCGAAAGGTAAAATCAGTGAAATACAAAGAAAACAATTGACTACAAACGGTCAAAACATTAGAGCTTTGGAGGTAAATGGAACTTTTGATGACTGTCAGGCTTTAGTTAAAATGGCTTTTAATGATGCTGAACTTAATTCAAAATTACGATTAACTTCTGCTAATTCCATCAATATTTCAAGGTTATTGCCGCAAACTTTCTATTACCTTTATGCTTATGCTCAAGCAGTCAAAAAGAATAAGAAAGATATAGTTTTTGTAGTTCCCAGTGGAAATTTTGGTAATATTGGTGCCGGGTTACTAGCCTATAAATCAGGTCTCCCTGTAAAACATTTTGTTGCAGCTACTAATGTAAATGATACTGTTCCCGTATATTTACAAAAGGGTTCTTATGAACCTAAACCATCCATACAAACTTTATCTAACGCCATGGATGTAGGAAATCCTAGTAATTGGGTACGAATAACCGATTTATTTAATGAAAGCTTAGATTCTTTGCGTAATCTTATATCTGCTTATTCATTTACAGATTCAGAAACGATGAACGGTATTAATGAATTATATGAAAAATACAACTATATCGCTTGTCCTCATACTGCAGTTGCTTATTTAGCTGCAAAGAAGTATAATCATCCACAAGATTTCACCATATTTTTATCTACTGCTCATCCTTGTAAATTTATGGATGTATATCCTGAAAACTTAAAAAATAAAATTATTATACCTGAACAAGTAAAAGAGTTGGATCATAAAATAAGTTCGGCTACGCCTCTTGAAAATAATTTTTCCGATTTGAAAACATTTTTAATGAATTCATAAATCGTAAAATATGTTTAATTCTTAAATGGAAGTGAGAACAGCACATTAAGGGAAAAATAAAAAGCAGTTACATTTTTTAAAAAATTCCTTATTATATTTGCATACAGAAATTTAACATAAATGATTTTATTACTATTTATAGTACTTTCTGTAACTATTTACTTTCTTTTAACTCTTCTATTTAAGTATATAGCATTACTATCCTTTTCGAATTCATTGTCAAAAAATAATAAATATACGCTAGTTAATCATGAAATATAAAAGAATACTTTTAAAGTTAAGTGGAGAAGCTTTAATGGGAAATCAACAATATGGAATAAGCTCTGAAATTCTTCAAAGTTACTCTAAACAGATAAAAGAAATTTCTGAAATGGGAGTAGAAATAGCAATTGTTATAGGAGGCGGAAACATATTCAGAGGAGTTGCGGGAGTTGCTACCGGTATTGACAGGGTTCAAGGCGACTATATGGGAATGCTTGCCACGGTTATTAACGGAATGGCTTTACAAAGTTCTTTGGAGGCAATGGGAGTACATACCCGATTGCAAACTTCCATAAAAATGGATCAAATTGCAGAACCTTTTATTAAGCGAAGAGCTGACAGACATTTGGAAAAAGGAAGAGTTGTAATTTTTGGTGCAGGAACCGGAAACCCTTACTTTACTACTGATACAGCCGCTACATTAAAAGCTATCGAAATTAACGCTGAAGTTATCTTAAAAGGGACTCGAGTAGACGGTATTTATGATACAGACCCGGAAAAAAATAAAAATGCAGTAAAATTCAACAGTATTTCATTTGATGAAGTTTATAAAAAAGGACTTAAAATTATGGATATGACTGCTTTTACGTTAAGTCAAGAAAATGCGCTTCCTATCATTGTATTTGATATGAACAAAGAAGGGAATTTAAGAAAAATTATTGAAGGTAAAGAAGTAGGAACTTTAGTTTCTATTTAATTAATTAATAGTTTATATTTGCAAGGCAACTTATCTGAAAATTATGGAAGAAATAAATTTAATTATAGATACGACTAAGGAAAGCATGGAATCCTCTCTAAAACATTTAGAGTCAGCTTTTAATAAAATACGAGCAGGGCGGGCTAACCCACTCATGCTACAAAACATTTTAGTGGAATATTATGGGACTCCTACTCCTTTATCTCAAGTTGCCAATATTTCCGTTCCCGATGGAATGACTCTTAGTATACAGCCTTGGGAAAAATCTACTTTGGGCGCTATTGAAAAAGCTATTTTTCAATCCAATTTAGGCTTTACTCCAAATAATAACGGGGAAAATATTATTATTAACATTCCTCCTTTAACAGAAGAAAGAAGAAAAGACTTAGTAAAACAAGCAAAAGCAGAATGCGAAAATTCTAAGGTTGGTATTCGAAAAGCCAGACAAGAAGCAAATGCCGATATAAAAAAGATAGAGAGTGCTTCAGAAGATGAAAAGAAAAATGGAGAAGAGCAAATACAATCGTTGACTGATAAATATGTTAAATTGGCAGAAGAACATCTTTCCGTTAAGGAAAAAGAGATCATGACAGTATAAGCCGTTCTTAACATACTTTTAAAATACCCAATCGGTTTCTTTTTTTAAGAACCGATTTTTTTTATCTTTGAATCTTTATATGTCAAAAACTATAAGTGTCATCGGATTAGGTTTAATTGGAGGTTCTATAGCTCTGGATCTTAAAAAAAGCGGATTTGCTTCAAAAGTTATAGGAACCGATAAGTCTAAACTTCATGAAAAAGAAGCGTTGGAATTATCCATTGTCGATGAAATTATGCCGATGGACAAGGCAATACGTTCTTCCGAATTAACCATTCTATCCACTCCGGTCGATGTAAGCATTAAACTTCTACCTCATCTATTGGATATTCTCCCTGACGGTTCGGTACTTATGGATGTTGGAAGTACTAAATCCTCTTTGATTGAAAAGGTTAAAAATCATCCAAACAGAAAATCATTCGTCCCTTCTCATCCCATGGCAGGAACGGAATATAGCGGTCCATCTGCTGCCTTTCATGGATTATTTAAAGATCGGGCTGCTATCCTATGTAATTCCAATGAATCACATCAAAAAGCAGTTCATCTGGTTTCTCAAGTTTATTATCATTTGGGATCGCGACTTATTCTTATGGATGCGGAATCTCATGATGAACATGTGGGGTATGTTTCACATCTTTCTCATGCTATTTCCTATGCTTTGGCCGTTTCCGTTCTTGAAAAAGAAAAAGATGATGCTGCCATATTCAATTTAGCATCCGGTGGGTTTGCTTCTACTGTTCGACTGGCTAAAAGTTCCGTTGATATGTGGCTTCCTATTTTTGAACAAAATTCCAAATATATTCTACCTATACTTACTACTTATTTGGAAAAGTTGACTGAATTTAAATCTTATTTGGAAAATGGAGAATCTGAACATTTATATGAATTCATTAAAGAAGCTAACCGAATAAAAAATAAGTTAGAGAAAAAATAATCGTTGAATTATTAGCTTCAGTTTTCTAAATTTTACTTTTTCAAAAACTTTTATTAAGTTAATAATTTCACAGTCAAATACTAGTGAATGAAACAGTTAAATAACTAAAAATTATTAACAATTTTTTATTCCTGTCAGTAATTTTTTGAAATTTTAAATTATAATTTTTTCTTTTTGAAAATAGGAACAGTACTACAAGCCTCTCCAAACATTAAGGAAGAAGCTATAGGCTTAAGTTTTTGTATAAGTTGTAAATAAGCATTTTGTGGAACGGGTTTGCGTGAGCAGCCTTTAATAATAATTTTTTTATCTTTATAACTATCCACGTCCATTTTATCTATAATTTCTGTAAATATGTCTCTTTCCAAATCCTCTATAGTGCCGAATGATATTAACTTTGCCACACCTGTTAAATAATTAGCAATTAATAGATATGACCAGGAAGGCACAATTGCATCAGATGTGCAAGTTACTGCTACATAAGCATTTTCATACATTTTCCAATCCAATTTTGAAAGATTTTCACGAAACTCTTTTTCTCTTAAAACTAAACCCTCATATAAATAGTCTTTTAAATCAAATAGCATCCTGGGTTCTTTAGGATAAAAATCTTCTAAATCCAGAGTAATGAGTCCGCTTTTTTCGACTTTATTAATTATTTCATCCATAATTTTTAATTAATAGTGGTATTAATTTTCATTTAGTAAATCGGGTCTTCTCTCTTGTGTATGTTTGTAAGACATTTCCTGTCTCCATTCATCTATCTTTGCAAAATTACCACTCAAAAGTATATCCGGAACTTTCAAATTTTTATATTCTTCCGGACGGGTATAAACCGGAGGTGCAAGTAAATTATCTTGAAATGAATCGTATAAGGCAGATGTTTCATCATTTAAAACCCCTGGTATCAACCTAACTATGGCATCAACCAGTACACAAGCTCCTAATTCTCCTCCGCTTAGCACATAATCACCAATAGATATTTCACGGGTAATATATAAATCACGTACTCTTTGATCTACACCTTTATAATGCCCACAAAGTATAATTATATTTTCTTTTAGTGAAAGTGTATTGCATGTTTTCTGATTTAAAGTATCGCCATCAGGAGTCATATAGATAATTTCGTCGTATGATCTTTGGGAAAGTAGTTGGGAAATACATTTATCAATCGGTTCAATCATTAAAACCATTCCTGCACCTCCTCCATATTGAGTATCATCAATCTGCCTATAATTTCCCTGTCCATAATCCCGTAAATCATGGAAATATAGTTGTACCAATCCTTTGTCTTGCGCCCTTTTCATAATTGATTCTTCTAAAGGACTTTTTAGTAGTTTTGGCACCGCACTTATAATATCTATTCTCATACATTTTTAATTTGGCAATGATTGAAATACAAAAGTAACGTTTAATGATTAATTATATCAACCGACAATGTTAACTAAGTCTTTATTATTTTAATTTAGCTATTAAAAAAATTCTCAGTATTTTATGGCCTTTTTATTAATTCGAATATCTACATATTTTAAATTCAGCCGATTCTGACCTTTGGATCATTTAAGATTTTCGTATATATACAGAAAAAAATTATATCTTACAATTATAACTAACTTAAAGGATTACTGAGTATTAGAACTATATAGCTATAAATCAATTGAATTTGTTATATGGGCTAAATGATAATATCCATGCCATGTAAATAACCGATTACTTGCTCATTAGCTGTCTTATAGTCCATCCACCCGATCTGTAAGGCGTATCTAACTGCGTGTCTTATAGTGGAAGTACTGCTTGTTTTAATCTTTCCGGAAAAGATTTTAATTGAGTAATCCATAAAGTTATATCTTCTTTAGATATGTTTTCAGGAATTTTAAAAGTGCCTATAGGATATTTTAATTTTTCAATATTTTGTATGATCGTATCATTTAGTTAAAAAATTTCCATCGAGGTATTATGGGAACTAAAGCAAAACCTATAAATAAATATAAGCCGTTAATTGCATCAAGCTCTTCAAATCCTAACGATAAATGAAATAAAATATCTACAAATAAGGTCAAACCGAAAAGAAAAACTCCCCATTTTTTAAAATAATAGGTACTGATCGATCCGATAATCATTACTATTCCTAAAATGATATTTAGAATAAAAAACCAAGCGGGAGCACCGGGAAAATAAATTTTCATAAAGCCAAGAATACCCAGAAAGATAGGTATAAAGCCCATAAAGCCCATGTAAATACATGAAAGAATAAAAGGTATTGATTTTTTTTCTTTTACTTCAAAATATTCTTTTGGGCGCTTTCCGAAAATTTCTTCATCACTACTCATATATTATTATTTAGTAACTTAAGTAAATATACAACATTTATAATGGTATATAAAAAATACAGGAGGAATAATATTCCTCCTGTTCATCTAATTTATGAAGTATTTTTTGATAATTTTAAAATAAAAAATCGTATCCTTTTAAGCTAAGTTTCTGATATTTTTCTTCATCAAATTTATACAATTTTGCTGATTTTCTTGACGAGGAATTATCTGTTAAACCTGTTTCTAAAATCAATTGAGAATTAACAATTTTTTTTCTAAAATTCCTTTTATCCATTTCTCGATTTAATGCGGTTTCATACAACTTTTGTAATTGCGAAATGGTAAAATGTTCCGGTAATAGATAAAAACCTATGGGTCTTCTTTTAACTCTCCGTTTCAACCGTTCTTTTGCATAATCAATGATTTCATTATGATCAAATGCTAAGTCCGGGATTTTTGAGTATTCAACCCATTCTTCACCTCTTTCTTTAGTGTATTGCAATAGTTCTTCATCTAATTTTACCGTTGCGTAGTAAGCAATGTTTACTACCCTTCCTAGTGGATTTCTAAAAACTTTTGCAAAAGCTTTTAGTTGTTCAACAAATATGTGGTCTTTTTGTGTATGTAAGAATAATAATTTTTCTACATTTGAATCAATGCCCTCATGGGCTTTCACATAAACTGAGGGAAGTCTTGGAGCTCCTTTAAAAGGTCCATTTTTTGTATCATTACTTAATAAAATACGCAGCATTTCCCCATCAAACCCAAATAAAACCAAAGATACAGAAATTGCTACTTTAAAATAAATTTCTTTTTCTTCAGGAAGCATTATTTTTATTTAAACAAAGCATCCATTAATCGGTTTTGATCATTGATGCTTTCTTCTAAAGAAATCATACTTTCTGTTCTTAATACGTCATCAATATCATCTATTTTATAAATAACATTTTTTGCATCTTCAGCATCTTTTGCGCTGATTTTACAATAAATATTGTATTTACCTGAAATTACATTAGCGGTTGTTACGTTTGGTATTGCTGCTAATTTTTCTAATACACTTTGAGTTTTGCTTGATTTGGTTAATAAAATCCCAACATAAGCTATAAAACTATAACCTAAAATATTATAATCAATATTTAAACATGTTCCTTTAATAACTCCTACATCTTCCATCTTTTTAACTCTTACGTGTATTGTTCCTGCGGATACATCCATTTTTTTTGCAATCTCGGTAAAAGGCATTCTGGTATTAATAGATAAAAATTGTAAAATTTTCTTATCAGTTTCATCTATATAAAATTTCTCTTTCATGGTAAAAAACTTTATTGTTTGTTAATTTAATTTATCTTTATTTTACAAATATATAAAATTAATCTTCAACCTATACATGTTTTTATATAAATTCTTTAAAATATAAACAAATTCGCTACTAAATGAACAATTCAGGGTATTCATTTTAAGTATAATTAATTTTATTTTTATCTTTGTTATCATATTAATTAATAATAAGATAATTTTTTTACTATTAATAATTTAGTTGTGAAAAAAATTGTAAAAGAAATAAAATTATTTTTTATAGGTAAGACACCGGAATGTAAAAAAGGTACTGCCATTTGGAAGGCTGAACTTCACGACATTATTTTTGAGTCTGATACGGTGAAAGGTAAAATATTTGACATCATTCTTCTCTTTTTCATCACTTTAAGCACTCTAATTATTATGTTGGAAAGTGTTCCTGGTATTAGTTCAAAAATCGGATTTTGGCTTTATATACTGGATTGGTGGGTTACTATTTCTTTTACCGTAGAGTATATTTTAAGAATATCCAGTGCCAAAAAAGCAAAAAAATATTCGACCAGCTTTTATGGAATTATTGATTTATTATCGATCATTCCAACCTATTTAAGTATTTTTTTCGTACAATCGCATTATTTAGCCATCATACGTATACTAAGGCTTTTGCGAATCTTCAGGATTTTTAAAATGGGTACTTATATCGATGAAAGTAATTCTCTTTTAATTTCCTTACGACGAAGTAAACGTAAAATTTTTGTATTCTTATATTTCATCATAATTACTACGTTAATCTTAGGATCTTTAATGTATGTAATTGAAGGAGGAAGAAATCGAGAAAGTTTTTCCAGTATTCCTCAATCGATGTATTGGGCCGTAGTTACTTTGACAACTGTTGGTTATGGAGACGTAGCTCCTGTAACGGTCTTAGGGAAAATTATTGCATCGGGAATTATGATTTTAGGATATTCTATTATTTCCGTTCCGGCAGGTTTGTTATCTGCTGAATATACCAGACATAAAAAAAATCAATTAAACAGTAAAAAGTGTAATTTTTGTAATACCATAAATAATGAAGCGGATGCTATATACTGTAAACATTGCGGTCATATTTTAAATACTCCTACTAAAAATAATGATTTAAACAGTTGATTTAAAATTTTATAACTAATCATGTTTACCGATGAATACTATATGAAAATAGCCTTACAACAAGCTAAAGAAGCTATGTATAAGGATGAAGTCCCGGTGGGTGCCATTATAGTCAGTAATAACAAAATTTTAGCTAAAGCATATAATTTAACTGAATTATTAGTTGATGTTACGGCTCATGCCGAAATGCAAGCTATTACCGCTGCCAGTAATTTACTGGGTGCAAAATATCTTACTAATTGTACTTTGTATGTTACCTTAGAGCCTTGTACAATGTGCGCCGGAGCTTTATATTGGTCTCAAATAAGCAGAGTTGTTGTAGGGGCATCAGATGAAAAAAGAGGCTTTCAGTCTAAAGGCTTATCTCTTCATCCTCAAACGGAATACGTATCGGGAGTTTTAAAAGATGAATGTTCTTTATTGTTAAAAAATTTTTTTTCGTCTAAAAGATAGGCTTATTAGTATTACATAAAGAGTTTAACTATAGAATAAACGATCATTGCTAATACTGCACTTACCGGAATAGTTAGAACCCATGCCCACAATAATTTAATGGTAATTCCCCAGCGTACGGCAGATACCCTTTTAACCAATCCTACTCCAATTATTGAACCTGTTATAGTATGGGTTGTACTTACCGGAATCCCCCAATGTTCACTAAGGAATAAGGTAATTGCACCGGATATTTCTGCTGTTACCCCTTCTAAAGGAGTTACTTTCGTAATACGAGTTCCCATTGTTTTAATAATTTTCCATCCTCCTGACATAGTTCCTAAAGCAATTGCTATAAAACTGCTTATGGGCACCCACCAATAATCGGTTGTAAAATGCTGAAATCTTTCGGCTGTCGTTAGATTAACATATTCTGCAGAATGGGCAATATTCACTTCATAGAAGATAAAGGCTGCACCAATAATTCCCATTACTTTTTGAGCATCATTACCTCCATGACCTATACTAAAAGCTGCAGAAGACACTAATTGTAATTTTTTAAACCATTTATCTGCTTTGTAAGGATTGGCATTTCTACAAATATTCATTATTATGAGTGTAATGATGGATGAGACGATCATTCCAATTATCGGTGCTATGAAAATAAATAAAATAATTGGGATAACTACGGGATAATTGACTACTGTTTCTCCTGCTTTACTGAAACCGCCAACATGAGCAACAGCCGCTCCTATAAATCCTCCTATTAATGTATGGGATGAAGAAGAAGGAATACCCGCCCACCAGGTAAATAAATTCCATATGATTGCAGCTACCAGTCCTGAAAAGATAACTTCGAGAGTAATAAAATTCTCATGAACAGATTTTGCTATCGTATTTCCTATTTTAAATTCTCCTACGATATATAAAGAAACAAAATAGGCAACAAAATTAAAAAATGCTGCCCACAATACTGCCTGGAATGGCGTTAATACTTTTGTCGATACAATCGTGGCTATTGAATTTGCCGAATCGTGAAAACCATTAATATAATCAAATATTAATGCTAATATGACGATGGTTATAAGTAGAGTCATGAAAAAAGGTTATGAATATTTAACTAAAATAGATTCTATAATATTTGCTGAATCTTCACATTTGTCTGTGACATCTTCTAAATATTCTAATACATTTTTCAGTTTTATAATATCTAATACATCTCTTTTGCTTTCAAATAAATCTCCAATTTCTTTGCTAAAAAAGTCATCGGCAACATTTTCAATTCTATTGATTTCTACACATGAAGCCAATACCTCTTTGGGTTTCTTAAAGTTTCTTAGATTATAGATTGCTTTTTGCAGCTCTAATACACAGTCATGTATCAGATTTGCAAATGTAAAATATGCCGGAATATACGGAGATTTGTACAGTAATATGTATTTACAGGATGCGAACAAGATATCAGCAATATCATCAAGTGCAGAAGTTAACTGATGTATATCTTCTCGATCAAAAGGGGTAATGAAATTTTTACCTAATTCTATAAAAATATGGTGAGACAACTTATCATTAGCATGTTCATAATCTTCCATTTTTTTATAAAATGCTTCTGTTATAGTTTCTTGTGATTTCATTCCTTCTACCATATCCTTGGACATGGCAGCCAGATTATCAACAACTTGTTCGAATAAAGTATAGAAAACCTTATCTTTTGGTTGAAATAATCTAAAAAATGCACTAATACCCATAGTTTGCTTTTTAGTTTACTTTATGTAAGCAAATATATCGAATTTTAAATTAACCTAAATATCTTTTTTTAAATTACCCGATTTTCCAGCTTATGTATTTGTTTTAGAAGCTTATCTAAAGTTATAATCTGATTAAAAATTTCTAATCTTCTTTCTTCTGATATATTCCCCGAACTTAATTCTTTAGCTAAATTTTTATTCATTTCCGCTATTCTTATCGCTTTGTATTTAAGTATTACATCTTTTGTGTTTTTTGCAAGATTTTGCTCTAGTGTTGGAACATATATTTCTTTGAGTTCCCAATTATTGCTTATTGAGTATTTTTTTAATAATTTTCCTACGGCAAATTCGGTGATGTCGACTTCTTTAGATTTAACAAAATATTCTCCGGTTCTCAATTGATTGTTTTCAATACCTTCCATGATTTCCAAATAAATTCTATTGTAAAAATCTACGGTAAATTGTAAATCATCTTCTTTTAAGCGGTGAACAATTTCTTCTATTACAGTAGTTTTATAGGGTTCTTCTTCTTCCACATAGTTTATTAAAATTTCATGGTCTCCATAGGATAGCATTAATTCTAAAATATCTTCTTCAATTTTATAGGTAAAATCAATTTCTTCTTGTTGAGATGTAGTTACAGGTTGTAAAGCAACTTGTTTTCTTGTATTCCGATCTCTAGAATGTATATTTTGTTGTGTTAGTTGAGCCAATTCACTAAACAGAACTTGCTCCGAGATATCCAATATTCTCGAACATTCTTTTACATAAATCTCTTTTTGAATAAGATTTTTTATTAAGGCTATACTCCCAACTATATCTCTAATTAATCCGGCCTTTTTTATGGGATCGCCGTTCGTTTCTTTTAATAAAACATCTGTTTTGAATTGAATAAAATCTTTACTGTTTTCTTTAAAAAATGCTTCTATTTCATCGGCAGTATGTTTTCTTGCAAAACTATCCGGATCTTCTCCATCCGGAAACAGCAATACTTTAACATTCATTTCTTGCTCAAGGATCATATCTATGCTTCTGAATGAAGCTTTAATTCCTGCTTGATCCCCATCATATAAAACAGTAATGTTGTTGGTTAACCTTTTTATTAATCTAATTTGCTCAACAGTTAATGAAGTTCCTGAAGAGGCTACTACATTTTTAATACCATTTTGATAAAGGGATATTACATCCATATATCCTTCCACCAAATAACAATTATCTTCTTTAATGATAAAAGATTTTGCATGAAATAAACCATATAAAACTTGACTTTTATGATAGATTTCACTTTCAGGGGAATTAACATATTTAGCCGTTTTTGCATTATTTTGTAATATCCGACCTCCAAATCCCAATACTCTTCCCGAAAAACTATGAATGGGAAATAGTACTCGCTCTCTAAATCGATCGAATCCTTTATCTGATCCTTCTTTAAAAATGCTTAAACCGGATTGCTCTAATATTTCTTTTTTATACCCTTTCTCATATGCAAAATGTGTAAATGAATCCCACTCTTTCGGTGAATACCCTAATTGGAATTGTTTAATAATGTCATCCCGTATACTTCTTTCTCTAAAATAAGATATTCCTATGGTATTACCTTCTTCAGTTTTCCAAAGTTGGTTTTGAAAATATTCATTGGCAACCTCTGATAATTGATATAGGCTTTCTTTATTTAATTGTAATTCTTTTTGACTGTCAGACAGTTCTTTACTGTCTTCTTCAATTTCAATATTATACTTTTTTGCCAGATAGCGTAAGGCCTCCGGATAGGTATAATGTTCTTGTTCCATTATAAAGGTAACCACATTACCGCCTTTACCGGATGAAAAATCTTTCCAAATCTGTTTGGATGGGGAAACCATAAATGACGGCGTTTTTTCATCTACAAAAGGACTTAAGCCTTTGTAATTACTCCCTGATTTTTTCAGATTTATAAAATCCGATATTACTTCTTCCACTCTTGCCGTTGAGAAAATCTTATCTATGGTCTCTTTTGAAATCATAAGTACAAAAATACGTTAATTTAAATTTCCATTTTTGAAAAAATCTTCACATAGATCTTTTTAAATACAATTATATATGTATCAGTACTCAAGAGTAAAATAGAATTTTTAATGGCATAATAAAAACATTACCCTGCGCAATATCTTTAGAAATCTTATGTTTTGATGATTCTATACTATCATATAAAGATCGATTTAGATTTTATAAAATAAAAAAACACCTGATTTACATCAGGTGCTTGTTTAAACTATTTTTTCAAAACTACTTTTTTCTTGATGATTTATCTTCGTCTGAAGAATTCCATATTTTAATTTGATCTTTCAGTGAAATACCTTTAACTTCAACAAATATTCCGTCTGATAATCCTAGTTTTACATAAACTTTTTTGAATTTTCCATCAGGCTGTTGTACTTCAACGAAAGGTCTCTCTCCATCATATTGCATTAAAGCTTCTCTCATTGCTAAAATATTTTTTCTCTCACTTAATATTACTTCTGCATTGGCACTATATCCGGCGCGAATCGAAACCCCTTCCGGAATAATTATATCTGCTTTAATTTTATATTTAACAGCCCCGTTTTCTTCTTTACCTTGAGGAGAAATAAAGGTTAAAATACCATTTATATCTTTGTCTTGAAGTGCTCCGATTATTATTTTTAATTTCATTCCCTCATGCATTTTCCCTGCATCTGACTCGTCCACTTTTCCCTCAAATATCATTTTGCTGACATCGGCAATGCTTGCAATAGTTGTTCCTGCATTAAATGTATTGGCTTCAATCACCTGATCCCCTACTTCTACGGGTACTTCCAGTGCCTGTCCATTTGCAGTAGAACGAACTTGAATACTCGCTAAATCTTCTAATCCTGAAGTAATACCTGTTTTAGCAATATCATAATCTTTCTGTGCTTGAATTAAATTTTGTTTTGCTATTTTATATTCCGTTTCAGCACTTTCATAATCCTGCTTAGAAATTACTCCTTGCTCATATAATAATTTTTGACGATCAAAAATTCTTTTTTGATTATTTAACTTAATTTCTGCTGAATTTATATTCTGCATAGCAGTATTTACTGTAGAAACGACCGGAACCACTTTAATTGTAGCCAATAATTGTCCTACTTTTACTTCATCTCCTTCTTTAATATAAATCTCCTTGATAATCCCGGAAATATTAGGTTTGATTTCTATCTTTTCTTTTGGATTAATTTTACCGGTTGCCACAGCTTTTTGCTGAATAGTCATAGTAACCGGAGACTCTGTCTCAAACTTATCATTAGATCGTGTATTGGTTATAATTACGTACCATATACAATACAATAAAAGTGCAATAAAAGCAACAGATAAAACTATTTTAAGAACCTTATTATTCATGACAACTTATTTCACTATAATTTGTATTATCTTAACAAATTTTGTTACGTTAAAATCACTTTTTTTAAGTATTTTTTTTATTACTTGTTTATCTTGCCTGTAAATATATAATTCTTTTTTAATTTATCTTGCATAAAATCAACACCAAACAATTGTGTCAATTCAAATTAGGATAAATTTTTCTTTTATATATTTGTTACTTGCCAATAAAAATTCTAGTCTAAATGGACTTTTCATTACCAAATAAAATTCTTGAATCTTACTGGGGATATAAAGAATTCAGACCTCTTCAAAAAGAGATCATACTTTCTATATTGGAAAGTAAAGATACTATTGCTCTTTTACCTACAGGAGCAGGAAAATCTATTTGCTATCAAGTCCCCGCTCTTTTGGTTCAAGGCACTTGTATTATTATTTCTCCATTATTGGCTCTTATAAAGGATCAAGTGTATTCATTAAAAAGGAAATTAATTCCGGCCGAGTATATTTCTTCGGATCAAACAGCGGATCAACAACTTTCCGTATTTAATAAATTGAGAAATAATGAATTGAAATTATTATATGTATCTCCGGAACGATTGTTAAATAAAACTTTTCTAGAGATCATTAAAGATATTGAAATTTCATTTATCGCAGTTGATGAAGCTCATTGTATTTCTGAATGGGGTAATGATTTTCGTCCATCGTATCAACAAATTATAAAGTTTAGAGAATATATCGGGATTCAAATTCCCTGCATGGCACTTACTGCAACTGCAACTGAAAAGGTCTTAATTGAAATAATAAAAAAACTCGATTTACATAATGTTCAGGTATTTAAAAGATCATTTAATAGAGAAAATCTTTCTTTACAAGTTTTAAATGCCGGAGACAAATTTGGGGAAATTGAAAGAATTTTACATAGGTATAAGGGTTCGGGAATTATTTATTGTAGAACTCGAAATGAAACTAAAACTTTGTCTGAAACTTTAAAAAGAAAGGGATTTGAGGTTGAATTTTTTCATGCAGGGTTATCTCCTAGTGAAAAAATGCAAAGACAGAAAAATTGGACGGAAAGTACCAACCAAATTCTAATTTCAACTAATGCTTTTGGAATGGGTATAGATAAGAAAGACGTTCGTGTGATCATTCATCTTTCTCCTCCTTATTCATTAGAAAATTATTATCAGGAAGTTGGTCGTGCAGGAAGGGACGGACTTTTATCACATACATTTTTATTGTGGAATGAAGCGGAACTTTCTGATATATACTCATCACTCATACAAACTATATCTTCAAAATCGGAATATGAAAAAGTTATCCGTTATTTATATTCAATGTTTTGTATTGTTCCTAATGAGCTACCTGATACAATTTTTGATTTCGACTTGAAATTATTTCAACAACGTACAAAAATTAATAAAAGTAAGATTATACCTATTTTAGAATTTCTTCATAATAGCTCAATTCTTCAATGGAAATATGAGCCTTCAGATAGTCTGCTTAAAATTAACTTTCCTATAGAAAGACTTGACACTAATTTTTACGGCAATGATTCTTTTTTATTTGAAAAAATTGCCAGAAAAATAACAGGTGTTTTTTCTTATCAGATAAAATTTGATGAAAAAAAATTAGCCGATAGCCTTTTAATTTCTTTTTCCGTATTACATTCCAAATTCATTAAATATAACCAATCAGGTGATATTTCTTACGTTGATGGTAATAAGCAAAAAATTTACTTTTTAGAACCACGAAACGATCAAAAACTTTTAGGAAGCTTTTGGAATGAATTTCAACTTATACAACAAAATAAATTAGTTAAATATAAAGAGTTGGAATTTTTTATCAGAAATTCAAAATATTGCCGAATGAAATTAATCCTTGGATATTTTGGTGAGAAAACTAATCAAATATGCGATAAATGTGATGTATGTTGTAAATCCAAATTAGATGAACAATCTTATCTGAAAGATATATTATCTTACATAAAAGAACAGCCTAGAAGCAGAGAAGATATTTATGCCGAATTTAGGAATGTTTCTTTTGAAAAAATTCATGAATGCTTACAAGATCTCATTTCAGAAAATAAAATTAAAGCATTAAATTTCAACACATATTCTGCTTAATATTTGTCTTATTTCCAACTATTTTTATATTTATTTTTACCTTTACTGAATGAATATAAATATTGAAGAATCATGGAAAAATTTATTAAAGCCTGAATTTGAAAAGCCTTATTTTTCATCTTTAATAAATTTTGTTAAGCAAGAATATAAAGAACATACTTGCTATCCAAAAGGTAAAAATATTTTTAAGGCCTTTGAATTGACTCCCTTTGATCAAGTAAAAGTCGTTTTACTGGGACAAGATCCATATCATGGAGAAGGACAAGCTATGGGATTATGTTTTTCTGTTCCCAATGGAATAGTATATCCGCCTTCTTTAAGGAATATTATTATTGAATTAAAAAATGATACCGGTATTGAATTAAAGTCGGGGGATTTAACTCCGTGGGCAAAACAGGGTGTTTTTTTGCTCAATGCTACTTTAACGGTACGAGCGCATCAAGCGGGTTCTCACCAAAAAAAAGGATGGGAAACGTTTACGGATTCTGTAATTCATAAAATATCTGAAGAAAAAGAACATGTTGTATTTATTTTATGGGGAAGCTATGCACAACAGAAAATTAATTTAATAGATACTCGAAAACATTTCATAATTAAATCGGTACACCCCTCTCCTTTATCCGCACATAGAGGCTTTTTCGGTTCAAGACCTTTTAGTCTTACTAATGAATATTTAACCTCAAAAAAAATTGAACCTATTCAGTGGTAGACCGAATAGGTTCATTTTTTATATTAAATTTTATATCTATTAATTTTTAAGTTCTTTTTCTAATTGCTTCATTAATTTTTTTTCATTCTTTTTATATAATTTCTTTTCCTTTCTAGACATGTCTTCATAATTTTTTTCAAACATATTAGACACATCTCCTACTTCTCCATCTATCACTTGAATTTCTTCAATTCCATCATCTCCTATAGTAGAAATTATAGTTTTATCTTCTTCCGGGGCATCTTCTTCTAAAATAATTTTTTCTTCTGATGGTACTGAAACTTCTGAATTAGCTTCTTGACTAGGAATAGATTCGATTTCTACTGTTTCTGCTTCTTCAATTTGCGGAGTTGGGGTTGAAATTTCTTCTATATTTTTTGATTCATTTTCATCTATAACTATGCTAGAAGAACTAGGTACTGTTTCCACCTCTTCTGTAGCAGACGGAGTAGGAATAGCGATAGACTCTGCTTGTTCAGTCTCAGATACATCATCTGAATCTTGTTCATTTATAAATTGAGCTTCCGGTATTAGTGTTTCCTCTTCAGGTTTTTCTTCAGCTATGTCTGCCTCTTCAATTTCTATTTCTATTTCTTTTTCCGGTAAAGCATTTACTGTTTCCGGTGTTTCAATTATTTTTTCTTCAACAACTTCTATAGGAACTTCTTTAATTACTGTTTCAACCGGAACTTCATTTACTACTGCATTATTTTCTTCTTTTCTGATTACAGAAACTTCTTTAGCAGCCGCAGATTTTGATACTTCTCCCGCTAATTCTGTTTTTACAATAGTTCCATCAATCAATTTCCAATATCGATTTCCTGCAGCATCATGAACTATTACCACATCATTGGGTGATTTAAATGTAGGAGCAGATGCTTTTCCTTTTACTTCTAATGTTCCATCTTTTCCATAAGTGAAAGTATAGCTACTATTAGCTTTACCTTCCTTTGATCCCCTATAAACTAAAATCATTTCCCCATTCTGTTCAAAATAAACTCCTTTTTCAGAAGTTTCTTTTACTTTTCCTTCTTGAGCATAAACAGAAAGCGTAAGTATTAAAAGAAAAACAGTATACTTTTTTTTCATTGTTCGCTATTTTTATTAAAAATATAAATTTTGAAGCTACTAATATACATCTTTATTTAATAATTTCATATTTTATTTGTAAATAACGTTTATATTATTTTTATTCAAAATAAAATTTATTTGCTATCTGTTTTTAAATCATTTGCATAGGGCAAAGTACCTGTGTTTTTTTTCAGTTTAAAATTCTTAAAGTCTTCTGAAGATTCAATTCCATGAACAGAAATATTCGTAGTTACCCCGTCTGCCCTGTAGATTTTAACGGTATCGTTTGAAAAAATTTTTCTTTCTTTCTTATTCCAAAAAATTTGATTGGTTTTTAATGTGTCTTTATCCGAATTAATAATAACTACATTTTTCCTTGCTTCATACCATCCTGCAGTTTCAATTATCTTGGCATAATCTGCTTTTAAATGCCCGGGATCTTTACCTTTTTGGTAGAAATCCATATCTAAGCCTTTAGGAAAAACTGTATACGGTGTCTCTACAAATTCATATTCTTCCATAAGTGGAGTCCTTAATCTAATAATTGCATACACTGAATCTGTTAAAGTTATATTAGCATTATAGATTCTCCTGGAAGCAAAGTTGGTTTTTTTTTCTCCTAAATTATCCCCTTTTTCATCGGAACATGATATGGAAATAATCACAAAAAAAATATGATATAAATAGATTTTTATTTTTTTTAAAGTCACCATCTTTCCATGGATAAAAAATGATAGTTATAGATTTTAATCGTATTGTCTCTTTCTAAACCAAAGATCATCAAAATTAAATCCAACTTTAAAGTTTACAAAATTCTCTTTGATTAAACCGTTTGATTTTGAGCCTCTTTGTCCTAACTCAATACCTAAATTAAGCATGGAAGGATCATGTTTACCGGATTTACCCAAAGGTAGGCCTAGCCCGGCGGTTACCCCGTATTGGTCAATGGTTTTATTGTTTACATTAAGCCCTGTATTTTCATAATACAGTCCATACCGATAAATAATTTTTTCAAAATAAGATCTAAAACCGTTTATATTAGGCAAATACCAACCTCCTACGGCTACGCGGTACTTATTTTTGTAATCAAAATTATCTTCCGGTATTTTTAGTTTAAATTGATCTGTAAATTTAAAATCTGCTCCTAAGGACCATTTATGCTCTTTTCCATAGGCTACACCTATTGAGTATGATGAAGGTAATTTTGCATCATGAGTTCCCTTAACATAGTTTAAGGTATCCATTGAAACTTTTTCATTATTATTATTATAATAATAGGTTGAATACAAATAATTTACATCAGCATCTATGGTATGCCCTATATTATAAGTTGCTCCGATTTTAAGTAAATGATTATTAGTTAATTTTTTTCGATAGGCTACTCCTAAAGTATAATCGAAAAAACCATATTCTTGCTTATTAAATATACCGGAAATCAAATTAGCATTCTGTAAAGATGTTTCTTGATCTTTTTTCAAATCGCCCCAAACATACCCGATTTTTGCTCCTAAGGAAAACTCATTGGATATATTATATGAATACATACCGCTGAAAGCATTAAGTCCTCCCCTTCCCTTAAATAAAGATTTTTGATTTACAACATCTGAATTATCTGTATTTATATCATATCCTATATTGGTGTAGGGTTGTAAATTTACTCCTACTCTGGACTTAGTTCCGATTGGAAAGGCTAATGATAAATTAGCTAAATAAGTAGTAGATCGATCACTGCTTACATTTGAAGCTTTAGCATTGGTATAATCGGTATTGATCACTATATTATAACTGGTATATCGCAAGTTTCTATTAGCTGCCGGATTTACAAAATTGGCTTCATTCGTAAAATCTGAAATATATGAGGTTCCCAATCCTCCCATAGAAGAAATTACTATATCGGAATTGGTTTTACTTTCTCCTAAGCCAAATGAAGAATAAGGAGAGGTAGAAGTTTGCTGGGCATAAGCTGCATTCAGAAATATGATAAATGATGATAATATGGAGAAAAATCTAATTTTCATTCAGTGTGTTTTATATACAAAGTACAAATATGTTAATAATGTACCGATTATAAAAATAATTATAAGTAAAAATTCTTAGTGAAATTTTATAGCCGAAAAAAAAATTGAATTTTTTTTTAAAAATATTTTGTGATTTAAAAATATGCCCTATATTTGCAATCCCAAACGAGGGTACCTTAGCTCAGTTGGTAGAGCAAAGGACTGAAAATCCTTGTGTCCTTGGTTCGATTCCAAGAGGTACCACTTCAAAAATCCATAATCAATTCAAAAAGATTGTGGATTTTTTGTTTTTTTAAGTGATATATTCCTTTAGAATTTCTATAAAAAAGCATTTGATTTTATAAAATGAAATATTTTTTACTGTTGAAGTTTCTAATACATTAGCATTTTTTCCTTATATAATATTATATAATCCCATGTAAAAAATCAGAAAATTTTCTTTTTTCCTGCCGCAAAACATATACTTTCAGAAACTATCGTTGAATAAAGTCAATGCAGTGGTTCGTGAATAATCCTTTCTTTTTTTATTGTTTTTTAGGCATTTTTTATCCAATAAACAACAGGCAAATTTATTTAATGTGGTATGGGGGCTGTTTTATTCCAAACAAAACTCTGTATATACCAAGTTAGCATTTTTTAAAAATCAATAAATTTTTGTTGTTAAAAATCTTAATATAAAAAGCCTCTTTTGTCTCTTATTTATCTAGTAATAAGCTTACATTAAATTGCACAATCACATATTACCTCTATTTCTTAAACATTGAATATTTAATATTTTTTGTTTGATTGTTTAAATCTTGGAATAAAATTAGATTATTAAAAATGTAACACTATTAATTTCTTTTACCTAAGTATATCATTTAGAAATTAAAGAAAACATCTTATATATAATAAGCATTTTTTAAATTTAATTTTAATAAATTATGAATAACGTCAGTATTTTCGTGTTTTTAGCAGGAATAGTTATTTTAAATCTAATAGCTTTCTTGCTTGGCAATTTATATTGTTTTGTACCTTCCTGGCTAAACTATACTATGGTCGGTGTTGAATTATTCTGTCTCCTGCTTAGTATCTATGCCCGTATTAAAGATTTTAAAAATATTGATGCTTCTGTAGGAGTTATACTCAATGTTTTTCTGACTATTTTGCTGGTTTGTCATATGATATTATATAAATCATCAAACTAATGCCCAAATTGACTTTTTATAAAATAATTTAGAAAGCGTATTTTTGCTTTTCTATATATACCCTATGAATTATCTTTCAGTTGAAAACATTAGTAAGTCTTTTGGCATAAGAACTTTATTTTCCAATGTTTCTTTTCATATAAATGAAGGAGATCAAATTGCTTTAGTCGCTAAAAACGGTAGTGGAAAAAGTACTTTATTAAAAATCCTGTCCGGATTAGAATCTGCTGATTCCGGATCGGTTACGCTCAATAAAGACATAAAAGTAGTTATGTTTGAACAATCTGAACTATTTAATGATGATTTGACTGCTGAAGATTATATATTTACCCATTCTAACCCTGTATTGGATATTGTTCATCAATACGATACCATGGTCCAAAATGATCCTTCCAATCCTGAATTATTAGGATTAATAGAAAAAATGGATCAATGGGACGGATGGAAAGTCGAACCTGAAATTCAAGAAATTATCAATAAATTAAAAATTGATTTCCTTGATCAAAAGATAAAAAATTTATCGGGTGGACAACAAAAAAGAATTTCTCTTGCCAAATTCTTGATCGATATAAGCTTTGAAAAAGGCACTGTATTATTAATTCTGGATGAACCAACTAATCATTTAGATATTGAAATGGTAGAATGGTTGGAATTTTTTCTTAACAAAGAAAACAAAACCCTTATTTTAGTTACTCATGATCGATATTTTTTAGATGCTATTTGCACTCGGATCTTAGAAATGGAAGACGGAACCTTATATTCGCATAATGGCGATTATGAGACCTATGTAACCAACAAATCTCTAAGAATTGAAAATCAAATAGCTCAAACCGATAAAGCTAAAAATTTATATCGAAAAGAGCTGGAATGGATGCGCAGGCAACCTCAGGCTAGAACATCCAAGTCAAAAAGCAGAATTGAAAGTTTTTATAAAACGGAAGAACTTGCTAAAAAAAGTATTTCTGATGCTCAAGTTCAATTGGACATGCAAATGACTCGTTTGGGAAAAAAAATCATTGAATTTGAACATGTTTCCAAACATTTTGGAAATAAAATAATCTTGGACGACTTTTCACATACTTTTGCCAGAGGATCAAAAATCGGGATAATCGGTAAAAATGGAGTAGGTAAAACAACTTTTTTAAAGATACTTGAAAGAAAGGAAGAATTTGATTCCGGAACTATTGAATGGGGCGAAACTTTACAAATAGGGCATTTTAAACAGGAAGGCCTCGCATACAAAGAAGATCAACGAGTTATTGATTTTGTAAAAGAAATAGCAGATTATTTTCCTCTATCCAATGGAAAACAAATTTCTGCCGGTCAATTCTTAGAAATGTTTCTTTTTACACCGGAATCCCAATATACTTATATATCTAAATTAAGCGGCGGAGAGAAAAAGAGATTACAATTGCTATCTATTTTATTTAGCAATCCCAATTTTTTAATACTTGATGAGCCTACAAATGACTTAGATTTACCAACTTTAACTGTTCTTGAAAATTTTTTAAATGAATATCAAGGCTGTGTTTTGATCGTAAGCCATGACCGATACTTTATGGACAAAGTGGTTGATGAATTGATGATTTTTGAAGGCAACGGCAAAATTTCCTGGTTTATAGGTAATTATACAGATTTTTATTTAAAATCAAAGGAAAAAGAAAATGAAATCATCAAAGACGTTTCTAAAAAGGAAATAAAAAATAGTAATCCAACTAACGGGAACAAATCTCCTAAACTTTCTTTCAAGGAAAAAAGAGAATTAGAAATGCTAGAAAAAGAAATTCCTCAATTAGAAGAAGAAAAAAATAAATTAACTGAACAATTATCCTCTTCGAGTTTAAGTTTTGATGAAATACAAGAAATTAGCAATAAGCTGGAAAATCTTATTCAAAGTTTAGATTACAAAGAATCTAGATGGCTGGAACTCAGCGAGCTCAACGCTTAAATTTAAAATTAATAAATTTTATGACATAACATGCCCTAGTCGGGATAATTTTTGATGATTAAGAATTTTTATTCTTCTTCCCTCCACTTCTATAAGCTCATCATTTTTAAATTCAGAAATTAATCGTATCGCACTTTCTGTTGCTGTACCGATTAAATTTGCCATTTCTTCACGAGTAAGAGTAATTTTAATGAAGCCTTCATGATCCACATCAAGTTTTTTCTCTAAAAGAAGTAAAACGGCAGCCAATCTTTCTCTCACCGTATTTTGAGCTAACCAAGTGATGGTTTTTCCTGCTTCTCCTAAGTCTTGGGATATTTTTTTTAATACATCAAAAGAAACTCTGGAACTTATTTCTAACAGTCGATGAAAAATAATTTCAGGGATATATACTGCAGTAATATCTTCTAGAACGGTACAAGAAGCACTAAAACTTTCTCCCCCTAATAAAGAACGGTATCCTACAATTTCTCCTTTTTTTACTAAACGCAGTATTTGATCTTTACCATTATATCCTTTTCTGTTAATTTTACCCGTACCGCTTATAACTCCAAATATTCCGGTAGGTTTATAACCTTCATGTATAATTTCTTGACCTCTTTCAAAACGAATCTCCTTCATTTCTTTATCCAATATGCTATGTTCTTCTTTTGTAAATTGGCTTAAAACATCCTTATTTTTTAATTCTGATATTATTAAATCTACTGAATTTTTAGGCATGATATTACTCATATTTTTAATAATTTACGGACAAAAATAATACTTTAATTTTAAATAAAAGGATATAACTTTGCAGGTTTAGTGATAGTACAAATATATGAGTGAGCATTGTTATCATTGCGGACAGATCATTGAGGACACTCCGATTGATTTTGATAATAAATTATTTTGCTGTAACGGATGTAAATCTGTATACGAAATTTTAAATCAAAATAAATTGGAAAATTACTATAATTTAAACTCCAAAGCCGGAATAAAACCTGAAAAGGGGCAAAATTATTTTGAATTTTTAGACACCCCTCAAATCTTTGATAAAATTATTGATTATTCGGAAGGGGGATTAACTCTTATAACTTTTAAAATACCCGTTATTCATTGCAGTGCTTGTATTTGGTTATTGGAAAGTTTAAAAAATATTAATACAAATATTACATATTCTACTGTTAATTTTTCTTCTAAAACGGTACAAATTGCCTACAAAAATGAATTCTATAAATTAAGTGAATTAGCTAATTTTCTAACAGATTTAGGCTATAAGCCGGTCATTAATTTTGAAACTACTGAAAAAAAACCTGAAAAAGTAGATCACACCCTACTTGTAAAAATAGGGATAGCCGGATTTGCTTTCGGAAACATTATGCTTTTTGCCTTTCCGGAATTTCTCGAAACTGAAAAAGACCCTTGGCTTCAACAATACAGTTATTTTTTCAGAATTCTTATGTTTCTTTTCTCATTACCTGTAGTTTTTTATTGCGCTTCAGATTATTATAAATCTGCATGGGGAGCTCTAAAACACGGAGTATTAAATATTGATTTGCCCATTGTTATCGGCATATTTGCCTTATTTTCCCGTAGTTGCTTTGAAGCATATACGGGAATGAGTAACGGTTATTTCGATTCTCTAAGCGGACTTTTATTTTTTATGCTTTTAGGTAAGTATTTTCAGCAAAGAACTTATAAAACTTTAGCTTTTGATAGAGATTACAAATCCTTTTATCCCATAGCCGTAACTAAAATTACTTCCAATAAAACTCATGAAAATGTTCTGATCTCAAATTTAAAAATTGGTGACAGAATATTAATACGCAATCAAGAAATTATTCCTGCCGATTCTATTCTCATTCATGGAGAAGCGTTTATTGATAACAGCTTTATTACCGGAGAATCCAAACTAATAGAAAAGAAAACAGGAGAAAAAATATTTGCCGGTGGAAAACAATCCGGCACTACAATAGAACTAGAGATCATTAAAGAAGTTAATCAAAGCTATCTTACCCGGCTATGGAATAATGAAGCATTTAAAAAAGATACTTCAACTATTGATTCAATAACCAATAACATAAGTAAATATTTTGTGATGGTCATACTGATCATCACAATTGTAAGCGGATTATACTGGTATTTCATTGAAAAAAACACTTCGCAAATGTATCAAGTAATCACGGCTATATTGATTGTTGCCTGTCCCTGTGCTTTAGCTCTTTCCGCACCTTTTACCATTGGAAATATCATGAGAATTTTTGGTAAAGAAAAATTTTACGTAAAAGATGCTCTCACAGTTGAAAAACTGGCAAAAATAGACCATATAGTTTTTGATAAAACCGGTACTTTGACGATTAATAAAGTTAACAAAATCAGTTATGAAGGAGAAAAACTTACTATTGAAGAGTTAAAAAACTTAAAATCTATACTTCAAAATTCCAATCACCCTTTAAGCAGATCACTTTATGAATCTATTTCCATGCCTATTGATCATATACCTATTAAGGACTACGAAGAAATAATAGGTAAAGGAATAAAAGGGTTCATTAAGGGTACAGAATACAAAATAGGCTCATCCGACTTTGTTGGAAATAAAAAAAATATTAATTCCGAAACTTCTGTTTATATTTCCATCAATGGCATATACAAAGGGTTATATAAAATTAAAAACCAATACAGAAAAGATTTAAAAGAAATTATCAGATCACTTAACCATTATAAAATATCATTATTAAGTGGAGATAATAATTCCGAAAAGCATAATTTAGAAAAAATATTTTCCACAGACACGGTTATTAAATTTAATCAGTCTCCTCAAGATAAGCTCGATTATATTAAAAATTTACAAGATCAAGGGCATACAGTTTTAATGCTTGGCGACGGACTCAATGATGCAGGAGCCTTAAAACAATCTAATGTGGGTATTGCCATTTCAGATGATATAAACAGTTTCACTCCTTCGTCTGATGCCATATTAGACGGAAACAATTTTGCTTATCTACCTAAATATTTAAAATTATCAAAAAAAGCCTTAGTTATAGTTTCCATTTGTTTCATTATTAGTTTTTGCTATAATATAATCGGATTAAGTTTTGCAGTTTCTAACAGGCTTTCCCCCTTAGTAGCAGCCATACTTATGCCTGTAAGTTCCATTTCAGTAGTACTATTCACTACCGTGGTAAGTAAAGTTATTGGATATGAAACATTTAAAAAAAGATAAGGTAATTTCTTTATTAGAAAACACATCAAATAACCTAAAATACACCTCAATTTAGAAATATTCTAAATTAAAGATGCAATGTAAAAATATGTTACAAATCATTATCATTCATATCAAATAAAATGTATTTTTGTTCAGTCAGTATGGAAATATTATATTTAATGATATTATGCAGTGTTTCATTAGCTGTTATATTTTTGATCCTTTTTATTTATGGAATCAAGAAAGGACAATTTGATGATGATGAATCACCTGCAGTAAGAATTTTATTTGATTCCAATGAAGGTAATTCAAAAGAATCCAAAAACGATAAGAAAGAAAAATAATAAAGTAACTACATAACACCAATGGAAACACAAAAATTTTCATATGATAATAAAATTACAAAAGCGTTTGCCTATGCCACTATACTTTGGGGTATTGTTGGTTTTATAGTCGGACTTACTGTAGCCTCATTATTATTCATACCGACATTACCTGAATTTTTCTTTGGTACTGAAGGAGCCGATTTAGCCAGATCTCAAGGCTTTTTGGGATATGGAAGATTGAGAATGCTTCACACCAGTGCCGTTATTTATGCGTTTGTAGGTAATGGATTTTTTACAGGGTTTTATTATGCTACCCAGCGATTATTAAAATCTCGAACCAATGATCTATTAAGTTGGATTCATTTTTGGGGATGGCAATTAATTATCGTTTCTGTAGTAATTACCTTCTTAATGGGAATCAATACATCCAAAGAATATGCAGAGCATGAATGGCCGATTGATATTATGGTAGCCATTATCTGGATATTATTCGGATTGAACATGTTTATTACCATTGCTAAAAGAAGAATCAGTCATATGTATGTTGCCATTTGGTTTTTTATAGCTACTTGGGGTGGAATTACCCTGTTGTGGGTATTTAATAACTTGGCAATCCCGTTAGATTCAAATATTTTACGAGCAAAAAGTTACTCTATATATTCAGGAGTTCAAGATGCCATGGTGCAATGGTGGTTCGGCCACAATGCAGTAGCATTCTTCTTGACTACTCCTATCTTAGGATTAATGTATTATTATTTACCTAAAGCTGCCAATAGACCGGTTTTTTCTTACAAATTATCTATTATACACTTTTGGTCCTTAATATTTGTCTACATGTGGGCCGGTCCTCACCACCTACTATATACCTCTTTACCTGCATGGGCTCAAATGCTGGGAACCGCATTTTCCATTATGCTAATAGCACCTTCTTGGGGAGGTATGCTTAACGGGTTATTAACTTTACGAGGTGCATGGGACAAAGTACGAGAAGATCCTATTCTTAAAATGTTTGTAGTGGCAGTTACTTGCTACGGTATGGCTACTTTTGAAGGTCCTTTATTAGCTACTAAAACATTAAACAAAATCGGACATTTTACCGATTGGGTTATAGGACACGTGCATTTAGGAGCTTTAGGATGGAACGGTTTCATCATTTTTGGAGTTATTTATTATATCATTCCAAGAATATTTAAAACTAATCTATATTCTGTAAAATTAGCCAACTGGCATTTTTGGTTAGGAACTATGGGAATCATCTTATATGTTATCCCTATGTACATGAGTGGTTTTACTCAAGGCTTAATGTGGAAACAATTTAATCCGGATGGAACTCTTGTTACAAAGAATTTCCTTGAAACCGTTACATCGCTAAGATATTTCTTTATATTTAGATTTATAGGAGGGGTACTTTATCTTTCAGGAGCCATATTATTAGTTATAAACATTATTGCAACTGTTAGAAAAGGTACATTTGTAGCTAACGAAGAGGCAGAAGCCCCTGCTTTACATGTTTCTCCGGCAAAAGGCCCGAATGAAAAAACGCATTCCTGGTTAGAAAGAATGCCTCTATTCTTCTCTGTTTTAGCAATAATTGCTTTGGCAGTTGGTGGAGCCGTGGAAATTTTACCAACCATATTCGTTAAATCCAATATACCACAAATAACAAGTGTAAAACCCTATACCCCTTTAGAATTGGAAGGAAGAGACTTATACATCCGTGAGGGTTGTAATGCCTGTCATTCCCAAATGATACGTCCATTTAGAGATGAAGTAGTTCGATACGGAGAATATTCTAAAGCAGGAGAGTACGTATACGATAGACCTTTCCTTTGGGGATCTAAAAGAACCGGACCTGATTTACACAGAGAAGGAGGAAAAAATCCGGATTCATGGCATTTTACTCACTTATTCGACCCTAGAGAAACTTCTCCCGGATCCATTATGCCTAGATATCCGTGGTTAATTTATAACGAATTAAATGTCTCCAAAACTAAAGAAAAGTTAGAATTAATGAAAAATTGGTTCAATGTTCCTTATGAACAAAAGGATATTGACAATTATAAATCAAATATGGAGGCTCAAGCAAAAGAAATTGCAGCCAGTATATTTACAGACAGACCCGACTATAAAGCCGGTTTTGATGCCTCTGCAAAGGCTGAGGGTGCTAACTTTGTTCCATTGGAAAAAAGGGAAATTGTAGCTATAATTGCTTATTTACAAAGACTTGGTGTTGATATCAAAAAAACACAGGTAGAAACGGCAAATAATTAGAAAAATGCTCAAATTTTATAATAAAATAATTGCAGGAGTAGATAATGCCGTAATTTATCAAAGCTTAGCTCTTCTGCTTTTTGTCTTATTTTTTCTTGGAGTAACTTTTATGGTAATGAACAAACCAAAAAATTACTATAATGATATGAGCAATCTACCCTTAGAAGATAATGAAAAAAGAACTAATAATATAAATACTAAATGATCATATGAAACCTAGAACACCCTTTGTCATAAATGCTATCTTATCGGTATTTTTAATTACCGGTGCATTTTACATGTTCTTGCAAAACTTTGATTTCATCACAAATCCTATATTTTTAGCCACTATTGCCATTTCTTTTGTGTTATTACTTATTAACAATTCTTTAAATGCTTTAATAGATGCTGAAAAATTTAAGTTACTTTCTGACAGTGAAAAAAAGGACTATTTAGAACTTTTAAAAACCCCTTATTTAACTCGACTTTGGAGAGACGCATTCAAACAAAGCAAAGCAGAAGAAACCGGTGAGATTAAATTAATAGATCATGGGTATGACAATATAAAAGAATTGGATAATCAATTGCCTAGATGGTATATAGGTTTATTTGCCGTAACTATCACTTACGGTGTTGTGTATCTTTTTTCCTATGCATTTACAAGTTTTGCGCATCCGGATGTTGAATATGAAGAAGAATATAAAACTCAGATGGCTGAAATTGCCGAATATGAAAAGATAGCTCCTCAAGCCACTATAGAAACCGCTCAATTTAATCCGGATGCAGTAGCAGATGGAAAGGTAATTTATGAACAAATTTGTAAAACTTGTCATGGCGAGGGAGCTAAAGGACTTTCCGGTCCTAACCAAACGGATGATTATTGGATTAATATTCAAGAAGAATACAATAACGCAAAAGAAGACTCTGAATTTAAAAATATTTTTTATACAGTATGGAACGGTAGTAAAAATAATCCTACTATGAGAGCGTTCGGAGCGACCGGAGAAATAAAAGGAAATGATATTGTTAAAGTGGCAAGTTACTTGTACCAACTTAATAAAAATTCTCCTAAAGATTCTGAAGGCCGTTCAGTAGATAAAACCGCCAAAGAACCTCAAGGTAATTTAGCCCCTTGGTCCAAAGCATATAAAGGGGGATCCGGTACAGCTGCAGCACCAACTGAAACAACTCCCCCGGCTGCAACTACGCAAAACTCATCAAACTCAGAGAAGTAAAATAAAAATTATATAAAAGTCTGTTTAGTTTCAATTGAAGATTAACAGACTTTTGTTTTTAAATATAATTTTACTCTTTTTTATAAATGTATAATTTAAAGAAATAAAGTATAATTATAGATATCAAACTTAATAATTAACTAATAAACAAAACACCATGTCTCAGGAAACGGAGGATAAAAAAATTCCTGACCTTGAACAACAAAAGGAAGAATTCAGAGAGAACCTTGCTACTGCAGACGTATCAGGAGAAAGAAAATGGGTTTATGTCCGAAAGCCTCATGGCAAATTCACAAAATACAGAGATATAGTCAGCGCATTCCTTCTCATCATTTTGTTTATATTCCCATTTGTTAAAATCAATGGAAATCCTATTTTCCTATTTGATATATTAAACAGGCAATTCTATATATTCGGAGCTTATTTTTCCCCATCCGATTTCTATCTTTTTGGTATAGGTTTAGTAACAACCACGGTTTTTATCATTGTATTCACCGTGACATATGGGAGAATTTTTTGCGGTTGGATATGTCCACAAACTATATTTATGGAACATGTTTTCAGGAAAATTGAATTTCTTATCGATGGAGACAGAAATATGCAAATTCGCCTCGACAAACAAGAATGGAACGGCCAAAAAATTAAAAAGAGGATTTTAAAATGGTCCATCTTTTTAATTGTTTCTTTACTAATATGTGCTGTATTATTTTCCTACGTTTTAGGCACCGATGAGATACTAAAAATTTTTAAAGAAGGTATTTCAAAAAATGTCACCGTATTTATAGTATATATCATATTTACCACTTTATTTTATTTTGTATTTGCTTGGTTCAGAGAACAAGCCTGTACTTTTGTTTGTCCATATGGCAGACTTCAAGGGGTACTAATTGATAAAGACACGATAAATATTGCTTATGATTTCGTGAGAGGAGAAGGTACTGCCGGAAGAGCAAGTTGGAGGAAAAATGAAGACAGAAAAGCTTTAGGAAAAGGAGATTGTATAGATTGTAAACAATGTGTTGAAGTTTGTCCAACGGGTATTGATATAAGAAACGGAAGTCAATTGGAGTGCGTGAACTGTACTGCTTGTATTGATGCTTGTGATATGGTAATGACCCGAATGAAAATGCCAACAGGTCTAATTAGGTACGCTTCGGAAAATATGATTGAAAAAAGAACGGATTTCAAATTTACTCCGAGACTAATTGCCTACACTATAGCTTTATTGGTTTTGACATCGGTTTGTATATCATTATTGTTCATTAGATCAAGTGTGGAAACCAAATTTTTAAAAATTGTAGGTACTCAGTTTACTATCGAAGAACAATTAGTTGTTGATGAATATCAATTTATATTTTCTAATAAAACTACCGAAAAGAAAAAACTAAACGTAAAAATACTTAAACCCAATCATGCAAGTATAACTTTAGTAGGATATGGTACACAATTTATCATACAACCTAAACAAACTCTCAAAGGTACAGCCACTATTAAAATTCCTCAGTCTGATTTAATTAAAACCAAAGAAGAAGTAATTATTGGTATCTTTGACGAAAATGGTAAGAAAGTAGATGAATATAAAACTAATTTTATTGGTCCGTCTAAAATCCGATTTTAATTATGAAATTTAAATTTACTTGGGGGCACGGGGTTATTTTAGCACTTGCCTGCTTTATTATATTTATTTGTACATTGATATTCACCATAGAATTTTCAAAGAATACTTTTGACCTGGTAACAGATAATTATTATGAAGAAGAAATAAATTATCAAAAAGAGATTGATGCTACCAACCATGCTGCTTTATTACAAGAAAAACCTAAAATTGAAATATTACCTGAATCCGGCATTAAAATAATCTTTCCAAAAGAATTTAATTATACTAATACCACCGGAAAATTTAAACTTTCCAGACCCAATTCTCAAGCTTTAGATATTAACAAGAAAGAACTTGATTTATCTCCTTCTAACACCATATTAATACCGTCTAAAGTCTTAGTAAAAGGAAATTATACATTAAAATTATATTGGGAAAAAGAAAAAACTAACTACCAGATGGAAATACCTTTAACATGGAATTAGATATCGTTTATTTATATACAGCACTTAGTTTAGGGCTATTGGGGGGATTTCATTGCATAGGCATGTGTGGCCCGATCGCTTTTTCCATTGGTCTGGATGCTACTAATAAATTTAAATTCTATACTCAGAATATTTTATATCAATTGGGAAGAATAACTACTTATTCTTTATTAGGAGGCATTTTAGGAATTGTAGGTAAAAGCTTTAATATAGCCGGATATCAAAAATACATATCTATCTTTGCCGGTATTCTATTAATTCTCATGGTATTATTGCCGGGAAAAACCACTGAAATCGGAGATAATTTCAGACCGATAAATAAGTTCATGATTAAAATTAAACTATTTTTAGGTAGATTTCTTCAAAGGAAAGACAATACTTCCCGATACCTTACCGGAGTACTTAATGGATTTCTTCCTTGTGGAGCAGTTTATGTGGCTTTAACCTCTTCGATTGCTGCCGGTGGAATTATTCAAGGTATGCTATTTATGGCCGTTTTTGGATTAGGGACATTTCCTTTCATGTTCATAACAACATTAACCGGTAAATTTATTGGAGCTAAAGTTAGATTCAAGATTCTAAAAATATTTCCCTACTTTATAGTTTTAATAGGCATTTTATTCATACTAAGAGGGTTGGGTTTAGGCATTCATCTATTGTCTCCCTCAGATAAAGCTTTAAAATTGGAACAAAGATCGCATGCGAAAAGTTGTTGCCATTAAAACGGTTTCCTTTAAAAATAATCTTTCTTTTTTTAAAAATAAAAAAATAGTAACTTCGCACCATTATGGGGATGATTTCGAATATTGGAGCATATTCTTTCTTAATGGCAAGGGTTTTTAAAAAACCCCAAAAAAGAAAAATTTTCAGAAAAAATTTACTTAGAGAAATAAATGATTTAGGAGTTAATTCCGTGGGTTTGGTTGCTTTCACCTCTTTTTTTGTGGGTGCTGTCGTTGCCATTCAAATGTATAATAATTTCAAGACATCCTCTTTCCCTATTCCTGATTATTATGTGGGATATGCAACCAAAGTGGTTCTTATACTGGAATTTTGCCCTACAATAATTAGTGTTGTATTAGCCGGAAAAGTGGGTTCTTTTATTGCATCGAGCATCGGTACTATGAGAGTAACCGAACAGATTGATGCTTTGGAAATTATGGGTGTAAACAGCCCATCGTATCTTATTCTTCCGAAAGTGGTTGCTTCTTTATTTTTTAATGTAATCTTAATCATGATTAGTCTTTTGATGGGCATTCTGGGAGGTTATTTTGCGGGAAGTTTTTCAGGAAGCTGGGCCCCGGTAGATTATGTTCAAGGACTACAAATGGCATCACCTGATTTCTTTATTTACTATTGTTTTATAAAAACTATCGTATTTGCCTTTATCATAGCAACAGTACCTTCTTATTATGGTTATACCGTAAAAGGTGGTTCATTGGAAGTTGGGCGTAATAGTACTTCAGCTGTTGTATGGACAACAGTCCTTATCATCATCACAAATTTAATGTTAACTCAACTTTTACTAGATTAAACAATGATTTCAGCAATAAACGTTACTAAATCATTTGATGGTGTAGAAGTCCTTAAAGGGATTACTACTACTTTTAAAAAAGGAAAAACAAATTTAATTATCGGACAAAGTGGTTCCGGAAAAACTGTTTTTCTTAAATGTCTTCTTGGCTTATTTGAACCTACTTCCGGACAAATTCTATACGAAAATACAGATGCATCCAAATTATCTGTATCTGAAAGGCAAAATTTACGAAGTGAAATAGGAACCGTGTTTCAAGGGAGTGCCCTGTTTGATTCCATGACGGTTGAACAAAATGTAAAGTTTCCTCTTGAAATGTTTGCAAATATATCTGAAAAAGATATGAGGGAACGGGTAGATCAAGTATTAGAACGAGTAAATCTAACGAATGCGCGTAAGAAATTTCCATCTGAAATTTCCGGAGGAATGCAAAAAAGAGTAGCTATTGCACGTGCTATTGTTAATAATCCAAAATATTTATTTTGCGATGAACCAAATTCAGGTTTAGACCCTCAGACTTCTCAAATAATAGATAAACTTATTCATGAAATTACTCGTGAATACGACACAACTACTATTATAAATACTCACGATATGAATTCGGTTCTTGAAATAGGTGAAAATATAGTTTACTTAAAAAACGGAGTTAAAGAATGGGAAGGAGATAAAAACTCTATCGTAACTTCTGATAATCAAGCTTTATTAGATTTCGTATTCTCTTCAAAAATATTTAAAATGGCTCGTGAAGCCATGCTATATCATCAAAATAATAAAAAGTAAGAAACGAAGAAATATTATTCTTTTGAAGATTTCTTACTTTCTTCCAATTTTTTAATATTTTCTAAATAATCCTTAATTTTTTGATCATTATTTCGGGGACATATTAATAGTGCTTCTGAAGTATCCACTATTATAAAATCTGTTAGTCCATCAATAATATATATTTTATTCGAGAGGTCTGTTTTTATAATGGTATTACTGGTATCGTATGTATAAATATTGTTACCGTGTACTGCATTCCCTTCTTCATTTTTGTTAAAGTTCTCATATAATGCACTCCATGTTCCTAAATCACTCCATCCAAAAGTAGAAGGAATTACCCAAACATTATCAGATTTCTCTAAAATGCCATAATCAATTGAAATTTTTTCAATTTTAGAATAAATTTTTTCTACAGCCTCCGGCTCTTTATCTGTATTATATTCAGGGATTATAGATTCAAAAGATCGATACATATCCGGAAGATATTTTTGATAAGAACTTAGAATACTTCGGCTTGACCAGATAAAAATTCCTGAATTCCATAAAAAATTCTTACTTTTTAAGAACTCTTTAGCCGTTTCTAGATTCGGTTTTTCTTTAAAAGATTTCACTTGATAAAGCCCCTCTTTGCCTTCCTTAATGTACTCAATATATCCATATCCGGTGTCAGGTCTTGTCGGAGCAATACCTAAAGTTACCAATATATTATCATGACTAGCATGTTTTAAAGCGTTTAATACATTAGTAACAAATTGATTCTCATTGATAATTAAGTGATCTGAAGGAGCAACGATAATACTTGCATCCGGATTTAATTTATGGATTTTTTCTGCCATATAAATGTTACAGGCAGCTGTATTCATCATTTTGGGTTCACCGATAATTTGGTTTTTTGAAATATCGGGTAATTGACTCAATGTAAGATCAACGTATTCTTGATTAGTGATAACAAAAATATTTTCTTTTAAGATAATTTTACTTAATCTTTCAAATGTTTGCTGAATTAATGTTTTCCCTGTACCTAAAATATCATGAAACTGCTTTGGGAACTTTGTGGTGCTTATTGGCCAAAAACGACTACCTATACCTCCGGCCATAATTACACAATAATAATTCTTATTCTTTGTCATAAAACATTTATTTCAGTAACCGGAGCATTCTCCGCAATCAAATATCTTTTACCTGTATTTTTTTCAATGCAAATATAGCGAGTTTTTGATTTCTTTAATTTATAAAAAAATTTATTGTTAATTTTAAATAAAGCATTTACATGTAAATCTTTCAATAACAACGCATTCGGATCTTGTTTTCTTATAAAATATTCAGATAATTTTTTATCTGAATAAAAACTTGCTTTGGGATTCTGCATAAAAACTTTCAATATCACTTTTAATTCTTCTTCATATACATCAATACTTTCAGAAATCATTTCAGAAAATGTTTTTTTCCACTCTTTACCATGAGGTTGAATTCTTCTAGAATACAAATCAAAAGCTCTTAAATGTGCTATTTCATGGGTTAAAGTTAAAAAACATAACGATTTTAACATACCCGAATTTACTGTTATTATATGAGGATTACCTTCTTGTGGAACTCTATAATCTCCTAATTTAGTTGATCGTGGTTTTTTTATAACCAAATGAAACCAATATGGTTCCAGCCATTTTTCAATATAAGCTATTGCTTCCTTAGGGATATGGGGATTTAATTTTGAATAATCTACTTTTTTAGAAGTTTCCACTATATTTTTAAATAATTCTGTAAATTTTCTTCAAAAGTAAGCCTTTTATATTAAATAATGGAATATAACGACTAGATACCTTTCTCAAGAAAGGTAATTGTAAAAAATATTTTTAAGACTTATAACTTTAAAAATATCTATCTTTGTGAATTAGATTAATATCAAAATATGGAAACATGCAGTTCTTGTAGTTCGGGAGAACTACCTAAAGGATGTAAAAATAATGGAGCTTGTGGAACTGGAAATTGCAACAGTAAACTTTCTGTATTCAATTGGTTATCCGACATACACCCCCCTACTCAAAAAAATCAACCCCAATATATTGAAGTACGATTTAAAGACGATAGAAAAGATTTTTATCTAAATGATTCCCATTTACCCCTATCAATTGGCGACATAGTTGCTGTGGAAGCTAATTCAGGACATGATGTAGGGATTGTATCTTTAACCGGAGAATTAGTCAAAATCCAAATGAGGAAAAAAAAGGCTAAAATTGATGAACTGTTTAAAGTTTATAGGAAAGCATCTCAAAAAGATATTGAAATTTGGCAAAACTATAAAAACAAAGAGCACTCGGTTATGCTTGATGCGAGACAAATTGCCAGGAGTTTGGGACTTCAAATGAAAATTTGTGATGTAGAATTCCAAGGGGATGGGTCAAAAGTTACGTTATATTATACGGCAGAAGGCAGAGTAGATTTTAGACAGTTGATAAAGGAATATGCTATGTCCTTTCGCTCAAAAATTGATATGCGGCAAATTGGTTACAGGCAGGAAAGTGCCAAAGTGGGAGGAATTGGATCCTGTGGGCGAGAGTTATGTTGCTCTACTTGGCTGACAGATTTCAGATCAGTTAATACTGCGGCGGCAAGATATCAACAATTATCCATCAATCCGCAAAAATTAGCCGGACAATGTGGTAAATTGAAATGTTGTCTTAATTTTGAGTTAGATACCTATGTGGATGCCTTAGCTGATTTTCCTTCCAGCCAAACAGTATTAGAAACTGAAAAGGGTAAAGCATATTGCATTAAAGTGGATGTATTTAGAAATCAAATGTGGTTTACATATACTGATAATTCTATTTCTTGGTATCCTGTAAATATTTATGAGGTTAAAAAATTAGTTGAACTTAATAAAAAAGGTGTAACTATTAAACCATTAGATGAACTTCAGGAAAAAGAAGATTTAAAAGTTGATTTAATTGAAGAAAATAATTTGAATCGATTTGAAAAAAAATCGAAATCAAATACTAAACGGAAATCCAAAAATAAAAATCAACAGCGAACCAATTCAAAAAATACAACTGAAAAGCCTAAACCAAAAGCTAAAACTAATACTAACATTCAATCAAATTCTAATCAACCAAAAAAAAGAACTCCTAAAAAACCTAAGTAATTTTTTAGAACAATTTTAAATGAAAAAATTTCTTTTTATATCTCTTTGCTCAATGTTTCTTTTCATAAATTGTAATCATAAGTATGAATACTCACAAATGAAAAGCATCAATAATTCTTGGAGTAAAAAAGATACTTTAAATTTTAATTTTACCGTTAAAAATGCTTCCTACAAAAAAAATATAAATTTTATAGTAAGGAATAATGAGGATTATCAGTTTAGTAATCTCTATTTATTTATTAAATTAAAAGAAGGAAAAAAAGTTATTAGTACCGATACCTTAAATTATATATTAGCTGATAAAACAGGAAAGTGGCTTGGTTCGGGCATGGGATCCATTAAAGAAATTTATTTTCAATATAAAAAAGATTTCTCATTTACTAAAAACGGGGACTATACACTTTCCGTTGTTCAAGGAATGAGGAAAGACACTTTAAAAGGCATTGTAGACTTTGGAGTAACTATTGAATAAACTTACCATAGAATATATATTATGGCATTAACAAATAAAAATAAGAATAAGACCAATACTATAAATAAAATAAATAAATCTAATACCACTAAAAAATTTATAAGAAAATTTTTTATATGGTTTTGGGGATTATTTTTTGCCGGAATTTTATCATTTGCTTTGCTTTTTTTATTAACAATTTATGGCTTTTTTGGAGAAATGCCCAATGTTAGAGATTTGGAAAATCCGGATATATTTGTTGCCTCTGAAATTATATCTGCAGATGGTGTTGTAATTCAAAAGTTTGAAAAAGAAAAAAGAATCCCGGTAGAATATCAAGATTTACCTCCCTACCTTATTTATGCTTTAATGTCTAAAGAAGACGAACGTTTTCCTTACCATTCAGGGGTTGATAAAAAAGCTTTATTCAGGGCTGTTTTTTATGGTGGAAAAAGAGGGGGGGGTAGTACTATTACCCAACAGTTAGCTAAACTTCTTTTTACGCAAAAAGATGATGACGAGGGTAACTTTTCTTACAAAGGGGTATCGCAAAATAAATTTCAACGAGCTTTCCAAAAAATAAAAGAAATTATAATCGCGGTTCAACTTGAAAAATTATATACTAAAGATGAAATCTTAACTCTTTATTTAAATAAATTCGATTTTTTATTTAATGCTAATGGTATTGCAACCGCATCCAAGGTATATTTTAATAAAAATGTTAAAGATTTGGATCTATCACAAAGTGCCACATTGGTAGCTATGTTAGAAAATCCGGTGGTAAACAATCCTAAAATTAATCCTGAAAATGCTAAAAAAAGAAGAAATGTTGTCTTAGGCTTGATGAAGGACCAAGGTTACATTACTGAAGCAGAATTCAATTCGATTAAAGAAACTCCTATTGAGCTTAACTACAGACCGGTAAAAGAAATTGGCGAAGGATATTCCGCTTATTTTAAACATGCGTTAAAAAAGGAAGTAAATGCCGTTTTAAATGATTATGAAAACCAAACAGGAAAAAAATATAATCTTTATAAAGACGGACTAAAAATATATGTAACTCTAGATTCTAGAATGCAAAAATATGCTGAAGAAGCAATTGAAAAGCATTTAAAAAATCTACAAAAATCTTTTTTCAGAGAGCAAAAACAAAGGAAATATGCTCCTTTTTACACTTATCCGGGAGATCCCAAAATTGATTTTTTATACAATAAACTCATGACAGATGCCATGAAAAGAACCGGAAGGTATAAAAACCTGAAAAATAAGGGATTATCTGATGAGGAAATTGTTGCGGAATTCAAAAAACCAATCAACTTACAAATCTTCACATGGAAAGGCGATAAAGATACTTTACTATCTCCTTGGGATTCTATAAGATATCATAAACATATTATTCAAGCCGGACTAATGGCAATGGAGCCTCATTCGGGAAATATAAAGGCATGGGTTGGAGGAATCAATTGGAAACATTTTCAATACGATCATGTTAAACAAGCACGTAGACAGGTAGGTTCTACATTCAAACCTTTTGTATATGCCACAGCCATTAAAAACCTTAATTACACCCCTTGTACACAAGTTTCAAATGCAACTTATACCAAAGGTAAATGGACAGTTGCCGGAAACGGCGCTTCTATGCCTTTAAAAACAGCTCTTGCCTATTCCAAAAATGCGGTAACAGCAAGGTTAATTGATGCTACCGGATATGATGCAGTTATAAAAATGGCCAGAGATTTAGGAGTTGAAAGTCCTATTCCCAGAAACAATACTATTGCCTTAGGATCTGCAGACTTAACCATTTATGAAATGGTTGGAGCCTATAGCACTTTTGCAAATTTTGGAAATTACACTAAACCTGAGATGGTTTGGCGTATTGAAGACAGCAATAATAAAGTAATCAAAGAATATCAACCACAGGTAAGAGAAGTTATGAATGAAATATACGCTTACACTATGATTGAATTAATGAAAGGGGTAATTGATCAAGGTACAGGTCGAAGAGTCAGGAGTATGGGCATTGATGCTGAAATTGCAGGTAAAACAGGAACGACCAATAAAAATGCCGACGGATGGTTTATAGGAATTGCTCCTAAATTAGCTACCGGCATATGGGTTGGATGGGAAGACAGATATGCGCATTTTGAATCAACTTCCATTGGTCAAGGAGCAAGTATGGCTTTACCTATTTGGGCCTATTTTATGCAAAAAATATATGCTGATCCTAAATTGGAAATAACCCAAAAAGATAAATTTGCCAGACCGGAAACTATGAATGATAATTTTAGTTGTGATGATTTAGCTTCATACGGTGCTTACGACGGAAGTTATTCTTCAGATGAGGATGGAGGGTATTATAATTCATCGAACGAAAACCATGGTTCTAACAAAACGGAAAATATAAATCGAGATACCAGAAAAAAAGATACGGTAAATTTTGATAAATAAATAATAAATAAGTTAATTCACTCTTTATTTTACATTAAAAATAAGCAGATAAACTTTATTATTATAAAGAGCATTTTTTTTATTTTTTTTGTATTTGAGATAAAAATTAAGGATTACACTCAAATAAACATGATAAACTATCCATAAAATAATCTCATCTAACTAATATCTGTCACATTATGTTAACACAAAATTACGTACCTTGCAAATTATTATAATAATTTAATGATTTCTCTAATCACATCTGCAATTTTACTTGGGCTAATTCTCAGTCTTGTTTTAATAGGTCCCGTATTTTTTCTTCTGATTGAAACCAGTCTTACTAAAGGTATAAAACCTTCCATAGCTCTTGAAGCCGGTGTAATCTCTGCAGATATACTTTGTATATATGTTTCGCATACAGGTAGTAAAGGTTTACTAAAGTTTATAGACACTCATCCATCAGTTTACATGATTGCCGGTTTTGTAATTTTTATTTACGGATTATACAATATTCTTTCAAAAGGTAATTTGCATATTAAAACAGATGCTAATATTGCGACTACCAATTATTTTAAAACCTATATGAATGGTTTTTTACTTAATTTGGTTAATATTGGTGTTATCGTATTTTGGCTGACAACAGTTGTATTAATATCCGCACAATATTCAAAACCTTCCGATTTTTATTTATACATAACCATTTTATTAATTACTATGGTGTCTGTTGATATGTTAAAAATATTTTTAGCTTCCAAGTTTAAGCATCAGCTGACCGATCAACTTGCCTATAAAATAAAAAAAATTGTAGGTATTGCCCTTATCGTATTTGGTATTATTATCTTTGGTAAAAGCTTTATTAAAACTAAAACAGAAAATCCTTTTGAATTAATCGAAAATAATAACTTCCGAAAGAAAAAGTAACACTAAAAAATAACTCTTCTTATTTACTTTACGATGTAACCTTTCAGTTTTAGCTTTGTCTATACTGAAAATAAAATTAATAAATGACTTCAAGTAAATCCATACTATCAACATTTTGTTTAGTACTATATACCTTTATATTTTCACAAAACATTGTTATAACAGGAACCATAATTACAGATAATAACCGTCCCGTACCCTACAGCAGCATTACACTAACCAATTTAGAAGATACTTCTAAAGTATTTGGAGGATTGGCTGACGAAAAAGGTAAATTTTCAGTTAAAGTAACACCGGGAGAATATGAATTGGTGATAGATCAGGCGGGATTTGATTCATATGTCGATCAAAAATCGCTTCTTCAATCCACTTCCTTAGGAAATATAAAGATTGAACAAACGGCTAAAGAATTGGAGGGAATTGTTGTAGAAGGTAAAAAGCCATTATATAAAGTTGAGTTGGATAAAAAAATATATGACGTTTCTCAAGATTTAACAGCCAAGTCCGGTACTCTTTCAGATGTTATGCAAAATGTTCCATCGGTGAATGTGGATGTAGATGGAACGGTTAGTTTACGAGGTAATGACAATGTTAAAATTTTAGTTGACGGTAAACCTTCTGCCATGTTAGGAATTAATGATACTGCCGAAGCTTTAAAATCCATACCGGCTGATATGGTTGAAAAAATCGAAGTAGTTACCAATGCTTCTGCTCGTTATGAATCTTCAGGAACTGCCGGTATTATAAATATAATTACCAAAAAAAATAGAAAAAAAGGTGTTACAGGAAGTATTCAAATGTCCGGAGGATCTCCACAATCGTACGGTACATCCATTAATTTAGGATACGGCAAAAAAAAATGGAATTGGTTTACCAATATCGGTTTTAGGTATGGTAAAAATAAAGGTAAAGAGAAAAAAAATTACATCGGTTATGATATGAACCACCTTATGGATGAAAATTCCCTACAAGATTCTAAAAGGAATAGAGAAAGAACTTCCCTAAATGCAAGTACGGGATTTAATTTTACTTTTGACGAACATAACTCATTATCTACATCTATAGGGTATAATTATAATACCAGCAATTATTTAAGTACCACCCACTATAATACCACATTATATCCCTCACTTATACAAAGCCTTACAGAAAGAAAAGAACGAGAAAACAGAAATAATTACGGAATCGACGGAAGCCTAAATTTTACGCATAATTTTTTTAAAAAAGGAAATGTATTAACCGTTGACGGATTCTACTCCTATAATCTAAAAGATTCCGATTCTAAAATCTTTGACCGAATTCCCGGTTTAAATACCAATGATAATACGCAAACCAAAATAATGTTGAAATCTGATTATGTATTGCCTTTTAAAGAAGGTTCTCAATTAGAAGCCGGAATGAGAGCTGATTATTCTAAAATTAAATCAGATTTTTCTTTAAATGAATTTAAAAATAATTCGTGGGTAGTGAATCCTGACCAAACAGACAATACGGTTTATCAAGAAAACATTTTATCTTCTTATTTACAATATGGAAATAAATGGGGGGGATTTTCATTTTTAGCAGGATTAAGAGAAGAAACGTCAATTATCAAGGTTGTTTCTCGTCAAGCTAATTCAACCATTACTAAAAATTATACGGACTTATTCCCTACTCTGCACCTAAATTATGATCTAACGGAAAAAAGCCAATTGCAAATCAGTTACAGCCGAAGGATATTTCGCCCGGACAGCAGAATGCTTATCCCCTATAAAAACATTTCTGATGACAGGAATACTCGTCAAGGAAATCCGGACTTAGACCCTTCCTATATCAATTCTTTTGAATTGGGATACAACCTTCAACAAAGTAATTGGGGAATTACTCCTTCTTTGTATTATCAACGAACTCAAGATCCTTTACAATTCATAACTACATCAGACCCTCTCGGAAATTTAAATACCATGCCTACCAATTTAGGACATGAAAATAGATACGGTGGAGAATTGTCTTATTCAGTAAATCCTTATAAATGGTGGAAAATTTTTGGAGATGTAAATTTATTTCAATACGAAAGCTATGGGAATTATTCGTATGAAAAAATTAATACTATAACCGGAAGTACCACCTTTGTTACCGAGAATTTAGATAAAAAAGGGTTTACATGGAGAACTCGTATGAGTATGACAGTAAAACTCCCGGAAAATTTTAATTTTCAATTACAAGGAAATTACATGGCACCTTTTAAAAATGGACAAAATAAAAGTAAAGAAATGTACGGAATGGATTTAGGAATCAGCAAAGATATATTAAAAGGTCAAGGGACATTTCTTTTCAATATTCAGGATGTTTTTGATTCTAAAAAAAGGAAATTTAAAACATACGGAGATGATTTTTACAGATACTCGGAAATGCAATGGCGTCCAAGACAATTTACCCTATCTTTTACTTATAGATTCAATAATAGTAATGATAAAAGGAGTAATAATAAAAAGAATCGCCAACAAAATACTGATACTAATTCCGATTTTGACGATATAAACATGTAAGCCTTATTTTTTAAGTATTAACATCACAAAAATCGCATGGGTGATTTCATAACTGTATAAAAACTATTAATATAGCCCATAAACTTTTATAATTCATTATATATTATTTCTGTAATGGTTATTTATAAACAAAAAAGTTCTGAACTTTTAATTACTATATGAAATAGCCGATACTTATGTTATATAAATCTGTTTCCTACTTATAAATTCATTATAAAAACGATGTAAAGTTGCAATATCACTTAAACACTATATTTTAATATCTAATCTGTACAATGGAATATCTGAAGTTCGAAAGTTAGTTAATAAATTCCTTTTGCACAAAATTATTTATTACTTAGGTATATTTACATAAAAATACAACATATGTTTTTAAAGGATTTAATTTGTATTAAATTAGAATTAGCAACTCAATATTATACCAGATTATCGGAATTGCTGGAAGTAAAAACATTGTTTAAAAAAGATTTTCTTATAGAAGAAGGACAGATTTGTTCTATTATTGGTTTTGTGAAAACCGGAGTTCTAAGATCTTATTTAGATAAAGATGGAAAAGAATTTAATATTGACTTCTATTTTCCAGAATCAATAGTAACTTCATACAGAAGTTTCTTAACAAGACAACCAAGCATTGGCAGTATACAAGCATTGGAAAATTCAACTATTTTATGTCTTTCTCAAACTAATTATGATTTGCTTCTCAATGAATCAAAAGCATGGTTTAAAGTTGCAAAATACATTTCAGATACTTTATTCGTTAAAAAATGCCAAAAAGATATTTCTCTTTTAATGAATACTGCTTATGAAAGATATAAATTATTGCTACAAACATATCCAAATGTGGAACAATTGATACCACAATATCATATTGCTTCTTATATAGGAATTGAACCCGAATCATTAAGCCGTTTGAAATCTCTTAACATAAGTCAATGAAAAAATAATTATATACAACTACCTTTGGATCAAATTAATTTAATAAACACATAATTAGTTAGTGTTTTTTATTTAAATATATAATCATGTTAAAAAGTAATGTTACAAGAAAAGATCTAAAGACTGTTGTATTAAAGAACCAAACCGTTTCAAGAATTGAAATGAAGGAAGTCATCATCCCTCCAAAAGGAAAAGCAGATTATCACCTTCATCTCTGTCCGGTTATCGGTCATGTATTATCCGGAACCTTGTTATTCCAAATTGAAGGACATGAACCGGAAATCATTAAATCCGGAAATGTGTTTTACGAACCTAAAAATCAACCTATTAAACATTTTGACAATGCTTCTGATTCAGAAAATCTTATTTTTTTAGCATATTATTTACTGGAAGATAATGAAGATCTAATAACTATATTATAAAAATAGTAGACAATGTTTAATAAACATGTATAAATTATCATAAATACAAGAAAAAAAACACATAAAAATCACTTCTTTCCTATCATGATAATTATTAAGTTTTAAAATTCAACATTTGGAAAAATTATTATTCTCTAATTAGTTGCATTAAAACAATACTTTATATTTTCCTCAAATTATATGATTTGGGGATTTTTAAATATTTATACTATATCTTGTTATTTTATCGTTACTAGTAACATTCCTTTTAAGGATATAATTTTCTTACTATAAAACATTTCATTAACTTAAATATCTGCACAAATGATAAGATATTCCAGCAAAAGTTAAAAAATTATTGAAATGTAATTTATTACTTATTTAATAAAATTAATCTTTAAATTGCGTTAAATCAATTTTAATGAAAAAAATATTTTTTATTTGTTTCCTAACCTTAGGATTACTATCTAATTCACAAATAAATAAATACTATCAACAACAGGCAGATTATAAAATGAATATTGATGTTGATGTTAAAAATTACCAATATAAGGGTCATCAACAAATTACTTATACAAACAATTCCGAAGACACACTTTCTGTTTTTTATTTCCATTTATATTGGAATGCATTTCAACCAAATTCAATGATGGATCAGAAATTACAGGAACTAAATAAGACTGCTGACAAACGAATGATTACCGGTGAAGGGAAATCACGAATCTCATCGTTGAAATCTAATGAAATAGGGTATCAAAAAATTAAATCCTTAAAACAAGAAGGTATACCGGTTACGTTTACTGTTGAAGAAACTATTTTAAAAGTTCAATTGGCAAAACCTATATTACCCCATACCACCACTCATTTTGAAATGGAATGGACCTCACAGATTCCTCCTGTTATTCGAAGAGCCGGAAGAAATAATTCCGAAGGCATTGATTTAACCATGACCCAATGGTACCCGAAAGTAGTAGAATACGATTATGAAGGATGGCATACCTTTGATTATATCGCAAGAGAATTTCAAGGAGTTTTTGGAAATTATGATGTAACGATAGCAATTGATAAAAATTATATTATTGGAGCCGGTGGAGTTCTCCAAAACCCCAAAGACGTTAAAGGATATCTTGCAGATGCTCAACCGGTTGTTAAAAAAAATAAAACATTCTGGCATTTTAAAGCAGAAAATATTCATGATTTTGCCTGGGCTGCCGATCCTGATTATACAGTTGATTCAATCTCCATAAAAAACGGACCTTTGGTTTATTTGATTTATCAGAAGTCTAAGCAAACCAATTATTGGGAAGAATCTAAGCCTTATATCAAGGAATACTTTTCTCTTATGAAAGAAAACTTTGGCGCCTATCCCTATCCAACCTATTCTTTTATTCAAGGAGGAGACGGTGGCATGGAATATGGGATGTGTACTATGATCATGGGAAATGCAAAATCTTTGGAAGGACTTGCCGATTTGATGTTTCATGAAGCCTCTCATTCTTGGTTTCAGCATATACTTGCTTCCAATGAAAGTATGAGAGCTTGGATGGATGAAGGGTTTACTTCGTATGCAGAACATTTAATGATGGCTAAAATATTTCCTGACCATGTAAAAAATTATCCAAACCCTCATTATAATAGTGTTGAATTTTACACAGAATTTATAAAATCTAGACAGGAAGAAGTAATGGGTATTTTTTCCGATCATTTTTTAACTAATAATGGCTATAGTGTTGCTGCCTATATTAAAGGCGAGTTGTTTTTAGTGCAATTAGAATATATTGTTGGTAGACAAACTTTTTTCAAAATAATGAAAAATTACTTTGAAACATGGAAATTTAAACATCCTACCGACAGGGATTTTATACATATTGCTCAAAAAATATCAGGCATGGATTTAAAATGGTATTGGAACTATATGACTTATACCACACGGACTATTGATTATGCTATTAAAAGCGTAGAAAAAGAAGGAAAAACCACTAAGGTAACACTTGAAAATCTGGGTAATTTTCCGATGCCGATAGATGTTAATGTAACATATTCAGATGGTTCTAAACAAATATATAATATTCCTTTAAATATGATGCATAATTATAAGAAACAAGAATCTGATGTTAATCAGAAAAATCTACCTTATTGGAAATGGACACAAAAGGAATATGAATTTAGTCTGAATGTATCACCTGAAAAAATTAAATCTATTGAAATTGACGCGACCTATCGAATGGCAGACATCAATAGAGAAAACAATATTTATCCTAAATAAAATATACATATGCTTTTAGTAGTAAACATCGGAAATAGCAATATACGTTTTGGAATATTTCAAGAAGAAGAGTGTATTAATTCATGGGTAATGAATACTAAACCTTATAAGAGTGAAGATGAGCTATTTTCTCAATTTAAAATGACCTATCAAAACTATGGGATTAATCCTAATGATATCACCGAAATAGCAGTAGGCTCCGTTGTTCCCCATTTAACATATCCTGTAAGAAAATCGCTAACCCGTCTTCATAATATAAAAACAGTTCAGGTAACCAGAAATACCCCTACAGAGCTAACGTCCAGTACCCCGCAAATGGGTACCGATCTTTATGCCAATGCATATTATGCCTATAAAAAATATAAGGGGACAAAAATTATCGTAGATTTCGGGACTGCATTAACTTTAACTTGTGTCGACAAAACCGGAGATATAAAAGGGGTAATTATTGCTGCTGGTGTCATTACTTCTTTAAATTCTCTAATTGGAGCAACTGCACAACTTTCAGATATTGAAATGCGCACTCCTAAAAGCGTACTTGGTAAAACCACGGAAGAATCTATGCAAAGTGGAATGGTGTTTGGTTTTTTAAGTATGGTTGAAGGATTAATTGATCGGATTAATAAAGAATTAGGGGAAGACACTTTTGTAATAGCTACCGGAGGACTCGGCCATCTATTTGCTCCCTTAACAACTAAAATTCATATTTATGATCGTTTCCATACCATAAAAGGCTTACGGGAACTATACTTAAAACAAACCTTAGAAAATGAAAATTCTAAATTTTAGTTACCCATTTTGTATGTATAATTATAGATAATAATGCATACCTTTTTCTATTTTAAACTTTGTGATATATCATAAATCTAAAAATACACACAATACATAAAATAGTTGTAGTATCTTTTATAAAAATATTTACATAAATAAAATTAGAAGTTATCCCCTTTTTTACAACTACTATTTTTATTAATTAATTGATTCTTAAAATATCAATAATTTTAACTCCAAGATTATTTGGTAATATAGGTAAAGCTGTATCGGCTCGAAACATAATCTTATATCCTTGATTAATTGAATTTGAATCGGAAAGTGTAGGAAAAGCTATTTGAAATTTTACACTACTGCCGACATTAGTTCCTGCGGGAACAATAATTGCATCTGAATAAACCGTTTCTCCGGTAGCATTGGATACAATTGAGACATAAAATATACCATTAGTAATCGGTTGTCTGTTTAAAATTTGATATTCAAAATTAATGCGGAAAAAATTGGCTTGATCAGCCAGTTTGTTTTCAAAAAGTAGTGTTCCTGAATCACCATTTTTAGGACTGAGAATATCTAACGGCGAACTTGATGGTGAGGGCCAAGTACCATTTACAAATTGAGGATTTACTGCGACTGAATTATTTTGAAGTAATAATCCGTACGATTGAGTTCCTGAAAGAGGAACATACCCCGATTGATTAATGCTTATTTTTACACCTACTAAATTTTTACCATCTGAAGGCGAAATACTATTGTTGTTATTACTGGAATAAAGGCGTTGCCATTCATGTCCATTAAACATATAAACTCCGGCTTCTCTAGTATAAACTTGGTTATTAATTGTTTCTGTAAATCCATCCGGATCATAAATAATTAAACCGTTTGCAGGTTTTTTAATTGTAACGGTATCTTTTATAGAAGTAATATTTACTCGAGGAGGTAAAAAACCTTTATTAGAAGATTTTATGTCTAAAATGGAAGAGCTGTCCGGAGTTTCTGTACCTATACCTACTTGTCCAAAAAGAATAATTGCATGCACAACGAAAGCGAAAATTGATAAAATTTTCTTCATAAAATTAAATTTAAAAATGTTATTTTGGGTAAAAATTGAGAACTTTAAATCTTCTCAGACAGATAATTTAGATGTAGAGGCATTTAAATAATTTACAAATATCATGCCCATATAGTGCTATGTATGAATTATTTACAATTGATCAACTATACAATTTGAAGTAAAAAACGTTTCGTTGTAGAGGATATATGCAATCCCGCTGATCTTTATTCGATGATGGTATATTTTTTCTAAAAGATATAACTATGAAGTTATGTAAAAACTAATTATTATTTAAGTAATATACATATTTCAACGATTTATTGCTATTCTTTAAATTCCACAATAGCCTTAATAAATGCCTCAGCATTTTCTAAAGGGACATTTGGTAAAATTCCATGACCTAAATTGGCTATATATCGTTGAACACCAAAATCACGGATCATTTGTTGTGCTTCAGAATATATTTTTTCAGGAGAAGACAGCAATTTAGCCGGATCAAAATTTCCTTGTAATGTAATTACGCCGCCCGTAAATTCTCTGGCTTTTTGAGGCGTGATTGTCCAATCTACTCCTAAAGCAGAAGCCTTAGATCGGGACATGGTTTGTAGTGCATACCAACAGCCTTTTCCAAACACTATAACCGGAACTTTGGGCGCTAAAGATTCAATAATCTGATTTATATAGTTCCATGAAAATTCATCATAATCTTTAGGAGATAGCAAGCCTCCCCAACTATCAAAAATTTGTACGGCATCTACACCATATTCAACTTTTTTTAATAAATACCGGATGGTATAATCTGTAATTTTTTGCAATAATACATGAGCCCGTTTTGGATTTTTAAAGCAAAACGATTTAGCTTTATCAAATGTTTTAGAACCTTTACCTTCGACAGCATAGCATAAAATCGTCCATGGGCTTCCTGAAAAACCGATTAAGGGAATTTGATTATCTAGAAGTTTTTTGGTAAGGGTTATAGCTTCCAATACATATCCTAAACTTTCTTCAATCGGAGGATTTTGCAATCTATCAATATCAGATTCAGAAGTGATGGGATTTTCCAAATAGGGGCCTACGGATTCCTTCATTTCAAAATTCAATCCCATGGCTTGAGGAACTACTAAAATATCTGAGAATAAAATAGCCGCATCTATAGGAAACCTTTTTACAGGCATTAGAGTTATTTCTGCTGCCAATTCAGGAGTTTGACAACGGGTAAAAAAATCATACTTATCTCGTAAAGCTCTAAATTCAGGTAAAAATCTACCAGCTTGACGCATCATCCATACCGGTGGACGTTCGACATGTTTACCTTTTAAAGCATCCAGAAATAAAGTATTTTTAATCATTTATTTTCTTTTTTATTAGTTCAAGTAAGGATTCCTTTGTTGTATCTTCCGGATAATATATTTTGTATTCTCCCAGTGTACTAACCGTTTCAGCGGTGGTTTTACCGCTTGTAAATATAATAGTTTCCTGCGGAATCTCATTCATGGAACTAAAGGATCTTACTGCAGAAGGACTTGTAAAAACAATAGCATCATATTGCTTATCTATTTTATGAGGAGTTAAAAGGGTTTTATAACATTCTATTCCAACAACTTCCACTCCATTTTTACGTAAAGCATCCGGTAAAATAGTAAGCGACAAATTTCCTTTAAAAAAAACATATTTTTTTATATCTGTTTCCAGCATTCTTTCCAACAAATCTTCAGCATAATTGGTTATAAATGCAATATCTCTGTTCTGTCCGTATAATTCTTTTGCGGTACTTTTTCCTACTACAAAAAATTTACCTTCCAATTCTATATCCTTGATTGCTTTTGCAGAATTTTTACTGGTTACAATAAACGAATCAACATCTAAAGGAATTTGCTTAATAAATTCATAATAAGGATAGATTTCTACATATATAAAAGGAATATAATCAATTTCATATTCCTGCTCATAATCATCCGGAATTGAGAAAGAAGAAGTAAATAATATTCTTTTCATATTAAATTGATTTATACAAATATACTGTTATTAAATGCACCTAAAAAATCAAAAACTAAAAATATCTTCGTTTTGTAACAAAATTCATACATTTTATTATTTTTTTATCCTTATTACTGAGTATTTAAAACAATATTGCATTTAGAATCATTATTTTTAAAGTATAATTAATAGGAAATTCAACCTACTATACTAAGTGGCTAAGCAATAACGATTATTTGGTAAATCTATAATGAGATTTTAAACTATTAGTTAATTAAATTTATTATCCAATAATTTCTGATATTCATAAAATTGTAAAAAACACCCTTTGCCAATCGGTAATGATTCATCACTAATAAACCAAAATCTTTTAAATTTTGAAATACTTTCCACGAGATAATGACTGCCCATAAAATAACTTCTTATTACTTTTACAGGAATACCCGATTGAGAAATTATAAATTGATGTGGATAAATTAGAATTTCATCTTCTACTAAATCTTCAAACAGGTTCGGAAAATCTGATCTTTTTAAAATGGTATTTTCACCAAATAAATTGGCAACATAGGTATTTTCGGGATTTCGATATATATCATGAGGATTGCCTTGTCGTATAATTTTACCTTCTTTAACAATCATCATTTCATCTGCATATGCCAAAGCGTCTTCTATTTCATGGGTGGCTAAAATAATGGAAATATTATTTTCTTTAGCAAAATCAAAAACAGCTCTTTTTAGTATATTTTTCTTAAAAGTATCGACTTGAGAAAATGGTTCGTCTAATAACAATACTGAAGGAGTTTGAGCTAATGCTTTCGCCAATGCTACTCTTTGTTTCTGTCCTCCGCTTAGTGAGATAGGTTTTTCATCTACATAATCCGCCATGCCCACTAAATCGAGCAAAAACATAATTCTGTTTTGCTTTTCTTTCAAATCTATATTAGAGAGAAATTTACCCACATTTTCGCCAACGGTTGCATAGGGCATAAGCCCGAAATCTTGTTCCAAATATTTAAATTCAGGTTCTCCGGGAACTAAATTTCCTTTAAATCCTGCTAATTTTTTTCCTCTATAAATAACTTCTCCACTCTCCCATTCCAACAAACCATAAACTAACTTTAAAATGGTACTTTTACCGCTTCCACTTTCTCCTACAAGTGCCAGCATATTTCCTTGCTTTAAAGAGAAAGAAAGAGATTCAATTATTTTTTTATCTTTAGTGTATGAAAAACATAGATTCTTAACTTCTAACATATAGACTTATTTGTAAAATTCTCTGATTATGATTCAATGCTACAAATGATACTGGATTAAGCATAATTTCACAAATTTAAACTATTAATGCTAAAAACATCTTTTAAACTTTTATTTATTTTACTATAAATTTAATGCGGTTTTAACTGTTCTTTGGACAAAATTTTGAATATAATTTTTATAATTAATATCAAATATTGTTTTCAAATCATAAATTATTCAAATGCTAATCCGACCTTTTTTTAAAAGATCAATTACTTAGTATACTTAAAAAATTGCAATTTTGCAGGAAAAATCCTTCCATCAGTAATGATTGTATGTATAGCTGAAAAACCAAGCGTCGCTAAAGATATTGCTCAAATTGTAGGGGCAAAAGAGAGAAAAGACGGATTTTACCAGGGAAACGGTTATCAAGTTACCTGGACTTTTGGTCATTTGTGTACGTTAAAAGAGCCTCATGATTATAACCCGAACTGGAAGTATTGGTATTTGGAAGACCTTCCTATCATACCGTCTAATTTTGGGATTAAGCTTATTTCCAACAAAGGGGTGGAAAAACAATTCAAAGTAATAGAAAGCCTGGTTGCTGAATGTGAAGAGGTAATCAATTGCGGGGATGCCGGACAGGAAGGTGAATTGATCCAACGGTGGGTATTGCTTAAAGCAAAATGTAAAGTTCCCATAAAACGATTATGGATATCATCTCTTACAGAACAGTCTATAAAAGAGGGATTTGAAAACCTTAAGGATTCTTCCCAATATGAAAATTTATATGCTGCCGGAAGTGCCCGCGCAATCGGTGATTGGCTTTTGGGAATAAATGCTACCCGACTTTTTACTAAAAAATTTGCCATAAATAAAACCTTGTTATCAATCGGTAGAGTTCAAACGCCAACATTGGCAATGATTGTTCAACGGCAAAAAGAGATTGATTCTTTTGTTATTGAGGAATACTGGGAGTTAAAAACCATGTATAAGAATGTGGAATTCATTGCTGATATCGATCGATTGAAAAGCGAAGACCGAGCTAAAAAAGGATTAGAATATTTACAGAAATATCCTTTTGAAATAGTTTCTTTCGAAAAGAAAGAGGGAAAAGAAAAGAATCCTCGTTTATTTGATTTGACTTCTCTACAAGTAGAGGCAAATAAAAAGTACGGTTATTCTGCTGATCATACTTTAAAATACATTCAAAGCCTCTATGAAAAGAAATTCGTTACCTATCCTCGGGTTGATACCACTTATCTTTCGGAAGACTTATATCCTAAGATCTACGGAATTCTTTCAAGCATGAAATATTATGAACATCTTATTGCTCCTCTTTTAGAAAATCCGATACCAAAATCGAAAGCTGTTTTCGATGACACTAAAGTTACGGATCATCATGCTATTATACCTACCGATATTTTACCCGAAGGTATCTCGACTGATGAAAAAAAGATTTACGATCTTGTTGCCCGAAGATTTATTGCCGTATTTTATCCTGAATGTAAAATTTCCAATACTTTGGTAACTTCAAAAGTTGGTGAAGTACCCTTTAAAGCAAGCGGTAAACAAATTTTGGAACCGGGATGGAGAATCATCTATGAAAAAGATAAAAAAAATGAAAAAGAGGAAAATTTAATTCCGGTTTTTGAGGTTGGAGAAAGCGGTCCTCATGATCCATTCATTCATCAAGGAAAAACTACACCTCCTAAATATTTCACCGAGGCTACTTTATTAAGAAGTATGGAAACCGCCGGTAAACAAGTAGATGATGAAGAAATGAGAGAAGTAATGAAAGATAATGGTATTGGACGTCCTTCTACTCGAGCAAATATTATTGAAACTTTACTACACAGAAAGTATATCGAGAAAAAAAGAAAAAATATTTATGCCACCTCAACGGGAATGGATCTGATCGACACGATACAAAGCGAAATTTTAAAAAGCGTGGAGCTTACAGGTCTCTGGGAAAAAAAACTCAGACTCATTGAAAAAGGGGAATATTCTTCCGATCTATTTAAAAAGGAACTTATCGAAATGGTAACCGACCTGACCCAAGAAGTTAAAAACAGTCAATACAGACGAATATCCATTCAAGAGAAAAAAAATACTGAAATAAACGAAAAATCTAAAAAGCAAACCACACCCCTACGACCTGTAGAAGATTTATTCTGTCCAAAATGTAAAACTCATAAATTGATCAAAGGTAAATCTGCTTACGGCTGTTCCGATTTTAAAAATTGCAGTTTTACTATACCTTTTGAAATATTCGGCAAAAAATTAACTTTAAAACAAATATCAGATCTAATAGGTAAAGGTAAAACAACAAAAATAAAAGGATTTACAGTTCCCGAATCTCAGGAGAAAAGGGACGGTATTTTATTATTTGATGAAAATTTCGGAATAGTATTTGAAACCTAACCAAATCAACATATATTATGTTAATTTGAAATTTAATTTATTTTTGCAATTATAATTAAAATTATTATTTATGAGTTTAATAAAAGAATTTAAAGAATTTGCCCTAAGGGGAAATGTGGTTGACATGGCTGTCGGTGTAATTATCGGGGGCGCATTTAACCAGATTATCACGTCTTTAGTTGAAGATATTATCACCCCTCTTGTTCTCACTCCTGCATTAAAGATGGCTGATTTGACCGATTTGGCTAAATTAACCATTCCGGGAACAGCTATTAAATATGGTAACTTTTTATCCACTTGTCTATCATTTTTAATTATTGCTTTTTGTTTATTTATGATGATAAAAGTGATCAATAGGCTTAATAAGAAAGACGAAGAGAAAAAAGAACAAGATAACACACCTAAACCACCTTCTCAAGAAGAATTATTAACTGAAATCAGAGATTTACTCAAAAATAAATAAAAAAAAATCCTAACAAAAGTTAGGATTTTTTATTGTGAATATATTTTTAAAACCTCATACCCAAAGTTAATACAAAATTATTTTGGATATTGTTAACTTTTCCTAAATACGGTTTATCTAAACTTATTGCAAGATTGGATCCACCCACCGTATAAAAGTCACCGGAAAGGGTTGTGCGATAATCTGTTTTAATATATTGATATCCTAGGTCCACAAAAAATTGACCAATATCATATCCGGCTCCAAAAGACAATTTATTTTTTTCACCTGCCAAGTAATTTTTTACAAATACAGGATCGCTGTTTGTATCCCATATTCCTGATATAGAATTACTTTTTACCGGAGAAGAAGCATAAGCGTAACCGGCTCGTAATTTAAGTTCTCTAAACCTGTACTCAATACCTGCGCGGTATTCTTGGGAATTTCTTACGTAGTCATTAACAAAATTATTATTTAACCTATAGTCAACATCTCCTTTAAATTCCATGTCTTTATTAAAGTAATTAATAAAATCAAAATTGAAGGCCAAGGAATTATCATCATCAACGATATTGGAAGCAAAAGCGCCACTTAATACCAATTTTCCGGGAGATACATTTTTATAATGATCATAATAAACATAATCTTCTACGAATTGTCCTTTATCATCGTATCCATATATCCATCGGTAATCATCCATATCAGACCACCAAATAGGAGAATGATAGGCAGCCCCTAAACGAATCTCAGGTGTAATTTTACCGATTACCCCAACATTTAATCCGAAACCGTTGGCTTCTTGACTATAAGGCGTTAATTGCTCATTGAATTTCATATATTCCCCATCTACTGTGTTTCTATGACCATATTCAGAATTGCGATCAATATTTAAATAATGCCAATCTAATCCAATACCGAAATATAATCTATCCATGTAATTGGTTGCCAAACTGAATTTCATTTTTGATTTATATCCATTGGTATACTGATCATAATTTACCATTTCATAAAGTTGATCTACATTATCTTTATTAGGATATAAATAATTTAATTTGGTATTTCTGGAAAAATTTACGTCGTTATCTACTCTTTGATAAGAAAAGTTTACTCCAACGTTTACTTTAAATATATCTGCTTCATCACCTAAAGCCAATGCAACTCCGGCACCGGGAACATTAAAATTGGTATCGGTATTGGAATTTACTCCGTTGCCCATAGTAGCTTTATTTTTATTCGATAAGATACTCATTGAAATATTCGCTACAGAATTTCTAAAAATACCTAGACCGGCAGGGTTTGTTTCAACGGCACTAAGATCACCCCCTAAAGCTCCCATAGATCCCCCCATACCTATATATCTGGCAGTACCTGTTGTATTATTGGAATTATCACCAAAAATAGTAAAAGCATCCGACACATCATTGGGATAAAATCTATTGGTTTGTGATTTACCTATCAAAACCATGGATGAAAGGATAAAACCGTATAATAATTTCTTGTTCATAATTTGAGTTATATTATTATATATTATCTTCTACCACCTATAACGCCTCCGCGACCACCTCCCATGGAGCCTCCTCCAAAGCCGCCACGGCTGCCACTACTTATGGAACCTCCTCCAAAGCCTCGATTACCTCCTCCAATTATAGATCCGCGAGAACTTTCGCGACTGCTTGAACTTGGGGTTTGATAGTTCGGTGAAGATATTCTAGAAGAACCTGATTCGTAATTTCTGGATCCTCCCATAATTCCTGTACTGTTTCTAGATCCTCTTATTGTACCTGAATTGGATGATTCTCTTCCGGTTCCGGAATTTCCAATCCCCACTTGATTTCTTGATCCTTCCAATGTACCTACATTATTTCTGGAACCTCTAATTACGCCTGTGGATCTTGATCCTTCTGAATTAGTTATCGTATTATTTCTTGAGCCTCCAATTACAACCCCGGAATTGTTTCTTGAATTTTCGGGAGTAACAACTGCGGCATTAGCTCTTGAGCCGCCTATAATTGAACCGTTTCTTCCACTTTCATTGTTTCTTGAAATAGTGGATGTAGAACCTCTATTGATTCTTGAATTACTTATCCCATTACTTCGGCTTCCCGAAATGATGGTATTTCTACTATTTTGTCTTTGAATATCTTGTATTTGCCTAGAACGAGACGTTCCGTAAGATCTTGAAATATATGAGTTTCCTCTTGAACTATTCAAATAGGAAGACCTTGAACCGTAATTGGCATAATATCTTGAACAACACCAACCATTATCCCAATAATGGTGATGAGGTCTCCAATAACCCGGATAATTCCAACCCCAAGATGGACCCCAATATGAAGGATAATCCCAGCCCCAACCGGACCAACCCCAGCCTACTGAAACGCCCCAATTCCATCCATAATAAGGACTCCAATAACTTCTCCATCCCCAATAGGGTGCGCCCCAATAATAGGAATAATAAGGACTGTAACCTCCGTAATAATAATTATTAACTACGGTTCCGCCATCATCTCCCCAACCGTCTCTGCTATTATTATTGGAATAAGATTGATTGATTTCATCACTGTAGCGATAAACAGTATTGGAAGAAGCATCACTATGGTTAGAATCATCATCGTATAATAAATCACTGGCATTAGAAGTTGGATCAATATATTTTTTACCTATCCTTACTTGACTGTCTGAATATGAATTGGATGAGCTTGTACCCTCATCATATACGTAATCATAAGACTTTTGTTTATTATTTTTTCGAGTCTTATTTGAATAATATACACTATCCTCACCGGCATATGAAGATTGGCCGACATAACATGATGTTAAAAAAACCGACACCCATAAGAGAGCACCAACTTTCATGAAAACTCGTCCTAAATTACAACTGATATTCTTCATGATATTTTTTTAGTAGTTTATATATTTATTATAATTTTGTTCTTGAATCATTTTAAATTCGCAAAAGTCGTACCAATTAAGAAATACCTATTTTGCTGCAATAGTAATGTGACAAAGTATCTTAAGAATTATGACAGTTATAATTACAGAAAAGTTTAAAAACAGTAGAGAAGCATTATGGCAACACTTACATCAAGAGAAGAAGATTACAGTAAATGGTATAACGAACTGGTAATAAAAGCCGATATGGCTGAAAATTCCGGGGTTAGAGGATGTATGGTTATAAAACCTTATGGATATGCTATTTGGGAAAAAATGCAACGACAATTGGATCAGATGTTTAAAGATACCGGACATGAAAATGCCTATTTTCCTTTGTTTATTCCCAAATCTTATCTGTCTAAAGAATCGGATCATGTGGAAGGTTTTGCCAAAGAATGTGCTGTAGTTACTCATTATCGATTAAAAAATTCTCCTGACGGAAAGGGAGTGATTGTTGACCCGGATGCCAAATTGGAGGAAGAATTGATTGTTCGGCCAACTTCTGAAACCATAATTTGGAATACTTATAAAAACTGGATTAAATCTCACAGGGATTTACCTATTTTAATTAATCAATGGGCTAATGTAGTTCGTTGGGAAATGAGAACCCGATTGTTTTTAAGAACTGCTGAATTTTTATGGCAAGAAGGACACACTGCCCATGTATCCAAAGAAGAGGCTATTGAAGAAGCTGAAAGAATGTTAAATGTTTATACCGATTTTGTTGAAAACTTTATGGGTATTCCTGTAATTCAAGGGGTAAAATCTCCTGCGGAAAGATTTGCAGGTGCTGAAGAAACTTATTGTATTGAAGCTATGATGCAAGACGGTAAAGCGTTACAAGCCGGAACTTCTCATTTTTTAGGTCAGAATTTTGCCAAAGCATTTGATGTGAAATATCAATCAAAAGAGGGTAAACAAGAATATGTTTGGGCTACCTCTTGGGGAGTATCTACCCGTCTTATCGGAGCTTTAATCATGTCTCATTCCGATGACCATGGATTAGTACTTCCTCCCAATATAGCTCCAATCCAAGTAGTTATTGTACCTATTCATAGAAATGAAGAACAATTAAATGCAATTTCTGAATTAGCAGATATACTTATATCTCAACTTAAAAAGTTGGGAATTAGTGTTAAATTTGATGATAGAACTGAATATAAACCGGGTTGGAAATTTAATGAATATGAGTTAAAAGGCATACCGGTTCGGGTTACCATTGGCCCTAAGGATCTTGAAAATAAACAAGTTGAAATAGCTCGAAGAGATACTTTAGAAAAGCATCAACATTCTGTAGATGGTTTAGCTGAACATATTCAAGATTTATTGAAAGAAATTCAACAAAATATTTTCAATAAAGCAAAATCAAACAGAGATTCTTTAATTACCGAAGTAAATTCTTACGAAGAGTTTAAAAAAGTATTGGACGAAAAAGGCGGATTTATTTCTGCTCATTGGGATGGTTCGTTAGAAGTAGAAGAAAAAATAAAAGCTGAAACGAAAGCAACCATTCGTTGCATCCCTTTAAATGCTAAAGAGGAAGTGGGAGAATGTATATATTCAGGGAATCCTTCCAAAAGAAGAGTCTTATTTGCGAGAGCTTACTAACTTATAGTACTTTTTATCGAACAGATATTTGTACTATTTTCAAATATTAATTTATTTTTCAACTCAAATATGAATAAAAATTGCCTTAATTGAATTAAGGCAATTCTTTTTAAACTAGTGTTTTGAAAAAAGTTAAATTTTTAAATAACAGTAACAGATAAATTTTGAATTCATTTTTATATTCTTTCGGCATTAAACTCATGGGAGCAGGAATGAAGATTGCTTCTTTATTTCATCCTAAAGCAAGACTTTGGGTACAAGGAAGGGCTCATGTCTTCTCGGAAATACAAAATAAAATTTCACCAACGGATCAAGTGATTTGGATGCATGCATCATCTCTTGGTGAATATGAACAAGGACTTCCTGTGTTAACTGCTTTAAAGAAAAAATTTCCAAAACATAAATTTGCTCTTAGTTTTTTTTCTCCTTCCGGATATGAAGTGGTTAAAAATAATTGTATAGCAGATCTTATATTTTACATTCCCTTAGATACTCCATCAAATGCCCATCAGTTAATTGAACTCTTACATCCCGGCTGTGCTATTTTTGTAAAATATGATTTTTGGTATCATATATTGCAAGCAATTGCGGCAAAAAAAATACCTACTTTATTTATCTCAAGTATTTTTCGTCAAGACCAGATATATTTTAAGCCTAACGGGAAATGGTTTGTATCGATTTTAAAGAAAGTAAGTCATTTTTTTGTACAGGATGAAAATTCAAAAAAGTTATTAAATTCTATCGGCATTCAACAAGTAACGGTTTCAGGGGATACACGTTTTGACAGAGTTAAAATGTTAAGTAAACAGAATAACCACTTAAGCTGGTTGTCTTTGTTTAAAGGAACCAATACCTTAATTGTTGCAGGAAGTACGTGGAAAGAAGATGATACGCTGTTAAAAAACTTTATTAATTCTTCTTTCTTTATGAATTGTAAGATACTTATCGCTCCACATAATATGAATCATGAATATTTTCAGAAATTAAAAGCGGAGTTATTACCTAAAACGGTATTATTTTCAGAATTAAGTCACACCCATCCTGCAGACTATCAAGTCCTAATTTTAGATACGGTTGGTATATTGACAAAAGTTTATTCCTATGCCGATATTTCTTATGTGGGAGGTGCATTTGGTAAAGAAGGGGTACACAACGTATTGGAGCCGGCTGTTTTTGCTTCTCCTGTTTTATTCGGACCCATTTATGATAAATTTATCGAGGCCGTAGAATTAATCCAGTGTGGAGGAGCAAAAGTAATTCACAATCAAAATGAATTTAATGAAGAACTCGTTGAATTACTTACAGATACAAATAAAAGGTATAGAATGGGTGAAAGGGCTCGCGAATATGTTTTTAGTAAACCTGATTCGGTTCAAGTTATTGTTGATTATTTGGTTCATTTACAACAATGAACTTAAAACTTAATTTTATAGGTCATAACATTTTATTTAAAATTATAATCAATAAAAAATTGATCATATAATTTTTAATGATTCCGTTTATGGTTGGTTGTGAAAAAAATAATAACTGGAGGCAATGAAAATTCCGGCAGTTTCTGTCCTCAAACGATTCGCTCCTAAACTAACCCCTGTAGAGCCTAAAGAATAAAGCTCTTCTACTTCTTTTTTAGAAAAATCTCCTTCCGGTCCAACCATCAAGGTTATTTCTTTTTCTCTGTTTAACGTTTCGTTTAAAGTGATCTTCTCATATTCTTTATAACAATGGGTAAGGTATAATTTTGTATTCGAAGATTGTATAAAATCCTTCAAAGGTGTCAATGGATAGAGTTCAGGAAAATTTATTCTCAAAGATTGTTTACAGGCGGTTTCAATTTGTTTCTTGATTTTTTCTGTATTTAAAACCTTCCTCTCTGAATTAGTACATAAAAGTGGGGTAATTTTAGATACTCCTAATTCAACTGCTTTTTCTACAAAAAACTCAAATCTGTCTATATTTTTGGTTGGAGCAATAGCAATATGTAATCCATTTTGTCCTCTATTTGAATGGGGAAAAGTTTCAATTATTTGAACCTTAACTTTCTTTCCTGTTATTAGTAATTGTCCTTTTATTAATGCTCCTTTTCCATTAGTCACATAGACCATATCTCCTTCTTTCATTCGCAACACTCGTACTATATGGTGTTCTTCTTCTTCCCTTAGTTGTACTTCATTCGGATGTATCTCTCCTATAAATAATCTCATGAGATCAATCTTATACTTAACAAATGTAATTATTTACCGGTGAATTGAGATGATAGTATTTATTGAGTTAAAGTTGTATAAATTTTTTAACCATTTGCTTCAATTTCAACATAATCTCAAATTTCACTTTTCTATTATCACTTAAATTTATTCAATTCCACTACTTTTTAAATTTAGGAAAAAAGGACAGATTAATGCAATTAAATCTGTCCTTTACTATCATTTACTTACTAGAGTTTAGTTACTTAGCTTTTGTCTTATGATGCTATAAAAGTCCTAAATTAAATTTAGCTTCTTCGCTCATCATATCTTTATCCCAAGTTGGTTCGAAAGTAATTTTTACATTTACTTCTTTTACTTCATCTATAGCACTGATTTTTTCTTCTACTTCCATGGGTAATGTTTCTGCCACGGGACAATTAGGGGTTGTCAAGGTCATCAATATTTCCACGTCTCCTTCTGTACTAATTTGAATATCATAAATTAATCCAAGTTCATAAACATCCACGGGAATTTCAGGATCGTAAACCGTTTTTAATTTTTCTACGATTTTTTCGGACAGGGATTGTATCTGTTCTTCGTTTAAAGACATGTTAGCAAAATTCAGCGTATGCTTGTTTTAAATTTTCAGCAATTATTTCAGGAGAATGACCTTCAATATGATGTCTTTCTAAAAAATGAACCAATTCTCCATCTTTAAAAAGTGCTATGGACGGAGATGAAGGTGGAAAAGGGGCAAGATGTTCTCTAGCGGTTTTAACTGCATCCACATCAAATCCTGCAAATGAAGTAGTTAAATGATCCGGTTTTTTTCCTTCGCCTTCTACAGACAATATTACTCCGGGACGAGCTCCTCCGGCAGCACATCCACAAACGGAATTAATTATTAATAAGGTTGTACCGGGTCTTTTTAATGCTTCTTCTACTTTTTCTGATGTGTTTAAATCTTCAAAACCTTTATTTGTTAATTGCGCTTTCATTGGCGCAACCATTTCTTCTGGATACATATTTTATATTAGTTTTTATTGTTATACAAAATTAATTAATGTTTATGATTATTACAAATGCCCTATCTTTGACAAAACATTTCTTGAAATTTTATGTAATCAAAAGTCTCAATAATATCATCTTTGGGAATGGTATTGTGATGAAATGCATATTATATGAACCAAAAGTATACGAAAGAAGAACATTTAAAAGGATATAAGCTTATTAAATATTTGTTTGAAAAAGGGACGTGGAATAAAAAGTATCCTTTAGCTATGGTTTATTGTCCTTCTCCTGAATTTTTGGAAACCCATAAGGTTGGAGTGTCCGTTTCTAAAAAAATTTTTAAACATGCAGTGGATAGAAATCGGATAAAAAGACTTTTGCGTGAATGTTTCCGCTTGCATAAAAATGAGCTAAACAACACTTTTACAACATCTCATTTACTAATGATTGTCTATAATGGTAAAGACAAAAAAATACCTGGCTATAAAGAATTGGAGAGTTGTTATTTAAAATTGCTTGAAAAAATTAAATCTTCTGATTAATTTATTTGGTTTGGGATAATTTTTTTAGTCCTTTTATTATGAATACTATTAAAATGCCTACAATAGCAAATAAAATTGAATAAAAATATTTATCGTTTGGATCGGTAGTTATCCCATAACTATAATTAATTCGCGTTGCATTAAAAATTATTAAGAGGACAAAAGCTAAAAGAGTAAGATTTAAAAAATATTTCATCTTTATATTTTTACAAATATACAAAATGAGATCTTATTTTTTAAGGAGATACTTTTTCTAACAAAGAGGTTATGTTTGCAGTAAATAACTTAATGGAAATAGCTAATAAGATAATACCGAAAACTTTTTTCATAATTGAAATTACTCCTTGTCCTAAAATTTGTTCTAATTTACCCGAATATCTTAATACTAAATATACGACTACCATATTAAGAAGTATGGCTATGATAATATTTTCCGTATGATATTCTGCTTTTAAAGCCAACACGGCGGTTAAAGCTCCTGCTCCTGCTATTAAAGGAAATGCCAAAGGAATTATGGAAGCAGAATGCGGCTCATCGATTTTATTAATTTCAATGCCCAAAATCATTTCCAGTGCAATAACAAATAAAACTAAAGCACCTGCTACAGCAAATGAATATACATCAATTCCTATAAGTTTTAGTAGTTTATCACCAACGAACAAAAAGGATATCATGATTGCACAAGCAACAAATGTTGTTTTTTTAGCCTGAAGATAACCGACTTTACTTTTTATGCTTACTATTACGGGAACACTGCCAAAAATATCTATAATGGCAAATAAAACCATAAAACAACTTGCTATTTCCTGGATAGAAAAATGTAAAGGCATAGTAAAATTATATTTTTAAAGAATTTTGTTAATTAAATTTCCTAAAAAGTTTTTAGGCGCTCTATTTTTTTATATTTAATTTCTTAATTAAGTCTTTAGCTTTTGTATATACAGATTCTAGGGATTCTTGTTCTGTTACGCTTGAATATCGTTCAATTTGAGATTGAATAACCATATTCTTCCATTCTTCTGAAATTTCATCTCCTAATCTCTGAGCTAATTCATCTTCTAAGTCTGAAGTATAAACAAAACTATAATTTTCTAAATTTAAATATTGTTTTGCTGCTTCTATCAAAGTCTTTTCTAAAAGAATGTAAAATTCTTTTTTATCTGTTCCTTCTTGTGCTAAATGATTTAATTGTGATAATTCATTTTTAAAATCATTAGTAATGTTAGAGCTTGTATAAGGTAAATTACGTGATGTAAATTTTTTTTCTTTATTTAATGAATCAAACGATTGTTCTTCTTCTTGTTTTTTTAGCTTATTTTTTTTATTTCTTTTAATTATTACTATACAAATTCCAAGGATAACAATAATTGATAAAACTCCTGAAAATAATATAATTATCAATATTTTTCCTAAGCTTCTATGATCTCTTTTCAATACTTCAGTGACCTTATTTTTAATGGCAGATTTGGGATCATATTGGTTGACATCACTCGTGTCCTTTTTGATGACCGTACCGGTTTTATCATCATTTTTTGCTAAAGTATTAGCTGATACTTTAATGGGAATTGGCTGTACAATTAAACTTTTATATTTTTCATCTATGGGATCAAAATAGCTAACTGATTCTACATTTATATTATAAGTACCTTCTTTTTGAGGAACTAATATGGTAGACGTATTTAATTTTCCTTTTATGCCTTGTAGGGTTGCCTCTGAATCAAATTTACTTTTAGGGGTATATTGTTCTATATCATCAGATATTAGAAGTCTTGGGGATTTAAGAAGCGTAAGATTTCCCTTACCATTTATTTCTACATTTACAGTTACTGCTTCTTCTGCTTGTAAGTCTTTTTTGTTTGCTGAAGCCCTAATAGTAAATTGACCTACCAGCCCATGAAAATCTTTTGGAGCATTATCAGGAAGTCTCTTAACTTGTAATGTAACCGGTGCCGATTTAATATTTAAGTCGTGTTCATCAAAAAATCCATCCGGAATTGTTAATGTTAAGGTAAATGGATTTATGACAAGAGTTCCCGATTGAGTTGGAAACATAACATAAGTCCCTATAACTCTTGAAAAATAGGATTCTCCATTAATTATTTCCTGTTCGTAGGTATTGCTTCTTTCTTTTACCGGCTGTACAAATACCCCCTGCCAATCCGGAGAAACCAGATTGGTCATACTATTGAGTAATTCAATCCTTCGAGTATAAAATTTTAAATTCGCAACTACCCCTTCATTTTGATACGGATTCTTTTCTGATACTTTAAATTTAAGAAATACTTCACCCAATTTTGAATTAAAAGCTGTGTCATCTTCACTTCCACTAGAATTTCCTGACACAATTATTACGGTGGGCTTGGTCTCATATTTCCTATTATTAACAGTTATTTGTGCGGCATCTATACGGATATTCCCTTTTTTAACAGCTCTTAATATAATTTCAATTCCATATTCGAAAACACTATTCCCTTCATCATCAAAGCTTTGGTTCTGAATAACCTGCCTGCCAATTACCTGCGTATTTGAAAAAGAAGGTAATTTTAAACGCCCCATATTTTTAATTTCTTCATTTTTTATGGAAAGTAAAAATTGTAGGCGTACAGGTTCGTTGACTCCTACCTCATTTTTTTGGGGTATGAGTTGAAAAGAAACCTGAGCTTTTGCCCAAATTCCGCTTAAAAAGATAAGTAAAAAGAGTATTACATATTTCTTCATCACCAATCTTTGCTACTTTGTCCTTGATTTGAATTAGCTCTTTTATTAATAATCTTTTGATGCGCTCTTTTTTCTTGTTCTTCCATTGCTCCTAAAATATTTTCATAATGTTGATTAGAGGCATCTGACAGATTAGCATTATTTGTATCTGCTTGTGATTTCTGATTGTTTATTGAATTTTTTTCATTTTTATTGGGCTGTGTTTCTTTATGATTTATAGAATTATCTTTATCTTTTTTATCGGTTGAATTATCAGTTTTATCTTCTTTAGCATTGGATGAATTCTGATGATCTTTACCATTTTGCTGAGAATTATCCTTTTTATCTTCTTTATCTCCTTGGTTCTTATCTTGATCTTTGGAATTTTGCTCTTCTTGTTTTTGTTGGGCTTCTTTTACTTTTTGTTTTGACATTGTATAATTATACCTCGCCTTATCATCTTTCGGATTTAATTTCAAAGTATTTTTAAAAGCTTCGGCTGCTCTTTCATATTCTCCTTTTTGAAAATAGCTGTTTCCCATATTGAATAAAGCGTTGGCTTTTTCCGACTGATTTGCTGCCAATTGGAGTGATTTTTCATATTGAATCAATGCATCATCATATTTTTTTAGTTTATACATGGCATTTCCTAAATTGTAATTAGATCTATATGAATCTTCTCCGTCTTGTATCGAATTTAAATAATTAGCTGCTGCATCTTTATAAGATTCAGCCAAATATTTATTATTACCCTCTAATAAATGCTTTCTTGATGCTTTCGTCTGAGCTTGAAAAATATTTATTAGTGAAATAAAAATTATAACTAAATATTTATTTTTTAAATACATTTTAACAAAGATACTAAGATTAAATCATAAAATCTCTCCTATAATTTGTTAAAGAAACAATAAAAATAACTAAAAATGCGGCTCCTATAAAATAATGAAAATACTGTTTTGTGTCGTAATTAATACTTACGGATTGGTTAGTTTTGTCTAAGGTAGACATGGATTTAAATAGCTTAGTAACAACATCTTTTGTATTATGACCGCCATAGAAATATTTACCTCCGGTTCCTGCTGCCAATTGTTTTAATGTACTTTCTTGCAATTTCGTTAATACAATATCCCCATTATCATCTTTTTTGTATTCTGAATATTTACCTTCATAAAATAATGGTATGGGTGCTCCCTGAGTTGTACCTACCCCTACGGAAAATATGGAAATTTTATTTTTCTTTGCCGTATTTATTGCCCGTTTAACATCTCCTTCATGGGCTTCTCCATCAGATATTATAAAAATCACTTTGGATGTATTGGAAGTTTGAGATAAAAGAGTAGAAGCTTTTAAAACGGCATCTGCTATATTTGTTCCCTGGGTTGTAATAAGATTAGTATCTATACCATTTAAGTAGAGCTGAGCAACGCTATAATCACTGGATAAAGGCATAATGGGATAGGAATTTCCTGCAAATGCTACTATTCCTACTCGATCCCCCCCTAGTTTAGATAAAAAATCACAAACAATTTTTTTGGCTTTTTCCAATCTTGAAGGAGCTATATCTTCTGCATTCATGGATTTGGAGACATCTATTACAAAAACCAAATCAATTCCTTCACTCTTTACTTCTTTTTTCTCTGTTCCTCCTAAAAAGTTAGCTAATCCGAAAATCATCAGGATATAGGCTATGATTATTCCTATATTACTTAAAATAAATTTTGAATAATTTACCTTTCCAAAAATCATTTTTTGAAAACTTGGTTCAGCAAATTGATTTATTTTGGACTTTTTCCATTTTATGAGATATAGTAATCTCCATAATAGAAAGGGTATGAATAACAATAAATAAAAATATGATATTTTCTCAAACTGCCAATTCATAATATCTTTTTAATTTATACTTCTAACTACAAAGCCTCTTAAGAATAATTCTAGTAACAAAAGTATTAATGCAGGAAATAGAAATATTCTATATTTCTCTTTATAATTATAATATTTTAAATCATTTATATCTGATTTTTCTAATTTATTTATTCTATTGTAAATATTTTGAAGACTTTCCGAGTCAGTAGCTCTAAAATAGGCTCCGCCTGTTTTTTGGGCTATTTTCTTTAATAAATCTTCATCAATTTCCACTTTTTGTTTTTCAAAATAAATTTTTCCGGTAAAGCGGTCTATTTGAGTAGGAAATAATGCGTAGCCATTAGTACCGATACCTATGGTATAGACTTTAATTCCTTCAGCAGCTGCAATATCTGCTGCAACAATTGGCTCTACATATCCGTCATTATTTACTCCGTCTGTCATTAGAATAACTACTTTACTTTTTGCCTTACTTTTTTTAAGATGATTGACAGCTGTAGCTAAGCCCACCCCTATAGCCGTTCCTCCTTCCAATGTCTGCGTTCTTAGATTTTCAATTTGTTGAATAAGAATTTTTCTGTCTACCGTAAGAGGAACCATAGTAAGTGCTTCCCCGGAATAAGCAATTAACCCGATTCGGTCAACATATCTTTCTAATGCAAATTTCTGCGCTACTTTTTTAAGTGCTGATAATCTATCCGGATTCAAATCCTTTGCTAACATACTTAAAGAAACATCTACAGTCAGCATGATATCTATTCCCTTATCGCTCTGGTAAACTTGCGAGGTGCCTATAACTTTAGGTCTTGCCATGGCAAATATTAATAATGCTAGGATAAGCAAACGTATCCAAAATAATAAAGGCCTTAAATATGTTTTATAATTTTTTTCCGATTTAAAAGCAGAGACATTCGGTATCAATACCGCCTTTGTCTTAACTTTCGTTCTAAATTTTAAATATATAAAAATGGGTATTACCAGTAAAAGAAGCAACATCCAAGGATAACCAAACAGTATATTATGATTCATCTTGCAGTTTTATTTTAGGTGAATCTGTTTTAGTAAGATTTATGAAATTAATTGCCTTTTCCATATGTAATTTCGTTTCTTTCGGAGTTGGTTTATATTTCGCAAACTTTGCCAAGTCTGAAATTTTGAATATAACGCTCAGATTTTCAATTTCATTTTCATCTAGCCATTTCTCTTTTTTTAAATACTCCAATAAATCATCAGATAAAAGTTTGGTTGCCGGAAAATTCCAACGAGCTTCCATATAATCTTTTATTATGGACGTTAATTCTGAATAATATTTTTTATATAAATCTTTAGCTATATAATCAGACTTCTTGAGCTTTTTCAATCTTTTAATGGCTAATACATCCGGTTCGCTTTTATGGGTTTCCGATTTTTTCTTCTTTCTTCTTATCAAATAGATGATTACACATACTAGGATTACAAGTAATAATAGTACATACCCTAGATAAGGCTGTATATAATCCCATACATTTTTAGGAATCTGTACAATACTTTTAATATCGAATAAAGGAGTTTTTACGCTATCCGTAACAACAGGAGCTACCGTGACTTTATAGGAAGGAGTAAAATATTCTTTTGAATTGACTAAAATTCTTTGAGGCGGAACCGAAAAAGTTCCTTCTTCATAAGCTGAAAAAATTATACTGTCACTTATAAAAATAGAGTTGTTTTTACTTAACGTATCTTTTTTTTGTCTTAAAACTTCAAATTTTTCACTGAGTGTATCTGTAATCGTTGGAAAAATTATGGTATCCTTTTGACCGGTTTTAACTGTTATTTTTAAAACAATAGGTTCTCCAAATTTTATATAATCTGTAGAAATTTTGGAAACAGGGATTTGTGCATGAATAAGTATTGCTGCTATAAAAAAATATACTATGAAAATTTTAAACTTCACAATTAATGATGTCCTCTAAAATAATTAAACAATATTTTTATATAATCACCTTCGGCAGGAATATTTAGAAAACCGGCGCCATTTTTAATAAAAGCATTTTCTGTTGTAGTAGTTAATCGCTGATAATATGCTGAATATTTATCTCGAACAGTTTTTGAAGAAGTATCCACCCATTGCAATTTTCCTGTCTCTAAATCTTCAAGATAAATTAAGCCCATATCGGGAAATATTTTCTCCCAACGATCGTAAACTCGAATCCCTGTAATATCATGCTTTTTAGTCAATATCCGTAAATTTCTTTCAAAATAGGTGACATCAAAATCAGATATAAGAAAAATGGTAGATTTTCTTTTTATAGTTTTTATAATAAAATCAAAAACTACCGATAAATCTGTTTTAGTATGTTTAGGCTCTGCTTCTAAAATCGTTTTTATGATTCTTACAATATGAGCATTTCCTTTTTTGGGAGCAATAAAATAATCAATTTTATCCGAAAATAAAACCAACCCTACCTTATCATTATTTTTAATGGCAGAAAGAGCAAGAGTTGCTCCTATTTCAGCAACCAATTCTTTTTTTAATTGTTTTTTGGTTCCAAAATTCATCGAGGCGCTAATATCTATTAAAATCATAGATACCATTTCTCTTTCCTCTTCAAATATTTTTACAAAAGGTTCATTAAAACGGGCTGTTTTATTCCAATCAATTTTTCTGACATCATCACCAAATTGGTATTGACGAACTTCTGAAAATGTCATTCCTATGCCCTTAAAAGAACTGTGATATTCTCCTAAGAATATTGAATTAATTCTTCTTTTAGACTTTAGCTCAATAAGCCGTACCTTTATTAGAAGTTCTTCTGTCGTCAATTTTTTTGTTTTTTATAATACTACGGAGCTTTTACTGAATTGAGAATTTGATCAATAATATCCTCGGAAGTTATATTTTCTGCTTCTGCCTCATAGGTTATTCCGACGCGATGACGAAGGACATCTTTGGCAACGGATTTAACATCTTCCGGTACTACAAATCCTCTTTGGTTTAGAAAAGCATTTGCTTTTGCCGCCAATGCCATACTTATGCTACCTCTAGGGGAAGAGCCGAAAAGTATGTAAGGTTTAAGATTTGGCATATTATATTTTTCCGGATAACGGGTAGCAAATATCACATTTAGGATATAACTTTCAATCTTTTCATCCATGTAAATTTCTTTTACCAACTCCCTCGCCTCAAATATTTTTTCTAAAGTGATAATTTTTTTAACCTCATGTTTTTCTCCTGAAATATTTTGTCTAAGGATTGTTCTTTCTTGCTCAAAATCAGGATAAGAAACAACGCATTTTAACATAAATCTATCGACTTGAGCTTCAGGGAGTGGATAAGTACCTTCTTGATCGATAGGGTTTTGTGTTGCCAAAACCAAGAAAGGTTCTTTCAATTTAAATGTTTCATCTCCAATGGTTACCTGTTTTTCCTGCATGGCTTCCAACAGAGCTGATTGAACCTTAGCCGGAGAACGATTAATTTCATCTGCCAAAATAAAGTTAGCAAAGATAGGTCCCTTTTTAATAGAAAAATCATTTTCTTTCATATTATATATTAAGGTTCCTAAAACATCCGCAGGTAATAAATCAGGCGTAAATTGAATTCGAGAAAACTCTCCATCAAGAGCCTCTGCAAGTGTTTTTATTGCCAAAGTCTTTGCTAATCCGGGAACACCTTCCAATAAAACATGACCGTTACTTAATAAACCAATTAACAGGCGGTTAATCATGTATTTTTGACCAACGATCACCTGATTTATTTCTTTACTTAGTAAACTAAAATCTTTGCTTTTTTCCCGTACTTTTTCAATAATAATTTTTATATCTTCGGAAGTCGATGTATACTCCATGCTTTCTAAAAATTAGCTAGCTGCAAAGTTCACTATTTTATTCTAATTGTGCTGCTAATAAATCGTTAAAATTTATATTAAAACTCCTAATTTTATGTATTTATAGCAGTATAATTATATAATTATATTTTTTTTATATTTATAGCTTAAATAATTATCCGTAATAAAGTTACTAACTTTGTACGATACAAATTTGTTTTATGGACTCGTCAACAATAACAAAACCTAAATGGATTCGGGTTAAGCTGCCTTCCGGTAAGAATTACAAAGAACTTAGGGGAATTGTAGATAAATATAAGCTTAATACGATTTGCCAAAGTGGAAGCTGTCCAAATATGGGAGAATGTTGGGGTGAAGGCACGGCTACTTTTATGATTTTAGGTAATATCTGTACCAGAAGTTGTGGGTTTTGTGGTGTTAAAACAGGGCGACCTTCCGAAATTGATTGGGAGGAACCCGAAAAAGTTGCGCGTTCTATTAAATTAATGAAAATTAAACATGCGGTATTAACTTCCGTTGACCGTGATGATCTTAAAGATATGGGATCTATTATTTGGGCAGAAACCATAAAAGCGGTACGCAGAATTAGTCCCGGCACAACCATGGAAACTTTAATTCCTGATTTCCAAGGAATTCACAGGCATATAAATAGAATTTTAGAAGCTGCCCCTGAAGTTATATCCCATAATATGGAAACGGTTAGAAGATTAACCCGTGAAGTACGTATACAGGCAAAATATGATCGAAGTTTGGAAGTTCTCCGATATATGAAAGATCAAGGGCAACGAAGAACGAAAACAGGAATTATGCTAGGTCTAGGAGAAAAACCTTCTGAAGTTTATGAATCTATTAGAGAAATACATGACGCCCGAGTTGATGTAATCACGATCGGTCAATATTTACAACCTAGTAAAAAGCATCTTCCTGTAAAGGAATTTATTTCGTTGGAACAGTTTAAAGATTATGAAGATTACGCTAAAAGTTTAGGAAATTTCAGACATATTGAAAGCAGCCCGCTAGTTCGCTCATCTTATCATGCTGAAAAACATGTAAATTAAACTATTCCTTAAGTTAATGTATATAGAGAATGGAAATGGTGTTTTTTTTCTAAAATTATATTTTAGCTATAATCACGATTCACTAGAAAAATCATTTTACTTACTTCGTAAATTCAACTTTATAAATTTTAGACCATAGTTTTCCAGTAATTAAGAAAGTATCTCCATCAACATAGGCAATCCCATTTAAAACAGCCTCCTCATTGGATTGATTCATTTTTACTAAATCCGAAAAATCTGCTTTAGCAACCACAATTCCTGTACTAGGATCAATTTTTAAAATGATCGGTTCATCAAAAACATTGGCATAAATAAATCCGTTAGCGTACTCCAATTCATTAATCCTAGAATAAATATTTTCGTAACCAATTACAGAAATACTCTTTTTTAAATTAAAATCTTTATCATAAAACTTTAATTCAGAAGACCCGTCAGAAACAACCATTTCATCTCCTATGGTTGTTGCTCCCCAACCTTCATATAAAGTACCCGGATAGTTGAATTCTTTTAAAAGTTTAAAATCTGATGCATTGTAAATGAATCCTTTTTTTTCTCTCCAAGTAAGTAAATATAATTTCTCATTTAGCAAGGCAAACCCTTCTGCGAAAAATTTAGGGTCTATTTTAACGCTTTGAGAGTAAGAAGTTGAACCTAATTTATATTTAACTAATAATGATTTCCCATAAAGTCCTGAACTTTCCGTAATCCATCCGTCTTTATAGATAAATCCTTGTGTAAATAATTCAGGATTGTGTGGAAATTCTTGGATCAATTTATAATGTAGATCCTTTTCTTTTTCGTTTGGAAAAACAGTAAAAGTTGCATCAATTTCTTTTTTATATTTTCCGTTATAATTGATTGTGAGTACTATATAATTTGTTCCCAACTTGGCATTGGATTCATCTAAAGTAATATTTTTTTTATCGTATGTTTGATCATTCAATTTAATACTATACGAATCAATAATTCCATCTTGGGTATTAAATTCTAAAGGTAATTTATCTCCTATGTGTAAGGGTTTATCATCTAATTTATCGAAATTGGTACTAATACTTATATTCTTAGGATCTTTACAACCCACTATACTTATAACAATCAGCAAACATAGTATTAGTTTTGTTATTAGATTTTTCATTTTATATTGCTTTTGATGTATAAATCCTGTTTTTTGCAGTAACTAGTATGCAAATTCCTGCGATAATAAAGGGTACACTTAACCATTGTCCGGTATTTAATCCCAGCCAATTAATATATTCTTCTCCCTGCGGTTCCTTAAAAAATTCTACGATAAACCTGATACCGAAAAGTACGATTAAAAAATATCCAAATATCCAACCAGAATATTTCTTTTTATCGGTTTTTAAATAGATAAACATCAGGGATATAAACAAAAGTAAATAGCCAAAGGCTTCGTATAATTGAGAGGGATGGCGTGGAACAATACTACCGTATTCATCGGTATCCTGTTGAATAAAAAGTACTGCCCATGGAAGTGAAGAAGGCTTTCCAATAATTTCCGAATTAAAAAAATTCCCAAAACGTATAAACATTCCTCCTATGGAAACAGGAATAACTATTCTGTCTAATATCCAATAAAAAGTTCGTTTTAAATATTTTCTTGTAAATAGATATAAAGAAATTAGAATTCCTATAGCAGCTCCATGACTGGCTAAACCTGAATAGCCCGTAAATTCAAAATGAGGTTTGGTTCGTATGGGTAAGAAAACTGCTAATGGATCTTGTATAAATAATTGTTTTTGATAAAAGAGTACATGCCCCAATCTAGCACCTATTATTACCGCCAGAAACATATAGATGAACAAGGGATCTAATAATTTTTTATCTTCCTTATCTTTTTTAAAAATAAATTCCATGAGATAAAAACCTAAGCCAAAAGCAATCACATACATCAAGCTGTAGTATCTTAAGGTAAAGCTGCCTATATGTATACCTAAACTCGGATCCCAGGTAATATATAAAAGTTGATTCATCTAGTTTTAATTATGTTTTTTATGTGGCACCGGATCATACCCCTCTCCTCCCCAAGGATGACAACGAAAAATACGTTTACTTCCCAACCAAAATCCATAGAACAGTCCATGAATTTTTAATGCTTCCAACATATATGCGGAACAGGTGGGAGTAAACCTGCAATTATTTCCCATCCAAGGAGATATAGCGATCTGATAAAAGCGTATTAATACAACTAGTGGGAATATTGCTATTTTCCTTATCATTATATCAATTTCTTTACAAAGATACGGTTTTCTCTAAGATGATCTTATGCGTTAATAAATATTTAACAGGCTAAAATTAACCGTGAAAAATTGAAAGGTTTTAATCATGGTTTACCAACCTAAATAAAGGCTTCTTTTTATATAGGTTATATTTATTATTTTTGCGTAAAATTTTAATTCAGTAATGACAGAAAGTGGAAAGATAGAATTGATGTGTCCGGCAGGTAATTTTGAATCATTGCAAGCAGCTTTGGATAATGGTGCAGATTCAATTTATTTTGGAGTCGAGCAATTAAATATGCGTGCGCGTTCATCTGTTAATTTTACTTTAGACGATTTGGAAGAAATTTCCAAAAGATGTTCTCAAAAAGGGGTACGAACCTACTTGACCTTGAACACAATTATTTATGATCACGATTTATCCATAATAAAAACAGTCTTGGATCGAGCCAAGTCTGCTTCCATAACAGCAGTTATTGCCATGGATCAAGCAGTTATTGCTTATGCGAGACAAATTGGAATGGAAGTTCATATTTCAACTCAAATAAATATTACCAATATTGAAACGGTTAAATTTTATTCTTTATTTGCCGATACCATGGTTTTAAGCAGAGAATTGAGCTTAAGTCAAATTAAAAAGATCACTTCTCAAATTAATAAAGAACAAATTAAAGGCCCGGGTGGAAAATTAGTTGAAATTGAAATTTTTGGACATGGCGCTTTGTGCATGGCTGTATCGGGGAAATGTTATTTGAGTCTACATTCTCATAATTCTTCTGCTAATCGAGGAGCTTGTAAGCAAAATTGCAGAAAAAAATACACCGTTATCGATCAAGAATCCGGTTTTGAGATTGAAATCGATAATGAATATATGATGTCCCCTAAAGATTTATGTACAATTGATTTTCTTGATCAAGTTATTGATTCCGGGGTAAAAGTATTGAAAATAGAAGGTAGAGGAAGGGCGCCGGAATACGTGGCTACTGTAACCAAATGCTATCGAGAAGCCATTGATGCCATTGCTTCCGGATCTTTTACTAAAGAAGCAGTAACCGAATGGATGAAAAAGTTAGAAACTGTTTATAACCGAGGATTTTGGAGCGGTTATTATCTTGGGCAAAAATTAGGGGAATGGTCTGATAATCCGGGATCTAATGCTAAACAAAAAAAGGTTTATATTGGAAAAGGTCGACATTTTTACCCTAAAACTAAAATCGGTGAATTTGAGATTGAGGCTTATAGTCTAAATGTTGGTGATAAAATATTAATTCAGGGACCTACTACCGGTTCACAAGAAGCTGAAGTTTCTTCGATGATGGTCGATGATATACCCGCTCAGGAAGCTAAAAAGGGAGATATACTTACTTTACCTATTGGTTTTAAAATACGTCCATCCGATAAATTATATAAAGTTGTTAAAGCGTAGATTTTCGAATTTTTAATTAAAATATGGTAATCATTACATTGCAAAGAGATAAATGCATAGGATGCAATTATTGTTCGGAGTTTGATCCTGAAAATTTTCGCATGTCTAAAAAAGATGGAAAATCTGTTTTACTAAGGTCTACTGAAAAAAAGGGTTTTTTCACTTTAAAAAATCCTGATAACAATTGTTTTGAGGCTGCAGATAAAGCGGCTAAAGCCTGTCCTGTTAAAATTATTTCCGTAAAAAAAATATGATTCATGTTAAAAAAAGAGGCTCGTAAGAATTTTCTAATGTTAAGATCTTTGCTTACGAAAAAGCAGGTATTATCTAAATCTGAGCAAATTTTTTTACAGTGGAAAAAATCTATTTTGTCCGACTACAATTCTTACCACATTTTCTTAACCATTTCTGACAAAAAGGAGGTTGATACTTCTTTCATACTAAATTATTTGTGGGCTAATCAAAAAAAGGTTTATTGCTCCAAAGTCCATCATAATTCTTTATTACATTTTGAACTTACTCCTGAAACTAAACTTGAAAAAAATCTGTGGGGAATCCCTGAACCGATAGATCAAGATAATATACAAATTAAGAATATAGATTGCATATTTACCCCTTTATTGGCTTATGATATTTTAGGAAATCGCGTAGGATATGGTAAAGGATATTATGACAACTTCCTTAAAAACCACCTTTCTTCCACTAAAGTTGGACTTTCTTTTTTTGAACCCTTGGATTCAATTAACGATATTTCAAGATCGGATATACCTTTGGATTATATTATAACTCCCAATTATTGTTCGGTTTTTCCAATTGAGGTAAAGTAAAATTTAAATTCCGATTTAAATTTTTCCGGATTCTTTTTTAAAATATAATTTGCTTGGGATCTTTGAGTAGAGAAATATTTTTTCTTATTATTATAATAATGAACCTTATAATGTACTACTCCTATTGAATCATTTAGAATAGTAATGGTATCTGATTTTTTCTTTTCAAGTTCAATTGTAACATATTTTACCTTTAAAGAATCCAAATTATTCACAATTTTACTCACATACACCGTGTCTTTTTTAGGAAAATATCCTTTTAATTGTGAAACTATAAGAGTATCAATCTCTTTGTTTGATTTATTTTCGGTTGCTAAAATAGCTAAATCATAAACTTCTTGTAACTTTTGTTCTGTAATATGTGATATTACTGCCAATGAATCCATTTTTTCAGAAGCATAATAATTTTTATTGTTATATTCTTTTATTTTAATGGGATCTTTTTCTCCTTCGTAATATTTTTCCTTCTTACAAGCTACAAAACCTATTATCAGAAAAACTATAATAATTTGAATTATATGCTTATTTTTCATTTTTTTGTATTTTGAATTTTATTAAATCTATTTTTTTGTTCTTATTAATCTGGCTGTTAATCAGAATATAATTTTTGAGTGAGGTAGTAGGAGTAGTCATAAAGTCAATGTATTTTTTCTTATCCAGCACTTCAACACCAAATAATTCATTATCGTATACTTGATAAATAAGTGCATCATCAGCGATTAGTTTATTTAATTCTTCTTTTCTTTGTTTTATTAATTGCGATTTTTTATTTTCATCTGCATCGTTTACACCTGTTGAATAATAATATAACATAATAGCATAATCATCAGGTCTCAATTTAAAATTTCTATTATTATCTTCTCCCTTATCTCTTATTTCTTTAAGTCCGACTACAAAAGATTCCTTTTTATACATAGGTGAGCTAATAGTCATTTTGAGAGTATCTGTTGATGATCGATAGGTAAAACAACCGTTAGAAACAGTATAATATTCAGGAGATACTCCATTTTTTTGGATAATTATTTCTAATTTGGATTTTATTAAAGAGCTTCTATCGGCATCATAAAAACAAAACTTGAAGGTATTTCTATATTCGTAATATTTATCTATTGAAAAAACTACAACTAATAATGCGATCAATCCTAACAGTATATATATTAATTTTTTAATGCCAAACGAATGATTTTTATTTTTAGTTACGTTTATGCCTAAAGATTCTGTTTGTATAGCTTCATCATCATAACCATTAATTTTTACCTCTACATTATCTAAAAAATTTTTTTTATCATCGCCAACAGTTTTGTTTATCAATGGCCCATTCGTCACATGTGAAGTTGGATTGTCTTGAGATATTTTAGATTGATATTTTTCCTGAAATTCTGTCCATCCCCTCTTATATCCACAATATTGAGTTAATAAATTGAGCATATCAATTCTGGGTAATTTTTCAAATGAAGATTTAAAATAGGTATAGAACCATTTTTCGCTAACGTTTCCTCTAACTTTCTGTCTTAAATGTTCTTGAAAATATATAATGTCTAATCCTTTCCATTTTGAAATGTCAGGATTTAAGGTAGGAAAATCTTCTAAAAAGGTTTGGGTAACCTCCTTTTTTAATTGCTCAAAAAGTATTTTTTCCTGACCCTTCATTTGTAAAATAATTTTAACACACTGATAATCAGTATATATTTTTTGTAAAATCCAAAAAACAGTTTTTACAAAAATATTACAAGCATTTGAATCTTGCAACAAAGTTTAACTCTCCTATATTTGTTTCTCTAATTTAAATTATATATAATTAAAAAAACTAAAAAATGAAAAAACTAATCTTAAACATTGCAGCTGTAACTGTTATTGCAACAACTTCTTTCATCGCATGTGATAAAAAACAAGCTAGTAGTGATGCTGCTTCTACAACTGATTCTACTGCAACTGCTGCTCCAGCTGTTGATTCTACTGCGGTTGAAGAAGCTCCTCAAACTCAAGCTCCTGCAACAGACACAGTTAAAGCTGAAGCTCCTAAAGCTGAAGAAGCTGCTGCTCCTAAAGCTGAGGAAGCTGAAAAAGCAAAATAATTTGTTTAAATTAAACAAAATTCACAAAAGGTTACAACTTTTTTGTAGCCTTTTTTCTGAAAGTAAATTTTTACTTTTTTAAAACTTAACAAAAACCTTAAGTGATGAATAAAAATTTTTTGAAATTTACTGCCATCACGTTACTTAGTATAACTAGCTCCTTCATTGCATGTGAAAATAATCATAAAAATAAAACTAATGAAATAAATTCCGTGCAAGGACTAAATGCTCAGCCTCAGCAAGAAATAGCGCCGGCTCCTCCTATAGACAGTTCTGCTAACCTTAAGAACAATAACAATCCTGCTATCCCGGGCATGAATGCTCAACCTCAGCAAGAAATTGCTCCCAGCTCAGCATTAGATGAGAGCAACTAAAAATAAATTAAATTTCAAAAAAATCATTTAAAAATTTATCGTTATGAAAAAAACAATTTTAAACATCTTAACTATTGCTACTATTACTTCTATTTCTTTTATTGCTTGTGAGAAAAAACAAGTTAATCATGTAGATGCGTCTAGTTCAACTGCTGATTCTCTTGCAAAAGATACAGCAACTTTAGGTGAAAAAATTGGAAATTTTACCGATTCTGCTACCACTCATATAAAAGAAACAGCTCATGAAGCTAAAGAAAGCTTAGACAAGGCTGTAGATAAAGTTAAGGACGAAGCAAACGATCAAAACCATAATATCAAAGAAACAGCTAATAACGCTAAAGAAGGCGTAAAAAATGCTGCTGAGGATTCTAAAAATGATATTAAGGAGGCCACTAAAAAATAATTTTTGGATAAATATTTAATATATTTTCATAAAAAAGAGGCATTGGAAATCAATGCCTCTTTTTTTATATTCTTTAATTAATTTTATTACAAGGATCGTTTATCATTTAATTGATCGCTAACTTTTTGTGAAGCTACAAAAGAAGTAATTGTATTAGTTAACATATCACTTGCTGCACTCGGATTATTAGGCAGCAATATTAAATTAGATCGAGAACTGGCTCCTATGGAGCTTAATGTATCGTAATGTTGAGTAACCACAATTAAAGAAGAGGCCTCTTGTGAGTTTATATTTACTCCGTTTAATACTTTAACAGATTCCTCTAAACCTCGTGCGATTTCTCTCCTTTGATCGGCAATACCTTTTCCTTGTAATTGTTTACTTTCTGCTTCCGCTTTGGCTTTAGCTACAATTTTTATACGCTCTGCTTCTGCTTCATATTCTGCGGCAACCTTTTCTCTTTCTGCTGAATTTATACGATTCATTGCTTGTTTAACTTGCTCATCGGGATCTATATCTGTAACTAAGGCTTTCACAATGCTGTGCCCATAGCTCTGCATCGCTTCTTGCAATTCACTTTTAACAGCAATTGCTATGTCATCTTTTCTTTCAAATACATCATCTAAACGTAATTTAGGAACTTCAGCCCGAACTACATCAAAAACATAAGAAGTGATTTGTTCGTATGGATTTTGTAATTTGTAAAATGCATCATACACTGCTGTTTGAACTACTTGATATTGGACTGAAACTTTAAGGTGGACAAATACATTATCTTTTGTTTTTGTTTCAATCATTACATCCAATTGCTGGATTTTTAAATTGACTCTTCCTGCGATCTTATCTATGAATGGAACTTTAAAATTAATCCCTGCATTTCGTGAGGAATTAAATTTTCCAAATCTTTCAATTATTACTGATGTTTGTTGCTTTACAACAAATATAGGCGCGCCTAAAAAAAATAATATAAATAGAACAAATAGTATTATAATACCCATAATTTATCAAATATTTTTAGTTTTATTGTAAACAAATATAAATAATTTTATTTTATCGTATCTTATTGAGGTCTCTGTCCCATCAACATTAAATACGACTTTAAAAAATCATCTATATTACCATTCATAACTGAGTCAACATCTGAAGTTTCAGTACCTGTTCGAACATCTTTAATCAATCGATAGGGCTGCATTACATAATTTCTTATCTGACTTCCCCATTCTATCTTCATTTTACCCGCCTCTATTTCGTCGCGTTTCGCATTTCTTTTTTCAAGTTCAATTTCAAATAAGCGTGATTTTAATAATTGCAATGCTTTTTCCTTATTTTGTAGTTGGGATCTACTTTCTGTATTTTCAATGATGATTTCTTTTTCTTCTGCTGTGTCATCATCTTTATATTTATAGCGTAATCTAACTCCTGTTTCCACTTTATTAACATTTTGTCCTCCGGCTCCACTGGAACGAAACGTATCCCATGAAAGCGAAGCTTGATTAATCTGAATCTCAATGGATTCATCAACTAAAGGATACACATACACAGAAGCAAAAGACGTATGTCTTTTTGCATTGGAATCGAACGGTGAAATTCTAACCAATCGATGCACTCCGTTTTCTCCCTTTAAATAACCAAAGGCATAATCTCCTTCAATCTCTAATGTTACTGTTTTAACACCTGCTACATCTCCGGCCTGATAATTAAGCTCTTTTACTTTAAAATTATGTTTTTCAGCCCACATAATATACATACGCATGAGCATACTCGCCCAATCACAGCTTTCGGTTCCACCTGCTCCTGCCGTTATTTGTATCACAGCGTTTAAATCGTCACCTTCAGAAGATAACATATTTTTAAATTCTATATTTTCAAGCAAAGTAACAACTGCTTTATAATGAGAATTTATTTCATCTTCGGAAATATCTCCTGATTTAAAAAAATCGTATAAAACCACTAAGTCTTCATATTGTGCGTGGATTTCCTGGTACTCTTCAACCCATTTTTTTTTGGCTCTTAATTGTTTTAATATTTTTTCTGCTTCTTTTGGATCTTCCCAAAATGAAGGATCTGCAGATTTTTCTTCTTCATTTTGTATTTCTACTTGCTTTTTTTCTATTTCCAAGTATTCATACAAATCGTTTATCCTTGTCTGTAATTCTTTTAGATTTTCTTGAGTAATCATAAGTAGTACAAAAATACAATGTAAAATTTTATAATTAAAATACCGTATGAAATAATATAATTCAGCATATCCCGGTATTAAATTTTTATAATCTGATAAATTAGTTCTAAATTAAATAAAAATTGATGAATTTTGTTTGTAAATTTGTCTTCGTTTTAACGAGTTCATAATAATTATATACCATAATGCCGAACTTATCATTAATAATAAATAATGTATTGTAAATAAGACATTTCATCTTAGGAGAATATTTCTTTTTTTAAATGAGCCTTAAAACTTATGTGTATATATGAAATAAGCTAAACATTTTTTTCTAAAAAAGTAGTATTGATTTTTTTATTTTGAGAAAAAAATGCCTTTCCAACAGCATTAAACTAGTTTACAAAGAATATTTAAAAACAAAATAAACGATATAATATAAAATGGAATTATTAAGTAAATTTTTTAAAGATTATCACCTTCAATTAATAGCTACTATAATTGTTATTATGGGGATATATTTTTTAAAACTTATTATAAATAAAATAATTTTAAAATATGGTAATCATACCCATATTAAAGAATTACGAACACGTGTAGTGATTAAATATTCAAGTATATTAATTAATATTTTGGGCTTTGTTCTTCTTATAACCATATGGGGAGTTACTCCGGAATGGATATTTGCTACATTTGCCTCTTTTTTTGCGATAGTAGGTGTCGCCTTTTTTGCCCAATGGTCATTATTAAGCAATGTAACTGCGGGTTTTATCATCTATTTCACAGTTCCTTTTCGAATAGGAGACATTATAAAGATTATTGACAAAGATAATCCAATCACCGCAACTGTTGAAGATATTAAGGCTTTCTATGTTGTACTACGTACTGATGAGGGATTACCGGTAACTTTTCCGAATAACTTAATTTTACAAAAAGCCATATTAACTTTAAAAGCTTCCTAATGAAATCTTTAAAAACCTTTTAATTTGAAAATTTTTTTAAATCAATTAATTGTATTTACCCTTTTAATTACCAGGGTGACATCTGCTCAAAATTTTAATAATTCCGGATTCCAAAATTTGAAAATCGGTGATATTCAAGGAGTATTACTTACCGATGGTTACTTTTATAATCCCTCGGTACAACCTGAAATAGCACCTGTAGCAAAAGCCGATGAGGTTAATAAAATACTTTCAGACAATTATTTACCAACGGATAAATTAGAATTGGCCTTAAATGTTTTATTATTAAAAAAGGATAACCATTTAATTTTATTTGACACCGGAACGGGAGAGAATAATGGTAATGGTGGAAAATTGCTTAACGCCCTATCTGTGGTCGGTATTAAACCGGATCAAATTACGGATATTGTTATTACTCATGCTCATTTAGATCATATTGGAGGATTGGTTGCCGATAATAAACCGGTTTTTCCGAATGCCACTATTTATTTAACTAAAAAAGAATATGATTTCTGGACGGGTAAAAAACAGGATTTTTCAAAGTCTAAACGATCAGGAAATGAAGCTGAATTAAAAGAAAGTATTAAAGCAATCAGTACTAAATTAAAATCGATAAAATCGAAAATTAAATTTATTAAGGATAAGGAAACCATTTTAAATTGCATTACATTTTCATTAGCTCCGGGACACACTCCGGGACATATTATTTCAACAATTTATTCCAACAATGAATCATTGGTCCATATTGCTGATTTAGTTCATTATGGAGCATTATTATTCCCACATCCTGAATGGGGAACATCTTTTGACTGGAATTTTGATTTGGCAGTTAAAACACGTATTTCCGTTCTTGATACTTTAAGCAGGGATAAAACCCTTGTTTTTGGTTATCATCTTCCTTATCCGGGTATTGGCTATGTCAAAAAAACAAATTCCAATAGCTTTCAATGGTTAACTTATCCCTTTTTGACTCCTTTACAATAATAATAAAGAAAGGCTATCCATTGATAGCCTTTTTTACTATTTATTTTTATGATTATGCTAAAGCTTTTGTAACCTCATTTGCCGCATCTTCTAAGGTAATAGCAGATATAACTTTTAATCCACTTTCATCAATCATTTTTTTAGCTATTTCTGCATTAGTTCCTTGTAATCGTACTATGATTGGCACTTTTATAAAATCACTCATATTTTTATAGGCATCTAAAATGCCTTGTGCTACTCGATCGCAACGAACAATACCTCCAAATATATTTACGAGTATCGCTTGTACTCTATCATCCGCTAAAATTATTCTAAATGCTTTTTCTACTCTTTCAGCGTCTGCAGTTCCCCCAACATCTAAAAAATTTGCCGGGTCTCCTCCTGAAAGTTTAATGATATCCATCGTTGCCATAGCTAGTCCGGCTCCGTTTACCATACATCCTACATTGCCTTCTAGTTTTACAAAATTTAATCCTGCCTCTCCTGCTAGTACTTCGGTAGGATCTTCTTCTCTTATATCTCTTAATTTTACATATTCGGGATGTCTGAAAAGAGCGTTGTTATCAATGGTAACTTTTGCGTCTACTGCCACAATTTGATTATCTGATGTTTTTAAAACGGGGTTTATCTCGAATAAGGTAGCATCGCTTTTTATATAAGCTTTATATAATGCAGTCACAAATATTACCATATTTTTAAATGCCTCTCCGGATAATCCGAGATTAAAAGCAATTTTTCTTGCTTGAAAATTTTGTAAACCAACCGATGGGTCAATTTCTTCATTAAATATAAGTGACGGAGTTTTTTCTGCTACCGTTTCAATATCCATTCCTCCTTCTGTAGAATATATAATTACATTTCTACCTTTCACTCTGTCTAATAAAACAGACATATAAAATTCTTCTATAGTAGCCTCTCCTGGATAATACATATCTTCCGCAATGAATACCTGATGAACTTTCTTACCTTTTTTAAGCGTTTGTGGAGTGATTAGATTCATTCCTATGATTTCGGAGGCGATTTCTTTAACTTCATCCAATGATTTTGCCAATTTAACTCCTCCTCCTTTTCCTCTTCCTCCTGCATGAATCTGAGCTTTTACCACCCACCAATTGGTACCTGTTTGATCATTCATATCTTTAGCTGCTTCTACAGCTTTCTCCGGTGTAGTAACAACTATTCCTCTTTGAACTCTTACTCCAAATGATGAAAGTATTTCTTTTCCTTGATATTCATGTAAATTCATGGCCTATTACTTTAGATTTTTATTAATCTATTTTATTTTTTTAAATGCTATAAGGACAAATATACAGATTTTTTAAATGAGATATTTATTAATTAGTAATGCAGTGATATAAATAAAATTTCAAACATTTTCATTACAAATCTATATAGTTTTTTATAGCAAAAAGCGTTTCCTTTAGGTTATTGGGAAACGCTTATTTATATATTAAATTTATGAATTATTTTTTAATAAACTTATATTTCATTATTTCTTTAGTCGTTTGAATTTTTATAATGTAAGCCCCTGAACTTAATGAACTCACATTTACCTCATTAGAAGAATCTATATTGCTACACAATACTTCTTTACCTGATAAATCAAAAATTGAAATGGATTTAATTTGTTGTTCTGAATCAGATTTGATATATAAAATATCTTTAACCGGATTAGGATAGATTACAAATTCATTCGTTTTATTTTTCAGCTCTTCTATTCCCAATTTGCCATTTACAATGGTTAGGGGAAGGTAATTAACGGTTGCTCCTTCCAAGAATTGCCATTCTTGACCATCATTTTCACGTGCAAAAATTCTGATTCGATACGCTCCATTTACTATATCATCTGGTATGTAACCTGATATTATATATGATCCATAGTAATGACCTTCTCCGAAATTATTTACTGAATTTTCTCTAAGTATATATTGCAATTCATCCTTCTCATTAGTCAAAGCTAAAACTATTTTTCCATTAAAAGGTTTACATCGATTATTTTCAAATGAAAATTCTACTCTAAGATAATCTTTAGGTTTAGCTTGTCTTATGTTGGCCGTAAGATTTTTATTATTTAATAAATTAAGATTATGCGATTTAACACCATCCAGTAATTCAATTATACTTGTATCATCTACATTTTGAGCCGTTTTAACAGGTATATACGCCTCTCCTTTCTTTTCCACAACTTTTAAACGATACTTCCCCGCTTTAATAGTACTGTTTAGCGTATAATAATTATTGTTATAATTATACGGATGATTACTTTCATCAAGTAGGGTTACCATTGTATTGTTAAGATCATATAAGGCCATATATTGATTTTTATATATAATGGTATCTTCTATACTTATGTTGTATAAATCATGTTTTTCTACAAAACATTCATCTTTATATACTTTATTTTTAGAAATCGAAAGCTTATTTACAAAATATCTATTGACTTTTTCTCCTCCTTCATTGGGTTTTATATTTATGCCTATACTTTGGCCATATTTATATTCTAATGGGGCATTTGAATTGTAATATCCATCTTGATATCCTCCCCATCCAAAATTAAAATGCAAGAGTCCGTTGGAATCGTATCCATCACAAACAAATGCATGTCCCGATCTATTTTCCGTACTTCCTGAATAATAGACGGGTCTACCTTCATTTAATTCTTTTATTATTATCTCCTCCCATTCTTCATCACTGATAGGTATTTCATTAAAATTACCATTATAATATCGACCTCTTATTATATAATCTATACTTTTATCATAACCAAAATAAGTATACAATGATTTTAATGCTTTCTCACTAGAAGTTCCACTTGCTTTTACTCCATATTTCATTTGAGCACTTGCCCCTATATGATACATTAAAAGCCCTACAGCCTTTGCTTGCTCATTAGTATAATTGGGAGTGGGTGAATTATAATACTCATTTAACATATTAGACCAATCATATTCGTATTGTTGTAAATCTATCTGTGGAATGTTATAGATTGCATTGTTACTAGGGTCTGTGGTCTGATAGCCCGGAATGATACCAATTCCTTTGTTAGGGTATTGATAAAATTTCATAATCTGCGCGGTAGCCGTTGCTACACAACCAGTATAAACTTTATAAGGTATTTGACTATTATAAGGTTCATCTTGATTCCATTTTGTTTTTACAAGCGGCTCTAAGGCAGTTAGTCTGGTTTCGATACTTTTTTTTGAAATTCTATATAATTCCCATTCTTTTTGAATTTCTTTGGTTGGCTTGGTTGAGTTATCAAAAGCTTGTTGCATACCCAATTCTACGGTTTTCATCCAAGATTGGAAATTGTCCGGAAGATTAGCTGCATCATAATATCCGGAATTGGCATATCCTATAATCGGATAATTTATATCGTCTGCTGAAATGATTATAAAGCCTTGATTTGCTCCAATGTTGTAAACATAGTAATATTTTTGAGAATGATTTTTCTTTAAGTTACTTATTTCATTCTCTGCCGTATAAACTAATTGTAATTGGAATCTTTGACTTTTTTTTAGGTTAGAAAATTGATTATTAATAAAATTTTCTGCAATACGTTTTGCTTCTTTTTGATCTATTTGTTTTGACCATAAATGTAAATTACTAAATATAAATAATAGTAAAATAGATAATAAAAGTTTTCTCATAATAAAATTTTTCAGTTATCTTCAAATTTAATAAAATAAATAATTATTTATTGAATTATTTTTAAAAAAAATATATATTATGATTATTTATTATATAATTACATAATAATATACTTAAATTTTAATTAATTTTCATTTTATAAAATTAATTTTTTTTAACTACTAAAAAAGGGTGAAGAATTTTCTTCACCCTTTTTTAAATTTTAAATGTTTTACTGATAATTTAAGTAAAATTTATATTTTAATAAATTTATATTTCTTTATTTCTTTAGACGTTTTAATTTTTATTATGTAAGCTCCTGAACTTAATGAGCTAACATTTACTCCGCTAGTAAGATCTATATTGCTTTGCAATACTTCTTTACCTGAAAAATCAAAAATTGAAATGGATTTAATTTGTTGTTCCGAGTCAGATTTGATATATAAGATATTTTTAACCGGATTAGGGTAGATTAGAAACTCATTCGTATCATTTTTTAGTTCTTCTATTCCCAGTTTTCCATTTACAACGGTTAGAGGAAGATAATTAACGGCTGCCCCATCCAACAATTGCCATTCTTGACCATCATTTTCACGTGCAAAGATCCTGATTCGATACGCTCCATTAGCAATATCATCCGGTATGTAACCTGAAATTATATATGATCCATAGTAATAACCCTCTCTTAAATTATTTATTAAATCTTTTCCAAGAATATAGATCAATTTATCCTCATCATTAGTCAAAGCTAAAGCTATCGTTCCATTAAAAGGTTTACATCGATTATTTCCAAATGAAAATTCTACTTGCAGGTAATCTTTAGGTTTAGCTTGTTTTATGTTAGCCGTAAGAACTTTATTATTTAATAAATTAAGGTTATGCGATTTAACACCATCCAGTAATTCTATTATACTTGTATCATCTACATTTTGAGCCGTTTTAATTGGTATATACGCATCTCCTTTCTTTTCCACTACTTTTAAACGATACTTCCCTGCTTTAATAGTACTGTTTAGCGTATAATAATTATTGTTAAAATTATTCGGATTTGTACTTTCATTAAGTAGAGTTACCATTGTATTGTTAAGATCATATAAAGCCATGTATTGATTTTTATATATAATCGTATCTTCTATATTTATGTTGTATAAATCATGTTTTTCTACAAAACATTCATCTTTATATACTTTATTAGTTGAAATTGTAAGCTTATTTACAAAATATTTATTTACTTTTTCTCCTCCTTCATTGGGTTTTATATTTATACCTATACTTTGGCCATATTTATATTCTAATGGGGCATTTGAATTATAATATCCGTCTTGATTTCCTCCCCATCCAAAATTAAAATGTAAGAGTCCGTTGGAATCATATCCATCACAAACAAATGCATGTCCAGAATTTTTGTCCGTATTTCCTGAATAATAGACGGGTCTATCTTCATTTAATTCTTTTATTATTATCTCCTCCCATTCTTCATCACTGATAGGTATTTCATTTAAATTACTGAAATATTTACCTCGAATTATATAATCTATACTTTTGTCATAATCATAATAAGTATACAATGCCTTTAAAGCTTTCCGGCTTGAAGTCCCGCTTTCTTTTACTCCATATTTCATTTGGGCACTTGCTCCTATATGATACATTAATAGCCCTACAGCCTTTGCTTGTTCATTGGTATAATTGAGAGTAGGTGAATTATAATATTCATTTAACATATTTGCCCAATCATACTCGTATTGCTTTAAATCTATCTGCTGTATATTATAGGTTACATTGTTACTGGGGTCTATGGTCTGATAAGCCGGAATGATACCTGTTCCTTTTTTAGGGTGTTGATGAAATTTCATAATCTGTGCGGTAGCCGTTGCTACACAACCGGTAAGAACTTCATAAGGAATTTGACTATTATAAGGTGTTCTTTGATTCCATTTTGTTTTAATAAGCGGTTCTAATGCGGTAAGTCTGGTTGGGATGCTTTTTTTTGAAATTCTATATAATTCCCATTCCTTTTCAATTTCTTTGGTAGGCTTGGTTGAGTTATCAAAAGCTTGTTGCATACCCAATTCAACGGTTTTCATCCAAGATTGGAAATTTTCCGGAAGATTAGCTGCATCATAATATCCGGAATTGGAATATCCTATGATCGGATAATTTATATCGTCTGCTGAAATGATAATAAAGCCTTGATTTGCTCCAATATTATAAACATAATAATACTTTTCGGAATGATTTTTCTTTAGCTTATTTACTTCATTCTCTGCAGTATAAACTAAGTCTAGTTTAAACCCATTACTTCTCTTTAAGTTTGAAAATTGATTATTTATAAAATTTTCAGCAATGTGTTTTGCTTCTTCCTGATCTATTTGTTTAGACCATATCGGCAGGCAATTAAATATAAATAATAAAAAAAACAAAAAATTTCTCATAGTTAATTCTTTAAAAATTATATTCAAATGTAATAAATAAATGCATTTATTATGTGATGTCATTTAATTTTAATAACCAATTTAAGCCTTTATATTTTAATAATACACTTAACATTCACATCTTTAATGGAATAAAATATTACCATAAATTGAAAATAATCTTGCCTTCTTTAATTTTTATAAACAAGCTTGATTAAAAGTTTTTTTTTATATTTATAAAAAAAGGTTGGAAAAAAAAATCTTCCAACCTTTTTTAGACCATTATTTATATATTTTAACTTTTGTAATAGATATAATAAGATTTTATTATATTGAATGGATAATTAAAAACTAAAGTGTCTCTTTTAACCATTTAAAAAATTCTTTTTGCCAAATTATACCATTTTGAGGTTGTTGAACCCAATGGCTTTCTTCCGGAAAATACAAAAGTCGGCTCTTTATGCCTTTTAACTGCGCTGCTTGAAATGCTTCAAGCCCTTGAGTATAAGGAACTCGATAATCTCTTCCCCCATGAATAATCAATATAGGAGTATCCCAATTAGAAACTAATTTAATAGGATTAAATTCTTTATAAGCTTTGGGTTGAGGATTTTCCCAATAAGCTCCACCTATATCATAATTGGGAAAGAATATTTCTTCGGTTGATCCATACATGGATTCTAAGTCAAATACCCCACAATGTGAAATAAAAGTTTTAAATCTTTTCTTATGAATACCTGCTAAATAATAAACCGAATAACCGCCATAACTGGCTCCTACAGCACCTAAACGATTTTTGTCCACATAGGGTTCTTTAGAAACTTCATCAATAGCAGATAAATAGTCTCTCATAGGTTGTCCACCCCAGTCACCTGATATCTCTTCATTCCATTTCACGCCGAAAGAAGGCAATCCTCTTCGATTGGGGGCTACAACAATATAACCGTTGGATGCCATAATCTGAAAGTTCCAACGGAAACTGTAAAATTGAGATACCGTACTTTGAGGCCCTCCCTGACAGTATAATAAAGTAGGGTATTTTTTATTTTTATCAAAATCTGGAGGATATATTACCCAAACCAACATTTTTTTTCCATCAGTAGTGTCAATCCATCTTTCTTCAACTCTACAACTTTTTATCTTTTGATAGAGGTCATCATTTACTGAAGTTAACTTAGTTTCTACTCCGGTTTTAATATTTACTTTATAAATTTCAGACGCATGATTCATGTCTTGACGCTCTCCAACCAAATAATCACCGGTGATACGTATGCTAACATAATCATGCTGACCTTTGGTAATTTGTCTGATTTTTTTTGTTTTGATATCTAACTCAAAAAATTGTTTAGTAGCGTTGATACCGGCCAAAAAATAAATTTTCTTTCCATTTTTAGCCCAAACATAGTCTATTACCGTATTATCCCAAGTTGAAGTTAAATTTATTGTTTTCTGAGTAGCCAAATCATAAATTTTTAGATCATTTTTATCTGCCTCATATCCGTCTGTTTTCATTGACAACCACGCCAATACTCCACCTTGTGGACTAAACTTAGGGTTAGTATCGTATCCTTTATTTTCAACAGTTAAATTTTGCGTTTGTTGTGAAAATATATCATAAAGGTATATATCCGTATTGGTAGAAATTGCATCTTGAGTTCCGAAAAGTTTTTTGGATTGGTAAACTAAATATTTACTATCCGGAGAAAATGAATAATCTTCGGAATTATATTTTTCATCCTTATTGATATCCACTAAACTTCCATTTGTACTACCAACGAATATATGTTTAAATTTTCCATCTTTCCAGGTATCCCAATGTCTATACATTAAATGATCATAAACTTTCACATCTGATTTTTCCATTGTTGGATATATATCTGAGCCTAAAACTTTTTCTAATTTTACCGGTTTAGATATAGCAAAATAGTTGGAATTATTCGCATAAAGTAACCCGGAAAGAATTTCGTTTTCTTTATTAATTTTTTCTGTTTTCTTAGTTTTTAGATTATAAGAATAGATATCTTCTCCCACCGAATATATAAATTCATTTTGTGAATGAAAAGATAATGCTTTTTCCTTGTCTTTACTTTCATTAAGTCTGATAATTTGCCCATCTAGATTTAGATGATATAAATCTCTGGTACTGTTATTTTCATCAACATTATAATATTGAACACCATAAATAATGTCTCCGGTATCATTTACAGCGTCTATAGATACCCTACCTAAACTCCAAAGTAATTCAGGAGTCAAATTTTGTTTTTGTGCCATAGTAAAAATCCCAATTAGAATTGATACAAGTAAACTACTTTTTCTCATTACTAACTCTTTCCGTTTTTTGAAATAATTTCAAAATTAACATTTTCTTAAACACTTATTTCATTACTTCTTAATTTTAATCAGATTTATGGGTAAATTAATAGTCATTATTTTTATATTGGCACAATTATTTCAAGATAATATAGTTAATATAAATATTTTGTAATCATGGCAATTTTAGTATTACTGAGACACGGTCAGAGTGTTTGGAATCTGGAAAATAAATTTACCGGTTGGGTTGATGTAGAATTATCCGACAAAGGAAAAGAAGAGGCTAAAAAAGCCGGCGATCAGCTTAAAGGTTTACATTTTGATTATGCGTATTCATCTGCTTTGAAAAGAGCTCAAGAAACTTTACAAATCGCGTTGAATGAAGCCGGAATAAAAAATGTACCTACGAAATTTGATAAAGCATTAAATGAAAGAATGTATGGAGATCTACAAGGCTTAAATAAGGCTGAAACAGCTAAGAAATTTGGAGATGAACAAGTTCATATTTGGCGAAGAAGTTACGATGTAGCTCCGCCTAATGGAGAGAGCCTTAAAGATACTGCAGAAAGAGTAATTCCTTATTTTGAAAGTGAGATAGTTCCAAAAATTAAGGAGGGAAAAAACATAATCATAGCTGCACATGGAAATAGTTTACGTGCATTAGTTATGTATTTAGAAAAAATGACTCCAGAAGAAATTATAAAATTTGAAATAGCTACAGGAGTGCCCAGACTCTATGAATTAGATTCCAATTTACATGTTTTAAAGGTTAAAAATCTCTAATATGTGTTAACTTCTTATGAAATTAACAAAATTATATTTTTTAAGCTAGCTTAAAATAAAAATATTAAAAAAAGTTCTTTTCATAGTAAGTTATTCTCTTCGAATAGCTTTTCTCAAATATTTAACTAAACATATGGTCCTGATTTCAATTGAAATCAGGACTTTTATTTTATTCTATTCCTTATGAGTTTTAGTTTTAATGAAAATTTCATCAACAAACTATTCAAATTAAAAGCTTTTATATACATATTTTTAATAAAAAATGGTAAGTTTTTGCATATTCATAAAACTATATTATATGTCGATATTTATGTTGTTATGCATTGTATTAATATAAATGTATTTTTATTAAATATATATTTGCAATTTACTATGCCTTTTTATACATTTACAAAATATAAAAACTTTATCATACTACATTAGATCACATACTTTTGAATAACCTAATATTGCCTAATTAGGTGTCTCCAACAATTACTTAGTAAAAAACGAAAATCCTATCTTATAACCATTTAATTCACCTCCTTATCATAGTTGAAATTTATAAGTACTGCATTGATCTGTGTACTTTCTTAGTGATTGATATGAATTGACTATGGTATTGATTGGATTAGATACGTAAACAACTAGTTACGAATTTCAAATGACATTCTGTGTCTTTGAATAAAAATAATCATTTTATTAATGATGTAGTTAAAATTAGAGGTATCATAAATTTAATAAATATGGTTGATCATAAATTACAATTATTTTTAGAGAAAGTTTTATTATCCCAATGGGAGAATAAAATACAATTTAAACCTGAAATGAAATTATATGAAGATTTTGGATTAATTGGACATGATGCAAATGATTTTCTTACATATTTTACGAAAGAATTTAATGTAACGATTAGCAATGAATTTAAATTTAACGAAAGGTTTTATCCTGAAACCTATTCAGCTTTAGATATATTAAAAAGTATATTTAATAAAATCGTAAATATCTTTCTTTATCAACGATTAATTTATGAAAAAGAATTAAAGGATCTTAGTATAAAAGAATTAGAATTAGCTATTGAAAGGGGGGTGCTATTATAATACAATTGATTTAACCAGTAACTATATATTTTAAAAAATGATATTTTGCTTCATTTATTGTTATTCTAAACTTTTTAAATAACAAAAGGTCTCTATATTAAAAAGATTTGAGCATTGGAGAATTATAAGAAGCCATTAAATCGAATAGTAAATAAACATTATAAAATATTACAATTAATTTATTCATAATTATTTCTTACTTCCTGAAATGACAATTAATTTACATAAAAAAAGGCTTAAATTACCAAAAGTAACTTAAGCCTTAGATTAGTAGCCCGTAGGGGAGTCGAACCCCTCTTGCCAGAATGAAAATCTGAAGTCCTAACCGATAGACGAACGGGCCTACTATTATTTTTATTTACGCTAATGCGTTAACGTGCTTGTTTAATTTAGATTTCAAGTTAGACGCTTTATTCTTATGAATAATGTTTCTTTTTGCTAACTTATCAATCTGAGAAAAAACAGCCGGTAATTTACCTACCGCTACAGTTTTATCTGTTTCAGCTCTTAATTCTTTAATAGCTGTACGAGCTGATTTATGATAATACTTATTACGTAATCTTCTTACGTGATTCTGTCTTATTCTTTTTATTGCTGACTTATGATTTGCCATTTTAATTCTTTCTTTTCATTATCTATTTGCGGTGCAAATGTAATTATTTTTTACAATCCTACAAATATACTTTTTCATTTAATTTGTTGTAGACCCACAGGGATTCGAACCCCGACAAACGGTACCAAAAACCGGTGTGCTACCGTTACACCATGGGTCTGTACCAACAAAAAAACCTTAACTGAAAAAAATCAAGGTTTTTCTTGTTGTGGGCGATGCAGGATTCGAACCTGCGACCCCCTGCTTGTAAGGCAGGTGCTCTGAACCAGCTGAGCTAATCGCCCCTTTAAAACAAAGATATTTAAGAGCTTTTCTTTATTACTTTGTTCCGTAATTGGATTGCAAATATACGCTCATTTTTTATACTTGCAAATATTTTTTTAAAAAATTTCTGCTACCACAAAATTACTTCCTCCTATAAAAATCAAATCTTCTTTGTCAGACTGGGTTTTAGCGGCATCAAATCCTTCTGCTACACTATCGAATTTTTGATAATTCTTGAAGTATAAATCTATTTTTTCGGAATATTCATTGGGATGTAGCCCTCTTTGAATAGCCGGTTTTACAAAATAATAGAGGGCATCAATCGGCAATAGTGGAAAAATTTTATCTAAATCTTTACCTTTTACAAAGCCGATTACAATTCTCAGTTTTTTATAGGTTACCCGTTTAAATTGTTCGGCCAATTGTTTAAAGCCATCCTCATTATGGGCTGTATCGCAGATAATCATTGGATTCTCATTTTGCAATAATTCCCATCTTCCTCTAAAGTTCATTGAATCTTTTACATGCAAAAGGCCCTTTTTAACCTGATCAACAGATATTGTAAATCCTTTATCATTTAAAACATCGATGATACTTACTACCGTTTTTTTATTTTTTTCTTGATATATACCTTTTAAATCTGATGGATATTTTACCTTATTTTTTGTCGCATCTATATATTCGGCATTACGCTCTTGAGCAATATGGACTAGTAATTTTTTAACCTCTTCCTTATCTTCTCCAATAACTACAGGAATTCCGGGTTTAATAATCCCTGCTTTTTCTGTGGCTATTTTTTCAAGTGTATCTCCCAATAAATCCACATGATCCATCGATATACTGGTTATTGCACATACTTCGGGAGTAATGATATTTGTTGAATCCAACCTTCCGCCTATTCCAACCTCTATTACAGCTATATCAACTTTTTCTTTGGCAAAATAGCTAAAAGCCATAGCAGTTGTTAATTCAAAGAAGGAAGGATTAAAATCCTTAGTAAAATGATCTCTAATAGTAATTAAAAAATTATATACAAACTCTGCGGGGCATTCTTTTCCGTCAACCCTTATCCGTTCAGTGAAATTTTTAAGATGAGGAGAAGTAAATAATCCCACTTTATACCCGGCTTCTTTTAAAATGGAGGCGGTCATATTAGAAACACTCCCTTTTCCATTAGTTCCCGCAATATGTATGGATTTAAATTTTCTGTGAGGATTTCCTAAAATTTCACTCAGTTTTATTATATTTTCAAATCCGGGCTTATATGCAGAATTCCCGACATTTTGATAATTTGAAACTTGGGTATACAACCACTCTAAAATTTCTTCATATGTCTGCATGACTAAAAATAATACGATTTATATTATTAAAAATTAAAATACACTTGAAGTAATCCGTAAAATTTTAAATAACTATTTTTTAATAAAGAAATTATTTCTCTATACTTTTTTTACAATTCCCACATATTTTCCTTCAAATTCAACAATTACCGTTTGCAAATGATTTTGATTTACCCAATCCATAAAAGCGGAATTATCTCCAATATCATCACTGATAAAAAAGCCGTTTTTTTCTATTCTTTCCCATAGTAAAGGATAGGCCCACATTCTACCTTTATAACTTTTATCACTGTCATAATGGGCTATCTCAAAAGTCTGTTGTTCTTTGAATATTTTAGGCAGGGATTCTTTATCTGCTTGTCTAAATAATTTCCAATAGTTTCTAAGATTATCAGGAACTACACATCCAACAAATTTATCATTATTCCTGTCCAAATAAGGCATATCTGAACTATACAAATTTCCACCTCTTTTTTGTAAAGACAATAAAGCCGCCAAAGAGCTCCATCCGTAAGCTACTCCGGTTTCTATAACATTTTTAGCCTGAGTATATTCACATAATGCGTAGATAAGATCTAATGCTCCGGCTCCGCCCATTTTAACCGGACAAGCCGCCTCAATTTTTTTTGACTCCTCCATTGGTCCTGCAAAATCTTTATATAAAGAGTATTCATTTTTTGTAATCTGGTAAATTGCATCTTGCTGACTGATTGCTCTTTCTGCACACCATATTTCGGATTCTTTTTTTCCTTGAACCGCGCTCCCTCTGTCGAAAATATTTTTATAAATTTTTCTTACTAATTCCGGATATAATTGTGGTCTGGCTAAATAACCGAAAAATGTTCTTAAAACTGATTGCATTTATATTTTACTTTTTATTATACTGATATGATGCAAATGTAGTTAAAATACTTATACCATTAGATTGCTAACTATTTTGGACATATAGAGTGTTAATTCCCATGAAAAGGTTCGTTTTATCTTTTTCTCAATTTTTATAATTAAATAATTAATAGTATACCGTTTGATTTATAAGTGAACATAAATTTAAAAATTATATTTTAGCTATATATATTATCCTCGATAATTCAAATCTTAATAATTCAATACAGTAATTAGCAATAAATGAGTAGAATGCGAAAAACGATTAAAGATTTTATGAATAATGAGAAGTCCGTAGGAATACTTCTTATCTTGTGTACAATCTTTTCTATAATATTGTCAAATTCAACTTTTCACACTTTCTATCATAATTTTTGGGAAACATCAGTTTCTTTCAAATTAGGAAATGAATATCTTTTTAGCTCACAGGGGATGCCTTTAACTGTATCTGAGCTAATAAATGATGGGTTAATGAGTATATTTTTTTTAATGGTGGGATTGGAACTTATCCGTGAAATACATATTGGAAAACTTTCCAATCGTTCGCAAGCCCTTTTACCTGTTTTGGGTGCTATAGGCGGAATGATTATTCCTGCGGGAATATATGCATATTTAAATTTCGGAAAAGACACCATTTCAGGCGCCGGAATTCCTATGGCAACCGATATAGCATTTGCGTTGGGGGTATTGAGCTTATTAGGAAAAAAAATTCCCTTGTCTCTCCGTGTTTTTCTTACTGCCTTAGCTGTAATTGACGACTTAGGGGCTATTTTGGTTATAGCCTTTTTTTACACTAAAAAACTTTCTTGGATCTTTTTATTTTTTGCCTTATTCATATGGACGATACTATTACTTTTTAAAAAACTAAAGATCAATCATTTATATTTATATATAATCGGCGGTATAGGAATTTGGTATTGCTTACTTAATTCCGGTGTACATGCAACTCTTGCGGGTATACTACTGGCATTTGCCATACCCTTTGAAGGAGGTAATCCCCATGGTCAAGCCATGAAATTACTATCTATACTCCAATTACCTGTCAATTTTATAATACTTCCTCTTTTTGCACTTGCCAACACAGCCTTATCTATTCAATTAAATATTCAAGAGCTTTTCTCTCAATCGTACACTCTTGGAATATTTTTTGGCTTAATCGTTGGAAAACCTTTAGGAATTATTTTATTTACTTATCTGGCTTGTGCTTTGAAATTTTGTAGGCTTCCTTCGGAAACAGATTGGAAGCAAATGATAGGAATCGGTTTTTTAGGTGGAATTGGATTTACTATGTCTATTTTTATTACCTTACTGGCTTTTAATCCGGCTATACATGCCGACTATATAACTCATGCTAAAATTATGATTCTATTTTCCTCCCTATGTTCTGCTTTAATTGGATATATATACTTATATTTTATATTCCGAAAAAATAAAATCTAACAAAAATCTTTTGTATTTTCACACCTTTAAACCTAATAATAATATGAAAAAAATATTTTTATTACTTGTATTAACATTTTTTATAATGACCACGAACGCACAAATCTATAAAACTAAAACAGTAACAGATTCAAAGGGGTATACTTATGAAACGGTAACGAACGATCCCTCCAATTCAAGAATTTATACGCTGAAAAATGGTTTAAAAGTATATTTATCCCGAAATAATGATGAACCAAGAATTCAAACATACATTCCGGTACGTACCGGATCTGCTAATGATCCGTCCGAGAATACCGGCCTTGCTCATTATCTAGAGCATATGATGTTTAAGGGAACCAGTAAACTCGGAACCTCTGATTGGGACAAGGAATCTGTATTATTAAACCGTATTTCAGATTTATACGAACAACATAAAGCCGAAAAAAATCCAAAAAAGAAAAAGGAAATTTATAAAAAAATAGATGAAGTATCCCAAGAAGCATCTAAATACGCCATTGCTAACGAATACGACAAGTTAATTTCAGAATTGGGCGCAACCGGAACCAATGCGCATACTTGGCTAGATGAAACGGTTTATAAAAACAACATTCCATCCAACGAATTAGAAAGATGGTTATTTGTTGAAAAAGAACGATTTTCCGAATTAGTTTTACGTCTCTTTCACACAGAATTGGAAGCTGTTTATGAAGAATTTAATCGAGCTCAAGATAACGATATGCGTTTAGTTAATTATGAATTGATGGATGCTCTATTTCCTACCCATCCTTATGGACAACAAACCACTATAGGAACATCCGAGCATTTGAAAAATCCGTCCATGAAAGCAATTCATGAATATTATGAGACTTATTATGTTCCAAATAATATGGCAATTGTATTGGTGGGCGACTTAAATTTTGATGAAACCATACAATTAGTAGATACCTATTTCGGCAATTTCAAATATAAAGAATTGCCCGTTTTGAAAAAACCCATTGAACAGCCGTTGACCTCTGTTGTTAAAAGAGTAGTAAAAAGTCCATCTTCAGAAAGAATCCAATTAGCTTTTAGATGTAGTGGAGCCGGAAGCAAAGAGGCTCTTTACGTTAAAATGGTTAATATGATTTTGAATAATTCCGGTGCGGGTTTAATCGATATAAATATCAATCAAAAACAATTAGCTCAAGGGGCAGGATCGTATATATCTATTTTTAAAGACTATGGTCTTCATTCCTTATATGGAGCTCCTAGAGAAGGACAATCTTTGGAACAAGTACAAAAACTTTTACTAGATCAGTTAGAAATCATAAAAAAAGGAAATTTTGATGATTGGTTGATTAAAGCTATTGTCAATGATTTAAAAACGCAACGCATCAGCAGCTGGGACACAGCCAACGGGGTAGCAACTCAAATGTATAATGCTTTTATCCAAAATTTATCTTGGCAACAAATTTTAGATGAATTTAATGAGTTGGATAAAATGAATAAAGAGAGTATTGTAAAATTTGCCAATGAATTTTATAAGGATAATTATGTTGTGGTTTATAAAGAAAAAGGAACCAATGATAAACTGGTCCGCGTTGAAAATCCGGGAATAACTCCTATAACTTTAAATCGTACGAAACAATCAGATTTTTATAAAAAATTCTCGCAACTTCCCGAAAAAGAAATTCAACCTCAATTTATAGACTATAAAAAATTAATAACTTTTGATCATGTAAAAAATATTCCTCTTTCTTATATTAAAAATTCAAATAACGAATTAGGAAATCTATATTACATATTTGACTTTGGATCAGATAACAATGAAGAATTGGATCTGGCCTTAAATTATCTTTCCCTTCTGGGCACTGATAAGTATACAAAATCCAATCTTGAAAAAGAGTTCTATAAAATAGGAATCAGTTATTCTATTCAGGTTCAAAATGAACAAATATTCCTAAACCTGCAAGGTTTAGAAAAAAATATTCCAAAAGGTATAGAATTATTTGAACATTTTTTGCAAAATGCTAATCCTGATTCAGAAACATATCAAAAATATGTACAAACTATACTTAAAGCCAGAAAAAATTCTAAATTAAATAAACAGGCAATACTGAATGCTTTAGCTTTGTATGCCCGTTATGGAGAAAATAATAGATTAAGAAATTCTATTTCTGAAGCGGATTTATTAAACAAAAAACCTGCGGACTTAGTTAAGATATGTAAAAGTTTATTCGATTACAAACATGAAATATTTTATTACGGACCGAATGAATCTGTTATTAAAAAAGCGGTTCAAAAATATCATAATTTCGGAAGCGGAAAAGAGTATAATTCCCCTATAACTTATAAGGAACTTGCTTCTGACGGCAGCTTGTTTTTTGCTCCGTACGACATGGTACAAGCCGAAATACTTTTCCAATCAAGAGGAAATAAATTTGATATAGCTAAAATGCCTTATGCAAAAGTATTTGGTGAGTATTTCGGCAGAGGTCTGTCTTCCATTGTTTTTCAAGAAATTCGTGAAAGTAAATCATTAGCTTATTCTGCTTACGCCAGTTATACCATCGCCTCTGATAAGGATAAATACGATTATGTTTCTTCCTATATTGGAACTCAAGCCAATAAATTACCACAAGCTGTTGACGCAATGAAAGATTTAATGAACAATATGCCTGAAATTATTAAACAATTTGACAATGCTAAAAAAAGTGCTTTGAAACAAATTGCTTCAGACCGTATTACTAAATCAGCAATTTATTGGTCCTATCTTTCCGCCAAAAAAAGAGGAATTGATTACGATTTAAGAAAAGATATGTATTCTCAAATACAAACATTGCAACTTAAGGATCTTAAAGATTTTTTTAATCGTGAAATCAAGGGAAAAACCTATAATGTATCTTTAATTGGAAAAAAGGAAAATCTTAATTGGAATTCGGTTAAAAAATTAGGAACTGTTCATGAATTGTCTATTGATGAATTATTTAATTATTAATACATCTTATTCTACATGAATTGTTTAAATTAATGTCCTATTAAAAAAGAAAATTTTCAAATTTTTATAAGAAAAGAACCGAATATAATTATTCGGTTCTTTTTTATTTTATATGTAACTGATTTTTTCGATCAGAAATAGTAAATGTAAATAGAGATTAAATATAGAGATCTAAATCTCCTTTTCCCCGGCGGAGTATTTCCGGACTCCCGGAAGTTAAATCTACAACCGTAGAAGGAGTATAACCTCCCGCACCGCTATCAATAACTATATCTACTAATTTATCATATTTCTCGGCTATTAATTCGGGATCTGTAATATATTCTAAAATCTCGTCATCATCATGTGTTGAAGTGGATGCTATGGGATTGCCTAATTTTTCAACGATCATTCTAGGAATATTATGATCGGGAATTCTAATTCCTACTGTTTTTTTATTCTTATAATAAGAGGGCAGCGTATTGGAAGCCGCAAGAATATAAGTAAAAGGCCCCGGCAAAGTTCTTTTCAGAAGTTTAAATAGATTCGTTTCAATGGGCTTAGTGTACTGAGATAAATTTCGTAAATCATTACAAATAAAGGAAAAGTTTGTTTTTTCCAGTTTAACATTTTTAATTCTGGAAAGCTTTTCCATGGCTTTGTGATTAAAAATATCACAACCCAATCCATAAACCGTATCGGTAGGATAAACAATTATTCCTCCCTTTTTTAACACCTCAACTATTTCATTAATTGCTTTTTCTGAAGGATTTTCCGAATAAATTCTTAGGATTTTGGCCATAATGTTAATTCTTACAATTGGTAAATAATGTATTATTCTTTTACAAAATCCAGTGAAGCAGAGTTAACACAATATCTCAATCCGGTTTTTGTAGGGCCATCATTAAACACATGTCCTAAATGACTCCCGCAATTAGCACAAAGGATTTCCATTCGGGTCATACCATGAGAGGTATCTAATTTTTCGATAATTCGGCCTTTGGCTATTTCATGATCAAAGCTGGGCCATCCGCAATGCGAATCAAATTTAGAATCACTATCAAACAGAACCGCACCACAAGCTTTGCAAGTATACACTCCTTTTTCAAAATGCATATTGAATTTTCCACTGTAAGGTGCCTCTGTTCCTTTTTCTCTCAAAATGTAATATTCTTCGGGAGAAAGCTGCTTTTTCCACTCTTCTTCTGATTTTGTTACCTTCATTTTTGTTTCTTTTTTGGTTACTTCTAATCTGTCTTTAGAAATGCAAGATAGTATGAGTAATCCCAAACCTATACTAACTGCCGACTGAAACAGTTTATTAAATTTATTCATGGTAAAAAACAAAATTCATTCCAATAGTAGAACTACATTTTCTTAAGGATTATCGCTAAATTCGTTATTGTAAACATCTAAAAGCAGGAAAAAGCTGGATAATAATATAGGACCGAAAATTAATCCGATAAATCCAAAAATATTCATTCCTAATATTACCCCAAAGATGGTAATTAACGGATGAACATCGTCCAGTTTTTTAAGTAATGTAAACCTCACGATATTGTCCGATGTTCCAATAATTATAATGCCGTACAATAAAATAAATACAGATTGCCAGGTTTCTCCGGAAGTGAACAATAAAATGGCAACCGGAACATAGGCCAATGCAGAACCTACGATAGGCAACATGGATGTAAAAGTTGTAACCGCAAACCAAAACCATAAATTATCCAATCCTACAATGGCATAGCCGACAGCTCCTACCATCCCTTGAACAACAGCAACTAATGGGATACCGATGGCATTGGATTGGATCATTTTTTTCAACCTTTGCCCTAGCCTTTCGGTATTTTGTTTTTTTAAGGGAGACCATTTTAAAAAGGTGCTTTCAATTTTCCTGATATTCATAATCATAAAATAGAATAAAACAAAAGAAAAGAAAAAAACAACTACAGAATTTACTGTTGAATTTAATATTTTAGGCACAACCTTGCCTACCCAGGTGGTCGCTTGAATGATATTGTCTTTGCTAAGTATATTTAGTCCGTATTTTGTTTGTAAATCATTTACAATACTGACCAGAGAATTATTTATTTTATCAAAATAAGTTATAGCCGTATGTACCTGAGAATAGGTCAATTCAATAATAAAATAAACCGGAATCGAAATGATCAATAAGGCAAGAAGAAAAACTATACTAATTGATATCCATTTTTTCAATCCCTTTTTTTCTGTCAGATATAAGAAAAAATCTTTGGATAAGGCATATAATGTAATTGCTCCTAAAAAGCTGGGAAGAAATATAGCCAATTGGCTTATAATAAGGATAAAAAGAGATATTATTATAATCAAAAACAATATCTGATGTATTACTTTTCCACTTATTTTTTCATTCATTTATACTATCAATTACTTATTATTTATACTCGCTAGTTAAGGTTGTTTCATTTTTATTAAATATTCAATAGCTTCTTCATAACCGGGTAATCCTTTGCCTTTAATCTGATGTACACAAGCATCTTTAATGACTGAAATTTTTCTAAATTCTTCTCTTTTTTCAATATCGGAAATATGAACTTCAATAGCCAGTGCGGTTACGGATTTTATAGCATCGTGTATTGCATAGGAATAATGAGTATATGCTCCCGGATTAATTACAATACCTTCACATTTAAAACCTTTTTCATGAATCTTATCAATAATCGAGCCCTCATGGTTGGTTTGATAGTATTCTAATTCCACATCAATAAATTTTTTTTGCAAATGTTTAAAATAATCTTCAAATGAATAATGACCGTAAATATCTGTTTCTCTTTGTCCAAGCAGGTTTAAATTAGGACCGTTTATAATTAATATTTTCATAATCTTTTTTTACGAATATAAGGAAGAATGAATGAAATAAAAACATAAATTTTGGCGAAAAAGAATATTTAAGTATATTTGCACACCTGAAAAAAATGCCCAGGTGGCGGAATTGGTAGACGCGCTGGACTCAAAATCCAGTGGTAGCAATATCGTGCGGGTTCGATTCCCGCCCTGGGTACACGTAAATCGCAACTATTTATAAATTAACAAGTTGCGATTTTTTTTATATAATATACCTATTTGATTTCTTTAACTTTTACCTAAACCTTTTTAGCAAACCCGAGCTTTACCGCCTGGTTTTTACTATTTTTTCGATCTCACTGATTTTTATCGAATTTCTTTAAAATTAGCTAATTTTATTTTTTATTACTCCCGTTGCAACAGCAATATCTTTGGTTAATTTAGCTAAGGGTCTTTTAGTAAATTCTTTTTCATCATAAAAATTGCCATAAGCTAATTGATAGGCCTCTTCTAAGGTCAGATGAATATCGGGAAATGCTTGCTGTAAGGTTTCTATATATTTATCATTAAATATACATCTTTTCTTTATAATCTCTTGTACAATATCTCTGTGTTCATTTGCTATTTTATTATATTCAAAAACTTTGATATTTCCCTTTACTTTTTCTTGTAAACGTTGATCCTCATTTTCCTCATTTATCTTAGTGAAAACCTTTATTTCATCAGTTTTGCCAATAGCACCCAAATAGGTTTCCGGTTTGTAATCATATTTTATTAATTGGTGCTTAGGATTGGATTCATAGGGTGACAAATATTTTTCATAAGAAAAATCAACAGTTCCTTTACAGTCTCTATTGCAAACACTACATGAAGGAATCAAATTAAAAAAATTTAGTGCTAATAAAGGATGTTTACTTTTGGGCAAGAAATGATCAAGTTCGGGCCTGGTTATTTTTTTTACTCCTTTAGATAAAGTAAACGTATATTGGCGATTGCAATAGCAACATACTTGTATTCCTAGTTTTTTAGTCAGTTGATAGGGCCCCCATTCTTTTTCCGGTGTAATTTTCTGAAACCAGTTTTCATAATCAAAAATCTTATTTAGCAAAATTTTATAATTCCTATATTTTTCTTCATATTTTTTATATAGAACGATGTCTTCTTCATTTGAACTTAAATCCAAACCTAAAATACGACGACAATTAGTATGTAAATCATTAAGTATCTTTAAAACCTTCTTGAAATCTTTAAGTTCTTCACGGAATAAAGATTTATTTTTTAATTTTTTATATTTTTTATCAACACTTTTATTGTCTTTAAAGATTACTTTAATAAAAGAATCATATTGTGAATGATGCAACTTAATTTTTTTTATATTATTCTCAATATCATCGTCTTCTATTTTTCCTTGATGGGTTAATTGTATCGTTTCAAATAAATTTTTATAAAAATCAACTCTTTTTTTAACTTCTTTGGAAATAAATGAAATGTGTTGTTCTCTGGCAGTTAACAGATCAGATTCTGAAATACATTCTCGTATACTAATCATGAGTTTTGTTTTTAAGATTTTTAAGATAATTTAATCTTTCTTCCAATTCTTGTATTTCATTATCTATGGAAGGCCCAAAAGCCTCATTATACATTTTAATGAGCTTACTTTGGATTATATGTTCGTCAACCATACGGATTAATTTTCTAATCCTTTGTTGTTCTTCTTGTGAAATGTCAATGTGTTGATTATTGTTTTTATTTTCAATCATCTTATTCAAAACATGGATCACTTCTTCAATTTTCTTTTTAGCAAAATCTCCCACTAATCCATCTTCTAAAAAAAAGGAATCTGCCAATAAATTTGAAATATTAGCGCCAAAAGTTTTTCTTTTGTTTGTTAATACTTTTGTATAATTTTCACCTTTTCCCAAAAAAAGAATATTTTGATGAGGTATATCTGAAAGAGTTAGAGGGTCATGGGTGGTGAAAATGATTTGAAGCTTTTTATTAACAAAAATTAATGGTAGAATCTCTAAAAGCATGTTAATGTATTTCTTCTTCCACAAAGGGTGAAAGCATACATCAGCTTCATCCAGTAAAATTAAATATTCATCTGAAATATTATCTATACCTATTTCATTCTCAATACGAGAAACTTGTTCATTAAAAATTGAAAATTGTTCGTACATCAATTTTTCACCACTGCTTAACTCTCTATCTGTAGAAAAATTAAATAAAGGCTCATCAGTAACTTTAAAATGTTTTTTAAATTCTTTTGTAAAATCCTGATAAGCATCTATAATTTCTAATGTTTCTAAATCATTAGCAATGAAATCGTAATCGAGAAAACCGCGATAAACGCTAAAATAATTAAATTTATTTGATTTTTCAATTGTTGATAACAAAATATCAATTAATTTTTTTATTTCTTGTACAGGTAATTGAAATTCTATATTATTAACTTTGATATAGGCATTATCTAAATACCAAAAAAAAGCATCTTTAAGACCATAAATTTTTTTAGTTTTTAAATATTCCACGGTTTTACCTCCTCTTATAAAACCTTCACGTATGTATATGTTACCCGTTTCCTCAAAAATTAAATGTATTCTCTTTATTACATCCTTTATAATTTTTACTTTTAAATTTTCTTTATCTTCATTATTTAAATAAACTTTTCTCTCTAATATTTTTTCTCGTTCTTTTTGTTTTCTTTCTCTATCGTCTTTAAAATATTGAAAAAAAGGCTTAAATGTATCCGGTATATTATAATAATCTTTATTGGAATGATTTATTTTTATTTTTATATTATTTATCGTAGGCAGTCCCAGTTCTAATAATTTAGTATATACTTTTTTGTTTTTAATTAACCTAAAAATTCTTTCTAACATTGCATTATTATGAATTTTCAAGAACCTTGAAAATTCCGGGTCAGCATACTCACTATCTTTTTTTAATATTGAATATTTTGAAAGTGTTAGAACATTTTGGAGGGGTGAGCTGGTATTCGGAGTATCATTATATCCAAGAATTGAATTATAATAAAATATTAATTTGGAATTATGGGGTATTTTTTTACCATCCGTTCCTATAAATTGGCAGTTACCATCTCTTATGGCTTTTAGCAAAGTGGATTTACCCGCACCGTTATTTCCTACAATAGCGGATACCGATTGAATATTTTCTCCCCAAAAATTTGAAATGTACTTAGGCTCTTTTTTTGAACCTGATGAATTTTTATTTTCAATATAATTTAAATCTGTATCCATCGCCTCATTAACCAGATTTAGCGTTAACGCCTCATGATCTGAGCCGAAAATATAAGGCAAGGTCCCTTTAGGGATATGTATTTTAGAAATCATAATATATTAGTTTTTTCAGATAATAAAGATAAAAATTTGTCTTGATTGAAATAAATTTTTTTAATCTTTATTTTTTTATTTGTCTACCATATATTTTACATTCTAAATACCTTAAAACATTTTTAGATATATAAACAGTTTTACTTAAAGTTCCGATTAATTTTTTTATGGTTTATATATTTCGTAAATCGTATATCCGTTAAGTTCCTATACATTCTATACTTAGTAACAACGAAGGTATACCTCGGAAACAATAGGTATAACTTATTCTCCGGGCATACCCTCTTACCCCTAATTAGTTTCCGATGGCTATTTCATTACTTTTTAACTGCTTAACTGTAATTTTTAAATTTTCATACTCATCCAAAAAAATAAGAGAACTTTAATAATAAAGCCTCTTATTGTTTTTAATGATTAAAATTTTGTGTAAACTAAGTTTTTCTCTAAACTATTTTAATTAAAAAATCTTTTTTAGGGTGTCTAACTTTTGGATAATTAACTAACCAATCATTCTCTTCATCTCGGTAACCCAAAGGAAGCATGACAACACTTCTTAAACCCAGTTCGCGTAATTGTAAAAGTTCATCTATAGCCTGATTATCGAATCCCTCCATCGGAGTAGTATCAACTTTTAATTCTGCAGCAGCAGCAATCGATAAACCAAAAGCTATGTACGCTTGTCGTGCTGCATGTTCAAAATTATTTTCAGCAGCTGAATTCAGATATACTCCTTTAATACGATCCGTATAGCTTTGATAAGCATCAGAAGGCTGATTGCGTTCTCTTGTTATATGTCCGTAAATAGTATCGATTCTTTCTTCTGTATAATTATCCCAAGCAGCAAAAACTAAAATATGTGAACAATCTTCAACTTGTTTTTGGTCCTTAGACAGGGAAACCATCTTTTGCTTTAATTTCTGATTAGTAATTTCAATAACCTTAAACGGTTGTAATCCGGAAGAAGTGGGAGCTAGCCAAGCTGCTTCAATGATTTGATCTACCAACGATTGTTCAACTTTTTTTGAGGCATCGAATTTTTTTGTTGCATACCTCCATTTAAGTGAGTCTATTAATTCCATATAATTAATTTTAATATATTATTTTGATTCTGATTTATTCTTGCATTTATTCTTACATTTTGTCGTAACAATAGATAATAACTTATAAAATTCTTTCTGAAGTTCTGATAATTCATTTTCCTCCATTTCCAATTCTGCCTTAAGGTTATGAGGAATTATCCATGCTTCTTCTTTCATTTTCCTTCCTTGATCTGAAAGATGAATCAACATATGCCTTTCATCTCTAGTAGACCGACATCTCTTTATAAGTCCGTTTTCCTCCATTCTTTTAAGCAGTGGAGTTAAGGTTCCGCTATCTAACCACAACATTTCGCCTATATCTCTCACGCACATTTCTTCATTTTCCCATAAAACTAACATCACTAGATACTGAGGATAAGTTACCCCTAATTTTTCTAAATGTGGCCTATAAAGCGTTGTAATCAATCGGGACAACGCATAGATGGGAAAACATAATTGATCTTTTAATTGTAAACTTTCCATACCGTTTTTAGATTGAGTAAAATTAAATTGTACACAATTAATATGCAAGTTTTTTAGTTTATTTTATTAATAAATTTATTTTCAAAAGTTCTTACTTGGTTTAATTATATACTATTTCATTTTTATAAAATTTACACCTCCAAATAAACTAATTTATTATAAACTTATAATGGTTCGCATGATTTAAAATGTTCTCCAAGCAGTAAATGTTGTAAATTAATATGAGTTTCTATATACTATTTGTACCTTTGCACAAATCCTAATCGTATAAAGACTTAAAAAATTTAATCAATTAAATGATTGAGTTAAAAAATATTACTAAAACATTCGAACATAAAGGCAAAAAAAACATAGCCCTTTCCAATATTTCTCTTTCGGTTTCCGAAGGAAAAATAGTTGGTGTTATTGGCGAATCCGGTGCAGGAAAAAGCACACTGATAAGATGTGTTAATCTACTGGAAAGGCCTAATTCAGGAGAGGTTTGGATTGATGGTCAAAATTTGATGGAATTATCTCCTTCCAAATTAACCTCTGCCCGTAGAAATATAGGAATGATTTTTCAGCATTTCAATCTGCTTTCCTCCCGAACTGTATTTGATAACATTGCTTTTCCCTTGGAATTAAATCACACTCCCAAGACTAAAATAAAAAATAGAGTTTATGAATTGGTTGAACTGGTAGGACTTACGGATAAATTAGACAGTTATTCGGCGAACCTTTCCGGAGGACAAAAACAGAGAGTTGCTATTGCCAGAACGTTGGCCAACAACCCTAAAGTTTTATTATCCGACGAAGCAACCAGTGCTTTAGACCCCTCCACTACTCGCTCCATTTTATCTCTACTCAAAGATTTAAATAAGGAATTGGGAATCACTATTTTATTGATTACCCATGAAATGGATGTGGTAAAACAAATTTGTGATGATATAGCTGTCATGAACGGTGGAAAACTAATTGAACAAGGAAGTGTTTCTGAAATTTTTTCAAATCCTAAAACGGAATTAGCTCAGCGTTTTATATCTTCATCCTTACATTTAGAGATACCGGTAGATTATCAAAAACGCATTACCCATATGCCGGAAGAAGGAAAACATCCTTTACTAAAACTACAGATATCTGGTAATACGGTCGATGAACCGGTATTATCCGAAATTTCCAGATTATTTGATATTAACAACAATATTATAAGCGCTCAAATGGATTATGCGGGGGGAGTTAAATTCGGGGTCATGCTAACGGAAATTATCGGTACGATTTCTAAAGAAATGGCTGCTATTGAGTATTTAAAAAGTAAAAACATTAAAGTAACTTTATTAGGATATGTCTAATTCAATTATTGATCTCTTAGCAAAAGGAACTTGGGAAACCATAGTCATGACTTTTGTCTCCGGCTTTTTCGGTTATTTGATAGGATTGCCTGTCGGAATCCTTCTATTTATCACCCGCAAAGGCCAATTTAAAGAAAGTCTTGTTTTCAATCAAACGGTTTCCACCCTAGTAAATATATTCCGCGCCATTCCTTTTATTATTTTAATTGTTTGGATGATTCCTTTTACACGGATGATTGTAGGAACTTCCATAGGAGTTCCTGCAGCTTTAGTTCCTCTAAGTTTGGGAATTGCCCCGTTCATCGCCAGAATGGTTGAAAACAGCCTGCTGGAAGTACCTAACGGTTTAGTTGAAGCTTCTAAAGCTATGGGAGCAACTCCTTTTCAAATTATTAAAAAAGTATTGTTACCCGAAGCTTTGCCTTCATTAATTAATTGCGCTACCATTTCTTTAATTACTTTAGTCGGTTATTCGGCTATGGGAGGAACTGTTGGAGCCGGAGGATTGGGAAAAATTGGATATCAAGAAGGATACGTAAACAAGAATATGGAAATTATGAATTTTGTTTTATTATTATTAGTTTTACTTGTTTTTGCGATCCAATTTGTCGGAGATTATCTTTCAAAAAAAGTGGATCATCGTTAAAAATTAAAAAAAGTCTAAAATAATATGATAATGAGAAAACTAATAGTATTTACCTTACTTGCTTCTGTTTTTTTTCTAAGTTCTTGCAAGAATGACCGGGCAAATAATCCTAATTATATTAAGGTTGGAGTTGAATCGGGGCCGGAGTTTGTGGTTGCCCAAACCGCTCAAAAGGTTGCTAAAGAAAAATACGGCTTAGATGTTGAATTGGTAGAATTCAACGATTATATTTTACCGAATACGGCACTTAATGATGGGGATATTGATATTAATATTATTCAACATAAACCATTTTTGGATAATATCATCAAACAAAGAGGATATAAACTTGCCATAGTAGGAAATACTTTTATTTATCCATTGGCCGGATATTCTAAAAAAATAAAATCGCTTGATCAATTACAACCCGGCAGTACTATAGGAATTCCAAATGATGCCACCAACAGAGGAAGAGCATTACTGCTTCTTCAAAAAGAAGGATTAATCAAATTAAAAGATCCTAAAAGCCTTATTTCAAGCGCTTCTGATATAATTGAAAATCCTAAAAATTTAAAGATAGTCGATATGGATCCTGCTATTTTAACTGAAATTCTAAATGATGATAAAGTAGCTGTTGCCATTATCAATAATACATTTGCAGCCAAAGACGGTTTTACATTAAAAGATGGTCTTTTTGTTGAAGACAAAGATTCCCCTTATATGAATATAATCGTTTCAAGAGAAGATAATAAAGATTCTGAAAATGTAAAAACATTTGTTAAAGCTTATCAATCGGATGAAGTTGCAGAAACTACCGATCGAGAATTCAAGGGAGGAGCTGTTAAAGGCTGGTAATTCATCCGTTTTTAATCAATCAAATTTTAATGAAGATTTTTAGATGGATTAAATGGATTTTTATTGGTTTATGGGTACTTTCTATTGTAATGGTTTTTGTATACAAATGGTTGCCTGTTCCATACACTGAACTTATGTTAAAAAGATTTTTTGTGAATGGTTCAACCATTGAAAAAAAATGGATTCCGATAGAACGTATGAATAATTCCATAAAACTTGCGGTAATTTCCAGTGAAGATCAAAATTATTTTAAACACGGCGGATTTGATTTTAAAGAGATTCAAAAAATAATTGAAAAACAAGGATCTCCCAAAAGAGGAGGAAGCACCATTTCACAACAAACCGCAAAAAATGTTTTTTTATGGGAGGGTAGAAATTATGTTAGAAAGGGCCTGGAAGTATATTTCACTTGCCTCATTGAGTGGATTTGGGGTAAAAAAAGAATATTGGAAGTCTATTTAAATGTTATAGAATTCGGTGATGGAATTTATGGGATAGAAGCCGCTTCTCAACATTATTTTCACAAATCGGCTTCTCAGCTCACAAAAAGCGAGGCTGCAACTTTAGCAGCTCTTTTACCCAATCCCCGAGAATATGGAAAAAAAATTAATGGAAAGTTCATTCAAAAAAGAAAACTATGGATCATGCGACAAATGTCTAATTTACAAGGCTCTGTAAAATTTCTGTAGTATACATAACTTAAAAAAAAACTAAAAATGCTCAAAAAGATTCTCTTCTTCTGCTTACTTTCTCAGCTCTGTTTTTCTCAGCAGGCTTTAGAAAAAGTATATAGCTCATCCGTCAATGGTATACAATTATTCAATCCCGATACGAATGATGAAACTCCTTTTATCTCCATGAACAAAGGTATGTTTGTGCTTACTTTTGACCTGTTAGATAGAGGCTACGAAAAAATTTACTATACTATTAAGCATTACGATAGAAATTGGAATGAAGATCATCTTTTTGAATCAGAATATATCGACGGATATACCTTACCTCAAATATACGATTATCAACCTTCCTTTAATACGAGACAAAATTACACTCATTATACCTTAGAATTCCCAAATAAAGACATGCAACCTAAGGTATCCGGAAATTATCTCCTAACAGTTTTTACTGATAGCCACAAACCTTTATTCAGTAAGAGAATTGCGTTTTACGACGATTTTGCTCATATTAATGTCGGATATGAGAGGTATTCTACATCTAAAAACCCGAACATAACACAGCGAGTAAAAGCACAAGCTGTCGTCTCGGGGATTAATTCAATCTCCACCCGACAACTTTCTTTATGTTTACTTCAAAATAACAATTGGCAAAATGCGATCTTTAATATAGAACCACAGTTTGTAAACGGTAATTCTTTCACGTTCGGACAATTGACCAATTCTTTTGAAGGCGGTAATGAATTTTATACTTTCGATACCAAAAATATTTCCATTCCGGGTTACGGAGTATTTAAATCGGAAGAAAATAATCCGCTTTATCTTACCTATTTATATTCCATTGCTCCGTTTCCGCTTGACTATGCCTATAATCCTGATGTCAACGGTGCTTATTATTTCAGGAGATTTGATCTTAACCAGGAAAGGGATGCCCGAACAGAAGGCGATTATACTCCGGTAACTTTTTCTTTGGAACTTAAACAGCCTTTAGAAAATAAAGATTTGTACGTTGTAGGATTATTCAATAATTATGAACTTTCCGATTCTAATCGGATGTTTTACGATGAAAATCAAGGTTTATACGTAAAAACAATGCTATTAAAACAAGGGTATTATAATTACACTATTGCAACCGTTGACAAAAAAAACAACCATTTTAGCATTTCAGAAATTCCCGGTTCATTTTGGCAAACAGAAAACCTATATCAAGGTTTGTTATATTATACTCCTTTTGGAGGCACTTATGATGCACTTATAGGCTACGGAGAAATTAGAGCCAACAGATTATAATTCTTATCTAGTTATACGGTATTTAAAATTTGAATAAAAACGATTAAAATACCCTTATATTTCTATAGGTTTACTATTTTTGTTACATATTAAAATGAAATAGAATCAAATTTATGTATATCCTTTTTAAAAACATACACCATTATGTAGGTATGATTACCCTCGTTTTTGTTTTATTACTTACTGTTGTATCGTTTATTTATTATTTACAGGAAAGACCTGTCAGTGGTCAGGTGAAAAGAATCTCTCTTATAACTTTGATATTCACACATACACAGATACTTCTTGGAATACTATTATTTTTCAGCTCTCCTATCTTTCAAAATGCCAGTATGAAAGATATTATGGGAATTGCTGCAATACGAAGAAATTATATAGAACATCCTTTCTCTATGGTTTTGGTTGGAGTTTTAATTACAATTGTAAATGCAAAAATTAAAAAAGCACCTAAAATTTCAGTTTGGACACTTCTTATGTCTGTCGTCTCACTTGCTTTAGTACTTGGAATGATACCTAGAGCATTTTGGAACAGTTTATTACCCTAAAAGATAAATAATTAAAAATCATTAAAGTATATATTTATGAAAATTGCAATTGTTGGAGTAAGCGGAGCTGTTGGGCAAGAGCTTCTCAAAGTTTTAGACCAAAGAAATTTTCCTTTAACTGAATTAGTACTTTTCGGATCCAAGAGAAGTGCAGGACAAGTTTATAAATTCAAGGACAAGGAATATACAGTCAAGGAACTTCAACATAATGACGATTTTAAGGGGGTAGATATTGCTTTAGTTTCTGCAGGAGGAGGTACTTCGTTGAATTTTGCGGAAACCATCACTAAATATGGTGCGATCATGATTGATAATTCATCTGCGTTTAGAATGGATGATGATGTACCCTTAGTAGTACCGGAAGTAAATGCGGAAGATGCATTGAATACTCCAAAAAATATTATTGCAAATCCCAATTGTACAACTATTCAAATGGTGGTATCTTTAAAACCAATTGAACAATTATCACATATAAAAAGGGTGCATGTTTCTTCTTATCAATCAGCATCCGGAGCAGGTGCTTCTGCAATGAAAGAATTGATTGAACAAGCAAAACAATCAACTGCCGGTGAGGAGGTCTTAGTTGAAAAATTTGCTCATCAATTGGCTTTTAATTTAATCCCCCATATTGATGTGTTTACAGAAAATGGATATACTAAAGAAGAAATGAAAATGTATAATGAAACTCGTAAAATTATGCATTCCGATATACAGGTATCTGCAACCTGCGTTCGTGTCCCTGTTATGCGGGCACATTCTGAAAGCATATGGGTGGAAACTGAGGACGAATTAACCGTTGAACAAGTTAGAAACGCTTTTGAAAATTTTAATGGGATAATTGTTGAGGATAATCCTTCAGAAAAAAAATATCCTATGCCTTTATTCTTATCAGGAAGAGATGAAGTTTTTGTAGGAAGAATCAGAAAAGACCTTACCAATCCTAAAGGTATTGCTTTCTGGAGTGTAAGTGATCAAATACGTAAAGGTGCTGCTTTAAATGCTGTTCAAATTGCAGAATATTTGATTAAACATAAAAAAAGATAAATCGCAATCTATACCATAGATGAAAAAGTGTATCCGATTGAATCCAATCAGATACACTTTTTTAGTTTATACGAAATAAAAACTACAAGTTTTGTAACTTTGCTTTTATGAGTGCCTTAAAAACTTTAAATCCATATTTTTTAAAACACAAAAAACTCCTTCTGTATGGAGTTGTATTTATAATACTTTCCAATTTTTTAACTATTTACCCTGTAAAATTTATTGGAAAGGCCATTAATATTATTGCTCAATCTCTTACCCATTCAGATTCGCTAGATAAAAAGCAATTAATGAAGCAGCTTCTTCTTTATGGAGGAATTATTGTGCTTGCTCCAATCACTTCCGGAATCATGAAGTTTTATATGAGACAAACCATAATCGTTGCTTCCAGAAGAATCGAATTTGAACTTAAAAATAATATATATAAACATTATCAAACGCTTTCTTTCAGTTTTTATAAAAAATCTAAAATAGGAGACCTCATGAATCGCATCAGCGAAGATGTGGTAAATGTTCGCCAATATTTAGGCCCCGGAATTATGTATAGTGCCAACTTATTTATAATGCTTATACTGATTCTCGGGTATATGCTGGCTTCTGATCCGGTGATGACTTTTTATGCTATTCTACCCTTGCCGTTTCTTTCTTATTTTATATACAACCAAAGTACCATTATTAATAAGAAAACTAAAATTGTACAAGGCAAACAATCGGAACTTTCTTCATTTGTTCAAGACTCTTTTTCCGGGATAAGAGTTATCAAATCGTTCACTAAAGAAGACTATATCATATCAAAATATATAAATCAATCGAATCAATATAGAAATGAATCCCTTTCGCTTTCTACTACAGAAGCCATTTTTTCTCCTTTAATGGTTTTAATCATCGGATTAAGTAACTTATTTATACTCTATATTGGGGGCCAAAGATATATAGATGGTAAAATAAACGTCGGGACTATTACAGATTTTTTTCTTTACCTTAATGTTTTAATTTGGCCATTTACAGCTTTAGGATGGGTTATATCTATGGTCCGAAGAGCTGAAGCCTCCATGGAAAGAATTAATGATTTCTTGAACGTTAAAGAGGAGGTTAAAAATACCAACTTTAATGTATATCCTATAAAAGGTAAAATCAGATTTGAAAATGTTTCTTACACCTATCCGAATACAGGAATACAAGCTCTTAACCGTGTATCTTTTGAAATACAACCCGGAGAAACGATTGTGTTTATGGGAAAGACGGGATCGGGAAAAACAACTATTGCTCTGTTATTGGAACGTCTTATTGAGCCGGATTCAGGAGCAATTTATATTGATGATGAACCTTTGTCCCAACATAATTTAAATGTAATACGAGATAAAATCGGGTACGTACCTCAGGAAAGTTTTCTTTTTTCGGATACCATTTTTAATAACATTTCTTACGGGGTTGAAAATGCGACATTGGAACAAGTTGAAGAATATGCTAAAAAAGCAGAAATTCATTCCAATATCATGGAATTTAAAGATAAATATCAAACGGAAATCGGTGAACGGGGGGTAACCCTATCGGGAGGTCAAAAACAGCGTATATCGATTTCAAGAGCATTGATTAAAGATCCTACCATATTTTTATTTGATGACAGTTTATCTGCCGTCGATACTGAAACGGAAGAAAAAATATTATCTAATATTGAAAATGACATTGATATTAAAACAACAGTGATTATTACTCACCGCGTCTCATCCGCTAAACATTCAGATAAAATTATTGTGCTGGATCAAGGACAAATAAATGAGATAGGAACTCATGCAGATCTTATTTTAAATCAAGGTTTTTATTCTGAATTATATAAAAAACAAATTACGCAAAAACTATCATAAAAACAATTGTAATATTAAGAGTATTTTTTATATTTTTGCTCTGTTTAAACAAAAAAAATTAAATTTTATTATCCCTTAAAAGATATTATTTAAGGCAATAAAAAACAAAACACATATATGATGAATGATTTTGAAAATGTAGAGAAGAAAGAAAATGAAATTTTCTCTAAAGTATTAAGAGCAGGAAAAAGAACTTATTTTTTCGATGTAAGAGAAACTAAAGCAGGTGATTATTATCTAACAATTACTGAGAGCAAAAAGAATATTTCCGAAGAAGGCGCTTTAGGTTTCAAGAAATTTAAAATCTATTTATATAAAGAAGATTTTAAAAATTTCAAAGACATCTTTGAAGAAACTACCGCTTTCATTATTAAAGAAACCGGAGAAAAAGTTATTTCCGAAAGACATAGAGACGATTTTCATCTTCAATCCGAAGAAAATAAAGACAATGCAAATTCAGCAAATATTTCAAATTATACTAACGTTGAATTCGATGACATTTAGATAATATTTTTTAAAAATCTAAATTTATACCATATAAAAAAGCAGATATTTATCTTGAAAATATCTGCTTTTTATTACACCTATTTCATTAACTTTTATTTAACATATTCTAAACATTGTGTTAAATATATATAAAAAAAGTTAAATTGATCGTATAAATATCTATATGATTCTTATTTTTGATCAACATAAATTAGTTGTATCATCTTTGAATATATGAAGTCTTTAATAAAAATACTCTCTGTAATTATAGTAATTTCAACTTCTGCTACCTCATGTGTATCTAATTACGTAGCAAGTAATAACGATACCTATAAATATCCTACCACTAACGAAATGCTAGTTTATCATCCTAAAACTGTTAAACTTTACAGTACGGCATCGGTTAGTGATGAAAATTATTCTACAACATTAAGAAAAGATGCTGCTTTACTAGAAAACAGCAATATCTATGCCGAAAGCAGATTTTCAACTAGAGCTTATAATTTGCTTAGTGAAGCCAGAACTTATTTAGGAACTCCTTATAAATACGGAGGAACAACAAGAAGAGGTATAGATTGTTCTTCTTTTGTTCAGCATGTGTTTGCTGCATTAAACATTTCTTTGCCTCGAACATCAATTGAACAATCCCATAGAGGAACTTTCGTTTCTAAACATAATCTAAAAAAAGGAGACCTTATTTTCTTTGCTCATACTCCTAAAAGCAGAATTTCTCATGTAGGTATTGTTGAAAGCGTAAGTCCAACCGGGGAAATATTTTTTATTCACGCGTCTTCGTCCAAAGGGGTTACTATTTCTTCTCTGGATACTGCTTATTGGAGTGCGAAATTTAGAACAGGTAAAAGAATTTTAGATTCTGATATAGATATTCAAAAAATACATGAAGAAGCTCAAAATGATACTAGTCTAGCTAAAGCTTCTGTATAAAAATTAATTTTAACACTACGAAGGGGTGCTGTATATAACGGCTGAGATTATACCCTAAGAACCTGGACAAGTAATGTTGTCAAGGGAAATCTTAGATAAAGATTTCAAATTATTGAAATCTTATTTTTTTTAGTCCTGTAACATATCCCTGAAATTTATTTATTATGAAAAAAAGGGATTGGTTTTATTTATTAGTTATCGCTCTTTTTAGTTTAAGCCTACAAGGACAGATTAAGAAAGATTCTTTAATTGAATTGAAAGAAATTATTGTTTCAGGCAATGCTCCCATTACTAAAGAACGTATTACCTCAAAACAACTTGAAGGCAAAAATTTAGGTCAAGATATCCCCTACTTGTTAAAAAATAATCTTTCGGTAGTTTCCACTTCAGATGCCGGAGCGGGAGTGGGTTATACCGGTTTAAGAATAAGAGGCAGTGACCAGACACGAATAAATGTTACTTTAAATGGAGTCCCTATCAACAATGCAGAATCTCAAGGTCCTTTTTGGGTAAATATGCCCGATATTGCCTCTTCATTATCTAACCTTACCATACAAAGGGGTGTAGGTACGTCAACGGAAGGAACGGGATCTTTCGGTGCTAGTATTAATGCAAAAACTCAAACACCGTCTGAAACTCCTTATTTCCAATCAGATCAATCTGTGGGTTCGTTTAAAACACATAAGCACACCTTTGGATTGGGGACGGGTAAATTTTTTAATGACGCACTTACTTTAGATGCCAAAGTATCTTTTATAAAGTCTGATGGATATATAGACCGTGCTTTTTCTGATCTTTTCTCTTATTATGTCAATGGTTTGTACGAAAAAAATAAGATATCTATCGGGTTAATGACATTTGGCGGACAAGAAAAAACCTATCAAGCTTGGAATGGTGTTAATGAAGAAATGATGAAGAAAAGAAGGACTTTTAATTCATGCGGAGCCATTTATGATCAAGATGGAAATATTATCCGATATTATACTAATGAAACCGATAATTATAATCAAGATCATTATCATTTATATTTTAAACAAAGGTTTACTAATTCTTGGGTATTAAATTCCACGCTTTTTTATACTCGTGGTAAAGGATATTATGAAGAGTATAAACAAGATTCCAAATTATCCAATTATAAATTAAATGACCTTATAATAGGTAATGAAACTATTTCGCGTTCAGATTTGATTCGAAGACAATGGCTGGATAATAATTTTTACGGAATATTAAATCGTGTAACCGGAACGATTAATAATTGGAATCTTGAAATTGGAATGGGTGCAAATACCTATAAAGGATATCATTACGGAAATGTTATTTGGGCTCAATATTTTTCAAATGGCTTGAAAGATCATGAATATTACAGAAATAAAGCAGATAAAGACGAATATTCAGGCTTTTTTAAAGCTATAGTAACTCTTACACCCAACTTGGACTTATTTGGAGATATTCAATATCGATCCATACAATATAAAGGTCATGACCTCCCGGGTGGAGAAAGTGTTTATAAGAATGGTGGACCTATAAAATTTGATAAAAACTATAATTTTATTAATCCCAAAATAGGAACATCGTATAAAATTGATAAAGGTTCTATCTATGTAACCTATGGATTAGCTCAACGAGAACCCAGCCGAAACGACATATTGGAAAACAAAAATGTAAAAGCAGAACTTCTTCATAATGTGGAGCTAGGAATCCAACAAAATTTCCGTGAATTTTCATATTCTGCAAACTGGTACGGAATGTATTATATTAACCAATTAGTATTAAGCGGTAAAATAAATGATGTAGGAAGTTTTATACGAGAAAACAGCGGTAAAAGTTATCGAACCGGAATTGAACTTTCGGCAGCCTATCAATTTTCAACTCAATTTTCACTTTCTGCTAATTCAACCTTAAGCATTAATAAAAATATAAATTTTAAAAAGGAAACTGATTCAGATATAAAAAAACTAGGAAATACTACGATCGCTCTCTCTCCCGCTTATATTGGAAATGTTATAGCAGAATGGAAGCCTATAAAAAATTTAAATTGCAAATGGATGAACCAATACGTTAGCAGTCAATATCTGACCAACGAAGAGCCTAAAAATGGAAAATTGGGCAGTTATTTTATTTCTGACATGGTATTTGAATTTTCTCCATCACTTTTTTCGATGAAATCTTTTAATTTGAAACTTGCCTTAAATAATATTTTCAATACTAAATATGAAAACAACGGATATTATTATGATAATACTCCCTTTTATTATCCTCAAGCCGGATTTAATTTTTTAACAGGCATCAGCTTTAAATTCTAACTATATGCTTTTGTGAAAACCTCGGATAAAAAGTTTATTTTAGTTGACTGATTCTATTTAAATATATATTTTTGTATTAAAGATTTAATATGAAAAATCTGTTTATTTTATTTTTTGCCTTATCGATTATAAACTTATCTGCTCAAGATAAAAAATTAATCCAGTGGAAAAATTTATCAGAAGGTGACAGTCTTCAAGTGCATGGAGATAATAGGTTATTATTTGTTGATATTTTTACTGACTGGTGCGGTCCTTGTAAATTTTTAGATAAGTATACATTCCAAAATCAAGAAGTAGCCTCTTATATTAATGAGAATTTTATCCCGGTGAAATTTAATGCAGAATCTAAAGAATCCATAACTTTTAAAGGAAATACGTTCGATTACATTACAAATGGACAAGCCGGAATACAATCTTGGGCTTATTATGCATTAGGGGGTAATTTAAGATATCCTTCCATGGCATTAATAAATGAAAGAGGAGAAACAGTTTCAGTAATTTCAGGATTTATGCAGCCCGAAGAGTTTTTGAATACTATAAAAAATGTAAAATCTCAATTAGACCAAAATTTAGTCAAAGACAACTAATAAAAGCTCCTTGCCTTGAGGTATACCAACATTTTGAAGAATTATTGTTGTTACGCCAATGCTTATTATTGTTTCCTGTAATTATAATTGTACCGTCTGAAACTATTTCACATTCAATTAATGGATTATTTACAATCAGATAATCAACGGAATCCTTACAATTTTTTGAAGATTTATTTAATATTTGAATTTTTTTACCTTCCCATTTATAAATTTTATCTCCCTTATAAGGTCTTATTTGTATCTCATTGATTCTTTCTCCTATGCTGTAAGGATCTATAATATATCGCTTTACTAGTTCCCAATTTTCAGTTGAATCTCCTACGACTAGCAATTTCTTGCCATCCCTGAATCCCAGTAAAGAATTTTTATGATTGAATACTATAAAATTTTTCTTTCCGGATAAATGATAATCATTATATAAAATACTCAACTGAAAGAGAACTATGCACAATAAAGGCGGAATTAGATGGTTCAATTTTAATCCTGAAAGATAATTTTTTAAAAAAATCAGAGAAAATGAGATCAAAAACAATTCCCATAAACTCAATGGAATATTTTTTAGCATTAGTGGTTCAACCGATGATACATAATAGGTAGAATCTACCAAAAGCTTAACTAAAAAATCATAAATAAATGAAAAATATTCTTGATACTCCCACGGTAAGAAAACCAAAAATAACTCTACTATTGATGAATAAGTAATTATAAACGTATAAGGTATTATCAAAATATTGATAGGAATCGATAACAATGAAAATTGATGAAAATAAAATAATACAAAAGGAAGCGTTCCTATCTGTGCAGCTAAAGTAACCGCTAATGGATTTACGATCCATTTATTAATTTTTTTATTCTTACTTTTCATATGATAAATCAAGATGGGGGACAACCAGACAATAAAAAATACGGCTATATAACTTAATTGAAAACCCACGGAATATATTTCATTCGGATCGCATAAAAGAATAATGAAAGCAGATAAGGACATACTGTGATAGATAGAACCGGTACGTTTCAACAATTCAAAACAATAATAAATCGTTATCATTAAACATGATCGGAAAACAGAAGAGGTAAGTCCGACCAAACAGCCAAAAAACCATACAAATAGTAATGAAATGATAATGATGGTTTTTCTGTTTCCACTTTTCATCATTAGGGTTAATAGGTTGAAAATAATACCAAATAGCAGAGCAATATGCATTCCTGATATAGCTATTAAATGCATAATTCCGGATTTGGAATAAACATCAATAGATTCTTTTTTCATTTCCGACCGATCACCCAATAAATATGCTTTTAAAAATTCTTTTGAATCTTCTCCTAATGTTGAACTTTCAATTTTTTTAACTAAATACTGATTAAAATTTTTAATCGAATAAATTAGTGATGCATGCGGCGATTCTGAAATAATTTCATCTACTCTGCCCGTCTGCAAAATATAATTTCTTTTTAGATAATTCGAATAATCAAATTGATGAGGATTCAAAGCCCCTGTAGGATCAGTAATTGTAAGCTTCAAAATATATTCATTGCCTAGAGTTAAAACCGAATTATATTTTTGTTTATCAACAAAGAGCATAATAGATCCTTTGGTTTGAAACTGTTTGTTTTTATATGAAATACTTGTAACCTCTGCAGTATATTTTCGAAAATTTTTAGTTGAATTATTTTGTTCTTTTAATATAACTGTTAGCACTTGAGATTTTCCATTTTCCTTATAATTTATATAATGATCATCTAATAAACTACTATTTAATTCAACCACAACCATTCCAAGTAAACTCCAGCTTACTAAAGTTAAAATTGAAAATATGCCTTTGTAATCAACTTTATTTATAATAAATCCTAAGAACACTAAAAGTAACCCCAATAAAATTAATACATAAGGAATCGGAATGAAAATGAGATCACATAAAAAAATCCCCATTATCAAAGCCAAAAAATAATATACATAAGGATTTTTTGAAAAATTCATAGAAGTTTATTTAGCTAAAAATAAAAAATTTAAAGTTGAAAGTATATAAAATTCTACATTTTGTTGCATTTTTTTTCAATATAGATTTTAGTATTTTATTTAATACTATTATATTTACTACTGTAAAAGAATACAAAAACAAACTAATTAAATTAATATTTATGAATCTAAAGTATAAAGCATTAGATCTATTTTGCTTTTTAAGCATTATGGCTCCTACGGCTATTGGTTTTGCACAAAACATATCTCCGGATTCAACTCAAATTTCAGAAAAAGAAATTGACGATGTTGTAGTCATTGGAAAAGGAGTTATTGATGTTGTAAAAGAAAGAGAAACCCCTATTGCTGTCTCTATTATTAAAAAACAAGAAATCAGGGATAAAGGAGGAAATCAGGAATTTCCTGCACTTATGAAAAATGCACCTTCCATTTATGTTAATGATGCCACCGGATATGGGGATTCAAAAATGATTACAAGAGGATTTAATCAATCCAATACTGCTGTTTTGATAAATGGTCAGCCTGTTAATGGTATGGAAAGCGGAAGTGTGTATTGGACTAATTGGACCGGATTAATAGACATTGCCAACACCATCCAAGTACAAAGAGGTCTTGGGTCTTCTAAACTTGCTATATCTTCCGTTGGCGGCACCATAAATATTGTAACTAAAGCCACTGACAAAAAAGCCGGTTCAACGGCTCGATTTTTAACGGGAAATGACGGTTTTTGGAGAACTAACTATGAATACAACAGCGGTTTACAGGGAAAATGGGGAGTATCTTTTTCAACTTCTACGTGGAGAGGCGACGGGTACAACAGAGGAACTAAAGGTTATGGTCAAAATTACTTTTTATCAATTGGCTTTCAACCCAATGAAAAGCATAATTTCAATTTTATAATTTTTGGAGCACCTCAAAATCATGATCAAAATTATTATACAAAAATATCTGATTTTAAAAGATATGGTTACCGATATAATGTAAATCAAGGGTGGTTACACGGAAAAGAACTTTTATTACGAACCAATTACTATCATAAATCAGTTGCCAATTTAAATTGGGACTGGAAAATCAATGAAAAAAGTACTTTGTCTACCGTGTTCTACGGCTCTTTAGGAAGAGGTGGAGGAACCGGAGGATATGGCTCTAAATACATTGAAACTCAAAACATTTCGACTCCTCAAAGTCCCAACACTATACCCGGAAGCAGAAATCAGGAAAATGGAACCATCAGTTGGGATGCAATTTTCGATTATAATTCTACACATAATAGCGATGGAATAGGAACAGGTAGTGATAATTTCATCATACGATCTTCGGTAAACAATCATCAATGGTACGGGCTGGTATCCAACTTTAATCATAAATTTAAAAAACATTTTGAATTTAATGTCGGAATTGATGGGAGAGCTTATACGGGTACTCATTTTCAACAAGCCAATAACTTTTTAGGATTATCCGGAATTACCGACAATATCTCAACCAATGTAAACGGTACCCATACTGCAACTAAAAACTATAATATTAATCCTTGGAGTTCCTTATTTAGAAATGTAAATAGGGGGCAAAGACTGAGTTTTGATTACGATGAAACCATTCAATATATTGGAGCATTCGGACAATTTGAATATGTTAATCCATTTATGAGCGCCTTTATACAAGGAGTAATTTCCGAACAATATAATTCCAGAAAAGATCGATTTAATTACACTCCCAACCATCAAAAATCTAAAACGCTAAATAATACCGGTTACAATATCAAAGGTGGAGTAAATTTTAAAATTAATGAAAATCACAATATTTTCGGAAATGCCGGATATTATTCCAGACAGCCTTTTCAGAATAATTTATTTTTAAATTGGAAAAATGATGTCAACCCACTAGCTGATAATGAAGAAATTATTGGCTTTGAAATCGGATATGAACTTCATTATAACTTTTTGGATTTAAGTATAAATTTATACAGAACCAGTTGGAATAACAGAGTAGAAACTATTTCAAACGAAAGCATCAATCAAATTGAAAATCGATCAGGCATCGATGAACTCCATCAGGGAATTGAAGTTGAATTTCTTGCTAAGCCTATCAGAAAATTACATTTTAAAGGGCATTTATCTTTAGGCAATTGGAAATATAATGGTAATGCGCATTCTACAACGTACGATTCCAATAATTTGTCCAATATCTTAAGTGAAAAGGATATTTTATTGGATGATGTAAAAACTTCAAACGCTCCCCAATTCAGTTATGGAGTTGGTTTAGTGTATAAAGCGTTTAAAAATTTCACTTTTGATGCTGATTTAAACAGATATGAAAAATTATATTCGGATTTTGATGTAACCCGGGCGGCTACAAATACAAAAATCGATTTAATTGAGCTTCCCAATTATTTTACGTTAGATATGGGAGCTTCGTATACTTTATATTTTGACAAAGCCTCATTACGTTTTAGAGCCAATGTCAACAATGCGTTAAACGATATATTTATGACCTATTCTAAAACCAATATAAAATCCGGCGATAAAGGAGCAGAAAACGTGAAATTTAAAGGAATCGATACCGCGAATCAGGTCTATTTCGGCAACGGAAGAACTTGGAATTTCGGTGTTACCTACAATTTTTAGTTGATAAGTTAACGATAAATAATCCTACATACTCATAAGATGTTATGTTTGATTATTTGGATATAATTCATACGTAATTAAATTCTAAAATATTTTGGTAATTACTTGATAATTACAATAAATAGTAGAGTAAAATAGTAATTATTTTACTCTATTTTTATTATATTTGTTTGAGTAGCATTAACATTATGGATGTAATTAAAGATCAAATTATTAATAAATCAATTGAGCTGTTTACTCAAATAGGAGTTAAAGTGGTCACCATGGACATGATCAGTAAAGATTTATGCATGTCCAAAAAAACTATCTATGAACATTTTTCCAGCAAAGAAGATTTAATAAAAAATACATTCAGTAAATGCATCACCGCTGCTATTCAAGAACTTGAAAATAAAATTAAAAATTGCCCGAATATCATTCAACAAAAATTTATTATTCTTGAAGACAGCAGCCATTTTATTTTTTTTAAAGAAAACAAAACCTTATTTCAACTAAAAAATTTCTATCCGGATATATATACCGAAATGATTTCTTTACAAAACGATTCCTTAAAAACGTTAATTAAAACAAATATTATTTTAGGTATTGAGGATGGATTATACAGATCTAAAATCAATAAAAAATTAACGGTAGAATATTTTTACCTGATTGAAAAGATTATAGCTATTGATGATAAACTTTCAGAAGTTAACGTAAATGATAACGTTATGAAAAAATATTTCATAGAGTTATTAATACGTTCAATTGCTACCAAAAAAGGTTGTAAAGAACTTGAAAAATATATTTCTAAAAATTAAGAAGGAATTACCGAAACAGTTTTAAGTCCGAAAAAAGATGAAATGGAAATGATATGCTCAAAGACCTCTGCTTGAACTTCTTCATATTCATTCAAATCCGAGGTATCGGTAAAACAATAAACCTCTAAAGGAATTCCATAAATCGTCGGATCTAACAGCCGTATCAAAATTGTATCTTTTTGAGATATGCGCGAGTTTTTTTTAAGATAAACTTGTACATACTTTCTAAATATTCCCATATTTGTATGACTTATGCCTTCATCCAATGTAATAGTGGTAAAATATTCTTTGAGAAGGCTACTATTTTTCAGCTCTTCAAATTCTTTTTTTCCTAAAAATTCAATGGATTGGCTATTGAAAACAATTGACCTTTTTATTCTTCGAGTATGCGAAGTTTTCATGGGGTCATAGTTTCTAACTTCTGTGGATATTAAATCATAAGTGGGTATGGTAGACACGGTTTTGTCTTTATTTAAAATTTTAGTGGTAATTAAATTAATGTCCACTATGCTTCCTTCTAAATTATATTTGGAGATAGAAATATAGTCGCCCGATTTTAATTGTTTGGAGTTAGAAATATTAATTCCTGCCACAAATCCTAATATAGGATCTTTGAATACTAGAATTATAACAGCCATGGTAGCCCCTATAAAGGTAAAAATATTAGAACTTGTTAAATCAAATACAATTGAGATAATTATAAAGCTGGATAATACTATAATTAACATTTTAAGAAGTTCCAAAAACGTATTTAATCCAACGGTAACATAGCTTCTGTCTCTATTTTTTACTTGAGCATAAGAATTGATAACACTAATTAGAAATTTAGCAATAAACGTTATTAAAAATATACTGAATGCTAAATCTAAAATATGGAAACTCTGAGGATGAGGGTAAAAAATAACGGGCACTAATAAATAGCATATCCCCAAAGGCAAGAGACGAAAGAAACTGGTAAATACATTTTTTTCAATAAAGGTATTCATCCATATATTTTTTGTATTCGGAACAATTTTCAATACAATTTTTAATAATACTTTACGCTGTAAAAAATCTAAAATCAAAAAAATAACCAGTATTATTAAAACTTTACTTGCAATTTGAGTGATTAAAACCACTTCATCGGGAAAATGATTCGAAATATAGCGATCCAACTGATCGATTATCGTATTTTGGTTTTTTTGCCTTAATGTAGTTGCCTCATTCATTAATCCGTTAAGTTTATATCAATTTATTAGAGATAAAGAGAAAAGTTTATAATTTATTAAGTATCTTTATAATTACTTTTAATGTATCATATTTTATGCCTGATTTAATTTGGATAATTTTAATATTTATTCTCATACTTATTGGAATTATAGGCTCCGTTTTACCTGCATTACCGGGAACACCTATAGCATTTATAGGTTTATTAGTTTATAAGTTATGCCCTCTTGGCGAAAATTTAAGTTGGTGGTGGATTTCTTTTTGTGCGATTTTAACCATATTAGGAATGGTCATTAACTATTTTATGCCTATTCTTACTGTTAAAAAATTCGGTGGTTCCAAATACGGCGCTATCGGGGCTACTATAGGAACATTGATAGGTTTTATCGTACCCTATGGTTTTCTGTACGGACCTTTTTTAGGAGCCTTCGTTGGAGAATTGATTTATGATTTTATGAATAAAAGAGGGGCTTTGAAAGCCTCTTTGGGTGCTTTACTTAGTTATTTTCTTTGTATGGGCGTTAATATAATTATATGCGGAATCATGATGACCATTTTTATTATCCATCTTACCTTTACTTATTTTAGCGTTAATTGATAAATAAACTTTATATTTAAAGTATCAAATACAATACTTTATGAAATTATATCCGATTGAAACCGGAAATTTTAAACTCGATGGAGGCGCTATGTTCGGCATTGTACCTAAATCTATCTGGCAAAAAACACATCCTGCAGATTCTAATAATATGGTCGATTTAGCTATGAGATGTCTTCTTATAGAAGATGGCAAAAGACTAATATTAATTGATACGGGTATTGGAAACAAACAAAATAAAAAATTTTTTGGATATTATTATTTATGGGGCGATTTTTCTTTAGAAAAATCCTTAGCACGATATGGCTTTACCTGTGATGATATTACTGATGTTTTTCTTACTCATTTACATTTAGATCATTGCGGGGGAGCCATTAAATGGAATAAAAGCAAATCGGGTTATAAACCAACATTCAAAAATGCTATTTATTGGAGCAATGAAGATCATTGGAATTGGGCCGTCCAACCTAATTTAAGAGAAAAAGCTTCTTTTTTAAAAGAAAACATTCTTCCCATTAAAGAAAGTGGTCAATTACAATTTATATCCATTCCTAAAGATAATTTCCTGAAAAATTCACCTTTAGGCTTTGATATATATTTTGTTAATGGACATACAGATAAGCAAATGTTACCCGTAATAATTTATGAGGGAAAAACAATAATTTACGCTGCTGATTTGTTACCTACTACCGGACATATTCCAATTTCTTATATTGCGGGATATGATACCCGCCCCCTACTCACTATACCCGAAAAGGAACAAATTTTAAATCTTGCCGAATCTCAAAATTATTTTTTCTTTTTTGAACATGATGCCGTTCATGAACTGTGTACAGTTAAAAAAACAGAAAAAGGAATCAGGCTCGATCAAACGTTTAGCTTTTTGGATATTTTTGGAAAATAAAAAACTCTATCAATCGTAATCAATGATAGAGTTTTTTTACTTCTTTAAATACTATTTTTTTAATTGTCGTTGGCTGCTTGGATAGCTGTAATTACAACCGTATTGTAAATATCTTCTATTTTTGCGCCTCTACTTAAGTCATTGATAGGTTTTCTCAATCCTTGAAGTACAGGACCTAGCGCTAGTCCTCCGGATTCCCTTTGCACCGCTTTATATGTATTATTACCGGTATTTAAATCCGGGAAAATCAATACATTTGCCTTTCCTGCAACTAAAGACCCCGGCATTTTACTGCTACCAACACTTGGAACCACCGCTGCATCATATTGAATCGGTCCTTCAATTAATAAGTCAGGACGCAAAGATTTTACCAGCTCTGTTGCTTTTCTAACTTTATCCACATCTACTCCCGCTCCTGAATATCCGGATGAATAAGAAAGCATGGCTATTTTCGGCTCAATTCCAAATTCTTTTGCAGTTCCTGCAGCAGAAATTGCTATATCTGCCAATTGTTCGTAAGTAGGATTAGGAACAATAGCACAATCACCGTAAACTAGTACCCTATCTTGCAAGAGCATGAAAAATACGGAAGAAACGGTTTTAATTCCCGGTTTAGTTTTAACAAATTGTAATGCAGGGCGTATCGTGTGAGCCGTAGTATTTTGAGCTCCCGAAACCATTCCATCTGCATCTCCTTTATACACCATCATTGTCCCAAAATAGGAGGCATCCAACATTAAATCTTTAGCCTGAGCATGTTCCATACCCTTATCTTTTCTAAGTTCATATAAGGTATCAACATAATCATTTAACTTATCGTTTTCTGTATTATCTAAAACAGAAATCAAATCCGTATTCCAACTTAGTCCCAGTTGGTTAACTTTTTGTATAATTTCATCCGGTTTACCTAAAATTGTGATCTTTACAATTTCATCATCCGCTAACATGGAAGCGGCGCGTAAAATTCTCTCATCTCCACCTTCCGGTAAAACTATATGTTTGTGGGCTGCTTTAGCTTCTTTCAACAAATTATACTGGAACATTCTAGGGGTAATTCCTTCAATTTTAAATGAAGAAATCCTCTTATCAAGCTCCGGCACATCCACATATTGTTCAAACAGGTCAATATTACGTTTAATTTTTGCCGTGTTTTCAGGATAAATTGTTGATTTTATATTGTCAATAGCTGTTGCTGCTTCAAATGTTCCCATATCAACAAGCATAATAGGCATGTTTACACTCGATCCGTCAATCATTTTCATGATTGAAGCATCAGGACCTATTCCGGCAGTTAGTATTATTCCTGAAATTCTTTTAAAATTAGATAAGTTGGAAAGTAAAGTTCCAACGATTAAATCGGATCGATCACCGGGAAGTATAACAACGCAATCTTCTTCAACATAGTTAATGAATTGAGATAGTAACATACCTCCAATCATAAACTTAGTGATGGATCGATTTAAATTTTCACTTCCATGAAGTACTTTAGCTCCTAAAACATCTGCAACTTCTTTTAGTGTAGGAAAGCTTAAAGGTTTATCGTTAGGAATTATAGATAATAAAACGGAATCACCAATGCGTTTCTTACTTTTAGTAATAACTTCTTCTATATCTTTATCACATTTATTAACAATTACCGCAATAACTTTATTATCCTTCTTTAAAAAATTGTTTAATTCCAGACTTATATTTTTAGCTAAATCGTGCGAATTTTTAAATGAATCTTTTACAACAAGAACGACCGGAATATTTAATGATTTAGCAATGATAACATTTAAATCATATTCTAATGAAGTACTTCCTGCTGATATATCAGTACCATCGATTAATACAAAATCAAATCTATCTTCTAATGCTTTATACTTTTGAATAATACTATCGTATGCCTCATTTAATCTGCCACTATTTTGAAGATCAATAATTTCACTTTTAGTAAAAGCGTATGCATCTTCATAACTCTGATTAAGATTAAAATAAGAAATCATAGTTTCAATATGGTTGTCTTTTATCCCATCATCTAAATCATCAATAATAGGACGAAAATAACCAATATTCGGTGTTCTTCTCATTACCATTTGCAATATCCCCAAGCTAATCAAAGATTTTCCGCTATAAGGACATGTAGCCGCTACATATACTGATCTATTGTTCATTTAATATTATAATTGTAAGTATTGCAAAAGTACAAAATTGAGGAATATACATTTAATTAAATTTATAAATTAAAATATATCTAAATAAAGCCTTTTATTTATTATAAAATATGATTTTTAGTAAAAAAATATGCATTCTTATTAAAATTCAACTTTCAATCCGTCATAAGCTAAAAAAACATGATTAGGCAATGTTTTTTCTACCTCTTCATGAAACCCTAGTTGATAGCTGATGTGTGTTAAATAAGCCTTTTTAGGTTTAACTTTCTCAATGATTTCCAATGCCTCAAACAAAGTAAAATGGGAAGCATGAGCTTCCTTTCTTAAAGCATTGATAACTAATACTTCTGAAAATTTAATTTTTTCTATTTCTTCTTCAGAAATGGAAGAAGCATCAGTGATATATGATAATCCCCCTATTTTATATCCTAAAATGGGCAACTTACCGTGTAAAATATGTATGGGTTGAATAGAAACATTTTGAAAAGAGATATCACCATTCACTGAATGTAATTCAAAACAGGGAGCACCCGGATATTTTACTTCTGCAAAAGCATAAGAAAATCTTCTTTTTATATCTTCTAATACCCTTTCCTTTCCAAAAATAGGAATATCTTGTCCTTTTAAAAAATTGATGGGACGCAAATCATCTAATCCTCCAATATGGTCTGTGTGTTCATGCGTTATTAATACGGCATCTACATTGGATTTATTTTCTCGCAACATTTGCTGTCTGAAATCAGGACCGCAGTCAATTAATAAATCCAAACCTTTATATTGAACCAATGCAGAAGTTCGTAATCTTTTATCTTTTTCATCTTGAGACTTACATACCGGATCATTTGAACCTATAACCGGAATTCCTTGAGAAGTTCCTGTCCCTAAGAATGTTATATTACTTTTTTGTAGTACCATAATTTTTGTAAATTTACGAACAAAAGTTGAAAATATGCTCTCTCATAAACAAGTACTAACCCCTAGGCAAAAAGCTCTTCAGATTAATTTAAATAAAGATATTTATGGGACTTTTTCTGAAATAGGAGCAGGTCAGGAAACCGTACGCTATTTTTTTAGAGCGGGCGCAGCTTCTAAAACTATTGCCAAAGCAATTTCTGCCTATGATAAAGAAGTAAGTGATTCTATTTATGGAAAAGAACCGGATAATAGATATGTTTCTCAAGCACGATTGCATAAAATGCTTGACCATGAAATTGAATTAATTGAGAAACGAATCGATAGAAGCAATTGTTCAGGCAGAAAATTTTTTTCTTATGCCAACACAGTTACTACCATCAATTTTAATAAAACTTTTAAAGGGCATGGTTGGGTTGGAATCCGATTTCAATTACACGAATTAGAACCGTATAATGAAATTATTTTACATGTTCGTTTCCATGAAAACGACACTAAATTACAACAGGAAACCTTAGGTATTTTAGGAGTCAATTTAATCTATGGTTCTTTTTTTTACAGTGATAATCCCAAAAAAATAATTTCATCTCTTTATGATGAACTCAGCACCGATCAGATTGAAATTGATATGATTAATTTCAGCGGACCGGATTATGCTGCTGTGGACAATCGTTTAATGAGCTTACAGTTAGTTAAAAACGGAATGGCAGATGCAGCTGTTTTTGAGCCTAACGGAAAAAATGTTCTTCCCGCGGATGAATTATATAATAAAAATATTTTCGCATTAAGAGGAAGTTTCCGTCCGGTTACCCATGTAAACATTGATATGTGTAATCAAGGTTTGAAAATGTTTATGAATGAAAAAAAGGTTACTAAAGAAAATACTAAGGTACTATTTGAGATTACTTTATCCAACCTGCTTGCTTCCGGTGAGATCAATGAACAAGATTTTTTAGATCGGGCAGATGTTTTAGGAAAATTAGGATATACTGTTTTAATTTCTAATTTTTCCGAATATTATCGCATAGTAGATTATTTCAGCAGATTTACTACGGAACGAATCGGTATTTCAATGGGTGTTAATAATTTATTGGACATTTTTAAAGAAGGATATTATAACCACTTAAGCGGTGGTATTATGGAAGCTTTTGGAAAGCTGTTTAAGCAGCATATGCGAATTTATCTTTATCCATATGTTGATCAAGAAACAGGAGAATTTCTCAATTCTGAAAATTTAAAAGTTAATGAAAGCCTTAAAGATTTATACAAATATTTTAAAAAAAATAAGAGGATTGTAGATATTAAAGATTATAATGAATCCTATCTCAGAATTTATGGAAAGCAAATTCTTACTCAGATTGCTTCCGGTAAAAACGGTTGGGAAATTAATATGCCCAACGAAGTTGCCGATATGATTAAAGAAAAGGGTATGTTCGGGTACTCAGTGGATTATGCTATTAATTAATGTTTTAATGAAATGATTATATATTCAGAAAGTTTTCACGTTGAATATCCTTTAGAAAAAGAATGGATCGATTGGGTTAAAAATACTTTAATCCCTGAAATGTATGAAATTCAAATATTTACTAAGGTTATATTTTCAAAAGTTATTTCTCATCCGGATGAATCAGGATGTACCTATTCGCTCCAATATTATGCCGCTAACAAAAAAGATTTAGAAGACTTTTATAAAAACCATTCCGATCGATTTGCTCAATTATTATTTCATAAGTTTGGAACTCGAGTCTTGCCTTTTAAAACTGAATTAGAGCTACTTGAAAGTTTCGAATTTTAATTTGCCATTTCTTCTATATAAAAATAAAATACACTATACAAAGTAATTTATTATTTTCCAATCAAAGAGAGGATATAAATTTTTTTGTATAATCTAATGTTTTTTCAATTTCAATATCTTTTATACAATCAGAAATAAACCATGTTTCATAACCTGAAGGCGGCAAATATATTCCATGGTTTAGTAGATAATGAAAATATTTATTAAACATTTCATGATCAGCTTTTGTTGCATCATCAAAGTTTGAAACTTCTGATATACCAAAAAATACAGCCATCATCGATGAACATTGATTAATACATACGGGTATACCGGCGTTTTTAAAAATAGTTCTTAATTCATCGGATAGGATTTTTGTAGTTTGTGTAATTCTATTGAAAATATCTAAATCATCTTTCAGTAGGCATAAGGTAGTATATCCGGCCCTCATAGCAATTGGATTTCCGGATAAAGTTCCCGCTTGATAAACCTTACCAACCGGAGATAAACAATCCATTATTTCCTTTCGAGCGGCAAATGCTCCGACGGGCATTCCTCCTCCAATAATTTTACCATAAGTTACTATATCTGCCTGAATGTTAAAAAACTCTTGAGCTCCCCCCATCTTTGCTCGAAAACCTGTCATGACTTCGTCAAAAATCAGTAATGACTGATTTTCTTCACATAGTTGCTTTAACTTAACAAGAAAATCTCCTTTAGGAGGTATACATCCCATATTACCTGCTATAGGTTCAAGTATAACTGCTGCAATCTCGCCCTTATTCTTTTCGAAAACAGATTTTACAGATTCGATATCGTTATATTTAGCCAACAAAGTATCCTTTGCCGTTCCTTCCGTTACCCCCGGACTATTAGGATTTCCAAAGGTAACAGCACCACTTCCGGCTTTTATAAGAAAGGAGTCGGAATGTCCATGATAGCACCCTTCAAACTTAATAAATTTATTTTTTGATGTAAAACCTCTTGCTAATCGAATTGCAGACATACAGGCTTCCGTACCTGAATTAACCATTCTTATTTTATCAATAGAAGGCACAGAAGAGGTAATCAATTTAGCAATTTCTGTTTCTAATTCCGTAGGAGTTCCAAATGAAAACCCATTTTTCATTTGCTCTATTACTGCTTCTACTACTTGGGGATGATTATGACCTAGAATCATGGGGCCCCATGAGTTTATATAATCTATATATGTGTTTCCGTCTTCATCTGTAAGATATGCACCTTTTGCCGATTTCATAAAAACCGGAACTCCTCCGACAGATTTAAATGCTCTAACGGGCGAATTTACCCCTCCGGGTATATATTGTTGCGCCTCTTGAAATAAAGCCTTACTTCTTTTAAATAACATCTACCAACCCTATTTTAACTTTTTCTCCCTTTTAATAAAATTCTATCTCCTTGTTTAGGCTCATCTCCCGGAAACATTAAATTTCTTTTGTATAATTCAATTAATGAAATACCATTTTCTTGGGCTATATCGTACATCTTCTCTCCTTCTTTTACAATATGTTCTTTGTTGATTCCTTTTTTCTTTTTTGGATCTAAAAAGATTTTTTGGTTAATTACTAAACTATCTTGAAAGAGTAAATCATTATAAGATTTTAATTGATTTAATGAGATGTGATAGGCTTTTGAAATATCTTCCAACGTATCTCCTTTCCTTAATATAATATATCTTACTTTCCCATTGGGATGAATTCTAATTCTAGAGCTGGGGAATTCAAAATTATTGGTCTTAACGGCTGCTATTTTCTTTACATTTTCTACTTTTTTAGCCGTTACTTTAACCGGAGTTGTTTTTTTGGGAACATCAATTTTTACTGTTTTTGAATTAGCATCTGCCAACAAAATTGATGATTTTTCTACCTGTTCAATACTATTATTGGATTTATATGTATCCGGATATAACTCTGCTAACTTTTTATCTACATTATCAGAGGTTAAAGAATCAAATTGGTATAATTTATATCTTTCAATTAAATTGATTAACATATATGCGTACTTAGGATTAGTAGCATACCCTGCTTTTCTTAAACCATGTGCCCATGCTTTATAATCTTTTCTATCTAATTGAAACAGTTTTTTATAATAGGGTCTTTCTGCTAAAAACAAAGAATGGTCTCTGTAAGATTCTTTTGCAGAGGTATATTTTCTAAAACATTCTCCTCTGGCATCATCATCATGATACATTCTCCCTCCGGTCCAATCATTTTTACATTTAATGCCAAAATGATTATTTCCTACCTGTGCTAAAATACTCTGCCCGTTACCTGTTTCTAAAATTCCTTGTGCTAAGGTAATACTTGCAGGAATTTGATACATTTCCATTTCCTCTACTGCAACTTTAGCATAGGTTTGAATGTATAATTCATCTTTTTTTACAGATTCTTGAGCCAGAATGAAATTTCCTAAAACTATCGCTATTAGAAATATTCCAAATTTTTTCATGTTACAATTATAGGTTTATTTTTCTTCTTTAAGTACTTATTCATTTCTTTAATCCCTTGTAAACCTCCTGTGTGTATTGCTAAAATTTTTTTGTCCTTATGGATTTGCCCCTTTTTTATCATGTCTCTTAATCCGAACATCATTTTCCCTGTATATATAGGATCAAGGGGAATATGATTGAGATAATAAAATTCGTTAATAAAATCGATTAATTCATTCGTAATTTTAGCGTATCCTCCAAAGTGGTACTCCAAATTTACTATAAAATTTTCTTTGCTAGTATGTTTTAATAATTCTTTAACTAAAAAATGAGCGTTTTTTAATACCGGAAATCCGATTACTTGTTGGTGAGGAAATGCTCCTACAGATAATCCAGAAACAGTTCCTCCGGTACCCATTGCAGAAGTAATTATGTCATAAGAAAAGGTTTTTTCTGATAGTATTTCTGCTGCTCCTTTTACAGCCAATGAATTTGTTCCGCCCTCAGGTACTAAATAATGATTAGGAATAGTATTAAGTATATTTTGTATATAACTCGACTGTTCTTTTAATCTATATTCATGCCTGGGTGCAAAAATAAATTCCATGCCATAAGTGGAAGCTTCTGTTAGAGTTAAATTATCTTTCCATTTATCAACAATTTCTTCACCTCGAATTATACCTATAGATTGGAAACCATTTTCATTAGCTGCTGCCGCACAGGCTACAATATGGTTAGACATTGCTCCGCCGAAAGTTACCAATATTTTCTTTCCTAATTCTTTAGCTTTTTGAATATTATATTTTAATTTCCAAAATTTATTTCCTGAAATGACGGGATGAATCAGATCTTCTCTCTTTATATGAAGAACTTGATCTGTTTGTAAGCCCGGAAATTGAAAAGTTTGTATAGGTACATTCATTTTATTTTCATGAATTTATTTTTATATGAATTATATCTAATGATTTAATAAACATTCCATAAACAACTAAAGCATATTCATTTATTCTAATTTAAATAAAGAATATGCTTTAGTGATATAACTTTTTAATTATTTTTAATCTTATCTTACTCCATGCATCATTTTTACTAGTACTTTATTTAATGCGATCATTAATACTCCACAAATGATTACAAATAATGAAATATATAAAAATATTTTACCTGCTCCTAAGGTTTCGACTGTAGAAGCTAAAAAACCTCCTACTATATTCGCAATAAAGGATGCCATTAACCATACTCCCATTAATAGAGATGCTAATTTAGGAGGTGCCAATTTTGTTACTACGGAAAGCCCGACAGGCGACAAACATAATTCCCCTATGGTATGAACAAGATACGTTAAAATTAACCACCATATACTCGCTTTAATGGTAACATCGGCTATATCGCCCCCTCGTTCCGCAACTGCTCCTAACATAAAGAAAAATCCAACCCCTAAAATTATCATTCCTAATCCCATTTTTAACGGAGTCGTTAGTTTTTGTCCTAATTTACTATTCCAAAAATACGCAAAGATCGGAGCTAAAACTACTATAAAAAATGGATTTACCGATTGGAATAATGAAGTGGGTATATTGTATTCTCCAATAAAAGGCAAGTTTACATTTCTGTCGATAAATTTATCTGTATACAATGATAAAGATGAACCGGCTTGCTCAAATCCTGCAAAAAAGAAAATAGCAAAAAAGAAATAAATAAATATAACAGCAACTCTTTGTTTTTCATTTTTAGTTAGTGGAACGTTTGGATCAACATCACTATTTGTATCGTTTTTGGTGACTTTTCCTTGAGGTTTTAACCCAAGATCTCCTAAATATTTTTTCGCCAACGTATTATAGGTAATTTGACCAAAAAACATTCCGACTGCAGCTGCGAGGAAACCATATTTGTACCCATATGATATTATTTTTCCTGCGGCATCTCTTGTAGAGAAAATATCATCGGTCAATATTCCTACAATAATGGGAGCAATCAATGCTCCTAAATTTATGCCCATATAAAAAATAGAGAATGCTGAGTCTCTTTTAGGATCTCCATCTGCATATAAACCACCTACCAAAGTTGATATATTGGGTTTAAAAAATCCATTTCCTATAATTAGAAGGAATAACCCCACATACAGTCCACTTTGGGTATTTAATGAAAATAATGCCAGTTGCCCACACATCATTATAATTCCCCCTATTGTAATGGAATGTCTTTGTCCTAAATATTTATCCGCCAACCAACCTCCAATTAATGGAGTAAAATAAACAAACCCTGTAAAGAAACCATATATTAAGCTGGCTGTTTGAGCATCTATACCTAAACCTCCTTCTAAATAAGATTTTGTAAGATATAGTATTAAAATTCCTCTCATCCCATAATACGAAAATCGTTCCCACATTTCTGTTAAAAACAGTAGGTATAACCCTTTAGGATGCCCTTTTTTAACTTGAGTTTCTGTCATAATATAATTTATACTTAGTTTTACTTATTATTATTATTTAACTTCTTGCATTAATTTCCCTATCAAAGGAGAAAATAGAATTAAAGCAATACCGGTAATTAATGCATAATTGGCCAATTGTCCGAATCCTGTAGTATATGAATATAATTTAGTTACTAAAGATGCATTTTCATCCGGAGAAGACATTTCTGCCCCTAAAAGACCTGCTACATATTGTGCATAAGAACTGGCTAAGAACCACATTCCCATCATCATTCCTGACAAATTTTTGGGAGATAATTTGGTAACTATAGATAAGCCTACCGGAGATAAACAAAGTTCTGCGAACGTCATAACCAAATAGGCTATTGTAAAGATATTTAAAGATGTCATTCCGTTGAAATCGGCAAAATATCTTGTACTATATAAAATATAAAAAGAGCCGGAAAGAAATAAAAATCCCAATCCAAATTTTATTACCGTATTGGGTTCTAATTTTATTTTTGCCAACCATAGCCATAATAATCCAAATAAAGGACTTAAGATTATTACAAATAAAGCATTGGAGCTATTATTTACAATATTAGGATCAATATTAAAAAACAGTAATTTATGACTTAGGTTTCCTTCGGCAAAAATAGCCAAAGCTCCTCCACTTTGTTCAAAAAATGCAAAAAATAGTATTGAAAAAATAATTAAAATCATCGCTGCAACAAGTTTTTTTCTTATTTGTGCGCTTTTTATTTTAATAAGTTCTATAATAAACAAAGCTATTGCCAACGGACCAATGGTATACATAAAATAATCCGTGTATCGAGTATTATGTATCATGGCATAAATAATAGGTATGCATAATAATACTCCTAAGTACACAAACATCTCACGTGTTCTCCTGGTTGAAGGTTTCATATCTATCAATGGTGAGTCACCAATAGGACCTAAATATTTTTTGGTTGCTAAGAAGATTAAAATACCTATTAGCATTACTATAGATGCGGCTAAAAAGCATAAATTCCAGGAATGATATTTTCCTAAATAAACACATAAAACACCACCAAACAAGGCTCCTAAATTTATACCCGAATAAAACAACCCAAATCCTGCATCTCTTCGTGGATCTTTTTCACTGTATAAATCTCCAACCATAGTGGAAATGTTAGGCTTAAAAAATCCGGTTCCAATTATTGATAATGTTATTCCAAAATAAAAAAAATCATGTGGAGAATAAGCGATAATTAAATTACCTAAAACCATGGTTAAACCTCCAATGAAAAGAGATTTTTTAAATCCTAATATTTTATCTGCCAAAATCCCCCCAATAAAAGTAAAGGCGTAAATAAATGCTTGTATCGCTCCATATTTAAGGTTAGAATCTTTATCAGTAACTCCTAATTGACCCACCATAAAAATTGTAAGAACTCCTCTCATACCATAGAAGCAGAAACGTTCCCACATTTCAATCAAAAATAGATATATTAGCTGTTTTGGATATTTTCCGCGAAAATTATGAATTTCTTCTAGAGTAAGTTCTTTATTTTTTTGGATATTGTCATTCATATTATTATCACTGTTAGTAGTATTAATCGTTTTAAATTCATAAATGCTTAAAAATCAATTATTTAATTTTTTTAATTGATTTTTTACTATCAAAAATACTAAAAATTCCTAAAATCAAATAGAAGTATAAGCTATAATCTCAAAAATAATATAATTTATGAATAAAAAATAAAGCTTATTTATTTTATTATCTAAATTTTTTTTTACTTAATAATGAAATAATTTTAAGCTATTATTACTAACAATAAATATAAAGACATATATTTTTATGGATTTTTTAAACTAATTGGTATAAATATTTACTACAAACTATCATGTAAAATAATTTTCTAATTAGTTTAATTTATTATTAATTTTTTAATTCATCATATAATTACTTTTTAGTAGTTATTATATTATGAAATTTGAATTCTCTTAGCTAAAAAAACCTATCAAAAAAGAGTAACTAAAGAAATAGAATCAATAAAACCTATTTCTTCAAATTATAAGATTTCAAAAACTATTTAGATTTACTATTTCTAAATAAGAAGTTCTTTATCGAGATTGAGATTGTTTTTAATAACATTGAAGAATATGTATAGTAAATATCATCATAGACAGTAAAGGTCTGATATAAAATTATGAGAGTTAGCTTATGAGTTTAGCTAAATTAAAAGTTTATAAG